>NZ_CP116967.1:0-600000 GCF_032050975.1 Candidatus Nitrospira allomarina | reverse complement strand
AAAAGTTGCTGTTCCGAGTACTATCCATTGCGATCACTTGATCAGGGCTGAAGTCGGATCGGAAAAGGATCTTTTGCGCGCATGTGATGAAAACCGGGAAGTCTATAATTTTCTTGCCTCGGCTGCGAAAAAATATGGGATCGGATTCTGGAAGCCTGGAGCCGGGATCATCCATCAGGTGGTGTTGGAAAATTATGCATTTCCTGGAGGATTGATCATTGGAACCGATTCACACACGCCAAACGGTGGCGGGTTGGGAATGTTGGCCATTGGCGTCGGTGGAGCCGATGCGGGGGAAGTGATGGCGGGTCTTCCATGGGAGGTCCTCCATCCTAAACTCATCGGCGTGAAGTTAACCGGAAAGCTGAATGGCTGGGCTTCGCCAAAAGATGTCATTTTGTATATTTGTGGCCTTCTGACGGTGAAGGGTGGAACCAATAAGATCGTGGAGTATTTTGGCCCTGGTGCGGAAACCATCAGTGCGACAGGCAAGGGCACGATTACCAATATGGGGGCTGAGTTAGGTGCCACGACTTCTATTTTCCCGTTTGATGAAAAAATGGTGGCATACTTGAATATCACGGAGCGAGCTGACATTGCCAAATTGGCAGCAGCCAATCGGAGCATGTTGGTGGCAGACCCTGAGGTCTATCAGTCTCCGGAAAAATACTTTGATGAAATCGTCGAAATCGATCTGTCCACTCTTGAACCACATGTTGTGGGACCGCATACCCCTGATCTGGCACGACCCATCTCAAAAATGGCAGCGGAAGCCAAAGAAAAAGGTTACCCCGTTCAGTTAAAAGCGACTTTGGTTGGAAGCTGTACCAACTCTTCATATGAAGATATCGGTCGTGCGGCGCATATTGCCAAGCAAGGGTTACAAGCTGGGCTTAAAGCCAAAACGGCCTTTCTGGTCAGCCCGGGATCAGAACGGATTTACCACACCATGAAGCGGGAAGGATTTTTGGAGACGTTTGAAAGTATGGGGGCCACCGTCCTGGCAAATGCCTGTGGACCCTGCATTGGTCAATGGAAACGCGCGGATGCCGTGAAAGGAAAAGCCGACTCTATTGTCAGTACGTTTAACCGAAACTTTCCCGGGCGGAATGATGGGGTGAGTGAGACGTTATCCTTCCTGGCTAGTCCTGAAGTGGTCACGGCTTATGCGTTTTCAGGTGATCTAGGCTTTGATCCGATCAAGGGGACCTTGAAAACCGCAGATGGAAAAGACTTCAAATTTGAGGCGCCTCAGGGAGATGAATTGCCGGCCAAGGGTTTTGCTAAAGGGGAAGAAGGTTTGGTCCAACCTGCTGAGGATGGTTCGAAGCTTCAAGTGGACATTCCTCCTACCAGCGAGCGGTTGCAATTATTAAAGCCTTTTCCAAAATGGGATGGGAAAGATTTTGAAAAGTTGCCGCTATTAATTAAAACTAAAGGCAAGACCACAACGGATCATATTTCTCCAGCCGGTCCGTGGCTCAAATTCAGGGGACATTTGGACAAGATTAGCGACAACATGTTCCTTGGAGCCAACAATGCTTTTGCAGACGAGGCGGGCAAGGCCAATGACGTCTTAACCGGAGAGTCCGGTTTGACTCCTGCACAAGTTGCCAGAAGGTATAAAGAAAAAGGTTTGGGGTCGTTTGTGGTGGGTGATGAAAACTATGGGGAAGGGAGCAGCCGTGAGCATGCGGCGATGTCTCCACGATTTTTGGGTGTCCAAGCTGTCCTGACAAAAAGTTTTGCTCGCATTCATGAGACCAATCTCAAGAAGCAAGGCATTCTTGCACTGACATTTGCGGATCCGAAGGATTATGACCAAATTGAACAAGAAGACCGGATCAGTGTGAAGGGGTTAAGTGGACTTGCGCCAGGCAAACCGGTTCAGGTTGTTCTTCACAAGAAAAATGGTCAGGAAGTGGTCATTCAAGCCAATCATAGTATGACCGAACAGCAGATCACGTGGTTTAAGGCTGGTTCAGCATTGAATGCGTTAAATTAGATGGGCTGGGTGGTTGAAACGTACGACGAGAAATTTGTCAATCGTATAAGGTACTATCTTTGAGCTATGCCTGACACATTGGATAAAAAAAATACTTTGGATCAAGAAGAGAGTCTCCAACCTAAGATGGTTACCGTGGAGATTGAAGGGAAACCGTTCCAGGTTCCCGCCGGTATCACCCTGATCAAGGCCTTGTGGTATGCAGGGCAGGATGTGATTCGTGGAGTTGGATGCCTAGGCGGGTTCTGTGGAGCCTGTGCGACCTATTACCGTACGAAAGACGATCCCAAGGTCAAAACCTGTTTGGCCTGTTCGATGGCAGTCGAGGATGGCATGTCCTTTTCGTTTATGCCGGCTTTTCCGGCGAGAAAAGCGACCTACAACCTTCTTGAGCTCAAAGACCCTAAGCAGGATTTGTTTACGCTCTATCCCGAAGCCCCCTTATGCCGGAACTGTAATGCTTGCACAGAAGCCTGCCCACAAAATATCGATGTACGGGAAGGGGTGTGGAAAGCGGTGTTTGGAGATTTTAAAGCGGTCTCTGAAATGTTCATGGATTGTGTCATGTGTGGAATGTGCGCGCCCGTTTGTATTGCTGATATTGCTCCCAACCTGGTCGCGCTCTATGCCAGTCGGGCTCAAGGCGTGCATTTCACCGAAAAACCGGAAGGCCTCTCGAAACGTATTCAAGAGATTACCGATGGACATTTTCAGCAGGAGTGGGATCGTATCCTCAAGTTGTCCGATGAGGAATTGCAAAATACCTCCGCGGCCACAACCTAACCAGTTTTTTTGCTTTTCTCATGGAACTTACCGATCAGAGAAATATAGTTCATCAAACCCGAGACGCCCGTCGGTCTAAAAGTTTTCCCAAGCTTTCTCCAGCCGAACGGGATGGCCTTATCAAGAAATACCATCCTGATCATCGGGCTCATGCCTATCGGCCGATTATTTTTGGGCCCAATGCCGGTCAATCAACCGTGACCGAAGTGGCGACCCTGTTGGAAGGGGAGAGCCCGGTTCCAGCCGATCTTAATCTCACTCCGGATTACACCGTGGATGTCCTGGTCGTTGGTGGAGGAGGGGCGGGGTGCGCGTCGGCGCTCCATGCCCATGCTCAGGGAGCCGATGTGTTACTGGCCACCAAGTTGCGCCTGGGGGATTCCAACTCGGTCATGGCCCAAGGCGGGATGCAAATCGCCGTCGGATCGGACGATTCGCCTGTCCAGCATTTCTTGGACACCTTAAAGGGCGGTCACATGAAAAATGACCACCAGTTGCTAAAGGTCATGGTGGAAGAGGGACCGTCTATTGCGAAATGGTTGTTGGAATTGGGTGTCCTATTCGATCGGGATGCCGATGGAAATCTGCATGTGAAAAAAGGGGGAGGAAGCTCAAAAGCCAGGCTGTTAACCTGCTCCGATTACACCGGTTTGGAAATCATGCGAGTGTTGAAAGACGAAGTGCTGAACCAGAAGGTTCCGTTGTTGGAATTTGTCGCTGCGGTGGAATTGTTAAGTGATGCCAATGGGGCCTGCACGGGAGCGGTGCTGAAAGACTTAGACAATAATCGGTTCATCGTCGTCGCCGCTAAAACGGTGATTCTGGCAACCGGCGGCATTGGCCGGTTGCATATTCAGGGATTTCCAACCAGCAATCATTTCGGGGCGACAGGGGATGCCTTGGTCCTGGCCTATCGTCTCGGCGTGCCTCTCGTTCAAATCGATACTTTTCAATATCATCCTTCCGGTGGAGTGTATCCGGAGCAATTAGTCGGTGCGCTGGTGACAGAAGGCATTCGCTCTGAAGGCGGCCATTTAGTGAATGGGAAGGGCGAGCGCTTTGTGAATGAATTGGATACCCGTGATGTTGTGTCCTCGTCGATCATTCGGGAATGTGAAGAGGGGCGGGGCGTTCGAACACCATCAGGAAGGGTGGGTGTCTGGCTGGATACCCCGTTGTTAGATGTGGAACATGGACCGGGAACGTTGGACAAACATTTTCCCGCGATGGTTCGGCAGTATGAGCGTTACCAGGTCGATATCCGGAAAGATCCGGTGCTGATCTATCCCACGCTGCATTACCAAAACGGGGGCGTCAAGATTGATGTGAACGGAGAAACGCCTGTGGCCAATTTATTCGTGGCGGGAGAGGCTTCCGGCGGATTACATGGTCGAAACCGGCTCATGGGGAATTCTTTGTTGGACTTGATGGTGTTTGGCAAGCGAACAGGTATTCTTGCTGCAGAGCGGTCCAAGTCTCTGCCGAAAAGTTCGTTGACCTTAGACCACCTGAAGCGATTTCGAGCCGAAGCCAAACGGCATCAGGTGTCTGCTGGTATCATTTCACCTATGGTCTTGCCGGCTTACACCAACAAGTAATTATCAAGGCGATTGATCACCAACCGGGATATTGTCATCGCCGAATGTTCCGTTTTGAGCTGTAGAACCTACGAAGGGGATTTATGAATATTCACGAGTTTCAAGCCAAACAGCTCTTTGCACAGTTTGGGATTCCTGTACCCAAAGGCAAGGAAATCAAAAACGTCAAAGCGGCTGAAAAGTGGGCCTCAGTTCTTGATACCCCCGTATTTGTGGTGAAAGCGCAGATTCATGCGGGTGGACGTGGCAAAGCCGGCGGGGTCAAATTAACCAAAAATAAATCTGAAGTCCCGGAACTTGCTAAGGAAATTCTCGGGAAAACACTGGTAACCCATCAGACAGGTCCCAAGGGCAGAAAAGTTCGGCGCCTACTGATTGAAGAAGGTGCAGGGATTGCTAAGGAATTGTATTTGAGTTTACTGGTAGACCGTGAGTCAGGCTTTCCGACGTTTATTGCCAGTACGGAAGGCGGCATGGACATTGAGGAAGTGGCCGAGCATACACCGGACAAATTGCTGAAAGTGTCCATTGATCCGGCGGTGGGATTCCAGGGGTACAATGGAAGAAATCTGGCCTTCGGCTTGGGACTTCCAGAGCTTGAGCCCGCGGTGGTGAAGCCGTTTTTTCAAATGTTGGAAAACCTGTACCGGCTGTTCATGGAAAAAAACGCATCGCTTGTGGAAATTAATCCATTGGTCATTACCACGGATAAGCGTCTGGTCGCATTGGATGGAAAAGTCTCAATTGATGACAGTGCGCTATTTAAACATCCTGATATTCAAAAGTTCAGAGATTTGCACGAAGAAGAACCGTTGGAGATTGAAGCGGGTAGCAATAATCTGAACTATGTCAAACTGGATGGAGACATCGGTTGCATGGTCAACGGGGCGGGTTTAGCAATGGCAACCATGGACGTCATTAAATTGGCGGGATCGGAACCGGCGAATTTTTTGGATGTGGGCGGTGGGGCGACCAAAGAGACGGTTGCAGCCGGTTTTCGCATTCTGTTGAAAGATAAAAAGGTCAAGGGCATATTCATTAATATCTTCGGCGGCATTGTGCGGTGCGAGCGTATTGCCCATGGAGTGATTGATGCGGCGAAGGAAGTCGGCATCAAGCTACCTGTTGTTGTTCGACTTCAAGGAACCAACGCGGAAGAAGGCCGAAAGCTTCTGGCCGAATCAGGTTTGAAGGTGGAAGGGGTCGCTGACCTCTGGGAAGCTGCTCAGCGTATTGTCGCTCTCAGAAAAAAGAAATAGTTAACCTGATCGTGGAAATATTCTCCTTGATTGGTGAAAGGTGATGTGGCATGAGCATTTTGGTGAATAAAAATACCCGGGTTGTCGTTCAAGGGATCACCGGCAAAGAAGGGTCATTTCACGCGACCCAGTGCAAGGCGTACGGAACGCAAGTCGTGGCCGGCGTGACGCCTGGCAAAGCCGGTCAGGAAGTAGAAGGCATCCCGGTGTTTAATACCGTTCGTGAAGCCGTCAAGAAGACTGAAGCCACCACCTCATTGATCTTTGTGCCACCTCCCTTTGCCGCCGATGCCATTTTAGAAGCCGCCGATGCCGGCATATGGCTGATCATCTGCATTACAGAGGGGATTCCTGTCAATGATATGGTTCGGGTCCAGCGGGCGCTTTATGGGAAGACCACGCGTCTGATAGGTCCAAATTGTCCGGGAATTATCACGGCCGAGGAGTGCAAGATCGGGATCATGCCAGGATTCATTCATAAAAAAGGGCGGGTTGGCGTGATTTCAAGAAGTGGCACCTTAACCTACGAAGCCGTCAATCAGCTGACCAATTTAGGTCTTGGCGAAACGACCTGCGTCGGCATCGGTGGCGATCCCCTCATCGGAACCGGGTATATTGATTTGTTGCACATGTTCCAGGAGGACGACGAAACGGAAGCAGTCGTGATGATTGGGGAAATTGGTGGTGATGCCGAGGAACGGGCTGCGGCCTATATTCAAAAAGAGATGACCAAACCGGTCGTGAGTTTCATTGCCGGAATTACGGCACCTCCCGGAAGACGAATGGGCCATGCCGGCGCTATTATCACCGGAGGAAAAGGCACCGCGGCTGATAAAATGGCCGCCCTGGAATCGGCTGGTGTGACTGTCGTCAAGAATCCCGCAGAAATAGGGGAAACGGTCAGAAGCGTTCTACATGCCTAGCCATATTCAGTCTTAACGACGCCCCATTTTTTAGATAGTTTAATCCCTTTCCATGAACTAAGTGGACGGGTGCGTCCTGATTAGAACATGGAGTTAGAGGAGTTTTGATCACTCCTTCCACAACCCCCTCAAGCCCAACCTTTTCCCAATTTATACTCAATAGTCGTCTTCATTCTAGGCAATGTCTTCTAGGGTTCCATTATTTTTACAATATTCTTTATTTTTTTTAAAAAGAATAGTAAGGTTCCTCACTTGAAAGGTGGGGACTGATGCCAAAACAACTCAATATTTCCACGACATATTTCATGTGGCGGATTGGTGGAGGGCTATTAGGATCCATTCTGCTCTTGCCTTTCCTGCTCTTTGCTCAGGAACCTCCGATTCCTTCCTCTGTTGAAACAACAGATGTTTTTATCCTTCGGCAACTCATCGAAGTTCAAAACGAACTGAGGGATGTTCGGAAAGAACTTGCAGAAGTTCGTAAATCGGTGAGCGAATTACAGGGAAGCTCCAATCTCCCCCTTGCTGCGGCTCCACGTCCTTCTGCTGTTGGCAATGTTGAACTCAATTCAGATGATCCTACCCTTGGTAGTCAGAAAGCGAAAGTTGCCATTGTTGAGTTTACAGATTATCAATGTCCCTATTGTGCTAAATATCATTCGGATACATTTGAAAATCTGAAAAAGGAATACATCGACACGGGAAAAGTGCAATATGTCCTTCGAGATTTTCCGTTGGACTTCCATGCCTATGCCATAGGGGCGGCTATTGCTGCAAATTGTGCCGGCGAACAGGATGCATATTGGCAGATGAACCATCAGCTTTTTTCCAATCAATCCGAGCTTGGGGATGGCTTGTATCAAAAGTTGGCCCGGTCTTTGGGACTTAACATGGATCTGTTTGAATCATGCGTCAATAGCCCTGAACAAATACAAGAAGTTGATGCGGATGTGGTTTACGGTCAAGAGATTGGGGTGAACGGAACCCCGACGTTTTTTATTGGACGAGTAGAAAACGGGCAACTCACAGATGCCAAAGAAGTGAGTGGGACTCAACCGTTGTCAGCCTTTTCAAGAATCATTGAGCCGCTACTCGTAAGTGACGGGAATGTAAGTGAATAGGAAAATGTTTCTAAAGGGCAAAAAGTAAAATTTGCAGGATTGTGATGGGGCTGCACAGTTTTACGGTTGCGTGCCTCTAAAGCTCTGTAAGTAAAAAAGCTGTACCGAGCCTCTGCATAAGGCCCTGAAATGATCGAATAAAAATGGAAGATACATGAGATACATGAAGACCTTGCTGACCCTTATTGGTCTATTCCTCGTCATGAGTGCCGACGTGGCCGCCTACAAAGTGATTCCGAATAACGAGGCGGATGTCCTCTTCAAACAAATGGAAAAATCCATCTTTTTGTATGACAAAGATCCCTACACAATTAGCAAGGCCGTGGAGAAGAACGATGTGGCAGGCATGTCCCTTGTCATTATCTATAATGGTAAGCCGGTCATTCATAAATGGTATGGAGACCGTAACCAGAAAAAGAAGGAAAAGACGACTGCAGACACGATCTACCAATGTGCCTCGACGAGCAAGATGGTGTCATCACTGGGCTTTACTGCAGCTTCGCGGCAAGGGAAACTTAGCCTCGATGGGAGTGTCACGGATTTCAATAAGAAACATCCTGACACCATTATTACAAAATGGGTCGACAAGGTTTTCAAAGATCACAAGTCCTGGCCTGATGACATTACGCCTCGACGTTTGCTGAGCCATACGGCAGGTTTGGACACACATGGAATCGCGAATAAGCCATGGCTTCCCTCCAGTGACCCTCTCAAAGGAGTTATTCTCGGCAGAAACCTTGCGCATGATGCCGTTAAACCTATCCACGAACCAGGGACTAAGTATGACTACTCTGGAGGTGGGTATACCGTGGCAGAAGCGATGCTCGAGATTGCTACCGATAAACGTTTCGAGACCTATCTTAAACAAAATGTCCTTGAGCCTTATGGCATGAATAATAGCACTTTTGAGGATGGCAGTTCGGACATGGTCCATTTGGCTCGTGGGTGTAGTCGAGGTATATGTCTCTATGATGTCCAAGTTTCTGAACTCAAAGCTGCAGGTGGATTGCTGTGCCATCCTGTAGATTACGCACGATTAGTCTCGCTGATGATGAATGATGGGGCAGAGTATCTTGAGAAAAATGCTGGAACGCAGATCATACCGAAGGCCGATATTGATGAGGTTCTGACAAAGGTGCCTCCTGCTGAGTATGGACTTGGAGTGGACATTTCGGGATCTCAATTCTCCCACGGAGGCAAGCACCAAGGATTTGCTACGAACTTTTATGCGCATAGCGATAAGCAGGTGGGCATTGTCGTACTCGTCAACGGCAAGTATACATGGGCAAGAAATAAGGAAGTCTACGGAGCAGGCACCCTCAATAACGCGGTGGTCAAAGCGTTTAAAATTGCTTTTGGGGTGAGCAACGAATCAGGGCAACCCCTTAAACCAACATGTAGCCAAGACGAGGATTGTGCTGAGGGTCAATACTGTGACAAAGGCCCTGTCGCGACAATTGGGATTAACAAGTGTAAGGCAGGCAAGAAACGTAATGAAACGTGTAGCCGGAACGATGTGTGTGGCCCCGACCTCACGTGTTACGGGGAGCCGATCGGGAAATGTGGTTTCCTGGGAACAGTCGTCGTCGGGGATCAGTGCTTTAAGGGCAAGGAATGTCGGTCAGGCAAGTGCGAAAAAGATAAATGTGTGTGTAAGAGTGACGGCGACTGTCCCGATGGCCAAGCCTGTTATACCCCAATCGGGAAAGCCAACTATTGCGCAAGCACGAGCAAGGCCCTGGGGGCCAGTTGTTCTAAAAACAGCCAATGCGCCTCGGACAAGTGTCAACAAGACCAATGCGTGTGCAAGGGGGATGGTGACTGTCCGAACGGGCAGGCCTGCTTTACACCCGTTGGCAAAGCGAATTATTGCGCGAGTACGAGCAAGGCTCTGGGAGCTACATGTTCCAAGAATAGTGAATGTGCGTCGGACAAATGCCAACAGGATAAGTGTGTGTGTAAGGGGGACGGCGACTGTCCGAACGGGCAAGCCTGCTATACCCCAATCGGGAAGGCGAACTATTGCGCGAGTACGAGTAAGGCCCTGGGAGCCAGCTGTACCAAGGATAGTCAATGTGCCTCAGACAAGTGCGAACAGGACAAGTGTGTATGTAAATCAAACGGCGATTGTCCCAACGGGCAAAGCTGTTATACCCCGGTTGGGAAGGCGAACTATTGTGCAAGTACGAGTAAGGCTCTGGGAGCGAGTTGTTCGAAGAATAGCCAATGTGCCTCGGATAAATGTGAACAAGGGGAATGTGTGTGTCAGTCGGACAATGATTGTCCGGGATCGCAGAAATGTAAAACCCCTGTGACCAAAAAGAATTACTGTACGAAATGAGGTCAACCTGAAAAGGCCAATGAACGATGTTGGGCACAATAAGGTCTCAACAAAGGTCAAAGAGTGCTACGTAGCGTTCCCCTAAGCCCATTTTATTGATGCCTTTTAACAAGGGGGTGGACCATGAAACGAAACTGGTGGTCTCTCATCACGATTGGTACGGGTCTGGCGATCATGGCGGTCAACCCTATGACCACCAATGCCTATAAAATAAGAAAAAGCGAGCGACTGATGCCAATTCTAAGTCTTGTATTTCTCCTGGCGATTTTTGGTGTGAACGAGGTGTCGGCGAATTTATGTGATCCGGTGAAGGATCTTACGACGATTCAGGAGACCAAAGATGAGATTGAGTTCTATAAGGAACTTTTTCCCAATGCGGACTACCACGGCAGTCAGGACTATAACGGATTTGTGCTGGAGTGTAATCGCAGGCGCGATAATAAAGGCGACGAAGTCAGAAAAATGCTTACGAATAAAGATTGGGCTGAGATGAAGAGCATCTTGAAGGAGAGCGATCTTTCGCCCTATTTATTTTCCGCGAAGTATAAATTCTTCGGATTCGCCTGGTTTGAAATGAGCTACCTGATCTGGAAAGAGGGTGGTGTCTGGAAGATGGTGCTTCCCTATGATCCAATTATTAATGATGAGGTTGAAAACCGGATCGATTTTAATATGACTCACGCTGGAATGCTCTACGATAAGGATCAAGTCGACGAAAACGGGAGTGGTTCGAGTAAGACGTATATCCTGAAATCAACGGCGCTGCCAATTAGCATCACTAAATGTGCCACCACAACGTTCTTTGCTGGCAAGGAAGAGAAGTACGATGGGCAAAATGGCGTCGATGCCCATAAGCGAGACCCCGCCAATAAGCATATTAGCCTCGGAAAAATTCAATACTCCTATAAAGACGGCAAGGGCAGCTATTGGGTGATGAATGGCTGTCGGGTGAAGAAAAATGAGCATCTCTTTGGCAGCACCAATCCCACCACCGGAGAAGTTGAAAAGATTATGCCAGCGGATTGGGTATTAAATAATTTTGAAAAAGTGGCGGAAGAGTATTGGAGTATTCCTGACAATTTTGAATTGTACGTTCTTCTAAAAGGTCATAATGGAAATCGGCTCGACCCTTCGGTAAAAACCAAAATCAATAATCATATTAAAAATAATGATTATTTAACGATACGCTTTGGAACGAAGTTTCTTCCCGGCGCCAATCAAATGTATAAAGCGAATGCTTGGCAACCGAATAACTTTTCCACAATGACTGATGATGGAACTTATACCCACGAGGTCGGTCACGCCTTTGGCCTAGATGACGAATATGCTCAGGGCGACGCTAGTAAGAATAAAGATCATTGTGCTAATTCCCAATTTGATCAATTTGATGGCACCTCGGGGTCAACCTCTTACACCATCGACAATTACACCATGTGTAATGGTTATGGGACACAAACCAATACCATTTATCATTATATAGCGGTCACCCGCTATATCTTGGGAGAGACCTGTAAGGAGGATCAGGATTGCGGGGCCGGTCGGTATTGCAATAAACGCTTGGGACTCAACCGCTGCTTAACGGACGGAACAAAAGGTGTCAATCAGAGCTGCACCAAAGACAGAGAATGCACATCCGGCAAGTGCGAAAAAGATAAATGTGTGTGTAAGAGTGACGGCGACTGTCCCGATGGCCAAGCCTGTTATACCCCAATCGGGAAAGCCAACTATTGCGCAAGCACGAGCAAGGCCCTGGGGGCCAGTTGTTCTAAAAACAGCCAATGCGCCTCGGACAAGTGTCAACAAGACCAATGCGTGTGCAAGGGGGATGGTGACTGTCCGAACGGGCAGGCCTGCTTTACACCCGTTGGCAAAGCGAATTATTGCGCGAGTACGAGCAAGGCTCTGGGAGCTACATGTTCCAAGAATAGTGAATGTGCGTCGGACAAATGCCAACAGGATAAGTGTGTGTGTAAGGGGGACGGCGACTGTCCGAACGGGCAAGCCTGCTATACCCCAATCGGGAAGGCGAACTATTGCGCGAGTACGAGTAAGGCCCTGGGGGCCAGCTGTACCAAGGATAGTCAATGTGCCTCAGACAAGTGCGAACAGGACAAGTGTGTATGTAAATCAAACGGCGATTGTCCCAACGGGCAAAGCTGTTATACACCGGTTGGGAAGGCGAACTATTGCGCAAGTACAAGTAAGGCCCTGGGAGCCAGCTGTACCAAGGATAGTCAATGTGCCTCAGACAAGTGCGAACAGGACAAGTGTGTATGTAAATCAAACGGCGATTGTCCCAACGGGCAAAGCTGTTATACACCGGTTGGGAAGGCGAACTATTGTGCAAGTACGAGTAAGGCTCTGGGAGCGAGTTGTTCGAAGAATAGCCAATGTGCCTCGGATAAATGTGAACAAGGGGAATGTGTGTGTCAGTCGGACAATGATTGTCCGGGATCGCAGAAATGTAAAACCCCTGTGACCAAAAAGAATTACTGTACGAAATGAGGTCAACCGGTAACGATTCTCGGCTTTGCCGAGCTAGGAGTAGTGAAACACGAAGCAGCATGACCTGAATTCTGGTATAGCGGGCCGGCTTGCAGGCAGGTTGAATTTATGCGCCTGATCCCTTTTACCATTGAGAATTGACGCCCATAATCAAGTATCTTGATGGGCGTATCGTTCATGGTGTTGGTCATTCCTCATCATGAACGGAAAATCAAACTCGGTAAGAATCACCGTCATGGTCGGAACACATTATCCCTCTGGTATAATTAGAATAGCGGAAGAGGATCTCTTGGGTCGGTGCCCGCTGGCTGTTTTTGAGTAATACTTACTTCGAGCGCCCAGATGGAGTCGGGAGACCACTTTTTCGGTATGTGGTGCATGCGATTTGGTTCACACAAAAAGAAAGTAGTTCTGTTTGGAGGCCAAAACTTTCTGTTCAGACCGATTAATGAAAAGCACGAAAGACTATTTGGTTATGAAAGAAATCAGAACCCTGATGTTAGTCCTCGGAATAGTCTTTTCTTTACTAGGATGTGCCACGAAAATGGCGTCGTTGCCTGCCAGCCTTTCAGCCGATCAAACCATCGTGTTTGGGAAGGTTCAAGCAAATCTCACCGGACCTACGACCCGGTGGTATACTCCGCAGGTTCGATTTTTTGAGCTCATGAATCACTCTACAAAGGAACGGTTCCGAGTGGATATCGAGTCTGCGGACTCGCCATTTTTTCTCGCACTTCCGCCGGGTGAATATGAGTTGGTGCGGCTCCAGATCAATGAAGGGGCTTTCCGATCGATGGCCCAATTGAATTCGACGTTCCAGGTGAGTCGGGGTGGACTGAATTATCTGGGAAGATGGAAAGTGAAAATACATCCCCCGACGTATCTTCGGTTGGTTGATGTTTCCGTGGAAACTGATTTAGAGGACGCAAAAGCCGAAGTTCGTTCACTTTATCCCGATTTAGCCGGTCTTCCTATCCAATCGCAACTCCCGACACCCAAGGATTCGGAAACGCGTTTAGTGGAAATATCTCCTTATCCTCGGGTATGGTGGTTTTGCCGCCATCTAACCTGTTAATTTTGAATATGAGAAACATCAGGTCCTAAAGGTGGATTGCAGATGGGCAATTCCGATCCAAAAGACGAATCCATCAAAAGCCGCTAATGAGTTTTTCTCGATATTAGGGAATTGGGGAGACAGCACAATCCTGTCGAACTAGATGATTGGAAAGTAGGAATGAGAAGATTGTCGTTTGTTTTTTTAGCAATTTTAGGGTTTTTCCCAATGGGATGCGGTTCTTTCCCTCAGGAACAACTGAGTGGATGGAATGGCGTGCATCGTGAAGAGCTTATTCGGGTGATGGGACCGCCGACTAAGCAAACGGCCCTGCCTAACGGCGGACAACGTTTGGAATTTATTCAACGGATAACTCGCCATCCATTGGGTGGTGAAGTGTATGGCACATCGTATGAGTGTCATAAAACGTTTGAACTCGATGCCGAAGGTATCATTCAAAAAGCCGTTTCTGAACCGGCGTGTTGATCAAACATCACTCACACCGCATTGTTCCTGAAAACCCCAAAAAACCGTGGGATGGCGCGGGATTTGATCCTTAATCAGGCCATCCGGCTCAATCGTGGGGAGGGTTGACCAATGTCCCGTAAATATCTGGCCTTTGATATCGAAACGGCAAAAATTTTGCCCGAAGATTTCGTTGACTTGCATGATCACCGGCCGCTCGGCATTACTTGTATGGCGAGTTGGTGTAGCGATGAATCCTCGGCGGTGACGTTTTACTCGAAAAATTCAGATGGATCTCCTGCGCCGCAAATGACCAAGGTAGATGTTGCCGCCTTTGTCGAGCATCTCAAAACTAAACTGCAGGAGGGCTATACCATCATTACCCACAATGGGTTGGGATTCGATTTCGTGATTGTAGCGGAAGAATCCGGCCAGCTTGATGTTTGCCGTGAATTGGCGATGAGCCACGTGGACATGATGTATCACTTTTTTTGCGGAAAAGGGTTTCCTGTCAGGCTCAACGCTGCGGCGAAGGCCATTGGTGTGAGTAAGCCCGCGAATGTGGATGGTTCCGTTGCCCCGAAGCTGTGGAAAGGTGGCGACTTCCAGACGGTCTTGGATTATGTCGCTCAGGATTGTCGGTTAACGTTGGATGTGGCCGAAGCCAGTGAACAAGCGAAAAAGATTAGTTGGATAACCGGACGTGGCACAACATCCCATTTTGAATTGCCTGGTGGATGGCTGACCGTTCAAGAAGCCTCCAAGTTACCTCTGCCTGACACGTCATGGATGGATAAGCCATGGCCGCGATCAAAATTTATGGTGTGGTGGTGAGTGTGTGAATGGTCATAGAAAAATAGGAAAGGAATGAGAGATTATGCCTGTATTGATTGGGAAGAATTCGGTAGTCAGCGTCAATTATAAGCTCACTGACGATGCCGGTAAGGTGTTGGATAGTTCAGATGGGTCAAAGCCAATGGTGTACCTGCATGGTGCGGGGAATATCATCCCCGGGCTGGAGAAAGCGCTGGCCGGTAAAGGAGAGGGTGATGCTCTGAAGGTAAGGATTGAGCCTGCCGATGCCTATGGAGAAGTCATTCCTGACGGGATCAAGAGCATCGAAAGGGCTGCGTTTGAGGGGGTAGAATCGGTTGAACCGGGAATGGTATTTGAGGCCCAGGCACCGGACGGCACGACGCAGCAAATTATGGTGGTGAAAGTAGATGGGGATAAAGTCACCATTGATACCAATCATCCACTGGCCGGTATCGCGCTCAACTTTGATATTAAAGTTCTGAGTGTGCGAGAAGCGACAAAGCAAGAACTCGAGCATGGGCATACTCATGAGCACGGACATGACCACTAGCAGGATGTTGAAAAAAGTCGCCAGCGGCGTTCTCGACGCTTTCGTGCTCACGTACTTAGCGTACACTTCGCCCGCCCAATTACCTGCGGCCTTGCTGGACGAGCCTTTTTGAAAATTCCGCAGGATTGTATATCAATGATGGGAAATTTCAGCAAAGCAATGCAGACGGACGCGGCTATGCCGCACCGCTGCTCCACAAGGCGTTAGCCTCATATTCCCTAAGAAGGGCACAGCGGGCCTTAAGCAAAATCAGGACAAGTTCCTGGAAGGATATTACATCCCAGAGCGTCTTTAATTTGGGCTCAGATCCTTCGCCGCTGGCTCAGGATGACGCTTGAATTAAAAACTATATGAATTAAAAGTCATTTCTTGTTTGCATTACAATATTTCAGGTTTTCCCATGAACGGCGTGGAAGAGGCGGAGCGGGCCCTAATCGTAGGAGTTGCCGAGTAGCTCTTTGGCGCCGGGGAAATTTCCAAACCTGCTTTCTCAAAATCCCCTGTCATTTCTGATTCCTGCTCTGGTGTCATGGAAATGGGTGGTGTCTACCGGCTCACCGGCTTGGATGGCTCGTTCCAGGTCCTCATTGATAGTATTGGCCACTCTCCCCGCTGATTGGCGATGCCGCCTACGGAATCTCTTTTAAAAACCTGGTGTTTTTGTGATGGTGCCGTTCAGGGGCTTTGCTCCTGACCATTGGTTGACTCATCCTAAGCCAGAACGTGCGCGACTTTTTAATGGGAGGGTGGGTCATCTGGTATTAACTGTTTTCGGCCATGGATGAAATTATTTTGCTCCGTGGGACTTTCCTTTTTTGAATAACCAACCGATGTATGATTCATAACCACATATTTGGAGGATGTTATGAATTTGGTCGATCGAAGAAGTAAAAGGACATCGGTATGGTTCAGTGCAGCTTTTGCGGGTGTGTGTATGCTAGGAACAGGGCAAGTTGAAGCTGCCAAGATGCCAAAAGTGGAGATTTGCCATTTTGACCCGGATGAAGGGGTTTTTAAGAAAATTTCCGTCAGTGGTAACGCAGTCCAGAATCACCTGGCTAACCACGGGGACATATTCCCAGCAAGTTCAAATGGTGCTGGAACGATCACTCTGGATGCAGAATGCAACGAGGTCATCGCGAGGCATGTTTTTTCCCGGGCATACATCGATACAGATCGGGATGGAACGTATGACCCGCAAGTCGACGTTGAAATCTCGGAGCTTGTTGATGCCAACATGGACGGTGTTATTAATGCGGGCGACACTATTGAATTCGGCCAATACCCAAAGACGTTTGACCCTTGCTCATCTCCCCCCGACGCCAATTGCGCAGATCTTGGCAATCTCAACCTCGCTCCAGTGGTTGTTACCCACGTTTTTTCCGCCACGCCCACTTCCGTCATCGTCCAATCTGCTTCAGGTTCGCTCTTCAACTGGGAAATTCCGGGTGAACTGGAAATCGTGCGGTTAGGAACAATACCCGAGCAAATACTATTTGATAGTTTTCTTGATCAACCGAATGATGCTATTAAAATTCCCTTAGGAGGGGAAGCCGATCCGAGTGATGCCGTAGATATTATGAGGCCAGGAAACGGCGCCAACGACTACTTCTTCAACGTCGAAATCAACCTCGCTCCTTAGTGTGATTGCCCATTAGCGAGCCCTTTTATCCTGCGGATAAAAGGGCTCGTCCGGGTCTGACCTTTTTCATGTACCAGAATGAAACTCGGGGGCAACATAAACCGGCTGCGCCTGCCGGGGACACTCCTCTGATATTTCGACTTGCAGCCAACGTACACATCGTTTTCACTCCTCCCCAATACGCTTGAAATAGGCACCCACCTGGAATATTAAATACCTGAAATGGGATCTGATTCACTCACTACCCATTTTTCCCATAAACGGCGCGGAAGAGCCGAAGTTGGCCGTAATCGTAGAGATTACCGAGTAGCTCTTTGGCTCCGGTGAGATTGCCAAACCCCGTTTTCCCGAAGGCTTCTGCCATTTCTAATTCCTGCTCCGATGTCCACAGTCGGGTAAGGTCTACCGGTTCACCGGCTTGGATGGCTTGTTCCATGTGTCCATAGATGGTGCTGACGACCAAGCCGCGCTCACTGGCGATCTGTTCGATCGAATGCCCAGACCTAAAATAGCGCAACGTATCATGGACGGTATCTCCAAGCGGCCTTCTTCTGGCCGGCCTGTTGAAAAAGTTCGCCGCCGGCGTTTTCGGGGCCCTGTCGTCCTCCCGTAATTCTTTTGCGCTCCTGGTGCCCATTCCCCTGCGGCCTTGCCCGTGGGAAAGGGCGGGTGAAATTGTGGAATTTTTTGAACTGTCCGGTTCTTCATAAGTCTCCAAATCCTGCCGGCACTCAATATTTTTTTTATTGTTTGCCGGGTTTTGATTCCTTAAAGAGAGTGCTGAAGCGGGATTGGGTTCCTTTGGAATTGTCAGGGGAGCGTAGTTTTCCAGGTGTCTTGCGATGACTGCCAGGAACTTAGGCCCAAATTCCTGTAATTTCCGATTTCCGACTCCGCTAATCTGGAGGAATTCCTGTTCATTAGCCGGATAGTCACGTGCCATCTGCCGTAGTGCCACATCGGAAAATATGACGTAGGCAGGGACATCAGCCTCATCAGCTAATGTTTTGCGAAGTTGACGGAGGCGAGTGAAGAGCATCTCATCGTGACCAGGGTCCTCGCCAGAGAGCGCCTTGCGTTCCGGTGTGCTCATGGGCTTTGTGAGCATGAGCGTTTTGGGGTCTTGAAGAAAAACCTGACCCTGGTCGGTGACCTCCACCACGGTGAATGGGTCTGCCGATTGTCGGAGATATCCCAGCCGGATGAGTTCCCGGCTGATGGCGGCCCATTCTGGCCTCCGGTGGGCTTCTCCTTTCCCGTAGCTGGTTAATAGGTCATGACGCCATCGTCGGATTTTTTCGGTGTTGGCTCCGGTGAGTACGGCGATGACGTGATTGAGCCCGACGCTAAATCCACTTGTTCCACGTATTTCTTCAACGCAAGAGAGAACGGTCTGCGCGGCATCCGTGCCGTCGAAGATATCCCTGGGCGTCAGGCAGTTATCACATGCCTCACAGTTTTCGGATTCAACCTGTTCTCCAAAATATTGGAGCAATGTGCGGCGCCGGCAGGTAGAACATTCCGCATAGTGCACCATTTCCTGTAATTGCCTGTCGGCGATCTGCTGCTCCTGGAAGTTAGTTTTCTCATTGATGAAGCGTTGCTGCTTGACCGTATCCCCGGCGCTGAAGAGCAGGACACACTCGCTTGGCAGGCCATCTCGTCCGGCACGCCCGGTCTCTTGATAATAGCTTTCGAGGTTTTTGGGTAAATCGTAGTGAATGACAAATCGCACGTTAGGCTTGTTGATTCCCATGCCGAAGGCAATGGTGGCGCAAATCACCTGGATTTCATCTCGAAGGAACAATTCCTGATTCCGGGTCCGCTCCTCGGCACTCAGTCCGGCATGATAGGGCAGTGCCTTCAGGCCATATTGCTGTAAACGATCCGCCACACTTTCTGTGGTCTTCCGGCTCTGGCAGTAGAGAATTCCTGAGTCCTTTGGGCGTTTCCGGAGAAATGCGAGGACTTGTCCAAACGGATTGTCCTTTGGCTGCACCTGGTAGGTCAGGTTGGGCCGGTTGAAACTGGCCACGTAGCAGGCCGGGTCCCGCAATCGTAGAAGTGTGACAATGTCTTTTTGCACCCGCTCCGTGGCGGTAGCGGTGAGTGCGATGATCGGGAGACTGGGGACCTGATCCCGGAGTTCCACAAGTCGCCGGTATTCCG
The DNA here is from genome assembly GCF_032050975.1 of Candidatus Nitrospira allomarina. Taxonomy (NCBI): domain Bacteria; kingdom Pseudomonadati; phylum Nitrospirota; class Nitrospiria; order Nitrospirales; family Nitrospiraceae; genus Nitrospira; species Candidatus Nitrospira allomarina. The sequence continues at coordinate 580,769 of NZ_CP116967.1, read as the reverse complement.
GCCGGAAATCATGGCCCCATTCACTAATACAGTGGGCTTCATCAATAGCCAGCAGATTGACCTGAAAATTCCTGACCAGGCTGAGGTATCCGGGAACCATGAGGCGTTCCGGTGCCATGTAGAGGAGGCGGTAGTCACCCTGGTGCAGCCCCCGCAAGCGAATCTGGGATTCCTGCGCGGTCAGAGATGAGTTGAGATATGTTGCAGCAATGCCATTGGCACGGAGCCCATCCACTTGATCTTTCATCAGCGCAATGAGCGGCGAGACCACGATCGTCAGGCCCGAGCGGGCCAGCGCCGGTAACTGAAAGCACAGGGACTTCCCTCCTCCCGTGGGTAACAGGGCCACCACGTCGCGCTCAGCGAGTACATCCCGAATGATCTCTTCCTGTAAAGGCCGAAAGGCCGTGAAACCAAAATGTTCTTTTAACAGTGAGAGGAGGTGAGGTTGTGTTGAGGGGTGCAGGTGCCGGGAGTTAATATGTTGAGGGGGTAGGTTGTTCTTCACAATTGAAGTTGTCGTAATTGTAGGAGATGATGATGATGGAGAGTATTGATAGGGAGATTCTGATCTGGCCCGAGGCTCATCTTGGGGGGGAACATTTCCCTCTGAGCCTCGGTTACCTTCTCCTAGCCCACTCCGACGGTTTTCTGCCGTTCAGGCGCGATATTCTTTATTTTCTCTCAGTATCTTCGTAAATTCAGTATGTTGTTTGCCAGTGGGCGGCCCAAGATCTGTCATAATGCTCCTTCCATAATGGGACTGTCTACCTGTGTAAGCACAAGACCCTCGACATCATGAGGAAATCGGGGGTATTCAGCAAGAATCGGAGGAAATTGCCGAAAATAACAAAATAACCCCTGGTGTCGAGATGCAAGTAGCCGAACGAATGCAAGATACAACGCTGGTCTTGATGATTTCAGGACGGGTGACCGCATACTCCCGGAAAGTGTTCCAGGGGATGGTGAAATCCGCCAGGTTCTCCGGCGCCAGGCATATCACTTTTAATATGGAGGGCGTCACGTTCATGGACACCATTGGGTTGGGGGGACTGGTGCTCGCCTACCTTGACTTGAATGACAATCATATGGCGATGAGTGTCGTAGAACCCCAGCAGCCGGTGAAAACCTTACTCGAAGACGCAAATTTTCCCGAACTGATTCCGACATATCCCACTGAAGAGACTGCCTTGCAAGCCATCCAATAGTTTCCCGAGTGCGCTTCCCTGTTTTCATCGTTTAAAATGTGGTAATGCGATTTTTCCTACGCCGGGTATGTGTGTTTAAACAATCGGCAGACAGTAGCGAATGTGTTATCCTCGCATGGTCTCCCTAAAGGAAAGGAGTTAAACCCGAATGCTTATGGTAATAGGAAAGTTGTGATGGCATGTGAGCAGCTTATGGCGTTGCGAGCAGAACTGGTCCGTCAACAATTGACGGGCTTTGTGGTGCCGCATACGGATGAATATCAGAATGAATATCTGCCTGCCTGCGCAGAGCGGCTTGCCTGGTTGACCGGGTTTACCGGTTCGGCGGGGACGGCGATTGTCTTACAAAATGAAGCAGCAATGTTTGTGGATGGCCGGTATACGCTTCAAGTGGCTGACCAGGTTGATGAGAAAAGCTTTACGCTTCACAATAGTGGGGAAACTTCACCGGTGGAATGGTTAGCACTTCGTGCAGCACCAACCGATCGAATCGGCTATGACCCTTCCCTGCATACTCCGCAGGATCTCGAACGGTTTCAGACGGCAATCGAACGAGTCGGTGCACAACTCATCCCCTGTGTATCGAATCCTATCGATGTGGTCTGGCATGATCGGCCTCAACCACCCTCAGGTGTGATCAAGCCTCATCTCCTGGATTTTTCCGGTCAAAGTTCCCAGGTTAAGCGTGAGATCTTAAGCCGGAGGTGTTTAGAAGACCGGATCGATGCGGCCATCATTACGGCACCCGATTCAATTGCCTGGTTGTTGAACATTCGCGGATCGGATGTAGCCCATACTCCATTACCTTTGTGCCGGGCTATTCTATATGCCACCGGGCGGGTCGCCCTGTTTGTGGATCCAAAAAAAATCACCCCGGGCTTGCAGGCGCATTTGGGTCCGGACATTTCCTTTGCACTACCGGAGGAATTTGAAGCTGGCTTACAACAGTTGGGAGCCCATGGGAATCGGGTGCTGTGTGATCCAGCCAAGACCAATTCCTGGATTTTCACCACATTAAGCCGGAGTGGGGCTGATATTGTACATAAAAATGATCCCTGTGTGCTGCCAAAGGCCTGTAAAAATCCGGTGGAAATTGCAGGAGCCTATGCGGCGCATCAACGGGACGGACTGGCCATGTGTCAATTTCTGGCGTGGCTGGCCCGGGAAGGACCCAAGGGGATGGTGACTGAATTAGAGGCCGTGGAATATCTCGATGCCTGTCGTCGAAAACAGGCGTTGTGGGAGGATTGCAGCTTCCCGACAATTTCGGGTGCAGGGCCAAATGGCGCCATTGTGCATTATCATTCGACCCCGGAGACGAATAGGCGCCTGGAGCCAGGGACATTGTATCTGGTTGATTCCGGCGGGCAATATTTGGACGGAACGACTGATATCACCCGGACCATTGCGATTGGACGTCCTTCGGACGAACATCGTGATCGTTATACACGCGTGTTACAAGGCCATATTGCTCTGGCCACGGCCAGATTTCCTGAAGGGACCACAGGCAGCCAATTGGATGCGCTGGCACGTGCGCCCCTATGGGCAATGGGGTTGGATTACGATCATGGGACAGGCCACGGTGTCGGGAGTTTTTTAGGGGTCCATGAAGGTCCACAACGGATCGGGAAAGCTGCCAATGCGGTCGCTCTGAAGCCGGGGATGATTGTGTCAAATGAACCGGGTTATTACAAAACCGGTGCCTATGGGATTCGCCTGGAAAATCTGGTGACGGTGGTGGAGGATGAGTCCTTCAAACACTCATCGCGGAGGTTTCTTGCCTTTAATACCCTGACGATTGTGCCATTTGAGCGAGCCCTCATTGCCATCGAAGTGTTATCGTTCAACGAACGTCAGTGGGTGGATACCTATCATGCTCGCGTGTGGGCGGAACTCCAATCTGTCGTGGATACGGATACGCGTGCCTGGTTGGAGCAGGCGACGCAACCTCTCATCTAAATCCGCCAATTTCCTCCATGCTGTTCGAGACATAGTCAAACTGGAGCAATTATATGAAGACCCAAAAATCGAATGAAGAGATAGTGGATGCCATTAAAACCCAAATGGGGCAAAATCCTGAGATTACCAATGTGATTGTGAAGGGTCATCTTCTCCAACTCCATGTAACCCAGGGACTGTTTCATCGTTTGTCGGCCGATCGTGAACGAGGTCGAAAAATCATTTTGGTCCTCATGGAACAGATGAAGCGACTGACCGGATTATCGGATGTGGCGGTGTGGGTGTATTCAGAGAATGAAAAAGTGATTGAGGGAACGGTCAAAGCCTTTGGCGGGGATAATGTAAACTTTCTATTTGACTTGTAAGTTTCATCCGAGAATCTTAGTGCAAGGGGAGTTTCCTATTCCTGATTGTTGCTTTTTGGCCAGGAATCCAAGCTAGGAGGAAGTCCGGTTTTCCAAGATCCCACGCGTTTTCCCCCAAGACCAATCCGACAGGACCACACACCGTTCGGTGTATGATTAATCCGCCATCGTCCTCCATCGGCACTGATCCACATCCAGACGGGAGGACGTTGAACGGGTCGCTGAGATTCGGATGGCACTTAAACCTCCATGTCGTCGTGCTGAAAGGGTCTTTTGGTAGGCGCTGAATTCAATTTTAATGAAAGTATTGTGATCGATAACGATGAGGCTTGACAAGTTCCTTGCCGGATATGCCATGGTGTGCCCATGAAAAATTCAGATTATACCCCACCAGGAATTGTGTCGGAAGCATCAACAGGCTTGGTGGGACAGTACGAGGCTGATGTATCGTGTCTGTCAGTGAATGGGAAGACCGTGATCCTGATTGGCACGGCCCATGTGTCACAAGAATCTGTGGATTTGGTCAAACTCGTCATTGAACAGGAGCATCCCGATCGTGTCTGTGTAGAATTGGATGCCAAGCGTTTTGAAGCCATCTCGCATCCCAACCGATGGGAATCGTTGGACCTCAAGGAAATCATCCGCAAGCAGCAGCTCAGTACGCTGATGGTCAATCTTATTTTGTCTTCCTTCCAAAAACGGTTGGGAGATAAATTGGGCGTCATTCCAGGTACCGAAATGCTGGAGGCCATTCGTATGGCCGACAAGCATGATATTCCCGTGACCCTCGCTGACCGTGACGTGCGGGTGACGATGCGTCGGGCCTGGCGCAACACCCCATTTTGGCGAAAAAGTCTGTTAATGTCCTCGCTCATGCTGAGTATCTTTGATACCACTGAAGTCTCCGAAGAGGAGATTCGGAACCTTAAAAAGCAGGATGTGCTTTCAGAAATGATGAAGGACTTAGGGAAAGAGGTGCCGACGCTCAAAACGGTGCTCATTGACGAGCGGGATCACTATTTGGCTAAAAAAATTGCCGATGCGTCAGGGACCAGGATTGTCGCCGTGGTTGGCGCCGGGCATGTGGAAGGCATTTGCCGCACATTGCATGGCCGGGAGCAGGTGGACTTGGAGGAGCTGGAAAGCATTCAGCCCGTCTCTCCGGTTTGGAAAGCAGTGGGTTGGAGTATCCCTGTTCTGATTGTGGGGTCAATAGCTTGGATAGGATGGCAAAAGGGGTTAAGTGCTGCCGGAGAGAATTTAATGTTTTGGATTTTGGCTAATGGCATTCCCAGCGGGATTGGCGGGTTGTTGGCCATGGCTCATCCGCTCACCATCGCCGCTGCCTTTATCTCGGCACCGTTTACCAGTCTCACCCCCGTTATTGGAGTCGGCTATGTCACGGCGTTTGTCCAGGCCTATTTGCAACCGCCTCTGGTGCGGGAGTTTCAAACGGTGGCGGAGGATATTGCCATTCCACGAAGGTGGTGGAAAAGTCGACTCCTTCGTGTATTTTTAGCCTTTCTCCTCCCCACGATTGGGAGCCTCATCGGCACGTGGGTAGGGGGCACCCGCATTGTTTCCAATTTGTTTTAATTAGAAGCCAAACAAAGCAACGGACGGTGAGGCTAGGGTTGGGGCGTAGGGACTTTTGACGTATGCTGGAAAATACATTTCGGGCACGTATAGTGAATAAATCGACCATCGCCAACGAGACGTTTCAGCATAGAAGTTTGACACCAGGTGCAGAGACGGTCCGGCAGATCCGAGGCAGAAGGGGTCAAAGGAGGAATAGAATCGGTGTTGGTCATAATTAGAAGCCATTCTCAAAAACATTCAGGGGGTTTGTCAATGTATACGACCATGAATGCCTCAAAAATAGTGAATGGTGTGGTGCTGGGATTTTTTTTGCTGTTGCTCCCTGTATCCGGGTGGGCGGGAACGAATGGTGAGGATCTTCCACGATTAACCGTTTCCGCAGAGGGAACGATCAATGTGTCTCCTGATAAAGCGGTGTTGAGTTTTGCGGTCGAAACAGTCGGCGATAAGTTGTCCGATGTTCAAAAGGAGAATCAGGAGCGGGTAGCGAAGGTGCTGGAGGAGTGCCGACGGTTTAATATTCCGTCTGAGTTCATTCAAACGACGTCCTTGAACGTCATTCCTGAATATCCACCACCCCCGCGACGTCCAACCGATGGAACGTTAGAGAACAGTGTTCCCCGTATCATTGGCTATCGTGTCGTCCACCACATCAATGTGGAGGTGCGTAATCTTGAAGTGGTGGGAAAGGTCGTTGACCGGGTCTTACAGGTTGGAGCCAACAGATTTTCAGGCATTACATGGGGCTTGCAAAATGAGCATCCCACCAAGCTTAAAGTCTTGAAACAGGCTTCTGCCCAAGCCCAATCCAAAGCTGAAGCGTTGGCCCAGGCCTTGAACCTCAAATTGGTTCGTATGATCAATGTTTCGGAAGGTGGCGTTTCTCCATCCCCTCCTGAGGGTCGATACCGCATGGCGATGGCGATGGATAGCGGTGGAGATGCATCGGTGTCGGCAGGTGAAATCTCGATACGTGGTTCCGTCCTCCTGGTGTATGAAATCAGTCAGAAATAATCAATTCTGTCTTTACCCGACTCCGGTCCTTAGTGCTCAGGAGCGTTCCCTCCATGAACAATGAAAAACCAGAAGCTGTAGCACGAACTGGAAAAGCTGGGCCAGATCTTGGTGTTCCGGCATTGGTGGTGTCCGGCTTCCTTGGGGCTGGTAAGACGACGCTTGTCAAGCATTTGATTGCGGATGCTCAACAACAGGGGCTGAAATTGGCTGTGATCTCCAATGAATTTGGTGAATTAGGCATTGATCGGGCTCTGCTTCAAGAAGAAGGCGGTCCAGGCTATGTGGAACTGGAAGGAGGGTGTGTGTGCTGCCAGCTTTCCGGTGAATTACTCAACACGTTGCAGAATCTGTGGGAAACTATTTGCCCGGATCGAGTGGTGGTGGAAACATCCGGCGTAGCATTACCCTTCGAAACGCTCCTGACCTTTTGGCGTGAGCCCGTCACGGAGTGGGTGGGTGAGAGTTTAGCGGTGGTTGTCGTCAATGCGGAACAAGTGGCTCAAAAGCGGGACTTGGAGGGCACGTTTGAGCAACAGGTATCTTCGGCAGATCTGTTGGTCATCAATAAAGTCGATTTGGTCCCATCAGACTCAGTCGGTCGATTGGAAACCCTTCTTCAGGAGATGGCCCCTGGTGCTCCAGTGATCCGAAGCATTCAGGGTAAAATCGACACGACGATTGTTTTCCCTTCCCTCCCCGAAAAAAAGGTTTCACCCAACTCTCAACGAAAGCCTGAACTCCTTCCTCACACGCATGAGGAATTTGAGGCAGAGGAACTGTCTTTTTCTGATGACCTCACGCCTGAACAGCTCATTCAACAACTTCAACCGCTGCAAGCCCTTCGCATCAAAGGCATCGTGAACACCTCAGAAGGTCCGAAGCTGGTTCAAGGCGTTGGTTCCCGCATTGATCTGAGCTCGCCTCCCTCACAATTTCCCAAAGAAATGCTTGGCCGCCTGGTCGCCATCCGCCGAAAATAGAGACTTCGGCCTTCCCCATCTCTCCACGGATTGGGTTCTCATTCATGCAGGACTTGTGGAAATCATCGACTTTTATGGTCGACTACGCCTAAAACACACATGGTGTTGTGTTGACACCCTCCTGTTTTAAGGTGTAGCGTGAGTGTATGACGTATGAATCTACGTTGACTCTCCTATCCCTCGCGCATCAACTTTCCTTCCTGCGCGTCTGATTCCTCTGTCTCCGCAAGCCTACGCCTAAACTCTTCTCACCAATCGGTGCCGATCAACGGCTTCGATTGTAACGCTGGTCGTCAGATCAGGTTCCGGGAGAGTTCATTCCTGACCCATGCGGTCCCAGGAAAGAGGTGAACACTATGAATCCATTGGAAGCTCTCTTAGGCATTATGTTTCTCTTTTGGGGTGCGGCCATTTATGCGTCTTTCATCGAGAGGCCAACACCTCCTTTCTAGGGACCTGCCATCGAGAGAGTAAAATTCCCTACTTTCTAGGCAGGTTGCTAGTCTTGTTTGCTGCGTCACATGGACCCATGTGACGTGGGGGAAACTTTTTTACACTATTTTTAGAAGGAGAGAATATCATGAAACACACTCTATTGATGAAACGCACCATTCTTGTTGCCTCCATGGCACTCATCCCTTGGATTCTGCCGGGACTGACCTTAGCCGTGCCACAAGGAACAGAACCGACGTCTTCTGCCGAGGCACAGGCTCAAGGTCTCACGCAAATTGCGGTGGGAAGTGTCCAGGACACTTTAAAAGCCTGTTTGGGAAGAATTCCCCAAGATGCCAGTAGCGGGCAACTTATGTTGGCGGAAGAAAGCTGCCAACAAGTTGAGACTGCCCGGACAATCAATCAGACGTCACTGACTTTCTGAGGACCACTCCGGGTGCCCCTGCTTGTTGGTGTCCAAGGAGACTTCCTGAGGCAAGTGTCTCACGACTGGCCCGGAGCAGTGAAGTAGAATCCCTGCCGTTGTTGGGTTTGGCTCTTTCGCCTCACCGTTTCCCCCATCGGAAGGGAAGGGTGAGGTGAGAGCCTCAAACGGGAGAACCCCCTCCCTCCTATTTAGACTTTTCTGAGCTTATTAAATTGAGGTGAAACATGGAACTGGTCATGTGGGCCCTGTTAGGAATCGTCATGGGTTTGGTTGGTCTTGTGTTGATTCCGGTTTTAGTGGTCGGAACCTGGTGGGTGGTCATGACTGTCATTTTGGGGTTGTCTGACGGGATCATATGGTTTCTTGATCGCAAATGGCGGACTTCTGCGCCGTAACGGGTATTTCAATACAGTTTTGATGGTTTAATTTTATAGAATTTTGTAATGGATTTCATAAGACAATGAAAAATACTCAATTGACAGAAAACGAACTCATAACAACCCACACCCATACATCAAAAGGTACGGCTTCCAGGAATTCTTCCAGGGAATTGACTCAGAAGTTGACAGCCAGTGAAGAACGGTTTCAATCTGTTGTACAGACCGCCACGGATGCCATTATTTTGTGGGATGAGCACGGCTCCATCTTGTCTTGGAATAAGGGTGCCAAAAGAATGTTTGGGTATGTCCGCGAGGAAATCGTGGGGAGGCCACTGACTTGGATTATCCCGGCTCGCTATCACGAAGCGCATCGCTATGGAATGGAACGGGTGGGATCAGCAGTCGAAGGGGGCGGCATCGTGAAAACCCTCGAACTGCATGGCTTGAGAAAGAACGGGGAGGAATTCCCTATTGAGATGGCTCCTTCAAAATCAGACCTCGAAGATGAGACATTTTATTGCGGCATCATACGCGACATTTCTGAGCGGAAACAGGCGGAGAGGGTGCTGGAAGAACGGAACCGATTGTTGGCCTTTGAGGCGGAGGTGGGGCAGGTTCTGAACTGTGACCAAACATTGAGTGTCCGCCTGCAGGGTTGCGCGGATTCATTCATAAGTCATCTGGATGGGGCTTGGGCCGGCTTCTGGACGATGCCTTCTCTGGAGGAAGGATTGGAGCTGCAGGCTAGTGCCGGGCTTTCTACTCATTTGGCCGGTACCGTGCCGTTTGGCCATTCGCAAATCGGTCAGATTGCCTTTGAGAAGAGGCCGTATCTGACCAATGCAATCATTGAGGATGCCGGGGTTCCAGAACGGGCATGGGCTAAGAAAGAAGGGCTGGTGTCCTTTGCGGGGTACCCGCTGCTGGTCAATCAGGAAGTGGTGGGGGTCATGGCGGTGTTTTCCCGGCATTTCCTGACTAGTTTTACGTGGCACAGTCTGGGTTTAGTGGCTGATCGCATCGCCACGGCCATTGAACGTCAAAGAGTGATGGAAACACATCAAAATCTCGCGAGGCACTATGCACGAATCCTCGCCGCCTCGGGAGAGGGGATCTATGAACTGGATAGAGAAGGCAAAACCACTTTTGTGAATCCGGCCGGGGCTCTTATGCTGGGATATAAGGTCGAGGAATTAATTGGCGAGCCGATGCACGAGCTGATTCATCATACGAAACCCGATGGGTCACCCTATCCTAGAGAGGCCTGTCCTATTCATGCCGCGCTCAAAGAGGGAAGAGTTTATCATGATGATACAGAGGGGCTCTGGCGCAAAAATGGGACCTCTTTCCCCGTGGACTACTACATTTCGCCGATCCGGGAAAATGGAATTTTGATTGGGGCCGTGGTGACGTTCAAGGATATCAGCGAGCGGGTACGAATGACTGCAGAATTATTGGAAGAGACCAAGCTCGCTGGGGTGACGGTGATGCTTGGGGATATTGCCCACGATATTAAGAATATGCTCATGCCGGTGCTGAATGGCGCCAAATTGTTAGACGACGATCTTCAGGAATTGTTTGCGAAGTTTCCTGACGTGACTCCGAAGGAATTGTCGGCCTCAAGAAAATTTTCCAACGAGGCGGTCGACATGATCGTGAAGAATGCCCGTCGGATTCAAGGTCGCATGCGGGAGATTGCCGATACTGTCAAAGGTATATCCAGCCCGCTACGATTTGCTTCATGCCAGGTGTCGGAAGTGGTCGAAGGCGTCTATGGCATCCTTCGATTCTATGCCACCGAGATGGAGGTTTCCCTGCACACGCAAGGTCTTGACGTCCTTCCGCCCATTCAGGCGGATGAGAACCGTTTGTTCAACGCCCTCTACAATCTGGTCAATAATGCAATTCCGGAAACCCCTGCCGGTGGATCAGTCACCATTGGTGGGTCAATAGGGTTAGAGGGAAGAACTGTGGTGTTAACGGTCGCAGATACGGGTGGGGGAATGCCTCCTGAAATCCGTGACAGATTATTTACTAAAGAAGCGATTAGCGGTAAAGCCGGGGGAACGGGATTGGGGACGAAGATAGTCAAGGATGTGGTTGATGCTCATTCAGGAACGGTCAGCGTACATAGTGAACCACGGAAAGGCACCACCTTCACCATCCAATTACCGATGACCCCAAAGATTTCGAAACCAGAAGGAATTCTTCCATAGCGGGATCCTTGATTCAGGGGAACGGTCATTCATACGTGATCTTGGTCCATTCTTATCTTACCTCCGAATCTGTATCTTTCGCCTGCTAAAGTGCCAATCGTCTTGCTGAACAAGACTATTTCGAATGCTTACCGACTTGCATCGATACGTACAATAATGGCATGGATAAAACTTCGTAAATTATTCGTCCCAAAGAAATAAAATAAAATTGCTTGGAACCATTTTCTATAGATCAACTGGTTTTTCGAAAAGATGAGAATGGCATTGCAGAAGGGTTCCCTTTAGGTCCGGATCAAGGATGGTTTGATACAGAGATTTGGCTTTGGCGAGCAGATCAATGGAGACATGAGTGGCGCCTTGGAGATTGGCTCCCTGTAAGTTCGTCCCGGTCAGAGAGGTATCCTGAAGTGAAGCCCCTTCCAGATTAGCCTGTATGAGTTGAGCTTCACGCAAATCGGTTAAGTGGAGCTTGGCTTTGGCTAGAATGGCACGGGTAAGATTTCCCCATGGAATCGAAGCACGTGTCAGAGTGGCCCCCTCAAGATTCGCGCCCTCCAGGTTGCAGGCAATGAGCCCGGTTCCGGACAAATCAATCCTGGTCATGGTGGCATGTGAGAGATTAGCCTTGATCAGATTGGCTTCCTGCACATCGGCTTCGGTGAGGTTCACGCCGGAGAGGTTGGCTTCTGTTAAATTGGCATGAAAGAGATAGGCGTCTGAGAGGTCTGCCCCTTCCAGGTTGGCCTGGCTTAAATCAAGCCCGGTAAAGTCGTACCCGGAAAGATCGGCTCCGCTTAGATCGGGTTGAATTGTCTGATTTGTCCGTCGAAATTTGTTCCATTCCCCGACCCCCCCCTTGATGAGGCGTTCAACATGTTCAGGATTGGCCATGAGGAAAGTGTCGGGATTGAACGACGAACCGGTTCGCCTGGCTGAAGGTGGTGGGTGTTGGCTTCTTTACCGTTTTTTGAGGTACTTGAGGAATTCCGAATCCGGGGAGAGAACCAACGTCGTATTGTCTGCAAAAGTTTTCTTATAAGCTTCCATCGTTCGGATGAATTCAAAAAATTCCGGGCCTTGTTGGTAGGCCGTCGCATAGATTTTATAAGCTTTGGCTTCCCCGTCTCCACGTATTTCCTGGGCGGTTTTATAGGCCTCCGCCAAAATAATTTGCTTGTCTTTTTCGGCTTCGGATCGAATTTTTTGCGCTTCTTCCTCCCCTTCCGCCCGATATTGCTTGGCCTGCCGTTCCCGTTCGGCCTGCATCCGTTGGAAAATAGCCTTTTCATTTTGCTCGGGCAAATCAGCCCGCTTAATCCGTACATCCAAAACTTCCAGCCCGTAGGCTGAGGCTTTTTCGTTGGAACGATCCGACACGACCTTCATGATCAATGCACGGTTTGCGGAAACGATTTCCGTCAGTTCATGCCTGCCCAACTCAACACGCAATTCCGAGTAAATGATATCGTCAAGGCGCTGGAGGGCTCCTCGTTGTGTCTGAAATGCCTGATAGACTTTTAAGGGATCCACTATGCGCCATTTGGCGAAATTGTCGATCACCATAGATTTCTTGTCACTGGTAATGACATCTCGTACGGGAGCGTCATAATCTAAATAGCGCTTATCAAAAAAGGTGACTTGATGATAAAAGGGAATTTTAAACTTCAACCCTGGTTCCGTGATGGTTTGGACAGGTTTTCCTAATGCGACCACAATAGCCGTTTCGGTTAAGTCGACCACAAAAAACGGCGAAAGACCTAGGACCAAAAGCAGTCCAAAAACTAAGATGACACCCATGAGGAGATTTTGTTTCATCGGGAGTCACCCCCTTGCGTGTTTGTTGCTCCGCGTGAGCCGGATTGGCGGTCTAACGGAAGAAAGGGCAGGACGTTGCCGGCCGCCTTGGAGTCCAGAATAATTTTTTCCGTGTTCGCCATGACTTCTTCCATCGTTTCAATGTAGACCCGTTTACTGATGACATCCTTGGCCAGTTTGTATTCTTTTAAGGTCTGGAGAAAGTAATTGGCTTCTCCCTCCGCACGTGCAATCCGTGATTGTGCGCTCCCTTTGGCCTGGTTGATGCCTTGGGCCGCTTCCCCTTTGGCTCTGGGGATTAGATCGTTTCGGTAGCCGTGAGACTGGTTAATAAGTTTTTCACGGTCTTCCTTAGCGCTGGCGACATCCTTGAAAGCGGCGGCGACGGCATCCGGAGGATTCACATCCTGAAGTTGGATTGTGGCCACTTGTACGCCAGCCAGGTACTGATCGAGGATGCCTTGAAGCAGGTCTTGAGCTTCCTGTTGAATCTGGGCTTTGCCGATCGTTAGCGCTTCATCAATTTTACTTTTGCCGATGACTTCCCGCATGGCTGCTTCAGCGGCGTTGTGAATCGTGGACTCGACATCGGCGACCTTATATAGATAATTTTTAGCTTCTTTGATTTTATATTGAACGATGAACTCGAGAGACAGAATATTCATGTCACCGGTCAACATGAGGGCTTCTTTTGGAATGAATTGGGTGCGTCCTCGGTCGGTGCGGAATCCCACCTCTACTCGATGGAGTTTTTCAACTTTTGGGGTATCCACTGTTTCCACAAATGGAATTTTGAAATGTGGGCCGGATTCAACCTCGCGAACAATATCGCCAAACCGTTTAACCAGACCTTGCTCGTCCGGGGCCACAATAAACACCGATTGCCAGAGAGCCAGGACTGCTATGACGATGTAAATGATTGATTTGAAACCCCGGCCAGGCACGAGTCGAGTGAGTTGGTCTTGTGCTTTCCGAAGCGCTTCATCGAGGGGGTCTTGACCGCTTCCTCCCCACGGATCTTTAGGTTCCCATGCCATACGTTAGTCCTATAGTTTGAGTTACAAGCGGGACGTGCGAGGTGATTACTGTAGTTACAGTAAACCACGGTAACAGAAATTTTCGAATGGGGCAATAAAAGATCAATGAATCCTATTCCAAACAGGCAGGGAGTGCAGTGCTGCAGCTCTTTATCGGATAGAGATTCGTTCTATTGGCTTTTTGTTAAGCGGGCCTCGTCAGAGACTTGGATTGGCATCCAGGAATAAAAATTCTCTTATTCCTGTTAGGACTAAACGAAGAAAATAACATATTTGTATGGTCTGATCTTTTCTTATGATATTTGGAATGAAAGAAGGCTGGGTTGACAGGTGAGAGCCCTCCGTACGGTAGTCAGGTTTGAGGCGTTTCTCACTTGCCCATAAGCGGTTGATGTTGATCCAATAGCCGCAGAGGGGTTGGTAATAGGGCAACGATGAAGTCGATTTTATTTTTTAGGAGGAATGTTAATGAGAAAGAAATCTATAAGTTGTCTGTTTGATGCTTGTAAGTGTTTTGGGGGTGAGCCGAGCTTTTTCAGGTCCTGTCGTTTTTATCAATGAGCATCTTATTCCTGGCCGTTACCAAGGGATAAGAGTTGACGGAGCTCAGGGAGAAATGTGTGTGGTAGATACGGCGTTAGCTAAGGTAAATTTTTGTGGTATCACTCCCGTCGGATGTTTTCCCTGGAATAATTGAGTCAGGCAGTGGAAACATCATGGAGAAGTTAGGAAGGGCGTTTGTGGGTTGACCGGACGCGCAGACTAATGAAGTCCAAATTTCAAGCCGGGACATCCTCGCAATTATCTCATCGACATCTGATGCTGCATAAACCATACGGGGTCCTGTCAAAATTTACCGATTCTGAAGGGCGCCCGACCTTAGCCGACTATGTATCTGAGTCACGGGTGTATCCGGCTGGTCGATTGGATATGGATAGTGAGGGCCTCCTGTTGCTGACTTCCGATGGAGACCTGGCTCATCGTCTGACCTCGCCATTTCAAAAAGTTTTCAAAACTTATTTGGTCCAAGTGGAACGTATTCCGGATGAACCAGCCCTTGTGGAGCTTCGGGAAGGCGTCATCGTCAAGGGCAAAAGGACTCGACCGTCTAAGGTGCAGCTTCTTCATGAAGAGCCAGACGTCTATCCTCGTCCGGTCCCTATTCGTTTTCGCAAATCCGTTCCTACGGCATGGTTGCGGATGGAAATTCAGGAAGGCATGAACCGGCAAATTCGACATATGACTGCTCAAGTGGGACATCCGACCCTAAGGATTATTCGTGTCGCCATTGGGGCGATTCGGTTGGGCTCTCTTGCGCCAGGACAATGGAGGGAGCTTCGAACAGGAGAATTGCGCGGGTTGTCTTAGGACTGTCTGGTCGCATTTGTAGACAGGAAAAAGCTATTCGGATGAAATAATTGGGAAGAGCCGGAAACAGTCCTCATGCTTGACCTTGGGCAGGGTGTTGGTGTCGTAAAAATGGTTATTAGGGTTTTTACCTTGAACATTGTTGCCCGGACAGGTAAAATTCAGCGCTTGTTATCTAATGAACATGAGTTGATGACCGGCGGAACGGCGGCATGACACATTGTTAATTCAGGCCGATGTCGTGATGGTGTCTGGTCGGTCCAGGGCAACCCCTCGCGCGCTGTTTTGTCCCCAAGCTAGAACGATAGAAAGAAGGTAATTCGAGAATGAGGCATTTCTCTGTGGGCAAAAAGACGGTCGGGTCTTAGGTTGTGCCGTATGGTCTTAGCCCATATCCGGAATTCGACCATCTCATCCTACTATAGTTCCTGTTGAGCCGGTGCGAACAATTCACTATTGGTCACTTACATAAGAATGGAGATATTCCTAACATGTCGGTAACTATTATTCTGGCGCTGTCTGTTCTTGGATTAGCTGTTGCGTATTATTACTCTTCATCGGTCCTGAAGATCCCCATTGATATGGGTGTCGAAGATCCGGAAACCCGGAAGCGTCTGGCGAAAATCCATTCGGCTATTGCCACCGGGGCCATGGCATTCCTGAAACAGGAATACAAAATTATGGCCATCTTCATGGTGGTTTTTGCCGCAATCATTGCGGTGTTAATTGATGATCATCACACCGACTACGTGAATGAAGGGCTGTACACGGCTATTGCGTTTATCTTTGGCGCCATCATTTCGATTGCCTCGGGTTTCATCGGGATGAAGATCGCGACACAAGGCAATGTGCGGACGACGGTTTCTGCCAACCAATCCCTCTCCTCCGCATTTAATGTCGCGCTGCATTCCGGCGCTGTAATGGGCTTTGCCTTGGTCAGCTTGGCGGCCTTAGGACTGTTAATTATCTATCTTGGGCTCAAAAGTATCATGCCGGCTCAACTCCCGACGCATATTTTGATGGAAGTCATTGCCGGCTTCGGTCTCGGGGGATCGTCTATCGCGTTATTTGCGCGTGTGGGTGGCGGTATTTTCACAAAAGCTGCCGATGTCGGGGCTGATTTGGTTGGAAAAGTTGAAGCGGGGATTCCCGAAGACGACCCGCGTAACCCTGCGGTGATTGCCGATAATGTGGGCGATAACGTGGGCGATGTAGCCGGAATGGGGGCCGATCTATTTGGTTCTTGTGCGGAAAGCACCTGTGCTGCGATGGTGATTAGCGCGGTCGCCTTTTCCGGAATGGTTGATGCGTTGTTGTATCCGATCCTTATTTCTGCCATTGGCATCCCGGTGAGCCTTCTCACGCTGATGATGGTCAAGGTTACCTCCGAGGACCAGGTTGGCCCGGCGCTGAAAAAGATGCTGATTATCTCCAGTGCGCTGATGGCCGTGGTGATGTTGTTTGTCACCAAGGCTATGCTTCCGGATACTTTTGAGATTGGTGGGCAGGCATATACCGATCTGGGTGTGTATTTTTGCTTCCTGTCAGGCCTGATTGCGGGGCTTGCCGTGGGATTGATGACTGAGTACTACACTTCCCATGACTATGGGCCTGTACGGGAAGTAGCGAAATCATGTGAAACGGGTGCAGCCACGAATATCATTTTTGGACTGGCACTCGGCTATAAGAGTGCCGTGGGCCCTTATCTCGCCATTGGTCTCGCCATCTATATCCCGTGGATGTTAGCCGGCATGTATGGGGTGGCCATTGCCTCCCTTGGTATGTTGGGGACACTTGTGATTGCACTCACCATTGATGCCTATGGACCGGTTTCTGATAACGCCGGGGGGATCGCTGAAATGGCCGGTATGCCGGAACATGTTCGTAAACGGACGGATGTGTTGGATGCTGCCGGAAATACGACTGCCGCCATCGGAAAGGGCTTTGCCATCGGTGCAGCTATCCTGACGTCATTGGCCTTGTTTGCGGCGTTCCTTACCAGGGCGGATTTACTGCTGAAGGAACAACATGGCCAGGATTTTGATCTGTTAGGCAGTATTAATTTGCTGGATCCCCTAGTGTTTACCGGGTTGTTTATCGGTGCGGTGTTACCCGCCTATTTTTCCGCCATGACGATGAAGTCGGTGGGGTCGGCGGCTTATAAGATGATTGAAGAAGTCCGACGGCAGTTCCGCACAATTCCCGGCCTCATGGAAGGAAAAGCCGAGGCGGATTATGAACAATGTGTCGCCATTTCAACTCAAGCTGCCCTGAAAGAAATGATTGCACCAGGCATTCTGATCATGGGAACGCCGCTGATCACTGGATTTCTGTTTGGCATTCAAGCGGTGGCTGGGGTGCTTGCCGGGTCCCTTGTTGCCGGTGGGGTCATCGCCATTTCCTCATCGAATAGTGGTGGGGCTTGGGATAATGCCAAGAAATATATTGAGGCTGGAAATCTTGGGGGGAAGGGTACGGACACCCACAAGGCCGCAGTCGTTGGTGATACCGTGGGTGATCCCCTGAAAGACACCTCAGGGCCATCCTTGAATATCCTGATCAAACTTTCAGCTATTCTGTCATTGGTGTTTGTGCCATTTTTCGTCCAGTACGGGGGACTCTTGATCAAGTAATTGGCCCGCCCAACAGGACTGGATCTCCCCTTTGTTGTGTTGGGCTGTATGCTGTCATCCTTGTTATATTGGTTGCTGTAGATGATGGTGTTTCCATTTTAAGTTATATCGCGAAGCTGATCTTGCCTTTGTATGGTGTCTTCATTTTTATCTTGATGTTGTGTTTGTCATTATTCCATTCCTTGTACAGTTTTTATCTCTCTCTTCATCCCCTTTTTCTTTCCCTTGCGGTGGCTGACCTAGATGGTCATTCCATCGGTTTTTCCCCTCAATTTTCGGCCTCATTACAACAAAGATTAATGTATTAAATTTTAAGGGCGAGATCTCTGTTTTGATGATACTGAGAGTTGCAATGAGGCACTCCCGTTGTTCTCATTCGTTGTTCCGGTACTTTTAGAATTTCAGGGACAACGCTTTCAGAGGGACACGGAGATCTCTCTCCATTGGCATATGTCCTGTCTAGGTCCGGCAGGCGGGTTTCTAACTGACTGAGATGGCGGGCGGAAAAGGAGTCACCCCGTATGGAGCCACCCAAACAACCAGGAGATTTTTCTTTTCAGAGGAAAAGAAAATCTGAGCCGGTTTCTTCCACAGATGTGGATCTGTTGTTACAGGTGATCTCCCAGGACCTTCCTGCTTCACTGACAACTATCCAGGACGTCTGTCAGACACTCACCATGGCATGCAGTCGGCTGAATGCATTGTTTGAGGAGGAGGTGCTATACGAACATGCGCGGGAGCCACTCCGTCCTCTCTCCACAAAAGATATTCCCGAGGCCGTACAGCGTATTCAGGGTGAGGTGGATCATGTGCGTGGTATCACGTCGGGACTTCTTCAGTTTATCCGGCTTGGGCAGATTGGCCTTCGGTGGGAGGGCCTGGACGTGAATCACCTTGTGATGGGAATCGTGACTTCCATGGAGAAAAAACTCAAGAGCAGGGAAGTTCTTGTGCGGATTGAGGATCTTCCGGATTGTATGGGGGATGAGGTGTTAGTGACTCAAGTTTTTTCGATTTTGATTGATAATGCCCAGAAATATCTCGATCCTGCACGTCCGGGAGAAATTATTATTTCCGGTAAAACGAGGCATGGTTGGTCGGTCTATTCTGTTGGGGATAACGGAATCGGGATTGCGGGAGACCATCATGCCGGAATTTTTGAGGGATTCTCCCATCCTGCCGTGGAGCCGGAGGGCCGTCAAGGGGTGGGTTTGGCCATTGTGCGTCGCATCATAGACCGGCATCAAGGAAACATTGAAGTCGATTCAATTCCGGGGCAAGGCTCGACCTTTCGGGTGTACTTTCCTCGGGCGATTATTGTCGAGGAGGGAGAAGGGAAAGAAAAATGAATCGAAGAAAGTGAAGACCTGTTTTTCCCAGCACTCAGTCCGACAGCTTGACAGAGGCCCGGGCCTGCTTCAAATGGTTTCTTGAAGCTGTTGTTAATCGCGGTGTGCGCCTGGAACCTTCTTTAGGGCCTTATCGCTTAATAGATAGAAGGTTCTCTGAGCTGAACGGGGTGTGAACGGTGAACGGCTGGGGAAGGACGATTTCTAAGAAAAGTTGAGAAAATATCGAAAAATGAAGCAAGAATAAGATTGGTCAAAAGTGGAAACTGACCTCTCGGTCATGGCGGATCGAAGTGACCTCCATGGAAAATTTCTTATCGATGGCGGCGGGATTGGCCTAAGCGCCGAAGGCGTGGTTGGGTCGTCCTACTGTTTTTTTTAATCGGGCTGATTTTTATTTTATTTTTCCAACCCAATCCTCGCAAAATCCGACTCACATGGTCAGGATGATACTTTACCCCAAAGCATTGGCGAATCATCCGGCCAATCAGGCGACAGGTCCAATGATCGCTCCGCATCTTTGCGGCTTGTGGTCCTCGTTTGAGCATAAGAAGGAGATGTTGGCGTTGTTTGGGCGAAAGGCGGGATGGACGACCGGTATGGGGTTTAGATTTTAAGGCATTTTTCCCCCCTTGTTCGAGTGCATCTTTCCATCGTTTGACGGACGAGGGTGCTGCTCCGATCGTTCGTGCGACCTCGCGAATGCCTCGGCCTCTGGCCAATAGACTGGCAGCCAATCGGCGTCTCGATTCTAGTTTTGCTGCACTACCCTTTGGTCTCATGAATCCACTTCTCGGATTTCTCCATACAACTCTTGAGGATAAATGTGCACCATCGGTTAAAAGATCAAAAAAAGGTTCAGGAAAACCGCGGATGTGATGATCGCGCAACTTTTCCGAGTCGAAGCATAGGAAATCACCCTCCGTAGGGCACTTAAGGAGTGGGGCAGAAACTGGTCAGCGGAAAGAGGCGGGGATTCCGATATCGCGACTATTTGCGAGATAGGCGCCTGCATCGGTCATTTCTTGGAGGACATTCGGAGAGACATTTTGTTGGAGGTCTCTCCCTTTTGTGGCATCAGTGAGCAAGACGACTCGAAGCCCGCGTTGACAGCCATCGAGAACCGTGTGCTTGACGCAATATTCGGTTGGTAGTCCCAGAACATACAAGGTTTGGACGTTAAGATCTTCCAGTCGGTCGGCCAGACTCGTACCATCAAAGCCGGATCTGGAATCTTTCTTCGGATCGGTTCCTTTAGAAATGACCATCATGCCTGGAGGAAGGACCAAGTCGGAATGAAATTGGGCTCCGCGTGATCCTTGGACTCCATGGACCGGCCAAGGCCCCTGTTGTTCGCTGAAGGAGCTGTGATTAGCCGGGTGCCAATCTCTGGTTGCCAGTATGGGCCAGCCTTGCTGGCTGAAGTGTTTGATGTAGGCGTTGATGAGAGGAATGAGGCTGTTTGCCTCGGGAACGGCCAGTGCCCCACCCGGAAAAAAGTCATTTTGTAAGTCGACTAATAGGAGCGCGGAATGCTGATCGGGTTGGGGAACCGTCGAGGTTTGAAAAGGTGAAGAATCCGATGGGGAGGAATGCTTGGAAAGTTTCATGTCCGTTATGCCACAATTTCTGTCCCGATACCTTTATCGGTGAAAATCTCGAGTAACACGGCATGAGGCACCCGTCCATCAATAATGTGCGCCTTGCGGACACCACCCTGAAGGGCGGTTAAACAGGCATGAACTTTGGGAAGCATGCCTGCACTGATGACCTGCTTTTTGACCATGCGTTCCATGTCTTTTCTGGAGAGGGTAGAGACGTGCCGATTATTAGCATCACGAATCCCTTTGACATCGCTTAAGACCAGTAATTTTTCGGCTTGAACCGCTGCAGCTACGCTGCCTGCTACCAGATCGGCATTGATGTTGTGCGTTTCCCATTTGGCGTCGACCCCAATTGGCGCAATGACCGGAATGAAATTCGCTTCTTGAAGCGTATGCAGTAACGTGGTGTCGACATGGCTGACCTGGCCGACGAGGCCATAGTCTTCAGGGTGCAGCACGTCCGTTGATCCGCTGTAGGTGTGAATCAGGCTCTTCGGATTAAATGGTTTCGTGGTCAGAAGGCGACCATCCTTGCCGGTGAGTCCGACGGCTTTAGCACCATGCTGGTTCAGCAACGACACGATTTCCTTGTTGATTTTTCCACCGAGGACCATTTCCACCACTTCCATGGTAGGCTTATCCGTAACTCGAACTCCATGCAGGAATTTTGCCTCAATGCCGAATTTATCCAATATTTCGTTAATTTGTGGCCCACCGCCATGAACGATAATTGGTTGCAATCCGACATATTTTAATAAGACGACATCTTCGGCGAAGCCTTCCTTAAGTTCCTCGTGGATCATTGCGCTCCCTCCGTATTTGATGACCACGGTTTTTCCGGCGAGGGTCCGAATATAGGGAAGCGCTTCAATCAGGATGTCCGCTTTTTTAATCAGTTTGTTCATGCAACCTACTCATGGGTTCCAGGGTTTCGGGGTGAATGGCAAAGGCGAAAGGGAAATATGACCATAGTAACAGATGTGTGGATTTTAAAGAATGTACCGGCTGAGGTCTTCGTCCTTTACAATACTTTGAAGGTGATCCCGCACATACTTCGCGTTAATCACGACCTCTTTTTCCTGAAGATCTTGTGCTTCAAACGAGACATCTTCCAATAACCGTTCCACGATGGTGAAGAGCCGTCGTGCGCCGATGTTTTCGGTTCGGTCATTCACCTGCACAGCAGTTGCCGCAATTTCTTCGATCCCGTCTTTGGTAAATTCCAACGCGATCCCTTCGGTGCTCAGTAACGCGTGATATTGTTTGACCAGGGCATTTTTGGGCTCGGTTAAAATTCGAATGAGGTCATCCTTCGTGAGGGGCTCCAGTTCTACACGGATAGGAAACCGGCCTTGTAATTCCGGAATTAAGTCCGAGGGTTTGGCCACGTGAAATGCTCCCGCGGCAATAAATAGAATATGATCTGTCTTGACCGGCCCATGCTTCGTGTTGACCGTCGATCCTTCCACGATCGGGAGGAGGTCCCGTTGCACCCCTTCCCGGGAAATGTCGGGGCCTGTGTGTTTCTCCCGTCCGGCAATTTTGTCAATTTCGTCCAAAAAGACAATGCCCGATTGTTCTGTGCGGGTAATGGCCTCCTTGGTGACTTCTTCCATGTCAATAAGTTTTTGCGCTTCTTCCTGGGCCATGAATTTCAGGGCTTCTGAGACTTTCATTCGGCGATTTTTCTTTTTTCCCGGCATCATGCCGCCGAGCATATCGCGGAGGTTGTGCTCAAGATCTTCCATTCCCCCGATATTGGAAATGATACCAACCGGAAGCCCTCCTCGTTCTTTAATTTCTATTTCCACCATCCGATTATCCAGTTTGCCCTCGCGCAGTTGGAGTCGCAGTTTTGAGCGGGTGGAGTCCTGTTGATCCTGTTTTTGTTGTGTAGGAGCGGCTGATGACTCCTCAGTGTTCTCAAACGAGGGGCTCGACGGCGAGGGTGGAAGCAGCATATCCAAGACCCGCTCTTCGGCCATTTCTTCAGCCTTTTTTTGAACCTTTTCCAGATAGGCCGTCTTGACCATATTAATGGATAGATCGGTGAGGTCACGAATCAGAGATTCTACGTCCCTCCCGACGTACCCTACCTCCGTAAATTTGGAAGCCTCAACTTTAATAAACGGCGCATCTGCTAATTTTGAGACTCGTCGGGAAATCTCTGTTTTTCCGACCCCTGTAGGGCCAATCATGATGATATTTTTCGGGACGATTTCATCCCGGAGTTCCGGGCTGAGCTGTTGGCGCCGCCAGCGGTTTCGTAAGGCGATCGCGACCATGCGCTTGGCGTCCCCTTGTCCAATGACGTAACGGTCTAACTCCTCTACGATTTGGCGTGGGGTGAGGGAGTCCAGATTTTTGGGTGTTGGTGAAGTTCCTTGTTCCATACGTTATGACGATAACTCCTCAATAACAATGTGATGGTTGGTATAAATGTCGATTCCGGCGGCGATTTGCATGCTTTGTTGGACAACCTGTGACGGTTGCAGTTCGGTGTGAGCCAGGAGGGCACGAGCCGCAGATAACGCGTAAGGTCCCCCTGATCCAATGGCCAAAATCCCGTCTTCCGGTTCGACCACATCACCTGTGCCGGTAATAAGAAATGAATGCTCGCGGTCGGCCACCGCTAAAAGCGCTTCTAATCGTCGAAGGACCCGGTCGGTTCGCCAATCCTTCGCCAGTTCAACGGCGGCTCGGGTCAGATTCCCTCGATACTCTTCCAGCTTTGCGTCGAATTTTTCGAATAAGGTAAACGCATCCGCGGTGGCCCCGGCAAAGCCAGTGAGTACTTTGTCTTGATGCATTTTCCGGAGTTTCTTGGCGTTACTTTTCATAATGGTGCTGCCGACGGTGACTTGGCCATCACAGCCCATGGCCACTGTAGGCCCCTTGCGTACGCATAGAATCGTCGTGGATCGAATCTTCATTGTTTGAGAGGGTCTCCTTCTGGGGGTATAGAATGAGAAGAGCCGGATCGGGGGTGTGCCCGGTCATAAACGGCCATGAGTTGGTCAGTTGCCACATGGGTGTATTTTTGGGTTGTGGCGAGCGAGGCATGGCCCAAGAGTTCCTGGATTGCCCGCAGGTCGGCTCCTTCATCGAGGAGGTGGGTGGCAAAGGAATGTCGTAGAGTATGGGGAGTGACCGTCTTAGTGAAACGGTGTTCGGTCTCTTGCTTCATCATGCGTTCCACGCTTCGAGCGGTCAACCGTCCTCCTCGAGCATTGAGAAAAAGAGGTTGCGATCCTGTGTAGGAAGCCCATGGGGCCGATGTTCCTGTTTGTACAATCTTGTTCTTGTGGGGCGGATGACGTTGATATTCCAAGATGGCATCAGCAGCGACTGTGCCAATAGGCACTATTCGCTCTTTCTTCCCTTTTCCCCGCAGTCGGATCGAGCGGGATTCCAGATCCACATCCGCCCAATTCAACCCCACTAATTCTGATACCCGAGCCCCGCTTGCATACAAAGTTTCTAAAATGGCGTGGTTTCTCAACTCAATCCATTGCTGGGATGCTGACGAGTCTAATAGGGTGTTGGCTTCGTCCTTGGTGAGGACGGTGGGAAGACGTGTCCCTTGTCGAGGAGAACGAACCGTGGATGCTGGATTACGGGAAATCCGTCCGTCTTCAACCAAAAAACGAAAAAAACTTTTGAGGCAAGCCAGTTTTCTGGCAAGTGATGTTTTTTTTAACCCTTGATCGCTGAGGCTCTTGAGGTAGGATCGAATATGGAGTGAGTCAATGACACCAGGCTCTGAAAGATCGTTCCCGGAAAGCGTGTTTCGAATGTGCGACATGAATTGCTTGAGGTCGGACTGATAACTTCGGCGTGTTTCAGGCGAAACTCCCCGTTCCAATTGAAGATACATTACGAAAGCTCGGATTGCGTCATCCATGCTTTGAAATGGGTAGTGGCCCGTTCTTGGATGAGTTGTCGTTTTTTCTGTTTGTCTCGCACCGGCGTATCAAGTGGCGGGTATAGCCCAAAATTTGAGTTAATTGGTTGAAAGTACTTAGGCTCACAAGTCGTAATGTAATGGAGTAGGGCTCCATGGGCGGTTGAGGGCGGTGGGGTGACTGGAGCACGCCCTGATAGGATGCGAGCGGCATTGATTCCGGCTATCCCTCCACTGGCTGCAGCTTCCACATAACCTTCTACCCCAACCAATTGTCCAGCAAAAAAGATGCGTGGCTGTTTTTTCACCTGCAAGGTGTTTTGTAAGAGGATTGGTGCATTAATGTACGTATTTCGATGGATGCTTCCGCATCGCAAAAATTCTGCCTGCTCCAATCCAGGGATCATTCTGAAGATTCGGCGTTGTTCCGGGTAGGTGAGCTTGGTTTGAAACCCTACCAGATTATAGCAGGAGCCATGAGCGTTTTCTGGACGTAATTGTAACACAGCATAGGGTCGTTGGCCGGTTTTGGGATCAATTAATCCCACAGGCTTGAGGGGACCAAACAATAAGGTTTGGCGACCACGGTCGGCCATGACCTCAATCGGGAGGCACCCTTCAAAATACGGGACGTTCTCGAAAGACTTTGGCTGGACGCGTTCAGCTTCGATCAATGCGTTATAGAAAGCGTTATAGGTTTCTTCGTCCATAGGACAATTCACGTAATCCGCCGTTCCCTTTTCATATCGTGACGCCATAAAGGTCCGGTCTGTGTTGAGTGAATCCGCATCCACGATTGGTGAGATGGCGTCGAAGAAAAACAGGTTTTTCGATTGAGTGAACTGGATGATAGCCTCGGACAATTTTGGTGAGGTCAAAGGGCCGGTGGCAATTATGCACAGCGCATCTTCGGGAATTTCATGGATCTCTTCTCGAAGAATTTTGATATTCGGGTGTTCGGCTAATGCCCGGGTCACCTTGGAGGCAAATTGGTCTCTATCCACCGCTAATGCCGTTCCTGCAGGGGTCCGCACCTCGTCGGCAATTCGGATGATCAAGGAGTCCAATTGCCGCATTTCCTCTTTCAACATTCCAGGAGCACTGAGAGGATCATTCGACCCCAAAGAGTTTGAGCAGACAATCTCGGCCAGGTGTTCCGTCTTATGTGCGGCTGTTTCTTCCTTAGGCCGCATTTCATACAGGGTTACTCTGGCTCCAGAGTTGGCCGCCTGCCAAGCCGCTTCCGATCCGGCCAGGCCGCCTCCGATAATAACAAGGTCTGTTCTCATGATTGTGTGAGGGTGATAGTGGCCAAAGGCGCTGAGACAGTATTAAGGAACGAATTCTAAGAATTGCCGGAAAAAGGTGTCAACCTTCACACGAGTAACACCGACCCGTCAAGGCTTGAATAACACGTTGATGAATGTCTGGAGTACTTCCGACCAACCCATGAAGATTGCGAAAATTATTCAGTCCATATTGAATGAGTTTCCCGTGGATATCGGTAAAACACCCGCCGGCTCCTCGCAAAATGGCTTCAGGCGCACAGGCATCCCATGCCTTGGTATACGGTCCCGGTTCAAGGTAGAGGTCAGCTTTTCCTTGGGCAATCTGGCCAATTTTCAATCCCACGCTTCCTAACTGTTGTTCATTATGGATGGGCAATGATTGTTGAATGATAGAAAGATCTGGGGATCGATGGGATCGAGAGGTGACTAGCGAGAGGTTAGTGGGGCATTTGGATACGAGAGCTGAGAGTTTTTGGCGGACCCCATTGTGTTCCATCCAAGCCGTTTGATCCGTCAGGCCGGCATAGAGGTGGTCACGGGTAGGCCAGTAGACAACGCCAAGTTTGCTGCGAGCATCAATGGTCAGTCCGATCATGATAGAAAACTCCCCGTTGCGTGCAATAAACTCTTTCGTTCCATCCAGGGGGTCTATGTACCAGACTCGGCCTGTCGTCAAAGATTGGGAGGGGAGGGGGCTTTCCTCCGCCACGATCGAATCCTGTGGGAAATGGGTGTGTAATTCATCTACGATAAGGGCATTGGCTTCTTGATCGGCCTTGGTGACGGGATCGTCGATGCCTTTGTACATGACCGCAAAATCATTTTGGTAAATGTTCATGATAACCTGCCCTGCCTTCCGGGCCAGATAAGAGGCGATTTCAATTTCATGAGAAAAATCCGGCATGGCTTTCTCCGGTGAAAGAAGGGGATTCAGGAAACCGATAAGATTAAGAGATGTAGAGAAGAAAAAGAGTTTTTCTCCCACCCACTGCCTGAAAAATTTATGATTCCAATTGCCATTATTCTGTTGATATTAATCATGATTTTCATGGCGACGTATTTGCCAAAATTGCGTCGTTTTCTGGGAATAATCCTGATAATGATGTTTGGAGTTATCGGGTTCATTATTTGGCAGGATACCCAGGAACGGGAGTTGGAATTTCAGCGGATTCCTCCAAGCCAGGCACAACTTTCTCAAATGGAAGTTCGACCCGGACTGAACTCCAGGTCGTTTGTGGTGACCGGGAGGCTTGAAAATTCAGCTCAAATCTATACCATAATATCTGTAACTATCCAGGCTACGATTGAGGACTGCCATGTGTCAGAATGTGAAATCGTTGGGCAAGAGGCCGCAGAGATCTCTTTGGAAATTCCTCCGAACCAGGCGAGAGATTTTTCTCTGACCATGCCTTTCCCCACGATTCCAAAAATAATTGGAGAAGCGAGGTGGCGGTATGCCATTTTGAAAGTCAGAGCCAGATAGACCATGTTTGACTGCGGTCGGTTTTCTCTCTCCTCGTTTTTTCTACTAGGTCTTTTCTATTTCAAACCAATGAAAAGGTTGACAGCCATGAGGCCTCACACCTTAAGAAATCGATTTTTCCGTCTGATATCAACATTATTCAAATTGACAATATTTATAGCGCCTTCTTATACTAGGCTAGGTTATTTAGGAAAATTTTGATTCATAGGGCAAAAGACTCATAGATATATTCTCAAAAAGTCCAATATTTTGGACAGGTGGGTCTTTTTCGATCTTGAGATTTGTTTATTGCCTTCTTACAGTAAGTAAGTGGAGCGGATAGTATTTGTCCAATTTTTTTTAAAGGGAGACATGAGGGTACGATGACAACTTCTTATAGGGTAATGCCGGGCCCCGAACATTTTTTGCCACCGTCTGCGGCCTCAATGGGGATTAGGCTTCCCGATCCAGGACAAGGACATATTCATGGTAGCATAGTTTCCGAAGAGGAAGCGTTGGAGGAGGCGGCCAGGCAGTTTCTTTCGGCAAAAGTGCCCACGATTTTTCCTGGACCATTGGTTCTTTGGGCATGGAATGACAAGGCCGCCAAGAAGGCCAAAGCAATCCGTCATCTGTATGAAACCATCAAAGAATGTGTGGATTCCTCTTGCCAACATGCCATGTTGATTCCCATGCCGGACTATAGACCGAAATATCCTAAAATTAATCCTGAAATCGAAATAAATCCAAACCACCCAAATTTGACTATCTGGCATAATAAAATTGATGCCTGCATGTTTGTGGGCGTTCATTGCCATCAGGCCAATCTTTCTCTCAAGATCATTCGTGGTGGCACGAACTGCTACACGATTGCCATGTGTGCTCAGGCTGGCCATGAAGATGCGATGGTATCCGTTCGTGATGCGACAGCCGATAAGATAATCAGACTGGCGGATTGGGTGAAAAAATTGAAGGGATCAGTCGCCCCTCCAGAGAAAAATTGAGTGTAATTGTTCTGGTTTTTCATCATACATGAAAAAGATGAGAGATGAATGACTTGTTCTGAGTAAACTTTCATCTATAAATTTTCATTTCATCGTTTAAGACAATCGGAAGTCTTTCACCCTGAAGCAGACAAAGGAGGTCAAAATCATGGCCGCTCAAGCTTCTTTCATTGGACAAAAAAACAAAAAAGAGCAGGTGTATACCGATCCTTGGCACATGATGAATGAGGCGCCAAGAACACCGTCTTTCTTTACAGGAAGTGAAGTCATTAAAGAGGCCGTACGGCGAGCCTCCTGTGACATTATGGTCGCGTATCCCATTACCCCTCAAAGTGAAGCTGCTGCCTTGTGCGGCGAGCTCTTTGCGGAAGGCTATATTGGTGATTATTTCCGAGGGGAAAGCGAATTTGCCGTCATGTCTCAATGCGCGGGTGCCGCTTTCGGTGGCGCCAGAGTATTTACCACCACGGCCGGACCAGGCACCATGCGTGCCATGGAAAACTTCCCCATGTGGGCTGGAGCAAGGTTACCTATTCAGATGATTGTGACCTGTCGGGGTATCAACTCTCCCCTCTCCATTCAGCCGGATACTCTAGAAATTTCATATTTAATGCAAACAGGCATGCTGGTGTGGCATGCGGAAACCGCCCAAGATTTTTATGACTGGATCCTCAAGGGCTACATGGTATCGGAAGAACCTGATGTCCATCTTCCACTGGCCTTGTGCTGCGATGGCTTTTTTGTGACCCATACGAAAGATATGGTAGATCTGACTCCCGTGGACATGTGCTTGCCACCGTACGATCCCTACCGGTCACCGGTTCCGTGTATGGATATGGAATGTCCTCCTGTTCGCATGATGCGAGATCCTTTTGTAATGAAAAGTAACTATATTAGTTATGCCACCCATGCGAGCTGGCAGCAGGAGGTATGGGCCGCTGTTGAGCGGTCGAGGAAGCACACCATCCGTTGGATGGATGGACTGATTGACACCGAAAATACCGATGCGGATGTGATTGTGGTGGCCTCTGGAACCGCGGTTTCGCAAAGCCGTGAGGCCATCGCGATATTAGAAGAGGAAGGGATTAGAGTCGGTTTGGTGAAGGTTAAAACCTTGCGGCCATGGCCTGGAGAGGAGATCAGGGAGGCCACCAAGCATGCCAAGCACATTATTATTCCTGAATTTAATGTCATTGGATGGTTAGCCCGTGAAGTGAGCG
Source organism: Candidatus Nitrospira allomarina (assembly GCF_032050975.1). NCBI lineage: Bacteria > Pseudomonadati > Nitrospirota > Nitrospiria > Nitrospirales > Nitrospiraceae > Nitrospira > Candidatus Nitrospira allomarina. Next base: position 551,480 of record NZ_CP116967.1, on the reverse strand, counting down.
CAACGGTTCCCAATAATGAACGGGTTCATGCGGGTCCCCATGTGTGTGGCGGAATGACCATGCCGCCTGAAATCATCGCCGCGGAAATCAAAACTGTATTAGGAGTCAAGGCACCTTCGTTGGCTGGGCGTGGGGGTTGATGCAACAACGGTAAGCACTCGGTGAAAGTGTGGCTTTCAAGCAGATCACGATTATAAGGAGAAACTCATGAGTAAAGAACGAATAAAAATCGCAGAAGAGTTGTTTGACATCATGCCCGCTGAGTACCAGGATCTGGTCAAACGGGCGACGTATGGGAATGAACAACGAGGATGGAAAGATATCGGTAACGCGAAGGAACTCATTGAAGAGCACTCTCTTTGCGCCGGATGTCCGGAGTCCATGGCCTTTCGTTATATCCTCGCGTCTTTGCCGAATCCAGAGGATACTGTCATGGTGGGCTCAACCGGATGTACCAGCTTGGTATTTCCACATGTGGCGGTACACAATATTCATTCATTGTTCGGCAATCAAAATGCTATTGCGTCAGGGTTAAAACGGGCGTTGACGGTTCGTTTTCCTGATCGTCATAAAGACGTCGTGGTGTTAGCAGGCGACGGGGCTACGGTAGATATTGGCTTAGACATGACCTTGCAGGCCTGGTTCCGCCAGGAAAAATTTACCACCATTTGTTTCGATAACGAGCTGTATGCCAATACAGGTGGTCAAGAGAGTGGGCTTATGCAAAAGGGTTTTGTTGCCAAGATGGCCCCAGTAGGCAAAACCTTTGAAAAAGTTCGCCTTCCAGAAATTGCCAGGGAGTCCGGCTGCCACTATGTGGTGAATTGCACGGTCAGCAAACCAAATCTCATTGAAAAAGTGATAAAAAATGCTGTGCATATTGCGCGGGAAATTGGACCGACTTATCTCCAATTGTATACGCCATGTATTTTGGAAATTGGGAAAAACAGCATGGAAGGCTTGCAGGAAATGCGTGATTCTGAAAAGCCAACGGAACGGTTTGCCTATAAAGAGTATGTAAGCGAACCGGCTAAGGAATTATTGGCCGAATTGGCTGCGAAGGAAAAAGAACGAAAAGCTGAAGCCAAAAAGCAACTCGCCGGCCAAACGGCATAAACGGAGAGACATGTGAGAGGAGCTAATCCATGATTATACGTAGAATCAATATCCGAATGTCAGGTCTGGGAGGGCAGGGTGCCGTGACTGCGGCTCATGTTATGGCTATGGCTGCAGCGAAAGATGGAAAGTTTGCCATTTCGAATCCATTTTTTGGGGCCGAAAAGCGTATGGCTCCGGCCGAAAGTTATTGTCGAATCGGACTCCGAAAAATTTACGATAGAGGCGAGCTTGTGTTTCCAGATGTGATCCAAGTGTTTCATCCTCAAGTCATTACGATGGGGAAGAGTTATACGATGCCATTTTATTCAGGGATTAAAGAGGGTGGGCTTGTAATCATCAACACTGACATGCCTCTCTTGTCCGATGAAGACGTGAAACGACTCAAAGATCTGAATGTAGCGGTCTTCAATATTCCAGGGACGAATATTGCCTTAGAAATCGCCGGGACCGAATTGGCAACGAACATGACCATGATTGGTTCCGTAGCCGGGATCACCAAGTGTGTCTCCATGAATGGATTGGACCTGGCTTTACAGGAACGATTTGGGAAAAAATTCGTGGCCTCCGGTGGTACGGCAACTCTGGACGAAGCCATTAAGAAGAAGTTTGCGAAAAAAGAAATGTTGTTAAAAAAGAATCTCGATACGGTAGCCCGATCCTATGAAATAGCAGCAGAATGGGCAGAGAAAAACAACGTGGAATTGATGGTCGGAGAAGCCACGGCCGCATAAATACCGAGAACCTCAGCGAAGGAAAGAGATAGATAGATGTATAATGTTGCCCAAGTGACAGATGAGAAATGTGTGGCGAAAAAAGGCTGTCGGCTTTGTATCATGTATTGTCCGGAAGCCAATTGTTTGGATCTCAATTCAGACAAAATGATAGCCGAAGTGCATATCGAGCGGTGCAAGGGTTGTGAGCTGTGTAAAGTCGTATGTGACGCCGCTAAACACGAAGCGATTGAAATGGTCGCCGTGAATTCAGATGGGACCTTAATGGATAAGGCTGGAGAAGCTGCGGAGTTGGGTCAAGCCTATCAGGGATAATTCAAAAAGACGAAAAGCCCTACGATCTCCGTATTGTGATTGGTCGTAGGGCTTTTTTATTTGTTTGCCGAACCGTCATCCATTAATGGATGCACAGGATGTAGGGGTAAGATTAAATGAGTACCGATTTAAATCAACAAGTGCGGACGTTGACGGAACAGATGGAAAATTTTCATCATGCGTTAGAAACAAAAGCACGAGAGATTGAAATCAGTGGGGGAGATCAGGAAGTTGTCGGTAAACTTATCAAAGGTACCGATGCGATGAAAGACAGCGCCAATATATATTTGTCCTGGGCCCGCCACTATGTGAAGTTATCCGAGGGTGGTGCGTCGGAGGCGGATGAGGGTGAAGAGGATTCTGCCGATTTTCAGTTCTAAGGCATAAAAAATCCTTAAAAGGGTCCATCGGTTCTTGAAGAAATCCGGCCGTCACGCTATGATCATCTTTTGGAAGAGAAGATTCGTACCTAATAAATATTCGTTCCTCGGTAGCTCAGTTGGTAGAGCGTTCGGCTGTTAACCGAATGGTCGCAGGTTCGAGTCCTGCCCGAGGAGCCACAATCAATAAAGCCCTATTGCAAGCTCCTTATTGCAAAGGGCTTTTCTTTGTCGTTCAGCATATTCAATGGCCAGCCGATGCAAGTTATTTTGAAACTGATGGAGGTGAATTTATTGTGTAAATTTTTTTGTTGCAGAATGAGATTATTTAGTGAGTCCATTATTGGAGTCTCCATTTCCTCTGAAGACCATTCGACCTCATTGTACGCCTTTCCCTTCAAATGCCATCCGTATTTGACCTATATGCGACGAACTCAACGTGACCAACAGACATATCTACCCTCGGATCTCATTTGGGACTGGTTTGTCAAATCGGAGTCAGAAGGCTCTTGCCGTGGCCGGCAGCTTTCTTCAGAGCCTGTCGTTCATGAAACTATTCTGCCTTGTTTTTGATTTCAGGGTAGGGGTGAAAGTACATCAGGCACAAAAGAACCCTTTCGGTTTGATCAAAGAAGAACACGGAAAAGACACGGTGCAATAGGCCGTCCCCATCATGACAGAACTCTATCCACTAAATGCCCATGACATTCTCATTTTCATCGAAGAGACTCAGCATTCTGGTTGGGAGTATGTCTTGTGAATCACACCAATTGCCTGCAGCATGCCGCGGGATCCCTTCTTTCACATTTCCAGCTTGTTCTGCTGATTTAAACCGATGCAATGCATACGCCAATTACAGATAAATTGACACTGAGCGCTCCATGACAACTTAAACCCATATTCCACTTTAACCAAAGATTCGTTTATTATGGAGAAACGAATTGACTATCTAAGGCTATCATCATGCGGTTCATCGGGATTTTCACTAGGTGGCATGTTTTCTAAGTGACCATCTTCTTAGTTTGTACCTTCTTTTTGACTGTGCCTTTCTTTTTAGCCTTGTTAGGCTTCATGGATAAAGTTTGACTTGCCACAGCTTTTTTTATTTTTGTCTTAAATTCCCCCTGATTATCGGTCATGATCTCCAAGAACTTAGAAAACTCAGCTGGCTTAATTTGGCCCAGTGGTTCAAGGCAGCCCTCCAAGGTTTTATAAAACTCAGCTTGGGATAATTTCCCATGTTCCTTGCCCCAGTTTTCGGCGTGGGCCTCCACGATTTTAAAAAATGGTTCAAAAGCCTTTTCCAATGCCATATAAAATTCCGTTTTGGCTACTTTTACCTTCCTATCATCCGGATCTTCCGGGCGGATTTTACAATTCATCTTATCGCAGAGTTCTTCTGCCACGTCTTCTAAGGTTTTATAAAAACATTCCACTCCGGCAATATAGCAATTTACCAAGCCTCCAAGACCCCTTGTCACCCCAGCAACATAACAAGCCATCGCTTTGGACCATAACTCGCACGTAACCTTAGTCATTTGTGTTGTGCATTCGACTTGCGCATCGCAACATCGGTTGAGCGCACATTGAAAGCTTTCCGAAAATGAACTCTCCTTTAGTTCGGTTTCCATGGCATTCTCCTCTCAAAAGAGATATTTTGGTTAAACCTCTCAAGCTAGAGGGACGCGTGGGGGTTCACTGGAAAACACCGTCCTACCTAGGGTCTCAAAGATCCAAAACATGAAAGCGGTTTTGGACAGATATTTATTTTTCTAGAGAAATCCTGAGCTAATCATCCACAGTTGTCAAGCAGTGTTTCCGGCAGGACCTCTCAAAGCCCCCCGTGCCGCGGTCTATTGCAAATTTACAGTGCCGGCGTACCATACGGCATACATTCCCATGCGATCCTGGTATATCCCAATATGAATCATGCTCGATATCCAATTAGGGTTTCATTTGAAATAGTACGTTTTCTCAGGAGACTTGTATCAAACAACTCCCTCAAAAACTGCACTTTTTTTCTGGTAGCACTTATTAGACTGATTGTTTAAAATTTATCCACCAGATCCTTAGCAAATTAACCTTGAGGTATGGGGGGCCCTTCAATGCGGCTCGTGGCTTCTCCCGTCTCTTATCTTCTACCAATTATACCGACCAGATTTTCTGGAGTCGTAGCGCATGGTGTGTAAATCCCATTCAAAAAGGACGCCTCATCGTAAACCAGGGTCACGGTCCCCAGACCATTCGTTCAGCTCAATTGAGCTGGTAGGTCGAAAATATGCGCTGTTACTCTTGCAGTACCAATAATCCAGACCATCTTGATGTTTGTTCTAAGTGCGGTGTATGCCTGGAGAACCGCTGTGCAGCGTGCGGGATAGCTAATTCACCTCAAGGGCAGTTTTGCCGGAGTTGCGGTAACCGTCTTGCCGAGCGTCGCCAGCTGACGGTGCTATTCTGTGACCTGGTTGGGTCAACTACGCTTGCCGAGCGCCTAGGTACGGAAGAATGGGATCTTGTTTTGCGTGCCTACTATGAAAGGTGCAGGGAAATAGTTGATCGCAATGAAGGGCATGTGGCGCATTACCTTGGGGATGGGGTCTTGGTATATTTTGGCCACCCGCATGCCCAGGAAGACGATGCGCAGCGTGCCATTCGAACAGCCTTGGCTATTCGGATGGAAGTGAAAAAATTGAAGTTCGGATTCCAGAAAGAAGGTGCCCTTGAATTGTCCGTAAGGATGGGAATCGACACCGGCGAAGTGATTGTTGGGCACGATGAAATGGCAGTGGGTGAGACACTCAACATTGCGGCACGGGTCCAGACTCTGGCAGATCCCGATACCATCGTGATGACTGCCGCAACTCATCGGCTGGTAGAACCCTACTTTACCTGCCAGGGCCTGGGAACCCATAGTCTCAAAGGCCTGGCCCGTCAGGTGCAATTGTACCGGGTTGAAGGCGAGACAGAAGTCCAAACACGAATGCAAGCCGCCGCAACGCTCGGGATCGTGCCTCTGGTTGGCAGAGACAAGGAAGCGAACTTTCTTTGGGAATGTTGGCAAAGGACCTGTTCCGGGAACGGACAGGTGGTCCTCGTTCGTGGAGAGCCTGGCATTGGTAAATCGCGCTTGATTGAAGTATTAAAATGCCATCTGGCAGGTGAAACATTTTCATTGCTGGAGTGCTACTGTTTAGCCTACGATCAACACACTGCATTTGCCCCACTCTCACACTTGCTCCGGCGGACCATTGGCTTCAAACGAGAAGATTCACCCCAGGAGAAATTATCCAAACTCCGCAAGGCAATGGAGGGCCTTGGGTTAGTCCCGGAGGACGCGATCCCATTGTTGGCGCCACTGGTCTCGCTGACGCCTGATGTCGGGTACACTCCGCGAAACGTGACTCCCCTTCGCGCACGGCAGCTTACCTTGGAAACGTTGACGACATGGCTGTTGCGAAGTACAGAGACAGCACCCGTACTGTTTATTGTTGAAGATTTACATTGGATAGACCCATCCAGTTTGGAGCTACTCGACCACCTCATGAATCAGCAGAGATTGCCCCGGATGCTTATGCTCTTAACGTATAGGCCTGAGTTCCAAGCCAAATGGCCAGCCAATGAAGGCCTGCATTCGCTGGATTTGACCCGGTTGACCCAGGAGCAGACTGTTGAGTTGGCGACCCATGTGGCTCACGGACGGACTCTACCGGACGAAGTTCTTCAGGAGATGGTGAAGCGCACAGACGGCGTGCCATTGTTTGTGGAAGAGTTAACCAAGACGATCCTGGAGTCAGGGTTCTTGAAGCCGGTCGACGGATCATACGAACTTAGTGGACCGCTCCCCGCACGAGCGATCCCGACTACCGTACAAGATTCACTCATGGCGCGGTTGGATCGACTGGGCTCCGCAAAGACCTTGGCACAACTCGGGGCAACCATCGGGCGTGATTTCCGCCACGACGTCCTCCAAAGCCTGGTGGAGAGGAGCGCTATGGATATGGAACGTGACCTGGCGCGGCTCATTGAGTCCAACTTAGTCACGCGAGACGGGGTACCGCCGCTGGCGACCTACAGTTTCAGGCACGCCCTAATCCAGGAAACGGCGTATAACTCATTGCTCCAGAGCACACGGGTGCGGCATCACGAACGAATTGCCCGCGTATTAGTTGAACGCTTCCCGGAAGTGGCCGAGAACCAACCAGAGCTCTTGGCCCAGCACTTTTCGTCCGCCGGCTGTGCCAGACAGGCTGCGACCTATTGGAAGAAAGCGGGCAGCCGGGCAATGGAGCGTTTGGCTAACAAGGAAGCCACTGGACACTTCACAGCCGGCCTCGACCTCCTCCCTCAGCTCCCCGAAGACCTATTACGCATTTCTTTAGAGCTAGAGCTACGCCTCCAGCTTGGATTGAGCATAACTGCCTCCGACGGATACGCCGTTCCACGGGTGGGGGAGGCCTATCAGCGTGCCAGAGAGCTGTGTTTCCTTCTTGGCAACAACGCAGAGTTGTATCCAGTGCTCAGAAATTTGTGCTCGTTTTACATTGTCCGTGATGATCTGAACAACGCCAGGGAACTTGCCGAGGAATGTCTGCGCCTGGGGCAGGAAACGCATCGGGACGACTATCTGATTGAGGGGTATACCATTCTTGGGTACGTCCTAACCTACATGGGAGACCTGGAGAAAGGAACTGCACTCCTTGACAAAGCTATGAAAGAGTACCGTTCCTGTAATGGAAAGCGACTGAAGTATCCGACTCCACAGGAACCGGGCGTGGCCAGTTTGTGCCTCCTGGCACTTAACCGGTGGATGTTGGGCGATTACTCAGAAGGGAGTCGATGCAATCAGGAAGCCATCGAGCTGGCAGAGGAACTCAATCGGCCCTTCGATATTGCGTATGCGCACTGTTTCGCTGCCATGTTTCACAACCTCCGGTGTGAGTTCGGGAGTGCAGGGCGTCACGCCGAGGTTACCATTGACATCTCGCAACGGCACGATTTCTTCGCATGGCTTAGCTGGGGCACCATGCAACGAGCTATTGCGATGGGGAGACAGGGCGGTGGGAAAAAAGCCATCGACCAGCTGACCGACACGCTGGCGGCGTGGCAGGCAGGGGGCGGAGAGATTGCGACATCTTATTTTTTGGGCGGACTCGCTGATGTCTATCGGGCGGCGGGAAGGGTCGAAGATGCTCTCAATACAGTCGAGAAAGCCATAGACCATGCCATGCGGCATGACGAACACTGGTATGAGTCGGTACTCTATCGTATGCGGGGAGAACTGTTGGGACTCAGAGGAACATCTACAGCGGGGGGCGCCGAGGATGATTTCAGCCGCGCCGTCGAGATCGCCCGTGTTCAGGGAGCAAAGCTGTTAGAGCTGCAAGCGGCTCTCAGACTCCATGTGCTATGTTTGGGAAAAGGCCGGCCTGAGCCCTCCTTCGCCGTGCTGAAGGCAGCTTTTAAGTCGTTACCTCCGGACGCGCTTGACATTCCAGACCTTCAGGAAGCGCGCGCGTTGCTAGACGGAGGCCGCGGCCTGTCTTAGCCGTTGCTCTCTGATCCCGAACACTATAACCTTTTGCGAATTCAGGAACTCTTTGCCCACTCTATGCGAAAATAAAGCTTGTCGTAAAAAGGAATAGCCTCAACCCATTTTTTGGGAAACCGAATGTGGAAACAGTATAACTATTGAAATGCTGGAGAAAGACAATAAGCCTTGAGCTTACCGGAATCTAGTGAAATTTAATTTTGCCAGAAGTCTCTTCTTAGCTCATCCAAAAAAGTGAGATGCCAATCGTAGGTTTTTTGCCACGTTATACCATTCAGTGTCCAGTTTAAGTCGAAAACGGCGAACCGGCTTCTGTGGGATGCCATCGGTAAACGGAAATTGCAGGTTTTCTTTTGGTTTGGGGAATAGGAAGAACAGTTTCTTGGGACATGCCGATGGTCATGCCCACGAATTCTCAATGAGATCCTCCCGATTTACCCCATCCATTGAAAGTACAAAGTCTGGCCCGTACACGCTGGCTGGAGTCTGATAACCTGGCTGGTATTCCCCTTTGAGGACGCGTTGCCCAATCTCTAAAGCCGAGACTGCCGTGAAATCGTAGCCGTCCGGAGTGTACAGTCTGCTGCGAATCTGTCTGCGCCACCGGTCCTCGGCCTCAGCCACAATCACACGTTTCGCACCCGCCCGCGCCGAAGAGGAGGGACCCTCAGGCCAAAACCTCGTCTGGAAATCAATTATCCCCTGCCAGGATGCTAGTCGCATCGGTTCGGCAAACCAGGCGCCAATTTTGTAGAGACCGCGTTCCATGAATGGTGCCTCCGCATAAACTTCAATGTTGGGGATACCGGTAGTGTAGTAGGCTGTGTAAACGTCGGCCCAATTCACCGCCGTGCTGACTCGCTGACCCTCTCCGTAATCGAATTTTCGCTCCAAACGGCCAACCGGCACCGAAGTCAGACGCCCTTCACGCCGGATGCTGACTTGCTCACGCACCAGACCAAGCATGGTTCGGAGGGTTCCGCGGGAAAAAAATTTCGGATGTGAGAACCCAAGTCTTAAGTACTGTGCCTCAGGTAGTTTGGACGCGACATGAGCCGCCAGACAGTCTGATGCGAGCAGGACGAAACCTACGCCAGGCATAATCATGATTCCCCGGGAACGGGCCTCGTCATCGAAACGATGCAGGGCCTGGAAAACCCCCAACTCCCCAGTGACATCGAGATAGTGTGTGACTTTGCGCAGGCATGCTTTCAGCATGGGTATGGCGGTCACGTTAAACGGGCCGGCGAGGTGCAGGACGGCATCCACGTCTACCAGGGCTTCATCAAGGTGTTGCGGATCATCAAGCCCAAAAACCCTCCATGGCAATTCCAGTAATTGTGCCAAAGATTTCAGTCGGTCCGTGCTGCGACCGGCAAGGACTACATCGTATCCCAAGTTTTTGGCACGGGCCGCAATGAGCTGACCAGTAAATCCATTGGCACCGTAAATCAGTAAACGACCAGCCATGGCTCAACGAACTGTTCGGACAGGGAGGTCAGCCGGTTCGATTGACCTCGAGGGTTGTGTTCCACGCAAGGCACGGTCTTGCGTGATCGTGGGAAGATATTGATAGGTCTGATGATTTTTTGTGATCATCGAAAAATAAGTACGTGTCCTTCACTAATAGCGGCTTTTTAATGAAATGACATCAGATTCGCTTGTAGGGCCTTGGTGGAAGTTTTGCCTTGGCAGAAATCGGGATTCTGGGCCTGTGGGAAGGGCAAATGGGTGAACATATATCTCCTAATTCTTTAGAAATCTATCTTGAGAACTTTGGGTGGCTCTTGGATCTACTTCAGTTTGCAGGGAAGCCTTCTTGGTCCCTCATCTTCAAGTCCGATGCCCTGTATTACAGCTTTTGCTGGCTTAATATTTCCTGGTCATTTTTTGTTCCTCCTTGACCTCTTATTTCCACCAATAATTTTTTATCTTCCTCCTTCTCGGCACCAACTTGGAGGGGTTGGGGGGGAAGTCCCAAGTCTTGAAGCCCGGTTCGAAGAGCGTTAATAGCCTTACTAAAATTTTCCAGCTTTACGGTTTTTCCCTGAATCTCGACAAAACTTCGAAGTAGAATCCGGGGATCTGTCAGGTCCTCAACTCTTCTGGGTTTCTTCTCAATCTTCTTAGGCTTCCCAATCCTCTCAGCCTCCATGAAATCCCTTTGTAAATCTAGAAAAGCCTTCACTATCATCTTGTCATTCTTCAAAACCGACTTTTCTTTCCTCCCGGCCCCAGCTTGAAGGGGTTTAGGGGGAAGTCCCAAGTCTTGAAGCCCGGTTCGAAGAGCGTTAATAGCCTTACTAAAATTTTCCAGCTTTACGGTTTTTCCCTGAATCTCGACAAAACTTCGAAGTAGAATCCGGGGATCTGTCAGGTCCTCAACTCTTCTGGGTTTCTTCTCAATCTTCTTAGGCTTCCCAATCCTCTCAGCCTCCATGACCCCATCTGGGACCACCTTTGCAATCTTTCCAGTCTGAATTGCCTCGTCACTTTCACCCTCCTTGACCTTGTCTTTGTCACGTTGTGTCCTGTTCCACCTCATAACGTTCTCCTTAATATCCTGGAGGTACACTTCCCTTCAATTGGACATTTCACCTTTTCTTTTGCCGGGCAATGGTAATTCTTTGTTTTTCTGTCAGTCTCATCCTTTTTTGGGACGTTTGCGATGAGCCTTTTTCGTTTTCCGCTGTTTCTCATTCATATAAGGCACAGCTTCTTCAAAGACCACCCATGGCTGGTTATTGAGGCGGTAGCACACTATCTCTCCCAGCGGCTCCTCAACGCTAACGCGCATCCAGAAGGGATCTTTTGCCTGGAATATTTCTACCGCGTTTTCGCCGGTAGAATCTTTACGGCCTCCCTTGAGACCAAGCAATTCAGCAATAGGGCGTCCTGGGTATCTGTGGATGCGGATATTGATAGGATTTTTAATGGGAGTAAGGGTATGAATTTGTGTAATGTTCCGCTTTGAATTCACCAATGCCTGATAACAGAGGTCTTTGACTTCATGAGCATCACGGTGTTGCTTTAGATGCACGAAGTTAATTGTTTGGGGTTTGTTAAGGATTTCCGACGCCACTGGCTGATCCCCTCCTGTATCCGTCGATGGGGCTCTTATGTTTCCATTTGACCGCTCATCCTGGTTGGGACCCTCAATGATTTCGATCAGTGTGCGGTTTTCGGCTCGCTGTGCCAAAAATCGTCCAGGGTAAATCTCCGTGTCGAGCCTGAGCAACTCTCGTTTCGCATCCGGACCAGACGGGTTCAGCCACACGTCGGAGAAGCTGTTAATGTTGGCCATTACTGTCGGCCGTCCATTGATCTCGCGATCGGAAATAACGGCTCGGCCAGTATTACCGAATAGGAAGGGGCGGATAATCCCCCAATTGACCTTTTCGCCGTTTTTATACCAATTGACCGGTACGCAAACGGAAACTTCTTTTTCAACCCAACTCCCGATGTTGGTACTGTCCGAATACATTTTTCCAAGTTCATCACCGTAAATGCTCACCATCAAATAGACGAACGAACCCCAGGGCTCAAATTTCATCTTCCACCCATCGGGAATCAGGCCAAGGGTATCGTTCAAGTAACGATCTAGGAACTCCTTGAGTCTGTTGTCATCATTGGCCTCCAAGCCATAGACCTGCACGGTAACATCAGGAAATTCAAATGGGCCAGCAATAGGCTGAGTAGCACCACCGCGCACGGTGTTGTAGGGAATGGGGGGGTCCTTATCTTTCTTGGCCTTGATGATTTTTGGGGCACTTTTTGTGGTTGGGTCACTTTGAGTTTTGGGCCTCTCCCAAGAAGCAAATATCATTCTGTCGTCGTCAAGGTCCCGTTGTGGGCATTTGATCTTGCCTTTGTTGTCAAGGGTGGGCCGTGAGCAGATGACCTGGCCCCTGCCGTAATACAGGTCGGTGTCCGCCCAGAAGGGGAAGGTTGGTTTAAAGATGGAGACTGAGACTCCAGCCTGTCCCCCTTTCTCTACTCTTAATGCCTGTAATCCTAGCTTATCCACAATTGGTTGGGCGTCATAGTGGTAAATCCGGATTGTGAAGCCCCCAGATGGATCTCCGCGTAACTGATTTTCGTCACCGAGCAACCCCATCCGGTTTACAGAATCCAAGGCAATGTCTGAGCCTACAATTGCCTGATAACACGCGTCGAAAGGTTTCTCCGGGTTGTAGAATTGCTTGAGCGTCATCATCGTAAGTTTAAGTTCTGGGGGTTCAGCCTCCTTTGCAGACTGATCAGTATTTAAATCACGAGGCCCTTGCCGGCACAGATTAGGAAGTATGTGAGAGGCTCGACGTCCGGCCTTGCAAAGCATCCTCAGTAAGGTGCTCGGGTCCCGACCTGCCCGATACCCCCGTATGGGTAGACCAGCAATAATATCCAGGGCATTTCCCATGACATCCATCCATCCAGCGGCAGCCGTCTGTAGGGCTGTGAGAGGGAACCAGGGATTCCACGGGTCCAGCGGAATCTGCGAAAAACTAAGAGGCGGGTCCCGGTGGATCTGCAACAGCTCTCGTTCCTCCTCACGGACACCTGCGAAAAGCTTAGGAAACAGTTTGGTTTTCAGGTTAAGGAGGCGCGTCGGAGACCGTGGGTCTACTGCCCACCGGGGCGCTTCTTCGAGAAATTCGGCCTTGACTTTCGGCCACCCGTACACCTCTCGACCAGTGGTCAGGGAGGTATCGTCGTCCACAAAGATGAACGGGTTGACGCAGGCCCAGTCATGGAAAACCACCCGTCCGCTCCCGTCATCGCGCCACCATTCTAGCGGAATTGAAAAAACGACCTCATTCTGTGAGATCCACCCGATGTTTCGAGCTTCGATCGTACCTGGTTCCAGGCTGCCATAATGAAGGGTAAGCAGATACACATAGGGGAGGGCCGGGCGGAAGTGTGCGATAGCCGGGGGAATGTCATTATTGAGATATTGGTGGACAAAAAATCCCAGCCGAGCCATGTTGGCCTTAATGGGAAATATCCGGACATTCACGTTGCGGAAGATGAAGGGCGGTTGGCTCGGTACTGCGGCGTAGTCTCCCTCGAGTCCAGCCGGGTCTTGATATCCAGGCTTTTTCGTCATGGGACCTCCTTATTCGCCGCCCCCAATGGTAGCGTCGTAGCGAGTTTGTTTTGGTACGGTGGTATTGGATACTTCGTACTGAAATTTTTCCCGACGTCCTCATTTAAGGACTATTTATCGTGGAACTGTCTCTGTTAAGAAATATCTCGTTCCGGGCCTCATGTCCGTTCGAACACCCAGGTCGCCAGGCCCCGGATGAATTGCTTGTCTCGCGAGTCAGGCAAGCCACCATAGATGTGGGTATACTCGTTCAGTGCTGCTCCGGCCAGCCCATGAGCAATCCGGCGTGCGTAGTCCACTGCACCGTATCTGTCCATCAACCGGCGAACCCATGAAACCTGTTCAGGTGAACGTTGATCACGGGATTGCGCCATAATCTCGGCTAGCCTCTTCCGCTCTTTCGCGTTGGCTTTTTGGCAAATATGAATAAGCATGAGCGTCCGTTTGCCTTCCCAGATGTCTCCGTTACGTTCCTTGCCGTACCGGGTGTCGGCAATCAGATTCAACAGGTCGTCCTGGATTTGGAAGGCAGCCCCGAGGAAAAACCCAAAACGGATAAACGGTTCGAGATCTATTCTTCCTCTTGTCCCAATCAGTGCGCCGATCCGACTAGGGTGGATTATGGCAAGCCAACAGGTTTTCTTTAACACCATCGTGAGGTAGTCCCCATCCTTCAGGCTATTACAGTTGTCGTGACACCACCCAAGCTCCATCGCTTGTCCTTCCGCGGACTCCCACGCCACTCGTTCGGTCTCTTTGAAAAGTGTTACGGCAAGCCCGGGCCCAATCCTTTGCACGCTGTCCATCAACGGTCGGAGACTGAGCAGGCTTAGCGTATCCCCTGCGTTAAGGGCCAAAGGAACCCCATGTAATTTATGAAGGGTAGGCCGCCCCCTCCGTTCCTCGCTGCCATCCTCAATATCGTCGTGAATGAGCAATGCATTGTGCAGAAGCTCAATGGCCACAGCAGAGAACAGAGCGTCTTCGAGACGGCTACCAAAGGCTCGAGCCGTGGCCAGACAGAGGCTCGAACGCATCATTTTCCCTCCTCGTTCTGGATAATCGGAGAGAAGGTCATATAGATGCGCCTGGGGATTCCCCGATGGCAGGTACTTTTTTAAGGTTGTCCGGGTCATTTCTCCGTATTCCTCAAGCATTTGGGAAATTAACCGCGGCGTGTGAATTCCGGTCTCAAAAGCAAGAGTTGACATGTATTGACCTCAGTCCAGAATACGAACGCAGAGGGTACCCCTTACCTCGTTTGTTTTTGGATCCAGCACCACCCCCGTATAGAGGGCTGTAGGCTGTTTATCAGGGATTTTCAGTTGAACGATCGGGGTCGCTGATTCCCGGTCCCACCGGAAGGAAACTTCAGTCAGAGGCGGGATCCCCAGGTTAGGTGGTGCATTCAAGGCATGCACATGTGGAACGTTTTGAGAGGGACTAGGCCGTAGGTCTACCGTCACCTGCGTCCTTCTCCTGGACTCGATTTCAACTGCTACCCGCGCACTTGCACCGTTAGCGCTGGAGCCTGGTTCCCTCGTGTTGTTCGAAGATGAAGTCACGCCGTTACTTCGTGCTGCTCCCATTAACCCCAAAAGGAATTCGGGATTTTGCACGAAGGCTTCTATTGCATCGATCCAGAATCCTGCCATGTCCCGGTTCAAACGAAGCATGCTCGAAAGAAGCCAATGAACGTTGCCTTCTTTCGAGTCCTCCTCAGAAGACCCATTATGGATTCCCTCCGCAACTTTCTGGCCCTGAAGGAGGTACTTCTCGATAACCTCATATCCGAGCTTGACACCATTTGTTACTACATCATCTAGGGAGTCAAATGGGTTCTGCTCTTCTGATGGAGGCGGGGCCGAATCCGATGTCCGTTCCTGCCAAGAATTCGATTCCCGGAAGTAGGTTGAGGGGTTACGAATCGGCCTCTGGCGCAATGGATCATTCCGGCGAAGTCGTTTGGGCTTATTCATGGCCAAATCCCCAAAGTAATCCTGGTCGTTTTATCTGAATATCTTCAAGGGTGGTCATAGCCGATAATGTCCTCCAGCGGAGGCGATTGCCCTATTGCATGCGCGGCAAGTCTCCCCGACATGACTGCCGCCTCGACGCAGCCCTCGTTGAAACCGCAGTCAGTCCAGTCCCCGCAAATAGTCAGGTTGTCGTAGGTGTTATCCAGAGGCGAAATGCGGTATTTCAGAGTACCAGGGAGTGCCAGAACATATCGGTCCGTGGGGTTCACATTCGCTTTCCAATACTGGGACGCAAAGCGGTTGTCGGTGGGATTTTTAGACCCCTTGGGTGCTTGCCGTTCATTTGGATCAACTAAGAGATCCCATTTAAACTTCCCTGTAGGGCTGACTGCCTTGGGCCACAGATGGTGTATCTGGTCGTTCAGAAAATTGATAGCATTTCGTTGAACTTCCTGATGTCTCTCCGCTGGATAGGTCTTATTTGAACGGTCTGGTGGCACTGGTGGATCGGATAGAACATTGCAGAAATAGGCAATGGACCGCGGTGGGAAATCCCAGCTTTCCTCAGGTACGCAGTGGGTCATATCCGCCCAGGTATCAAATGGTTTGACGAAGGCGGACACTGTAACCGGAGGCTCGGTCCATCCCAGCTGAGACATGTCTTCTCGCATCCAGATTTGGAAGGCCTGCGTGGCAACAGTCTTGACATTCTTCACCATGTCTCGCCAGCGTTCGTCACGCGAAAGGATCTCTTTACACACATAAGGAATAGCACCCACGCTCACTCCCAGGACAACAAAATCGAAGTCACGACTTACCTTAAGAGTAGTCTTTTCCACTTTGCGTCGATCCCAATGTCCCTCAAAATCCCATCCCTCCCGTTTCATACGTGGGCCGTTAACCAGTTGCCGGTAGTCCGGATTAGAAGGCCAGGACGGAACCCCATTCACCTTTTTTAACGGCTGGTACTCACCTCCTTCCCGGATTTTGGCCTGAACGTCGAATTCCAGACTCTCTACATAGGGACGTTCGTCAGGGGCGAGCTTGTCCTGTTCCACCAGTTTCACATTTTCCAGACGATGAAAGAATTTAAAGGTGGCTCCCCGTTTCTTCAACACCTCGTAAAACGGTGCGAACACGACATCTCCCATCCCGGCCCGCATCCTCCAAAACAGCGAGCCGCGATAAGTAAAAAACATTCGCAACGAGCCGCGGAGCGCTTGGCCCGCTGCCAATCCCGGGCGGTGGGGATCCCCCTCCTCGTAAGCAAGCGCGAGGTCGTATAGACCGCGCACGAACGCTGAATTGAGCGCGCGTTCCGAAGCGCCATTCTCCCGAAGCCACTCTCGGCAGTCATATTCATTAATCGCGTCCAGGCCACGAGGGTCAAACAGTAAGATCGGCCATTTAGGTTTTTTATCCCCTTTAGGTTTCCTAATCTCCTCAGGCTCCCAGGATGTTAAAAAGCCGCGCATGATGGCGAGGGTGAGGTCGATGATCTCCCACTTGCAGCGAAATTCGTCGTCATCGATTACCAGCCTTTCTAACTGATCTCTGAAGTCTCTAAGGAAATCCAGGATCAGCTTGTTGGGGTAGACAGGAAGCGACCTCAGGGCAACTTGCAAAATTGCTAGGCCCTCAATGAGTCCAGCCATTGTTGAAAGGAGCCCGTATTTTACTAACCTCGTCATGCTTTTCCGGATCGCCTCAAAAGACCATTCTTGCGACTCTCCCTCCTCGGTGTGCAAAGCAGAAGCTTCCTTGTCTTCACGTTCTTCCAACGCATCATGTGTCGACTGGGTTTGAACGCCAAGAAGTAAGGTTCGCAATAGATCTACTGTCCGTGTGAGGTAGCTCATCATGGTAAAGGGGTTGTGCGTGGTGAGGGGATCGCCGGGTAACCCATCGCCAGTTGGGAAGAAGGCCGTCCACGTCAGCCAATTACTTTGCCGAGATGGATCCACCATCCCGACATGGGGGTCGGGAAAGAATGCGTCACTCCAGTCAGCAAATCGACAGGTTTGGGGGTCACGAGAAAGTTCCGAATAGCACTCCCGCATCAACCGGAAGGCATTCTCATAAAATCCTTGCCAAATATGGAGTCCATGTTCCTCGATCCGATCAGCTGGCCCACGACCTGAGGCCCCCTTGCCACCAAGCCGCCATCCCATCTGATAGATTGTGACATGGTATTGGTTCCTGTGCTCGGGCCTTGTGAGCTCAAATGCGGCTGCAATTGACGCGCAACCGCCACCAATGATGGCTACCTCGATGGGTTTTTTCTTTGTCATAAGCCTCTTTACACTAAATGTCCAGGATCCGCCAATTCTCTTTTCCTTCGTTGTGTGAATGTGCGGATTATGTCAAATGTTGTTAATTATTTTAAAGATGAGGCTAAAGTCGTTTTGGCGACATGGTTTCTACCTTTGCCGCCAAGTATTTCCTGGCAGGCACAGTCCTCAATGTAGATGGCGCTGCGCTTCCCAGGATTTTGAAGAGCTCTCGCTGTTTCTGGTTCACCTCGGAAGCCCACGCTGCGAACCACTCAAAGTCATTTAGCAAATCACGACCTACCCCTAATTCCCAGCTAAACCATTCGATCCCTCTGGTTAGGGAATCAAAAAATGTGTGTCGGGTTCGGATATCAAATGCTTCCAGCCAGAAGGGTGGAGCATGGAGCAAGGATTTAATGAAGATCTCTGGGGAAAAGCCCTCACGGTTAGGTATCAGACCTGCCATAATGCCGCCAATTGTGTGCGCATAGTTTTTGTCGCGGAGGGCAGTCATTCCCATTACACGGAAGGACTGAATCCAAAGCTTAGCGAGGTACCGATTCCGAATAAGGGAGACCACAAGATCCGAGACCTTGAAATCAGGATCCCAGCGCTCTTTCCAGCGACGCTCATAGTCTGACAGGAGGTTGGCAGTGAAATCCCCTCGATCGAAAGCCAACTTCAAAGTATCGAATCCAAGCTCCGCACTTTCGAGTGCCAGAGGAATCCCCTCTCCGGAAATGGGATCGACAAAGCAGGCCGCTTCTCCGATAAGTAATCCGCGCTCGAAGAAGTTTCGACGAGCGCCGCCGTAGGACTTGATGGGCCAACCTTTGATGGAATCGATCTCCACCACTTTCCCGTTCTTGCTCGCCATGGATTTGATAAAGCTTTCAAATTTGCGAAAAAAATCCTTCAGACTAATGCGGTGTTTGCCCAGCGTTTCCTTGACCATCCCCACACCGACGTTGCTCAGGTCCCCGCTGACTGGAAAGATCCAGCCAAATCCTGGAAAAAAATCTTCGTCGACGAACAGTAGTGCTTGTTCAAAGGAGAGGCCGCGACAATACCCACGTATGGAAGGAAAAACGTAACGCGCATCATTCATCGTGAGGTCAGCAAACCGGGCCACAACAGAATTAGCTCCATCGGCGCCAATAATCACTCGCCCCGCGAAGCGCCTCCTTCGGCCGGCTTTTTGTGCCTCGACGCAAACCATGGTCGGTGTGGTGTGAAAGCCAACGACCTGGCACTCTTCGATAGTAACCGCTCCTGCGTCCTGGGCTCGCCGAAAAAGAATTTCGTCAAGATCGTTTCTGGGAACTGCGTGTGCAAAGGGGGGATACCCAGGCACATGGGGAAGGTTCCCTTCAAACAGCTTACTGCCGTTTAGGTAAACGGAAGCTTGCTTAATGGGCGTATATCCGCGCGAGGCAATTTCTTCGTAACACCCAAGCTTTTTAAGGTGCAAGAGGCCTTTGGGGCTTACGAAATCTCCACACACTTTATCGCGTGGGAAAACCCCTTTTTCCAGCAAAAGGACCGAATAGCCTTCCTCAGCGAGAAGTGTCGCCATTGCACTGCCGGCAGGACCCGCCCCAATGACGATAACGTCCTTTATTCTCATAGCAATTTCTGCCTCTTAACGCTCTTAATTCTTAATGGTTCAAATGAACTTAATCCTATTTGGAGCCATCTATGGTTTTTGGGTGTTGGGAAAAGCTTTAGAATATTTTCAAAATGTTGCCGGACATACCTTAATATTGTTTCCCTCCTGGCCAAAGCAGAGACTTCTGCTGACGAAACCTCCAACACTTTGGTTTCAAATGTGCCTGGAGAGGTTCGGTTGAAGAAGATAGGATCCTCAAAACATATGCCCCTTAAAAAGCTAGTCCTAAACTGATATGTCCGATAAACCAATCCTTAGTCTTGTAGGTGCCGTTGTGGGTGGGGCTAAGTTCGTTTCCACTAATCGTGCGTTTCTCCCACAAAGCAGCCGAAAAACCAAGATCTAACACCATGGCTTTTGGAAGATAGCTGCCCTCGTACCCGCATGGGATGAACCCGAAGAGGTTCCCCCCCTTTGTGCATTTCAATCCCAGGCCAGTTGCTAGAATGTTCCAATTGGCATCAGCAACGGTAGGATCGAAGGTCCGGGAGGGGTTTGGTGCTTGAGATCGTTGGTAGCCTGCCCGCAAGGCAATCTCCCAATTCGGTAGTGAAATGAGATCGAGCCATTTAAATTCAGTTCCGACGCTGAACGTATAGGTGTCATCCCAATCTCTGGGTGATGGTACGAATATTCCGTTGGATAAACTCACATCGAGATCAGTAAAAGTGCTCCAACCAATCCACTCAAAGTCAAATTCGAGTTTCCATTCATGTTGCTGATCCCGAACTGGCCAATACGCAATCCCGGTGCTTAGAACCCATGGAATTGGCACGGTGGTCTTAGCATCTGCGACCTTTGTACCATCTACGAGATACTCCCCCTCCAGATCAAGGTCTGTTCCACTTCGGTAGACTAGGCCGAGATTGAGTCGCGGTTTCCCCAATTCCTCTTTTCCATTTTGGTCAGGAGGTGAATGAGGATTCCGCCAGGGGGTAATGAGGACACTCGCATTAAATCCGACTGAGGTATCGGTTCCATTGAGCTCAGTGGAGGGCATTCCAGGTATGACAGGGCTCTTACTTTTGAGTTCGGTTTGTCCTTCCCCAATCAGGTCCGAGAAGGTATAAATATCCAGTCCAAGCCCGATCGAGAAATAGGACGTAAACCTATAGGCCAGTGTAGGTTTAATATCCAAGAGAGGCAGGGATGCCTCCGTCACAGTAGTCGAAAACGGACCATCATTTGGCCATCGGATTTTCAGGCCAAATGGCGAGTTCACACCGATTCCGAGAGTCAGAGGCTGGAGTGCTGGGATGTCGGTTTCCCCCAGATTCCAAGTCAAATAAAAGTGCGCTGGGGGAGGGAAGGCCACGGTTCCTCCGAGATCACTCTCAGCCTTTATTCCCGTTGGGCTGGTAAATTCAGTGCGCCCGGTAACTAAACTTGCCCCTGCATAGAATTGAATTCCTTTCACATCTACAAGGCCTGCAGGGTTGTAATATAAAGCAGATGGATCATCAGCTTGGGCCACAAAGGCTTCCCCTTGCCCTGCTGCTGCGGTTCCTTGATAGGGAATACGGTAGCCATCACCATACGCGAGGCTATGTATTGCAAGGACCTGGGCACATGTGAGGAAACTGATGTGGGTGGGGATACGTCTCATGTAAAATGGACTTTTTTAAAGTAGCAACCCAGTGTTTCCTGAAATGTGTGTGTTCTAATTCAGTGACCTCCTGCGGTATTCTCGATACCTAAATTTCTTCTGATGAAATCCACTGGTGTCTGGTCGGAGACTCCTCTTTTGTTCCGTTCTCCCTGACCACTGCGGCTATTGAATTATTGGTACAAAATGGTATTTCGCCACCCTATGTTTCGAATATCAGGCAGAGTGCTGGAATTAAAAAGAAAGGTTGCATCAGAAGGTAAGGTCCAAAGCTTTTCAACCCCGATCAACTCACCTGGCTTCAAGGCTAGCTAAAGAATGCAAATATATCAATAGCGATGAATTTAGAAGGGACTACCCATGGTCTTCAGGAACGCAACTTACCTGGGTAATGAAATGAAGTTATTGTCGTGGTCGGAAATCCCGTGGGCGAATTCATTTTGATGTAATTTGCTTATGAAAATTTTCAAAGCATTTTCTTAACCATGGAGTATAATTGGCATAGTTCATGTTTAAGTCTCTTTTCAAATTCTCCATATCCATAAATTTGATTTCATCAACTTCCATGGGATTGGGATAAACTGAACCTTTGTGGTAACCAAGGAAGACATAGTCCAGCTCATGTTCCCCCCAGCCGGAGTCGTATTGCGCCACGTACTCGAATTTAAATAGAAATTCAACGTTACAAGTAAAGCCCAGCTCTTCCTGCAGTCGTCTTCGGGCCGCCAAATCGATGGGTTCATAGGGTCTGGGATGGGAACAGCAGGAATTTGACCAAAATCCTGGCCAGGTTTTCTTCTCACGATTTCTTTTTTGAATCAGTAGGTGCCCCCTGCCATTGAGAATGAAAATGGAAAATGCCCTATGCAGATTCGCGGGATAGAGATGCGCGGCATTTTTCTCCTTCAATCCAATCTCATTATCCTCATTGTCAACCAGCACCACGTATTCCATAAAAACCCTCAGGCGGAGAATGAATGGAAGAAAATAGAATTGTTAGTCATCTGACCACTTTTGCGACATTCCACCATTTATAATTTTTCATCGACCAGGTCTAGGTTTATTCTTGTGTTTCAGAAATCCTCTTGGTATTAACGTCGTCACTTTCCCAACCTCGTGGGCAGCTATTTTATTCTATTTAGGATTCGTGGGGAAGCGGAGTTCATCGGACTTCCTTGGTGCTTTGGGCGATCCCTCCTCCACCGGATTCACTAGCAAATGGCAATGAGAATTTTGGGGTCCATGAACTGTCGATTCCTTGAGGATGGGAACTGATTCAACAGGCATACATTACCACCGTGCTGATATTTTAAAGCGGGTGGCTTATCGCTTGCTTTTGTCCATCAAGAGTTCCTTGGGAAGAAGGAATTCAACATTCTCTTTTACAATGGTTAATTCTTCTACCATTTCAGCCCCATGTTCTTTCAGAAAATTAATGACCTGAGTCACCAACACTTCCGGAGCCGAGGCCCCTGCTGTAATGCCGATGGCTTGAACGCCTTCCAGCCATTCCGTTTGAATATCCTGATAGGAATCAATTAGGTAGGAAGGGATTTCATGCCGCTCGCCCAATTCTTTTAAACGATTGGAATTAGAACTATGGGGAGATCCGATTACCAGAATCACATCAACAAAGTGAGACAACTCTTTGACAGCATTTTGCCGATTTTGGGTGGCATAGCAAATATCTTCTTGGTGCGGGCCTTTAATACCCGGATACCGGCGATGTAATGCCTCCACAATTTCCCGGCAATCATCAACACTCAGCGTTGTTTGCGTGACATAGGATACGTGCAGGGGATTTTCCACTTCCAAAAAGTCGACATCTTTTACCGACGATATTAAATGCAATTTATCAGGCACCTGTCCCAGAGTTCCGACAACCTCAGGATGCCCCGCGTGACCAATCAGGATTAATTCATAATTGTTGGAATAATCCCGGTTCACTTCGTTATGCACTTTACTGACCAAGGGGCATGTGGCATCAATTACCTTCAAATTTCGTCTGGTGGATTCTTCCCAAACCCCTTTTGCCACACCATGTGCGCTGAAAATGACAATGGCGCCATCGGGTACCTCATTTAATTCTCCAACAAAAATAGCACCCTTTTCGCGTAGGGATTCGACCACATGGCGGCTATGCACGATTTCATGACGGACATAGATTGGTGCACCATATGTCTTTAGCGATAAATTGACGATTTTAATAGCTCGATCGACCCCCGCACAAAACCCTCTAGGATTGGCCAGGAAAATTTTCAACCCATTTTCCTTCGATTTTGGTGAGGATGCACTCCCTATTTCGAGCACAAAATAATCAAAAGCACAAATAAGGTCAATCAATGTATTAAGATCACGAATTCCCATACAAGGATTCCTCAAGTCAGCATAAGGAGTTTTTGGCCATAGGGGCAAGCCCGGATTGCCGATCCTTCTGACAAGAAGGACGTTACTGTGCATGACATGTTGGGAAACGTTTGGAGTTTATTCGACTTTTCGAGGGTGATTGTGGATGTTATCTCATCATCAGACAAAAGAGACACAAGAAAAAATCCATTGAAATCATGAGGAAGATTTGGCCACCCTGACGATGGTTTCGGCGATGGTCACCAGTTTGATCAAGCAAGCGTGATTCCTTGGGGAGGCTCAGTGGATAGTAGTTGCCATGCACAAGGGTGTTGTCTTTATTAAAATAATTTTGCATGATGGCTCCATTTGAAATCTAAAAATGGGCTGATGTCGGAATGATTGTGCTTTTTTCGAAGAAGAACGAATCCCTGCTCAATCCAATGGAAGAATAACTCACCAGGAAATTTCCTGTCATGGTGATGTACAAACAAGCGATTAAAAATGTCCCACTCTTTTCCGAATTAACGGATCAGGAACTCAATCTGTTGGCCGCTTCCGGGAGTCGCCAAAAGTTCTCCGACAAAAATGTCATATTCCAGGAAGGCGATTCAGGCGAAGTGTTATTCATTATTTTGTCAGGCAAAGTTAAGGTGCTGTTAACCGGGAAAAACGGACAGGAATTTATCCTCTCGCACTTGGGTCCGGGGAACTTTTTCGGTGAGATGGCCATCCTGGAATCAGCTCCTCGATCTGCATCAGTGGTAACGGTGGAGCCGAGTGAATGTTTTTTATTGGGACGGAAGGCATTGACGGAACTTTTAAAGCACCATCCAGACATTGCTATAAAAATTCTCAAAAACCTTTCCCAACGATTGCGAAAAGTCAGCGAACAAGTTCGCAGTCTCGTGATGTTTGATATGTATGGGCGTGTGGGTCGCTGTCTTCTTGATTTAGCAAAGTTCCAGGATGGGGTGGAGACTCATGGACAATTATTGATTTCCAATCGTCCATCCTTCCAGGAATTAGCCAACATGGTAGGATGCTCCAGGGAAACCTTGAGTCGGACCCTTAAGGCTCTCAAAGAAAACGGAAGTCTTTCAGTTACCCGGAAGACGATTTATATCAATAGATTATGGGAATAAAACCCAACAATTTTGGTTTGGTGCTATTGAAAGATTTTAAGGAAATAGGGCGTTGATGAAGTGCGAAGAGAATCACACCAAGAATGTGATGAATATCACAGACAGGAGGCCTGGAATGGGATAAATTAAAAACAAGAACAGATCCTCGGATTGTCTTTCCATCAGAGAGGTGGGTACCCCTAGGATTCCATGACTTGAAATTGGTCGCTCATCCCTGCATTTTTTGAATATGGCACAACAGGAAGGCAAGGGTATGGATCATTGCTGTCATTCAAGGGATTTTTTGTGAACATTCGGGTATTGGGAGCCCATGGGTCAGATCTACTCTTGAATGGACCGACCAGTCGGCATATTTGTCGGAGCGTGGGATTCTTAGTCAATGAAGAGCTGATGGTAGACGCTGGAACATTAGCTTCAGGACTCACTTTGAAGGAGCAAAAGCGGATCACACATATTCTCCTTTCCCACTTGCATTTAGATCACGTCAAAGGCATTCCCCCGCTTGTCGATAATATGTCGGGGCGGGTGGATCATCAAATCGTGGTGGCAAGTTTACCATCGGTTTTAGTTGGACTGCAGAAGCATGTCTTTAACGATTTAGTATTTCCGAATTTCTTCCATCTTCCAAAATCTCACTATTCCATGTTACGTGGAGAGGAGTTAAAGCCCAAACGGGAATGGCGCTTGCCTGGAAAAATTAGAGTAACCCCCATTCCCGTTAACCATACCGTCGAAACGGCAGGGTTTATTATTCAGGATGACGAGGTGGCCTGGATTTATAGTGGAGATACCTATGTAACGGAAAACCTTTGGCAAGAGGCGGCCCGAATACCAAATTTAAAAGGCGTCTTTATTGAGGTATCCTTTCCCGATTCAATGAAAGATATGGCCTCTCGAAGTAAACATCTCACGCCAACTCTTTTAGCCCACGAATATCGAAAAATCGGGAAACCTGATCTGCCCTTATACGTCTACCATATGAAGCCTACCGTACGAGACCAAATCATTGATGAAATAAGCCGTCTGGACATCCCTCACGTCACGATATTGAAAGAAGGCCAGGAAGTGAAATTCTAGCAATGACCTTTTTCTTTTAACTCTTCTATTCCTCACCTTCATTCCCCAAGCGTCACCGGCCTTTCAGACTATCGCCTTGGCGTGGTGTAGTCCTTTTTTATTCAAACCAACAACCCCTCCGACAATTCCAATATCCGCCTTGGATTTTTTGGATTTTTCATTTTCTCTCTCAGAAAAAGAATCTCAATCCATCAGTCCTGTCCTGAAAAATTTGAGACGAACCATGGAGCATTCGGACTAAAAAACAAGACATAGACCTTCAATGATCGACCTTGGGACATTCAAATACAGGGAGTCGTCAACCAAGACATGTATCTAAATAGATAAAATATGTATCCAAATGGATACCCTTGGGTGGTGCCTGAAATGCCATATCCACAGTTTCAATGTTTTGAAAACAGAAATATCTGTTTTCAGCCAATTGGTTATCTTCAAGGAAATCCGTAAGGGCATCGAACATACGGATGGTATTGAAGTTGCCTCAATGACAACTAACGTGATCAAAATCACAAAAACCATGAGCCTCAATATCTCCATGGCACGATCACTCAATCCATGGGAAAGAATTGTGTTTGTGGCGACATATACAGAGAGAATCGCTTGGGCTTGTGTTTCTGAGCACGCAATCGTTTCTTCCTAATGAACCCGCCTTTCTGGGTTTAGTTCCTTGCTGTCGCCAAGGAATTCACGACGAAAGGAGTCGGATTCGGAGGTAGGTAGAAGGTACGGAACACGGATGCTCCCTCCTCCTCACTAGTCTCAGACTTTGAGAAACAGGATTCGTCAAGTCTTTGAGGCGTCGTTGAGGCATAGGAACGATTCGATGACCCGTTGCGCAGAAATGTGAGAGAAGGAACATCATGCAACAAGAAACCGTCATCTTTAACCGACAGATCATCCGTCTCTTCAAAGGTATTCTTAAAGCATGGGAACAATGGGTGGATGAAGTCGAATATGTCAAAAACCACAAAGGGCGCGGTGTTGAGACCAAAGATTTGGCGGCACGAAATGTCAGAAAAAAAGAAGAAGATCCAAATGGCAGGACCATGAGCCCGTAACATCCTCTAACCTTCGTACGCTTTCTCCCCTCGCGTCATTCGACGCCTCGTGTCGTCAAAGCCTCCGAATTCAAGCCACGGTATCATTGCTAGGGAATCCGAGAAAAAAGGAGTGGAATACTGTATGGATATTCTCACACAAAATTCCCCGGTCTCCGCGTATCAACATCGAAAGACGAGCACATAGGACGCATATTCTCCATACAATATACATGGGTGAAAGATGGCCATGAACGCGGTCTCTGTCTGTTCCCTCTGGCTACTGTGCCTCAGCTTCTCGGCTGTCGGGCTTACCACGCCGATCACATCGGCTGCGGAATGCCATCCAATTGTGGCGACCGTCGTGTCCGTTCAGGGCAGAGTGGAGGTGCGCCGTGTGAATGTCGAGCAGTGGCAGCCGGTGAGTCTCCACGATATTTTCTGTGCCGGGGATCGCATTCGGGTAGGTAACGGAGGCCGGGCGGATATTGCCCTCGCCAATCGAGCTGTACTCCGGTTGGATCAAAACACCACCATCACTCTGGGAGGAATTCAAAAAGAACAGACCGTTCTGGTCGTCCTCATCGAAAGTGTCACCGATGTTTTCATCCGTGCCATTCGCGCGATAGAGGTAAAGGCCCAATTTGTGAGTGCAGGTGCGGGGGAAACGGAAGGATTGATTCGAATCAGAGACACTCGAACGGACATTACCATCCTCAATGGGAAGGGTGTGGTCGCCAGGGATGAGGGAACGTTTTCTCTTACCGGGTGGGAATCGGTCTTTTCAGCAAAGGGAAAAGCTCTGGTGTAACCACCTGCCGTCTTATCCGGCGATGGTCGATATTAAAGAAGGGAGCCAAGAGGAATGGCCGGTACCTCAATGTTATTTGATCAAGGCACTTTCCCATTCATCCGTCGTCAAAAGGAAAAAGGGCAGCCAGAAGGGTGAGAGGCAATAATATTTAAGGTGGAAACAAACCATGCATTGACCGGCTGTATGAAATTTTATGAATCATGTGGGTAGTCTGTAGGGCATGGCTCACGCAACTTCATGGGAGAAATATCTGTGGAATTAATATACAAATCCTCCTCGTTTCAGATGTCGGTTCCGGACCGGCGGAAAGATCCTCGCCGGATAGAAGACCGACGATTGATACAGCGCAACCGGGAGTTGGAAGCGGCCTGTCGCATCTCGGAAGTGCTTTTCCAGAATCTCCACACCGATGAGTTGGTTGAAAAAACACTTACCACTGCGCTTGAGGTTGTTGGAGCGGAGAGCGGATCCATTCTTCTCGCGAGTCAGGATTCCGAGGAACTCGTGTTCCGTCATTCCATTGGAGCCAGCCCGGTAGAAACCGGAACGGCGATTCCATGGGACAAGGGGATTGCCGGGGCCGTGTTTCATTCCGGACAGCCGATTGTGGTCCGGGATGCCAAACGGGATCAACGGCATTATAAAGCCATCGATGAGTTAACCGAGCACGTAACACGGGATATGATCGCTCTACCCTTAAAACGGTGGGAAGGAAAGCCTATCGGTGTGTTGGAAGTCCTGAATAAACGCGAATCGCTTCTTGATGAAGAAGACGTGGCCATCCTGACAATTGTGTCCGCCTTTGCCGCTAACTCGATTGAGCAATCCCGTCTGTATCGCGAAGCGAAGCTCGCCGTCATCGTGCGAATGTTGGGTGATGTCAGTCATGACATTAAGAATATGTTGATGCCGGTATTATCAGGGGCCCAATTATTGGAGGATGAATTGGATGAGCAATTTCCTCATTGGATG
The DNA here is from genome assembly GCF_032050975.1 of Candidatus Nitrospira allomarina. Classification (NCBI taxonomy): domain Bacteria; kingdom Pseudomonadati; phylum Nitrospirota; class Nitrospiria; order Nitrospirales; family Nitrospiraceae; genus Nitrospira; species Candidatus Nitrospira allomarina. The sequence goes on along the minus strand of NZ_CP116967.1, from coordinate 523,362 downwards.
GAAGTGAAGATGAAAGGGGCTGAGACCAGTTATGCCAATTGTCAGGAACTCACCAGGATGATTGTGAACAATGCCAGGCGGATACAACGGCGCGTGCGGGAAATTGCCGATGCGGTCAAAGGTGTCACGAGTCCACCCCATTTCGCTCCCTGCCAGATTTCCACTGTGGTGAGGGCCGTGTTCGCAACCCTTAAAACCTATGCGGCGGAGCACGCGGTCCTACTTGAAACCGACGGTCTGGACACACTCCCTGTCATTGAAGCGGATGAACACCGTCTTTTTACCGCGTTTTACAATCTTATCAGCAATGCCATTCCGGAGATTCCCGGAGGAGGCGTGATCTCGGTTTCTGGAGAGGAGAACAATCCGGGAGAGGGGATTCTCATCACTGTTTCGGACAATGGTCAGGGCATGTGTCCCGACGTGCGGGATCGCCTTTTTCACTCCGAGGCCATCACCACCAAGCAGGAAGGGACGGGGCTGGGGACCAAAATTGTCAAAGATGTGGTGGATGCCCATGGAGGACGCATTGATGTAGAAAGTGAGCTGGGTGTAGGTACAACGTTTTATCTGCATCTTCCTGTGCACCCTCCTCCACCGGGATTGTGAAAATTGTCCCGATGGCTGGCCTTCCACTGTGAGGAGGGCTGATTGGTGCGTGCTTCTCAGAGGCCGACGAGAATGAAGCTGATGGAATAGGTTGTTTGGAAATGCCCACATGGAACAGTGGGTACTGACGGTTCTGGTGGTTTTTTCAGGAACGAGATTCCCAGAATCAGATAAGAGGCATTCGTGGCCAAACTCATAAAGGCCGGTTTGTTTGGTCTGCTCATTGGTATCGTTGGAGTTGTCCTCAGTGTTGTCCCGCTTTCTCGCAGTATAGAAGAAGATGTTGGATTAGGCCTTTTGTTCCAATTGCGGGGTGTCAGGTCGCCACCGACTGACGTTGTGGTCATTCGTATTGATCATGATTCTTCAGCGTACTTCAACGTCCCAAACAATCCCGATGAATGGCCTCGCTCTCTGTATGCACGGCTAACGGAGCGGCTGGCGCAAGCCGGAGCGAGGGTCATAATCTTCGACGTGAATTTTCTAGAAGCCCGATCGCCGGAGGAGGATGGATATTTTGAAAAAGCTATTCAACGAGCCGGGAATGTCGTGTTGGCGGAAACGCTGATCGCGGGGGACGTCCCCGCGGGTATGATAGTAGAGGCGCGGGATGATGCCGATACCATCGTGGAAATCTCCAAACCATTTTCAGCCTTTAAGAAAGCGGCCGCCGGAACCGGCCCGTTTGTGCTTTCAAGTATGCCGGCTAAGGTGTACCAGGATTGGATGTTTCAACAAGGAGCGGGCGAAGCCCCAATCTTTCCCATTCTGGCACTCCAATTGTTTTTTTCACCCGTCTATCAACCGTTTATTGAACTCCTTGAGCAGGTCCGCCCCAATGTAACCGGCCAACTTCCCAAGGATTTTGAGTCGGCACGAAGAAGCAAAGGGCTGGTGGAGTTGGTGCGGGATATCAGGAAACTCTTTCAGAGCGATCCGCGTCTAACGGAAGACATGCTCAGGGCCCTCAGCTATGTGGGACCCCGCCCAACCAAAGCGAAGAACTTCAAGCAGCTCAGGGCGCTGATCAAGGTTTACGGGAGCGCGCAAAGCCGTTATCTCAATTTCTATGGACCTTCACGGACCATTACGACCATTCCGTATTATCAGGTTCTGGATTCCCGGCCCGACGCTACCCGAGACGCCCGAACGGATCTGAAAGGCAAAGTCGTCTTTGTGGGACGTACCGATATTTTGCCAGGGGTAAGGAAGGATCGTTTTTACCCGATGTTTTTTCAGGGAAATGGGGTTTATATTGGCGGCGTGGAAATATCCGCCACAGTTTTTGCCAACATGCTGGAGGACTCTTCTGTTACACCTATGAGCTTGCGTGCCAAAGTGTTGTTTCTCCTGTCGTGGGGCCTGCTTGTGGGGGTTGTTTGCCGGATGCTTTCAACGGTAATGGCAGCCGGCGCAGTCCTTGGCTTGAGTCTCTTATATCTCGTGGGGGCTGCCTATGCATTTCAGGACGCCTTTACGTGGTCTCCCCTCGTAATTCCGTTGTTGGTGCAGGGGCCATTGGCCTTCGGGAGTGCTGTTTCGTGGAACTCTTACCAGATTGATAAGGAGCGGAAGAATATGCGCAAGGTTTTTGGGGACCACCTGCCCAATGATGTGGTGGATGCGCTATCTCACGACCTTGCCGATCTCAAGGGGGGTCCTCGGGTCGTCTATGGAACCTGTTTGTTTACCGAGGCCGCGAATTATACGACCCTATCGGAAAAAGTGAATCCTCAGGAATTGCGCGTGCTACTCGGGAAATACTTTAACGCGCTCTTTACGCCTGTTCGCCACCATGGTGGGCTCATTGTCGATTTGAGGGGAAATTCGACTCTTGCGATCTGGAAAGCGAATCAGGATCAGCTGGGCCTGAGAAAGCAAGCGTGCTTCGCAGCCTTGGATATTGCGAAATCGATTGATCGGTTTAACCAAGAGGTACGGCCATACAGTCTTCCCACAAGGATCGGATTGCATAGCGGGCAGTTTACCATCGGCATGGAGAGGGCGGTCGATTATGCTGAGTACCGCCCGGCCGGAGAGATCGTGAATATGGCTTGCCGGGTGAAAGGGTGCAATAAATATATGGGAACGACAATTGCCGTGACGGGTGATGTCGTCCATGGCCTTGAAGCACCCTTTCTCTTTAGAGAGCTTGGACAGTTTAAGCTGAAAGGCCATGAGCCTCCGTTTGTCCTCCACGAACTCATCAGTCGCCTGGAGGAGGCTGATCAAAACCAAATGATAGTGAGTCGGATCTTTGCCAAAGGTCTCGGGGCATTTAGAACGCAGGATTGGAATGTTGCACGAGATTTGTTTTCTCAGTGTCTTAACCATATCGAGGGAGATGGACCTTCGGAATTTTATCTTCAGCTCTGTGAGCAGTACAGCAAAAATCCACCTCCTGAACCTTGGGATAAAGTGGTGACCATAGAAAACTATGACCCTGACCTATTCTCGGATGTGCTTCAAGCCAATGTTCATGACTCTTCCGGATCGAATCGTTGGCCTGGGTCCAGAAATTCATTTGATAAGCATGGCATCTAATGCCTGTATTCTTGTGTACGGAGAATTGTAAGAAGCCTGGCAAGACTTTCCTATTCAGGCCCTTGCACCAAATCGGTAAGATTGACGTCATCTGAGACCCTATGCAGACGCAAACTGATCCAACACCAATCTGTTTCAAGGGTCAACGTCGAGAGCCTGCATTCTTTACCCTTATTGATTTAGACTCCGCGAGCGCAGGAGCCAGTCCGCGAAGGGTCGAATGAAACCAGGTACACACCGCGTCCTTCTGTGTGATCCCTTTACTGCCCAATAAGCTTTTTTATTCAAATTTTGCTACCCTTTTCCAATAACCCTCCAAATGTGAACGGCTATGGTGAAAATCGGGTCAACCTTGAAATCATTCCGGAGCCGGATGTGAATCCCTCGAACCAATTGGATCGCAAAGAGCGGGAACTGGAAGCGGCCCGGAGAATTAGCCAGGCGCTTTTTCAGCATCTCAGCGTGGAAGATGTGGTGGAACAGGGGTTAAAGATAGCCTTGGAGGTTGTGAACTGCCGGGCCGGTTCCGTGTTGTTGGCCAATCCGGAAACGAAGGAATTGGTGTTTTACCATTCAATTGGTGACCAGCCACTCAAGCCCGGAACGGCATTTCCGTGGACGCAAGGGATTGCGGGATCGGTTTTCGCCACAGGAGAACCTGTGGTGATAAAAGATGTGAAGGAGGATCAGCGTCATCTTGAGAAAATCGATCAACTGAGCGGATTCCATACCAGGGACTTGATTGCCATTCCCCTGAACCGATGGGAAGGACATCCGATAGGCGTCCTGGAGGTGATGAACAAGCGGGAGGACAGGTTAAATCAGGACGACGTGGCTATCTTAATGATCATCGGGGCCTTCACGGCACTGGCCATTGAGCAGGCGCGATTATTTCAGGAAGCCAAATTAGCGGAAGTGGCCCGAATCCTGGGAGACATTGGGCATGACGTAAAAAATATGCTGATGCCGGTCATGTGTGGGACCTCACTCCTGAGGGATGAGATGAATGACGTCTTCGCCGATCTTCCAGCGTTTGATCCTGACAAAGGCCGGGCGAGCTATGAATTATGCCTGGAAGTCATTGGGATGGTGGCCAATAACGCGAAGCGGATTCAAGAGCGCGTGAAAGAAATTGCCGATTGCGTGAAGGGATTGACGAGCCCTCCACGCTTTGCCCCTTGTAAGCTTCACCATGTGATTGCTTCGGTGTTTGATACCTTGAAACTGGCCGCTCAAGAAAAAGGGATTTCTCTGGCTCATGAAGGAATTTTGGATTTGCCGGTGATGCAAGCCGATGAATCCCGCCTGTTTAATGCCTTTTATAACCTTGTCAATAACGCCATTTCCGAAGTTCCCAAAGGCGGGTCTATCACGATAACGGGAAAAATGGAAGCTATGGGAAAGACGGTTCATGTGTCCGTGATTGATACCGGGCGTGGCATGCCCGCTGAGATTCGAGACACGTTATTCACGACTAGGGCGATAAGCCGGAAGCAGGGTGGAACCGGGTTAGGAACCAAAATTGTCAAGGATGTCATCGAAGCGCATTCGGGAGTCATCGGGGTCGAGAGTGAAGTGAATAGAGGCACCGTTTTTCATATTCATTTGCCTATGGAAGTGGCGACCACGTTTTCTTCGGATCACGTGTCTTCTTAAATCTTTTGAAAAACGGGTACGAAGCGTGAACAAAGTTCTCCCCGTTCATTGCATCATCCTCAGCATGTACTTGCTTGTGGTGACCAACAAAACACACCAGATATCTTCCCGTTTTCTGGTTCATTCATATCGTGCCTGAGCTGTATTAGGGGATCTCCGTGGGCCATTCACCTCTTCGTTCTCCAGCATTTCAAATCGGGGTCATAACTTTCCTGGTTTTTCTGGGTGTTATGGGGCTTCGGTGGGAAGGCTTTCTGGAAAGCGCGGAACTGGATGCCTACGATTGGTCAATGCGTCTTCGTCCGACCACTAAACAGTCGAACCCTCCGATCACGCTGGTGTCGATTACGGATCAGGATATTCGAACATTAGGGCATTGGCCGGTAACGGATGCAGTCCTTGCCCGGGCCCTGGACGTCATGGCGACGCATTACCCTCGAGCGATTGGAGTGGATATGTACCGGGACTTGGAAGTGCCGCCCGGTCGGCAGGAATTGGACCGGATACTTGAGGCGCATCCGGAAATTCTGATGGTCATGAAATTCGGAAAAATTGAGAAGGGGGGTATTCCCGGTCCGGCCATATTGCAAGGCACGGATCGTCTCGGGTTTAACGATGTGGTCGTTGATTCCGGCGGGATCGTTCGCCGTGGTCTCTTATTCCTGGATGATGGGACCAATTTCTATCGGTCATTTTCTTTGCTGCTGGCCCTTCAATATTTACAGCAGGAGAAGATCGTCCCCAAGCCGGCCATTGAGAATTCTAATTGGTTGCAACTTGGGAAAACGGTCATTCGCCCTTTCGAAGCGTATGATGGGGGGTATTTGGAAGCCGATGCCCAGGGGTATCAATATCTGCTGGATCTTGAACGGGGGAAGAACGTCTTTCCGACCATTTCTTTTGGAGACATACTGGCCGGAACGTTCAATCCGGAGCTGCTTCAGGACCACATCGTGCTTGTCGGGGTTATCGCCCAGGGCGTTAAAGATTATTTTTATACCTCCCAATGCGGAACACTCACGGTGTGTCCCCCAATTCCCGGACTTGAACTGCATGGATATATGGTGCACCAACTGCTCCGCTTAGCGAAGGGAGAGGGCCAGGCCCCCATTGCGACATTCCCAGATTCCCTGGAAGCAGCCTGGATCGGGCTTTGGGTGCTCGGGGGAGGATTCATCGGCGTGTGGGTTCGAGGTGCCTGGCGTTTCTCTCTGGCTATGCTCATGGGGATGCTGCTGCTAAGCGGAGTGGTGGTGACCGGGATGAGGTATGGGGTGTGGATCCCGTTTATCCCGCCGGTCATTGGATTGGTCGTTAATGCCATGGTGGTGACAGCCTGGCTTTCGAATCAGGAAAAGCAGGACCGGGCGCTCCTGATGTCTCTTTTTTCCCGGCATGTCTCTACAGAAGTGGCTCAGGCTGTCTGGGAGAAGCGGGAACAATTTTTGGAAAAGGGCCGGTTACGCCCACAGAAATTGGTGGTGACGACATTGTTTACGGATCTGGAAGGGTTCACGACTGTGGCAGAAAACATGGAACCCGACACGGTACTGGACTGGCTCAACACCTACATGGAGCGCATGGTGAAAATCATCACCAACCATGGCGGGATGGTTGATGATTATCATGGAGACATGATCAAAGCGGATTTCGGGGTATTCCGGCTGGGGCAAATGGAAGCCGACAAGCGGCAGGATGTCAACAATGCAGTCAGTTGTGCCGTGGCCTTGGAACAGGAAATGCGACATCTCAATACTCAATGGCAGCAGCAGGGGTTGCCCGAGGTGCGGATGCGGATTGGCATTCAAACGGGGCCGGTGGTCGTCGGAAGTCTGGGCAGTGAACAACGATTGAAATTTACAACCATTGGAGACTCCGTGAATGTTGCCTCTCGGTTGGAAAGTTTCCAAAAAGACTCGTTGGAGACCTGGCCCAAAGATGAAGTCTGCCGGATTCTTATTGGTGAGACCACCAAACATTACCTCGGGGACCATCCATGGAGACTCAAAGAAGTCGGCATGATCACATTAAGGGGGAAAGCCAAGCGCATTTCCGTTTACCGGTTGTTCACGAAGACGGGCAGTCTGGAACCATGTTCGGTGACTTCCATCGAACAAGCTAGGGGATAGGTCTTGGCCTGGGATTTTGAATGGTAAGAGGATAGTCTCTTTCAGTGAACAGAGAATGGGAAGGCTGGGCGGGTAGTTGCCTTCTCCATTCACACCTGGTCATAATGTGTACAGTTGATGCTTCCCGCTGTCCAGCGGTGTGGGCTCAACGGAATTTTCAGGAACACCGCCATGGCGAGTCGATCCGGAAAAGAGGAAATCTCTCACAAGAGTATAGACCTCCCTGAAACATTTCTGCTTCAGATCAACCAGGAGCAGGAATTACAAACCTTGTTACAACTCATTGAAAAAGAATCCCGCCGGTTATTGCAGGCGGAGGGAATCAGTGTGTTTCTTCTGGATCGGAAGGAATGTGAGCTGTGGTTTCCTCTCCCGGTAAGTGGACGGCTACTGCGCCTGGATGCTCGCTTGGGAATTGCGGGCGCCTGTGTAGCGTCCGGAGAGTTGATTAATGTCAAAGATGTGCAATCGGACTCAAGATTTTTTTCAGGCATCGACGCACAAATCAAGCGGCAAACGCAGACCCTGATGGCGTTGCCGGTTCGGGACAGAACCGGCGACATCATTGGAGTCTTTGAAGCCGTGAATAAAAAGGGCAAGGATTTTACCGCCCAGGATGAAATGGTGGCTCAGGCGTTGGTTGATCGCATCGCCATCCCTCTTCAGAAATTCCATGTCATGGAACAATTGCGGCGGGAACGCGAACGGTTGCAACAGGAAAACGCGCATTTGTGGAAAGAGGTCGAAGGACAGTACTCCACGAAAAAGCTGATGGGAAACAGCCTGCCCATGCAGCGACTGATCAGAATCATCGATCAGGTCCGGGATAGTTCAGTGGATGTGCTTATTACCGGAGAAAACGGAACCGGAAAGGAATTGGTGGCTAAAGCCATTCATTACAATAGCCCTCGAGCCCGTCAACCGTTTGTCGCGATCAATTGTGCCGCCCTCCCCGAAACGTTGATCGAAAGTGAATTATTCGGCATCAGCAAAGGCACGGCGACCGACGTGGAGGCCAGAATAGGCAAATTTGAACAGGCCAACAAGGGCACGCTGTTTTTGGATGAAATCGGAGATCTGGGCGTAAGCGCCCAGGCCAAAGTATTACGGGTGCTGCAGGAGCGGGCCGTCGAGCCGGTGGGAAAGCGAGAGTCCGTTCCCCTCGATATCCGGATCATTGCGGCCACTAATAAAAATTTAGATGCCGCTATTAAAGCCGGCATGTTTCGAGACGATCTCTATTACCGTCTCAAAGTCGTTCATGTGCATACGCCGGCCTTACGGGAGATCCCGGCAGATATCCCCCTGCTCGTCAATTATTTTCTGGACCTCTACAGCTCGCAGATGGATCGACCCAGGAAAAAACTGTCCGCCAAGGCCATGCAGCGATTCATGGAATATTCCTGGCCGGGAAATATCCGGCAATTAGAGAATGAAATCAAACGGCTAATGGTCATGGTCCGTGGAACCACGATAAACGAGGATGCGCTCGAAGAAGGCATCCGATGCCCTGTTCAAACGACCGGAGGCACCATAGATTCGAAAGGCCGGAGTCTTCATCAAGCCGTCGATGAATTGGAGCAGCGTATGATCAAGGAGACCTTGTTGGCCTGCCGGTTCAATCAGGTCCAAACGGCCAAACGGTTGGGCTTAAGCCGGCAGGGACTCATCAAAAAAATCAAACGTCATAACATTCAGGTCAACAACTTGCGTGATGAAGTCTACGAATCCCCCTGACGGCTCCTTCCGGCCAAAATCCTTACCGAGACACCGGGCTCTTCCAACTCCTAAAGGCGATTTGGCGCGTTTTTTGGTTGTGTGGTTTTCAGAAATCTGGCGGATCATTTTCCAGTCTGTAAATGGTCAGGCGGATGATGTGGATGTAATTGATTACCATTAGGAGAAGAGCAATGCGAATCAGGTCCAAACGGCCAAACGGTTGGGCTTAAGCCGCCAGGGACTCATAAAAAAATCAAACGTCATAACATTCAAATATAACGTCTCTCATATGACGACCGGCATCATTGCCGCTCTTCTTCCTTCCTGTCAGCCCACTCTTCTTATCTATATCCCCGGTTCCCTCTTTATCCTAGTCGTCCACTGATTATACGGATACATCCGAAGCGCCCCTCAATAGGCAAGTCCAATACACCCTGTATCTATTCAGATACATAGGCGGCACATCAAAATCCAAGTTTGTCTCTTTGTTTTGAGTTGATGATACTTGAGAAGTAGCTACGGAAGACGGCAAAGGGTGAAACATTCGGCCATTTTCTAGGAGTGACAAAAAAAGAATGGAATTTGCAGTTTTCATAAATAAACCATTGTCTTTACCCACTCAATTGCGATCGTAGTAGTTCCTCATGCGAGTCATGGTATTTACACAAAAGGGGGAATTATGGATAGGAAAAGAAAATTTGGAATCCTTGCCATTTTAAATGGCGTGGTTTTCATGGGGCTGATTGGTTGTCAATTCGATCCAGCCAGGCATGCCAATCCAGTCGAAGGGGATCAGCCTAATTTGGCGGATCAGCGCAATTTAATTGATGACGTCCGGTTCACCCAGAATAAGATCAATGCCGGAGCTGTTTCATTTGCCGATCTGTTTTTTGCGGGTAAGCATATATTCTCCAACCGGTTTACCACGGAGGACTATTTTGGAGAAGGAGCGGGAGGACCCCGACAAAGTAAATATGCAATAAACGATCGACCGGGCTATCCTTTCCTACGATTTAATGGTCTGGATTCCCAATCCTGTTTAGAGTGCCACTTGGCCATTGGATTTACGTCCGGCGATACCAGAGAGGACCATCAATTTCGATTTGTCAAAGAACTCGGCATAACGGGGGGTGGGGCGGGGTTCGCATCCAATGCGTTTAATTTCACCAATTTTGCCTGTAAGGCAGGGGTGAGTGATTGTGATCCTGATAAGGCCACTACCGGATTTGTCCGAAATCCTCCCCATGCGTTTGGTGCGGGGTATACCCAACAATTGGCGGAAGAGATGACTTGGGCATTACAGGAGATACGTGAAAACGCCGCCAAACAGAATCCCGGGGTACCGGTCGCTCTGATGGCAAAGGGGGTTTCGTTTGGAAAAATTGTGGTCAATGCTGATGGGTCTATCGATACGGCCAGCAGCTCCATCGTGGGCATCAATGAAGATTTGATTGTTCGCCCCTTCCAATGGAAAGGGCTCACGAGTAATCTCAGAAATTTCATCACCGGGGCGATGAATTTTCATTTCAGCATTCAACCCACGGAACTCATGACAGCTGGGGTTTTAATCGATGACCAAGATGGGGAGGTAAATGAAATTGATGTAGGAGAAATTACCGCGGTCGCAACTTTCCTGGCTTTCTTACGACCCCCAATTGAATCTCACAAAGGTTTAAACCCGGTTCGGGTGAATCGTGGCAGAGAAGTGTTTGGAGAAGCGGATTGTGCCACCTGTCACCGTCCCACGCTGGAAATGGAAAGCCCTTTTGTAATCATTCGTGATCCCCAAACCGATCAGGCCCTCCAGGGAGCTCTGAAGAATGAACTTTCATTCACGCTTCCTTCCACGCCTCCCCACAAGCAAGGGCAACCGACTTTGACCGTACCTCATGGGACCATGGCGCCGGTTTTGGAAAAGTATGTAATCAAGAAACAAGCGAAAGCCCAACTCCGGCAACTCACGTCCAGCGTCGAGCCCGAGAAATTGGACATAATGGTGGCGGAGGAATTGAAAAACAAGCTCAAGGGTTTTACGCGTGACCTCAATGATGAAAGCGGTCCGCCGGACACGCTTCCGCGCCTTCCCGCAAATAGCAATGGGAGGGTTTCGGTTCCGCTTTATAGCGATTTAAAACGACATGTGATGGGTGACAATTTAGCCGAGTCTTTTCCCCAACAGACGGATGGCGGGGAAGACCACCAAGTGCCGGGCAACCAATTTTTGACTCGGCCTTTGTGGGGAGTGGCGGATACGGGCCCTTGGATGCACGACGGGCGGGCATTGACGCTGACCGAGGCGATAGTGATGCATGAAGGTTCTGGTAGCGAGGCCAACGCCTCCGTGGAGAAATTTAAAGCTTTATCCAACAATGATCGACTGGCCTTACGGTCTTTTCTGAGCAGTTTACGGTTACCGCTAAGTAAGCCGTGAGGCGTGAAAACGTAGCTCGAAACCCCACAGGGAAACAATTCGTATCCGATCGGATAACAAACGTATCTGATCGGATACGTTGTCCTGGACTTTCCATGATAAGACCATCCATTACTACAGAATTAGCCCTTAAAAAATAAACCTGTTCAAAATTGAAAGGTTGCAATAACTATTCGAGATTCATTGAATTTTGTAATCAATTGCGGCATTGCTATTGCTGGTTGTGTTAGTGGGAGAAAAAGGGAAGCATTGATCCGGGAGACACTGCGATACCATTAGCAATGTCCTTCATTCCAAATGTGGGGAGCAAAAATGCGTGCGGACCAATAATTCCGGGTAGTTTTTATAAACAGCAGAATCGAAAGGAGAGGCTTCATGCGCATTACCAAATTTCTTTTTCTCTTATCAATCTTCATGCTTATGGCTGGATGTAGTTCATTACAAGGACACCCTGTGGTTGGGCAAGATGGAGACGGCAGGGTGGTGTATCAACACTCATGTCCGCGTTCTCCTGTCGACCCGCCAAGTGGGTTTTGTAGGTACGCGTTGGAAGATGTTGAAACGGTGGAAATAGATGGAAAACTCTATTTAAAAGGGCTACTTCCCCAGGCTGTGCTGGATGATAGGCAGGATGAGTTGGAAATGATGGGACAAATTGTTAGCTATAAGGATTATGCCAGGCGAGTCCCAAACTATTTTCCAATAAGGGAAAAAGACAAAGACGAGGTAAAGCAAGGTGCAATTCTTCTTTTGGTTGCCCCGCCAAGTAAAAGCTCCAAAGACTACTATGTTTTGCTAGATCGAGTATTAAATAGTGAAGAAGAATTGAAGAAACATTTGGCCGAGCTTCGCAAGCAGGCTACGCCATAATCTTTATAAAACTTACTAGAATTTTAATAATTATTCCTTATGTCATGGAGGTATTGTGATGTACAAGGGGATATTCGTTCAGAAATTATTTCTATTCTGCCTGCTTCTGAGTTGCCAACTCGTAATCCTCTCCGGGGAGGTCTATGCCTATAAGTATTGCTGTGGTTGTGGAAGCCAAAGTTGGTGCATATATCGCACCGATTGCCATTGTCCTGGTACAAATCATTGTATGAACTGCGTAGCGCCTGTTCCTAATGCCGATGTGAAAACCGTTAAGCTAGAGCCTTCAGGCAGAGATTCCGAAACGGTTTTAAACATAAAGGGAGTTCCGGAATCTATGCTAACTTCCTATACTGAGAGAGTTCTCTCAGACATTCGTCGAAAAAATGGACGCGAGGTCATTGCTCTGAAGCTGCTGGGGAATATCGGGAAAGATCTGAGATTTGGGTGCTCTGCGATGGAAGACAATTATTTGCAAAATAACATTGCCTTTGCGTTAACGGACTAAAGACAAGTAAATACCGGGACGTATACCCTAATCGAGCCGGACATGATTTTTTCCGGCTCGATTCGCTATAGTAACCGCCTTTAGAATCAAATTTTATTCTCAGGGACGGCGTTGTAAAGGATTCTCCTAGCTTCATTTGAGGTCCTATAGATGTAAACCGGAAATTAGGTAGGAAGGAAAAAGGGGTCATGTACGCTAATTGCTCAGGTCGCATGAGATATGTCGTGCTTCCGCTCCTGACCGCATATCTTGTCTGCCGCTCCTTCTCTACAGTCGGTCAAGCTCAACTTGCTCCCCCTATCACGTCATCAGGACTCAATACACAGGTGAGTGTTCCGGTGGACCTTCCAGGAGGAGCCGTCCAGCACAATATCACCGGTGGAACCAGACCGGGAGGTGGTGGAAACCTATTTCATAGCTTCGGAGAGTTTGGTGTTCCTGCCAACAATATTGCCAACTTCCTGAACGATTCGGGACTTCCTACCTCCAACATTCTGAGCCGGGTCACCGGCGGTAATACTTCTAACATTCTTGGGGCAATTCAGACCGAGGGGTTTGGGAAGGCCAACTTCTTTCTTATGAATCCGGCCGGAATTGTCTTTGGGCCGAATGCTTCCTTGAATGTGGGTGGAGCCTCCCATTTCACCACGGCTGACTATTTGCGGCTTACCGACGATGTGCAATTTACTGCCCTACCCGGTGCCCAGGATGCTCTGTTGAGTGTAGCTCCGGTAACCGCATTTGGATTTTTGGGTAACAATCCAGGAACGGTTTCGGTAAATGGGAGCACATTATCAGTCGTGGAAGGACAAACTCTTTCACTAGTTGGAGGAGACATAACAATTGGCAGCGGCCTTAAAGCGCCAGATGGCCGGATTCATCTGGCCAGCGTCGGTTCCCCTGGGGAAATTCTGTCGGAAACGTTGGCTCAGGCCCCCAATGTTAATGGGCAATCCTTTGAGGCGATGGGCACGATTCACATTTCGGAGAAATCTGTCATCAATGCCAGCGGTAAGGGCGGCGGCACCGTGGTAATTCGAGGCGGCCGTCTTGTGGTGGACAATTCCACTATCTCTGCCAATATCATCGGTCCCACCGCGGGCCCGTCGGTTGGCCAGCCTGGAGAAGGCATTGATATCCAAGTGAGCCGAGATGTCGTGATCCAGAACGGGGCCAGTCTCCAAACGAACGTGTCTGAAAACGCTGCTCCGGGGATTGGATCTGGTGGTATCCATGTGAAGGCTGACCGCATAGAAATTTTGGGACCCCAGGACTTTGTTCCTCCTGATCCTTCTGAGCCTTTCGATCCCCTTAATCCTCCCGATCCGCCGCCCTTTACAGGTATTCGGTCGAATGTCGCGGATGGTAGTAGAGGAGGACCAAGCGGAGATATTCTGTTGGAAGCGAATTCCTTCCTAATGAATGATTTTAGAGCCGGCAGCGATGTCCAGATCCAAGCCAATACATCGGGTGAAGGCAACTCGGGCAGTATTAGTGTCAGAACCTCTGGAAATCTTGACCTCCTGGGTAGTTCTATCGGTGGATTTTCCGGTTCATTTTCCGCCTCACCTTCGTCGGCTGGCTTAGGAAACGCGGGAAATATCGAACTGACGAGCACGGCGGGCAATATCTCCATATCGGGTTCATTGGTTTCTTCGCAATCGTTTGGCGGGGGAATCGTGGGATCCATTGATGTAAATGCGTCTCAAGGCAATATCGTGATGACTGGACCTCCAGCGGACGTTTTTACCTTCATTCAAGGGACGGAAGGAATTGAAGGCAATGGCGGGATTCAACTTACAGCGAACAACCTAATTATGCGTGGGGCTCGCATCGCAATCGATAATATTTTTTCGGTTGTGCCAGGGGCCATAAAACTGGACCTCTCCGGGAGCTTAATTTTGAGTAGTGGCAGCATCAATCTGCCTGATGGCGGAAGTATACCCATTCTCTCTCGCGTTCAGACAACTACTCGGGGGTCGGCCCGTTCCTCTGATTTGAACATCACGGCTTCTGATATTCTCATCACAGGCAACAGTTTTTTATCCACTGAAACCGTGGATTCCGGTGATGCCGGTATACTGAATATTTTGACGAACAATCTTCAGGTGACGGATGGTGGTCAACTGAGAAGCAGCAGCACGATCAATACAATACCCCAAATTCCAATCATTCCTTCTGGCGCGGGAGGAACGGTCAGTATCCAAGGGTTGGCCAGTGCTGCCGATTCGATCGTCATCGATGGTGCGGGTTCTGGAATTTTCACCGATGCTCAGGGCACTGGGTCGGCAGGGAGCACCACGTTAACAGCAAAGCAGCTCACCATCACCTCGGGGGGGAGGATTGAGGCCAGCACGTCAGCCCAGGGCGCTGGTGGAACCATTAATACTCTGACCGACAATACGACGATCTCCGGGGTGAGCAGCGATGGCCAAACTCGTAGCGGCATCTTCAGCGGGACCACCGGGACGGATCCCGGCGCGGGGGCTGGTGGCACCATATCGTTGGTGGCTAACCAGAATTTCACTCTGAGTAATGGAGCCAGGGTCTCGGCGAGTAGCAGCGGTCAGGGCGATGCCGGAAATATTGATATTACCGGCCATGACACGATTCTGATCGACAAGGCCACCGTGACCACAGAGGCGACCCAAGCTTCAGGCGGCGAGATCAAGCTCACCGCCAACGACACGATTCAACTGGTTGACAGTACCATTGAAAGCACGGTCAAGGGGGATGCCAGGACCGTGGCGGGTAATATCGAGTTAGATCCGGATTTCATCATTCTTCAGAATAGCCATATTTTGGCTAAGGCCGTTGACGGTCAGGGTGGAAATATTACGTTAATCGCGAGCAAGGGTGTGTTGGTGGATGCGCAGAGTACACTGGAGGTCACCTCTGAAAGGGGGATCAGTGGCACGGTAAATATTGAGTCGCCCATTCAAGTCCTCAGCGGCACGATCGTGCCGCTGCCTGATCAGCCGGTGAATGTGGCCACGCTCTATGCGGCTCGCTGTGTGGCGGGAGAGGGCGGCCACTTTAGTACCTTTGTGGATTCCAAGTCCGACAGTGTGGCCCCCACGCCCGGCACATTCTTAGCCAGCCCGTTTCTCCCCCAAGTGAGTCCATACCCTGCGGGCGCGTTGGGTGATACCGGTACGCGCTCCGTGGATTCTGGCCAAGATTCAACTCCCTCTATCCAGTTGGCCGCCTATTCTCCTCCCGTGCTGTTTCAGCATGAAGATGGAATGCTTTCGGCCTGTCCTTGAATTCTATGTGGGACTTCAGAATTTCCCTCCTGTTTAACTCCACTCGTCTGAATTAATTTCTAAAGAATTTCCCGACATCGTCCTGGGTGTTTTTGCACAGCCATGATTCTTAAACCTTGTCATGTCCGGCAGTTGTTGCCGGACATCTCTCTTGGGGATGTTGAATAATACTAATTTCCAAAGGCATATTGATCCACAGGCACGTTGGATATCAGAGACCTCGGGGCGGTTCCAAAAAGCATGCCCTGAGCCTTTCGAAGGGTTCGTCCAGCAAGGCCGCAAATTCCTGCCGTGTCCCGAAGGGCACCACTTTTGTTTTGCGCGCAGAGCGTACTTCCAGCACGTGAGCACGGGAAAATGGCGAGAACGCCGCTGGCGGCTTTTTTCAACAGCCCCCTCTTGGTTCGGGTCGTATGGATTTCGCTAAGGACCGGCGGGGATGACGAAGAGGGAAGGGAGTGAGGGAAAGAGGAGAAAGTTGTCATGCAGACCATTGTCATTCGTTCGGATTCCACAGAAATAACACCCATGCGACTGCCAGTCCGATCACGCAGCTTATCGAGATTCCGAGGGAGATAAGTTGATAAAGCTCATAGATTTGCATGATAGAAACCGAATAACCGTTAGAAGGAGTCTCAAATTGATTTTCTGATGATCGTTCTGGTTACTTCTCTTTAAAGCAACCGTGATGCCGTTTTGGCGCGAGAGCCATGCTGTACGGATGTCATGAATGAATCCAGTGGTTTATGAAAGAAATAGCCATACAAACCGCGAAATCGGCATTTAATCCTATTTTTTTCCCTCAATAAAAGGTTGTCATTCTGTCAACTTCCGTTCCTCTCTGATTGAGCGAAGGAAAAGAATGCGTCGCGAAAGGTGCGAAACGCTTGTATCAGGAGCTCTTTAGCATACGGATGGTTCCACCGACAGGCCGAAGGTGATGACGGAGGAGGACGGAGATGATCGTGATCATACAGAATATAGGGTTCTACATTCTGCAGCGCTCATTTTTGTGAACAGATGAATCCTGATGGGGTTCATTGAACGTCTTAGGATGACCAGAAGATCGTGGGGGAGACAGCCTCAACGGAGTTATCATGCTGAGCTGCGGGAAACATTTGGCTAGACCAAAGTCCGGATGGCCAAGGCACAAATTCTTCGTTTTACTCAGAACGACAATTTGATGAGGGCCCAACGGATTATGGCTTGTACATTGAATGGCTGAAGGGTGAAATCGACGTTTTTCCTTGTTATTTGCCTCGATTTGATAGGAAAAAGACCCATGCAACCGCCAGACCGATTACACATGTTATCGATGTTCCGATGACGATGTTTTGGTAAAGCTCGTAAAGTTGCATGATAGAAACCTCTTCCAACTGAGAGGAAAGTCTCCTCAGTGTTGCTGTTTCATTGATGTTGTTACTTCTTATTAAAGCAACCATGGTGCCGTTTGCAGATCATTTCATTGTGGCGAGAAATTCATGTTTAAAATGAATAACTTGCGAGCCAATAATCCCACGAAAATTAGGGGTTTCCTATTCAATCGTGTTTGTCTAAGTGGTCACGGCGTAGTCACCTTGTTAACGGCTGTCCTCATTAAGGCTCCATAAGTCAGCAGTTTGGCTTGACCGGAATATGGGAACCGCCAGAGGTGACCGGGAAGGGAATCTAGGCGTTAAAGCGGACAGGAGCGGAAGATAGCGCGTGTATCGGAACGGGTCGAAGCAGGATCTGGCAATGAGGGCTGGTTGTGACGGCGTGATTTTTGAGAAAGGCGGCTTTCGACGCAAAGCCAAAGAAACGACTTGCCCCGTCCAGAGATCAGTCTTGGAGATGAAAAACTAGAGCCAGTTGTTGATCAGGAGAAACGGTGCCCAATAACTGGGATGCCGATAGATGGGATGAGCGAGAAGGCCCGTTTGGGCTTCACGAAGGGCCTGGGCTTTGGAAAGCGAAGATTCTTTGAGCCGGATGTAAAACTCATTAATCAGGATTGAGGATGCCTGGTCATTGATAAACCATAAGGTGGCCAAGGCGCTTCGCGCCCCCGCTTTCACGGCTACTCCGGCCAGTCCCAAAGCGGACTGATCGTCTCCGGCTGCCGTTTCACAGGCGCTCAATGTTAAGAGATCCAGGGGGACCTTGCGGAATTGAAATAACCCGATAAGTTCTCGGAGATGATCCATGCTCAGTTTTTTGTCATACGTGAGGATGAAAGAATTCTCGGGCTCCTTCGCAAATTTTCCATGTGAGGCGATATGAATAATCGTAAAGTTTTCCTCTTTCATATCCTGTTCAAGATTGGGAATGCGGAATTCTTCGTTTAAGAGAGTCTTTCCGCCAAAGAGATCTTGAAGTTCCCTCACCTCCTGTTGTGTATTGGGGAGGGGTGAAAATCCCTGAACGCCTTCGGACAGTCCAATCGACAACAGATTGACCTGCTCCCGGTTCAGGGGATGGGCATCGGTGAGCGTCAATCCCGGAGTCGTCGCGATGGCATATTTTTGAATGAGGAATTTTTCTCCGTCATGGAGGGGTCCCATGGGAATGGTTCGCAATGGTCCATCCGGGACGAAGACGAGCGTTTGGATCCCGAATTCACTCAGATACGGTTCAAGCGGCCGGATAAGCAGGTCATACAGGGCCTGCGCATGGGGTAAATATTGATGAGTGGTCCGTTTTTCCAATAGGGTCCGGAACAGGTGAATTTTTTCTGTCAGGTCACGTTTTTGAACCGGAACGGTGATTTTTTTCATTGTTCCTCCAAGGCTTATCAGGAGGGCCATCCGGTCAGGGAAGAGAATGGGATAAATAATCGCCGTGGTATCGGATACTTTATCGATGGCTTGGATTCTCCCCCTGTTCGCTTCCACGCAATCGTCTTTGAAGTAATCCTGGAGCTCTGCGGCCTTGAATGCTTCAATGGTATCCCGGGTGTGGAACAGGAGCCCTTCTTTTCTTGTGGCATCTGTCACTTCATCAGCTTGCTGGAGTAAGAGAGCAGCGGTTTCAAAAAATAAGGCTCCCAGCGAATCTCGAAACGATGCCGGGTTCTGGGGGAGCCCGACAGACAGTTGCTGACGAATGGGTTGGAGTGTATCGATCGCTCGCTGGTAGGCTGCAATGGCCTCGTCCGTCCGACCCAGATTTTTGAGGTGCCGGCCCGTGTTCCATTCCCAGCGATAGAGGGCTTCCGGGGCCTGGCCCTTTTGACTCGTCCGAATCGCCAGTTGCGTGAGTTGGAGGGCTTCCTCATGGCGGCCCCCTTCTTCGTACAATTCTCCTAAAAATCCCCACCCATATGATTCATTTTTCCAGTCTCCAATTGCTTTCGCGCTGCCTATGGCTTCCCGAAAGGACTCAGCGGCTTGGGTGAATACCGTGGCATGCTCCTCTGTGAGCTGATGGCTGAGGTCTCTCAATCCCATTCCGATGGTGAGCAGGTTTTGGATTTTTTCGTGTGAGTCAGGAAGTGTTCGTGTTTTCTCCAATGCCTGTTGCAAATGGATTTTCCCATTTTGTGCGGACTGCTGCCTGATTTCCACCAGGGCCGCATTAATCATGGCTCGAATGGAAAGAGGTTGCAAATCTAGTGAATCAGCAAGAATGCTGGATTCTGTATAAGCCGCAAGGGCTTCTGTCTCGTTCCGGCGAACCGCATGTGCATTGCCCAGATCATTGAGGATGGTAGCCATGAGCGGTCGATCTTCGATTTCCCTGGAGACCTTCAGCCCCTGTTGCAGGATCTCAAGTGCCGAATCCAACTCTCCCACATTGAGATGCAGGGTTCCCAATTGGCTGAGGGCCTGGGCCATCAGGCGGAGCTGGGTGGTCTCCTGTGCTGATTGGACGGCTGTGCGAAGGAGTTGTTGGGCCCGTTGGTATTGGCCCAAATCGAGCAGGGCTCTCGAGAGATAAATGAGCGCTTGAATGTGATTGGGATGATCTCCGGACTTTTCATAGATCTGGGCGGCTTGAGTCCAGGACCGGGCTGCCTGTTCCAACTGGCCCTGCTGATACTGCCGGGTTCCTTCCGCTAACAAATCTTGAGAGGACAGTTCCGCCGCAACGGTACTCGTCATCCCTATCCCGCCGACTCCCAGAAGGAAGAACCACACTCCAAGACCATAACGAGAAAAGTTGGGAAACCCGCGAGTTCGGGACATTGCCGACCCTTTCTCTGAAGTCATCTATGCATTCAACAGTCCCATTCTAGGAATTGCCGTCAATAAGGTCAAAGCAAGGGTTTCCGAAACGGGGGGGGGGTTGAGGGTTCTCCTGGATCCGATTGTGAATCTGGAAGAGGAAAGCGAGTTTTTCTTATGAAGGTCTACGGTCGTCAGCTTGTGAGGGTGAACCCCTTTCTCTTGAAATTGTTCTCAAAGTAGACACACAATACACCAAGTAGACAGGTGAGATATCCAAACACCTTTAGACGGAAAGACCATGTGAGAGAGGGTATGCATGAAATCTATAGCAATAGCGCGTGGTTCGAAATGATTGTCTCCAAGTGGGGAAAATTTGGGTTGTGGAACGAAGCTTGCCTTTTAAATATCTGTATTCCAGGTGTGAGCAGATCCGAGAACGTCTTCCGTGAAAATGTACCGGGAGGACGGTCCGGACGAAGAGAGGAGGACCATAATGAGCCAGATGATGACACGATGCAGGTGGGTGGCGGTAATAGCCGTGACCCTTGGTCTTAGTGTTCAGGCCACGGGAGGAGCGGAATTCCCAGATCAGGCAACCCACACTCATATGAAGGACGTCGCGTCTATAGCCATTGAACCAGGGTTTTTGGAGGAGACACTCCTTTCTGGTGACAGTCCGGTTGTCCAAATATCGGATGACAAAACTGACAAGCAGGCGGCTTCATCACGGGAGGGAGCGTTGTACCAACCTCCACAACGAGGGGCTCCGGGAGGACGGGTTGGTGGAGGCACCAGAGGTCCTATGACGGATCTTCCGTTACTCTTGGCCCTGGCTCCGGATCACGTGGGATTGGCGAGTGAGGTGCAGCCACAATTGGTGTGGTATTTATCAAAGGCGACAAACTACCCTTTGGAATTTACCCTTATTGACGAATTAGGGGTGACCCCGATTATTGAGAAGCCGCTTTCCTCTCCCATTGAATCCGGGATTCACATTATTCATTTGGCTGATTACGATCTGAAACTGGAAAAAGGGAAAACCTATCAATGGTTTGTGTCTCTGGTCTCTGATCCCGAGCATCGATCAGCGGATATTATCGGCGGAGGAATGATTAAGGTGGGTGAGGTCCCGGCCTCGCTGACCGAGGATTTGAAGAACGCCAATCCGGTTGAAGCGACGAAGCTATGGGGACAAGCCGGATTTTGGTATGACGCCATAGGCGTGATTTCCACTTATATTCAGTCTCATCCTTCCGATGCCGAGATGCATCATGTGCGGGCGTCATTGCTTGAAGAGGTTGATTTGGATACGCCGGCGCAGGTTGATCGCGAGCATGGATTATGACTGTGGCTGTTTGAAAATGGGAATTGGAGGTGTGGATGGGCAAGTCCACGAAGGTCTTGTCTGGGCGGGTGTTGCCAGGACCGGAAATTTCCCCCAGTCCGTGATGCCCGTGTGTTATTGAACCTGCGCTTTTTGTCCTAGGGGAGCAGGTTCATTTTCCCCTTTTCATTGCACCCGCAGTTATGGAACCTGTCCCCGCCGTTGTGGCGGGGGCAGGTTTTTTTTTATTTCCGTCCGTTGTTTCCCGCTCGACTGTTATCCGACAACAGTTCACGCACTCCTCAGGCTGGACCTCACACCTCATTTTAGCTCCGGATTTTCCATGTTGAGCTAGCACTGAATGGCGATACCTCGCTTCTTTCATCCGAATTAAGTTTCATTCTGTCGGGCCGATACGGACTTCAAAGGGTTATAGCCCAAACCACCCCAATCCTGAGGCGTTTTCTCGAGGAGGTCTCAAACGGGTTCTTGTTCGTTCATGCTGCCATGTTTCTCTTCCATCTGAATAGAATCCCCAGGTGTTTATTGGCATGGTCCCTTCTGTTGGGAACGATATGGTCTGTTCAGGAATCACTCGCGAATACCCTGGACAATGCTCCTCTCTTTTTGAGTGTTCAGGTAGACGTGGACGAAGAAATTTATGATGCGTTGAGGGTCTCTATACCGGCCCCGTTTTTTGGGAAGGGTCGGGGTTTAGGGCGATCGGTCGAAGACAGGTACCAGGACCCTGTTTTTGCCGACGTGTACTTTGATGATGTCCGGACTTCCATTCAGGGTGGTGTCGAAGATTTCCTCCACGAAACAGTCGCGCTTCTGAAACAGGAAGATCAGTGGGGATTACGGATTGAAGGATATTGTGATTCGCGAGGCCCGTCTGCCTATAACCTCGCCAGGGCCGACTATCATCTAAGATCCCTTGCGGAGTTCTTGGTGCAGTTGGGGGTTCCCTCCGGGCGAATTCATCCGGTGAATTTTGGCCAAACTCCTTTTTCCTGTCAAAGCGGGAGTGAACGATGCCAGGAAGATAACCTTCGCGCGGAACGAATATTTTCTATCCTGGCTGTGGACCGTTTTCAACGGGGTTGTCTGGCGCGATTACGTCTGGTCGCCGGAACGGATTCGGAACGAGCAACTGGATATTTGAAGCGCCCGCCTTATTTGCAACGCATTCAACTCGCGTCCCCTGTCATCACTTCCTTCCGCTGATAGCGTGGTATCTATCGCTTTTTTTTCATTGAACGAAAAAGCCTGGTGCTGATCCGAACAACCGGCTGCCTCGTGAACGCCTTTCTATTCAGAAGGGCTACAAAATATCCAGGACAAATTCCCAATGCACTCCCTGATCCTGAACGCCTCCGCCAGGAGGATCCTCCACGTGATTCAACTGTTGCCCCCAATATAGACTGGCATGTGCCCGATTGAAGAAGGAGAATCGGATTCCTGTGCCAATACTGGCCAGAGTCTGCGGATCGGGCGTATTGCGTTTGGCCTCCCATGACCGTCCCACATCTATGAAGGGAGCCAGTGCCACCGCCACCTTCGGACCAAAAAAGCTGGGAAACATCGGGATTCGTGACTCTACGTTAAACAGAAATGCATTATCCCGCACCAGATAATTTTCCCAGTACCCCCGGACGCTGTACCGGCCGCCGACGGCAAATTGTTCCAGTGCGAATAAGCTGTCGTTGGCAATCTGCAAGGTCAGGCCGCCGAGAAATTCGATGCCGAGAGGATCTACGCGTCGGACATATTGGACCTGGCCTAACCAGACAAAAAATTCCCCGTCCGGATCATCAGAGGTTTGTTTATTGTTGGTGGCATCCAGTACGTCTAATCCCACACTGAACCGGGATCGAACCGCGAGGACTTGATTGGATTCCCTGTGAATCCATTCCTGCCCGAACCGGAGGGCTGACACGATAGCCTTGCCGTTGTTGGTTGCGCCGCGCTGGAAGGAGAACCCCGTTCCACCCAGGAAACTCTGATTTTCCAGGTGTTCTCCGATGAGGGAGAGGGCAATTTCGTCATTGAGTGTGCGATAGACGGGTTGACGCAAGGCGATTTTGTATATTTGGGACTTGGTTCTGATGTCCAGATCATCGAATGGTTTTGTGACGACGTGAAAGTCATTGAACCGGAAATTCAGTTCCAGGGTGGTATCTCGTGCCGTGAGCGGGATGATGTAGTTGGCTTCGATAAGAGGCTGCAATCCCTTGGATTGGCCATAGGTAAAGCGAAAGGCATCCCCCAATCCGAACGGGTTCTGCACAGCGATATTTCCGAGACCCCGCGACTCGCCAACCGTTGGTGATTGAAAGTTGTTGAATTCTATCCACGCATTGAAGGGGGAAGCTTCCTCGACTTGCACATGGAGGACCCCTTCGCCTGGTTTCAGTCCTGGTTTCAGCTCCGTGTTTAACCGTTCCGTACGGGGGTCTTGAAGGAGGAGTTGGAGCTTTTCTTTTAACGGATTGATGTTGAGCGGTGGTCCGCTGCTCAAGGCAATCCGGTCTTCAAAATAAAAGGGGAGGAAATATTTGGTGCCTTCGATTTGGATGTCCGTCAGTTTTCCCTCAATAATCTGAATGGTGACGACTCCGTCTTGTAGGGTTTGATCCGGGATTACCGCCCCAGAGTTCACATATCCTTTATTGACATAGAGCAACGTTAAGGCCCGGCGCAGTTCCTCCAGATCATTGGTGGACAACTCCCTGTTTTCGTAAGGAGCTGTGACTTTGGCTAGTTCTTCCGCTGAAAAGACGGTGCTCCCCTCAACTCGAATCTTCCGGATCATAACCCGAATTTGAGGAGGGGCCCCTTTCATTTCAGGAATGGTTTCCACTGGAGGCAGTGTGATATCGGGAGCAGTCTTTGGTGTCAGAGGCTCGGTTTTTTTCTCTAGAGGCGGGGGTTCGCCGAACCGTCCGGTGGGATCAAAGCCTGGCTGGACCTGTGCGAAGAGTTGATTGTTTTGTCCTATTCCCGAAAAAAAATGTAGAGATAGGATGAGGAAAACAGGCAGTTTTTTTCCAATATCAGCGACCCGGATAATCCGTTGGACGGAAGAATGGGAAGGGAACCTTGAACCAAACAACGCATTCCTCGCTGCCATGAATGGCATTCAGTAGAAGAGGTTGTCTGCTGTAAGGGTTTTTTTATACAGGAAGAAGTCAATAATTGCTAGGGAGTCATCTGATTGTCGATGAAGTCTGGTAATGGTCCCTATTAAATGTGGACCTCATTGTTCGAATAAGTTCGGACCGGAAAGACTGCAGGAGGACATCCTTCTCACTACCTGTCTCGTTTAAACAACCGTGCTCACCTAGTGACTTTCTTTGACAAGGTTTTTATTCCATTCCGGGATTTCAATGATGAGGTCTTTTTCCCCATTCGGGACGCACTGGCATCCCAGTCTTGATTGCAGGGTAAGGCCGGGAGCTTCATCTAATTGGTCATTTTCGTCATCCGTCGCCTCGTTACAGGTATCCAGCCCCTGCTTCACAATGATATGGCAGGTTGAGCAGGCACAGACTCCACCGCAGGCATGTTCCACATCTATCCCATTTCCCAGCGCGATATCGAGGATGCTCCCAGGCAGTCCTGTTTCCCCATAAGGGAACTTTTCCGGGTCAACCTCAATTTCAATAGGCTTTTCAGGTGTAATAAAGGTGAGTTTGAATGGTTTCTTAGCGACTGCTGTTTCGCTTTTCTCAATATATGGATTACTGCCTCCCATTTAATTCTCCTTACAAAACAATGTGTTAAAATAAATTTTCAAAATTAGTTCGGGGTTGATTATGTTTGTGCTGACTAATTCCGACTAAATGGATCTCCGACCATTTTAGTCTTGACTGACCCAAGAGGTCAATGCTATGTTAAACCCGATCATATAAGTCGGCATTACAGAAAGATAAACACTATCAATATTATTAAGTAATTATGCTGAAGCTTTCTAAAAAAGCAGATTATGCCCTGATGGCTCTCCAATACATGGCCATGGTCCGATCTGGAGAAACCAGTCCTTTTAATCCGAACAGGGTTGTCAACACCAAAGAAATCGCTGAGGAACATCATATTCCTCTGGAGTTGTTAGCCAAAGTGCTTCAAACCTTGGCTAAATATGACATGGTGGAAAGCCAAAACGGACCAAAGGGAGGTTATCTCTTGGCCCGTGAGCCACGGGAGATTTCCATCGCGCAGGTGCTGGAAGCTATTGAAGGCCCACTGGGGATTGCGGATTGCTACCATGAAAAGGATGAACATGCCTCTTGTGAACAAATTGAGCATTGTAATATCCGGACGCCTCTGTTGCGCGTCCAAGAAAGCATTTTTCATTTACTCAGTAGCATGTCTATTGAAGATATGATGGCCGAACCCCCCTTAATCATTGTGGAATCTCGTAAAACAAAAGGAGTTCAATTATGAAGTTGCCTATATATTTGGATAATCATTCAACGACCCCCTGCGATCCTCGGGTGCTTGAAATGATGCTCCCCTTCTTCACCGAGAAATTTGGGAATGCGGCCAGCCGGAATCATACGTTCGGTTGGGAGGCTGAAGAGGCGGTGGAAGTAGCCCGAAAGCAAATTGCGCATCTTATCCATGCCGATGCCAAAGAACTTATTTTTACCAGTGGGGCAACGGAATCGGATAATCTGGCCTTGCAGGGCGTGGTGGAGATGTACCGGGAAAAAGGAAATCATATCATTACAAGTTCGACGGAACACCGGGCGGTGATTGATACGGCGAAATATCTGGAAAAGAAGGGTGTCAAGGTCACTTTCCTCCCCGTGGATAAAGCCGGCATGGTGAGCCCGGATGACGTACGCAATGCCATTACCGACCAGACGATTTTAATTTCGATTATGATGGCCAACAATGAGATCGGTACGATCAATCCCGTGGCGGCCATCGGAAAAGTTGCTAAAGAAAAAGGTGTCCTTTTCCACTGTGACGCGACACAAGGGGTGGGTAAAATCCCTGTAAACGTTCAGGAAATGGGAATTGATCTGATGTCCTTTACCGCCCATAAGATTTATGGTCCCAAAGGCGTGGGGGCCCTTTATGTCCGACGTAAGGCACCAAGAGTGAGGTTGGAGGCGATGATGTATGGTGGGGGCCATGAGCGGGGTATGCGTTCGGGAACCTTGCCTGTGCCCCTCATTGTGGGATTTGGAAAAGCCTGCGAACTATGCGAGCAGGAGATGTCGACCGAGTCTGTTCGTATGGCCAAGATGCGCGATCGCCTTCAAGAAGGGATTATGAAGGGTATGGATGAGGTTTATTTAAACGGGCATCCGACTGAGCGCTTGCCGAACAATCTCAATATTAGTTTTGCGTATGTCGAAGGGGAGGCGTTGCTCATGGGGGTCAAAGAAATTGCCCTGTCTTCTGGTTCGGCTTGTACGTCGGCCACACTTGAGCCCTCTTATGTGTTGCGTGCCTTGGGAGTTGGATCGGATTTGGCCCATTCTTCGATCCGCTTTGGGCTTGGTCGATTTAATACCGATGAGGAGGTGGAATACACCATTGATCGCATGATTAAGGCTGTGACGCACCTACGTGAGATGTCTCCGCTCTATGAGATGGCCAAGGAAGGGGTCGATTTGAAAAGCGTTCAATGGGCAGCTCATTAATTGATATACTTGAAGACATATTCAAAATGGTTTTAAAAAACACACAGTCATACCATACAACAAAGGGAGGGATAGCCCATGGCCTATAGTGAAAAAGTCATTGATCATTACAACAATCCCCGTAATGTGGGAAGTTTTCAAAAAGATGCTGACGATGTGGGAACAGGTGTCGTCGGAGCTCCGGAATGCGGAGATGTGATGAAACTCCAAATTAAAGTCGAAAACGACACTATTGTGGATGCCAAGTTCAAAACGTTTGGCTGTGGTTCGGCCATTGCCAGTTCCAGTTTGGCGACCGAGTGGCTCAAGGGGAAAACCTTAGAAGATGCTCAAAAGATTAAGAATACGGATATTGTTCATGAGTTGAACCTCCCACCCGTTAAAATCCATTGTTCGGTGTTGGCGGAAGATGCCATTAAAGCGGCCTTGGGGGATTACCAGAAAAAAGCGGGAGAGAAGAAACCCAAGCCGGAAGCAGCCGCTACCTCATCCTAACTTAGGGAACTGTTCACGATTTGTTGTAGGGAGAAATGGCGATGGATACAAAAACCACGGAAAGCAATTCAACGGTTGCCATGACCGAGGAGGCGTTGAAGGAGGTCAAGCGATTATTGGACCTTCAGGGCATTACTGAGGGCGGTCTTCGATTGGGAGTGAAAGGTGGCGGTTGTTCGGGGTTGAGCTATACCGTCAACTTCGATGACAAGATCGGGGAGTTTGATACCGTCACTGAAGTGGATGGCGTAAAAGTGATCGTCGATGCCAAAAGCGCCATTTATCTCCAGGGGATGACCCTGGATTATCAAAAAGACATGGTGAGTGGTGCCTTTAAATTTATTAATCCGAATGCCACGAAGACATGTGGGTGCGGAGAGTCGTTTTCAGCATAAGACCAATCTTCTTCAATCACATAGTGACGTAACAACTCGGGCATGGGGTAGTTCACCATGCCCGAGTTGTCAGAGCCAGAAATCATGGAACATCAACATCCAACCACGATAAAGGCCCGGGAACTTCCCATGGCCCGCAGTATGTGCTGGCACTGCCAATCTGAAGTGACGGGAGAATATCTCTGTGGACAATGCGTTAAAGTGCAGCCGCTTTCAAAGGACCTGGACTATTTTGCCTGCTTTCAACTCCCTCGTCTGTTGAACATTGACGAACAACAATTGGAACAGACATTTTATGAATTAAGTCGTACTTTTCATCCGGATTTTTATTCCACAAAAGATGAATCGGAGAAAGCCATTAGTTTAGGAAATTCTGCTTTTTTGAATGCCGGCTATCGCACACTCAAGGATCCCATTCTGCGGGCGGAATATTTGATCCGGTTGGAGGCTGGAGCGGTGAAAGATATTCGATCAAATCCCCCGGCGGATTTGTTTGAAGAGGTTCTGGAACTGCAAGAAGATCTGGAATTATTCCGACAACTGGTTCCCAAGGGCGCGTCACCTGAGCTTGAGGCCCTTCGGAAAAAGTTGCAGGGCGAACGAGAGCGTTTGGAAAAACGCCAGGCTGAAATGGAGGAGTCCCTGAAGGGTCAGTTCAAACAATGGGATCAGGTGCAAGCACGCACTCCCCTTCCAGGTGAGGCGCGTGAGGAAAAAAATTCTATTTTGCGTGCTATGCAGGAAATTCTTTCTAATCGAACATATGTGCGGAATATGGTCAACGATTTGCTCGAAACCACGGGCTAATCATTCTCAGCTAAAAGGAATATATTGTGAGTCGCATTGTTGGTATTGATTTGGGAACGACGAATTCGCTGATCGCCTTTATGGATAAAGATGGGCCTCATGTCATTCCCGGCCCGGATGGGCAGACCAAAGTGCCTTCCATCGTCGGGTTAACTGATAATGGGATGATCGTGGGAGAGCCGGCAAAAGCCCATTTAATCCGTGATCCTTCCAGCACCATTTATTCCGTGAAGCGGTTTATGGGCAAGGGGCTGGATGACGTGAAGGACGACCTGAAGTATTTTCCTTATCAGCTTCATGAAAAAAACGGGGTCATTCGTATTGAAATTGGAGATAAAACCTTTTCTCCCCCTCAAGTGTCCGCCATGATTCTGAAAGAATTAAAACGGCGAGCCGAGGATTATTTAAAGGAAGACATCTCCAAGGCTGTGGTCACCGTTCCGGCGTATTTCAATGATAGTCAGCGGCAAGCCACCAAAGATGCGGGTATGATTGCCGGATTAGAGATCCTGCGTATCATCAATGAGCCGACAGCTGCTTCCTTAGCGTATGGCCTGCAGAAAAAGACACAAGGTCTGATCGCAATTTATGATTTAGGCGGAGGGACGTTTGATATCTCCATTCTCAAATTAAAAGATGGAATCTTTGAAGTTCTGGCAACGAATGGGGATACCCATTTAGGGGGAGATGATTTCGATCAACTGCTCGTCGATGTGATGGTTGATGATATTTTTCAAACTCAAGGCCTAAAAGTTGGCGAGAATCCAGATTTAATGCAAACCATTCGGTTGGAGGCGGAACGTGTCAAAATCCGGTTGTCGGATGAAACCCAAACTCGGGCGGTGATAGAGCTTCCCAATTCGACGTATGAAAAGGTATGGACGCGGGAGAGCATGGAAACGTTAACGATGGGTTTGGTGGAAAGAACCCTTGCGCCTTGTCGGCTTGCCCTCAAAGATGCAGGCTTAACCGCCAGTCAGATTGATGAAGTGGTCCTGGTCGGAGGGAATACTCGCATGCCACTGGTTTGGCGGAAAGTGGAAGAACTGTTTGGCAAAAAGCCGCACTCTGAGCTGAACCCTGACGAAGTCGTCGCGTTAGGGGCGGCTGTTCAAGCTGATATTTTAGGCGGGCATACCACAGACCTCTTGTTACTGGACGTGACTCCCCTGTCATTGGGAATTGAAACGATGGGCGGGGTCATGAGTGCGCTGATTCGTCGAAATACCACGATTCCAACCAGTGCAAAGGAAATGTTCACGACCTATGTTGATGGGCAGACCTCGGTGGATATTCATATCCTCCAAGGAGAACGGGAGTTGGTGAAAGATAATCGAAGTTTGGCCCGCTTCCAATTAAAGCTTCCACCGTTGCCGGCTGGGGTCCCTCGCGTAGAAGTCAACTTTCTCATTGATGCCAATGGGATCCTACAGGTGACGGCCAGAGATATCCGGACCGGTGAGGCGCAATCGGTTCAGGTGAAACCTTCTCATGGACTGACCGACGATGAGGTGGAAGGGATGGTTCGTGATTCTTTTCAATTTGCCACAGAAGACATCAAAGCCCGGCAAATTATAGAAGCACGGAATGAAGCCAATGCGATCATCGTGGCGACGGAGAAAGCTTTGGGGCGTGCAGCGAATTTAATCAATGAAAAGGAAAGGGAAAGCATTCGTCAGATTTTACGGCAGCTTGGTGAAGTTAAAGACGGGGATGATCATCGTGTCATACGTGCGAAAATTGCTGAGGTTGAAAAAACGACGCATCATTTGGCCGAAGTGTTGATGGATGCCACGTTGAAAGAAGCTCTCGAAAGTAAGAAATTATCCGACGTCATAAAATAATCCCTCAATAGGGAGACTTTAGGCATGGGCAAAACCCATTAATCCAAGGGGAAGAAATCATGGCTCAGGAATTCATGTGGGGTGATACTGAAGATATTGCTATTCGGCTGCAGGAAGAGCATCCCGACCTTGATCCCTTATCGGTCAGGTTTACGGATTTACATGCCTGGGTGGTTGCCCTTCCTGAGTTTAAGGACGATCCCAAAACGTCCAATGAAAAAAAGCTGGAGGCCATTCAAATGGCCTGGTATGAAGAGTATCAGGATGCCCAGTCCTGAGAACACGTGTGACGGCGAAATCGCCCTGTTTTGAAGAGTTCTCTCAAAATGGGGAAAGCTGGTTGGAGGAATCCGAGTTCAACCGGTCGAACTCAAAAAAATCCATAGGGTTCGCCTTCTGAGGAGCCGCTTTTCCTGGTTCCGTTCCTTTACGAAAAACTTCCGTACTGATGTTTCGACTGGTCTTGGATGGCAAGTCACCCGTCGCAGTGTCGATCTGCGCGAATTGAATGTCATTAGGAATAGGAAAGGTCATAACTGGTGAGTGGAGCAGGGCTTGATCAACAAACCTGGTCCAAATCGGTAGGGCCGCATGCGCCCCGGATTCCAATCTGCCGAGTGTTCGGACCCCATCAAATCCCACCCATACTCCTGTCGCCAAATTCGGGGCATACCCGACAAACCACGCATCGTTATAGCTATTTGTGGTTCCAGTCTTCCCTGCCAATGGCCGGCCAATAGATTTGGCGAGTCTTCCGGTTCCGCTTTGAATGACATCCATGAGCATATTGGTGATCAAGTAGGCGTTTTCCTTGGTCATGGCTTGTCGCGGTTCGAACTGGTGTTGTTCTAAGATCTCCCCGTTGAGGTTCTTGGCATGTGTAATCATGTAGGGCTCAAGCCACAAACCTTGATTGGCGAAGACGCCATACGCGGAGGTGATTTCTTGGAGGGTCACGCTTGAGGATCCCAAGGCCAAAGAGAGGTCCTGGCTGAGCGGACTTCGTATTCCCAGATTGCTGGCGATATTGACGACCTCGGGAACTCCGATTTGTTCAAGCAACCTGACTGTTGCGGCGTTGCGGGAATGCCGCAGTGCTTCACGAAGGGTAATGGTTCCAAAAAAGCGTTTTTCATAATTTTCCGGCTTCCATACCCGGTCCAAATCCTCGTCTTCATAGACGACGGGCGCATCGAGAATCAGGGATGCCGGTGTCAGGCCTTGTTGAAGCGCCGATGCATAAATGAGTGGCTTGAAGGCGGAACCCGGTTGTCGACGGGCAACCACGGCACGATTAAACTGACTTCGAGTATAGTCATACCCTCCAACCATTGATTGGACGGCGCCTGTCCTCGGATCCATGGCGATGAGGGCGCCTTCCACGATTGGAGTTTGCTCTAAGACAAATTCGCCTGACTCGACAGTGCCATTTTTCGGGGCGACTTCAATAATGTCTCCGACCTTCAAGAGTTGGAGTGGAGTGGCTTTTTCCCGAACGACCGCTGTTCCCACATCCCCGCTTTTTTCCAATTGACGTTGGGCCCATCGCATATCCTCGAATAGGATAGAGCCCTTATAGGTATTTCCAATCAAGATTTGAGCAGATTTTTTTGCCACGTCCGTCACGAGGGCTCGGTAGAGGCCATGGACAAGAGCTGCCTTTGGACTTTGTAGTTCCGGAAAGGTATCCGGAGGCGTAAAATCTTTGGAAAAGGCAATATGTTCAATCGGTCCTCGCCAGCCTTGCCGTTTATCTAATTGGCGGAGTCCTGTACGAACCGCTTCTTCCGCGATTTTCTGCATGGCAATATTTAAGGTGGTGTAGATTCGTAGCCCTCCCTTATACACAAGGGTTTCTCCGTACCGATCCACCAAGTGTTGACGCACCTCTTCCAGGAAATAGGCCGCAATCGGTTCTATCGATTGGTGACGGTAGGATAGGGTTGTGGCCATGGCGGCTTGCGCCTCTTCGTTGGTGATATACCCGGCCTCTACCATGCGCCCTAGGACCAATTCTTTTCGCGATTTAGCCAGATCTGGATTCCGATAGGGTGAATAGGTGTTTGGAGCTTTAGGAAGACCAGCCAAAAATGCCGATTCAGGAAGACTCAAATCCGAGACGTTTTTATCAAAATAGGTTAAGGCGGCGGCGGCCACCCCATAGGCACCGTGACCGAAATAAATTTGGTTTAAGTACATTTCTAAAATTTGCTCTTTGGTCAACACCCATTCCATTTTCACTGCGAGAATGAGCTCTTTGATTTTCCGCTGATATGTTCGTTCGGGAGAAAGAAAAAGAGCTCTGGCTAACTGTTGGGTAATGGTGCTAGCGCCTTGAAACCGGCCGCCTTTTTTGAGGTTGGTCCAGGCCGCCCGGCCGATGCCGACAATGTCCAGCCCAGGGTGATCAAAAAAACGGGTATCTTCTGTGGCAATGACTGCTTGCGTGAAGGCTTTGGGAATTTTGTCAATGGGCGTATACAGACGACGTTCGATGAAAAATTGCCCAATGAGTTCACCGTTATCTGCATAGACTCTAGACACTAAACTCGGATGGTAGTCTTGAAAGGAGTCGAATGTGGGAAGGTCTCGGGTCGCAATCCAGAGAATTCCCGCAAGACCTCCTACCCCGACACATAAGGCAAGAAATGTGGTGATTATCGTTATTCGAAGCCAGGACCAACCGCGGAGCGTGGAAAAAAACGTCTGGAATTTACTCATAAAGGATACGTAACCAACAATGGCCTAGAGATTGGGAAGATTTTGGATGGTATTAAGGAGGAAGAGGATTTCACTTGCCTTTTAATTACGATACCCCGAGAAAGACTAAAACACAAGATCGATATCTGTTTCCGATTGGACGGCATATGTGCCGCCATGGCGTATGCCCGCGATGTTGGATGAGAGTCGGTAAAAATTATTGTGAGGAAGGATAGCAGACTTGAACCTTTTACGGCTTTCTGACTCAGCAAACTGCGTCGGAAGTGGAGCTTCGTTAGGGCTAAATGGGCAATTCTGTAGGGCTTCTGCCAGATTGACAAACTTTTTCACCCCATGTTACCACCAAAGGTCAAGTGAATTTTCGGCATTTCCATTACAACGAAGGAGAGCAATCATGTCTACAGATGTTGCCGCAGAAGTTAAAGTCGGAGACGTAGCCCCCGATTTTACATTAAAAGACCAGGACCAAAAGGATGTTAAACTCAGCGACTATCGCGGAAAGAAGAACGTGGTTCTGGCATTTTATCCTCTGGATTGGAGCCCGGTTTGTACCGGAGAAAACAAATGTTTAACCGATGATTTTCCCAACTTTGGATCAGTTAATGCCGAAGTTTTTGGCATCAGCTGTGACAGCTTTTTTTCCCACAAAGCTTGGGCGGATTCCCTAGATCTTAAGCATCAATTACTCGCCGATATGCATCGGACGGTATCTAAGGCCTATGGATTATATTTTGAGCCGTTAAATTGCTCAAAGCGCGCTACCGTCATTGTGGATAAAAATGGAAAAGTAGCCTATGCGAAAGTTCAAGATATCAAAACCGCTCGTGACGACAAAGAAATTTTGGAAGCGTTGAAAAAGTTGAATTAATCCTGAGGATGGTTTGACCGAAGGAGTTGGGTCCTGAACCTACTCCTTCGGTCTGTAATCTTGAATTGCGAGGCTGTGATGTCCGGTATTGTTGAAGATGTGAACGATGAGAATTATGCAGGGTTTACGGAGGCTTCGGCTGCAGTTGTGGCATATGGCATTGCGACCTGCGAACCGTGTAAAGCCTATGATCCTGTTCTTGCGGACATTGCCCAACAGTATTCGAATGTGCGATTTGGAAAGGCTAAAATGCACGTTCCGGGGCGGTGCCGTGCCATTAAAAAGCGGCATCAATTTGAAACGTATCCCACCACTCATTTCTTCTCCAATGGAGAGCTGGTGCTTACCAAAGAGGGAAAATTAGAACCCGCCGAACTGGCCGACTTGATTCGGCAATCGTTCTCTATCCCAACCTAAATTCTGTTTTGGGGAAACCTCACCCGGTCCTGGTACTGTCCGGCCTGCAGGGGGTTTTTCAGCTGGCAGGGTATCCTGATTGAGTCCGTGCGCGTCCTCAAGACGGTGTTTCCAGATTCAGGCTAAACAGAATACACAGCCATGGCACCTGATTGTTGGCTCACGGAGACTCGGCATAGGGGGGGAGTGTGGAAGTGGGGATCCAGTGTTTCCCAGATGACCTTCGCAAGTGCGGAGTCTGTGACGGGAATGTTGGCAAAGGCCTGATCCTGGCTTAGATTTTGCTGGTCAAATCGTGCAAGGATCTGGTTTCTGACGATTTGATCCACAGTCTGTAAATTCATAACCTGCCCGGTGTCGCTGGAAATTTGGCCCTTAGTGGCAATCCACAGATCATAGTCATGTCCTTGCGTATGACCTGTCCCGGATTGATGCAGGGCTGAAAACGCATAGCGTCGAGCGATGATGGCCGATTCGCCGTTTGCGGGGTGGAGGGCACCATCCATGAAATTCGCATTCACCTCGGCATAGAGGGTTTCGTCCTCATAAAGACGAAGTGCATCCGGATTAGGAAGGTCTGGATGTTTTTCCAGAATGTGCCAGAGAGTGACGGCGAGATTTTCGGTCGTGGGAATTCTCCTGGAAAAATATGGGGTATCGAGATTTAAGTTCTTATGATCAAATTGTTCCAGAACCTGATTTAAAATGATTTTTAAGTCATATAAATTGATGATCATACCTGTGACAGGGTCGATGTCCCCCCGCAATGTGACTTCCAATAAATAATTATGGCCATGGGTATTCACATTATTACAAAGACCAAAAACCTCACGATTTTTTGCGTCATCCCATTCAGGATTGTGGTAGCGGTGAGAGGAGCAAAACTCTAAACGTTTGGTGAGGGTAGCTTTAGGCATGCAGTCTCTATAGAAAAGAAAAAGGGCTGGATCTTGGTCGCCTATGGAAGTCCAAGTCCAGCCCTAATTGGTTAGGGTTCTGAGTGAATAGTTTCTAGGTCGAGAATGAGCTTCCACATCCACAGGTGGACTTCGCTTGAGGATTTTTGATGGCAAATCCCGACCCTTGCAGGCTATCAACGTAATCGACTTCTGCGCCGCTGAGCATTGGGGCACTTTGGGAATCCACAATGACTTTCACGTCGCCTTTTTCGATGATGGTGTCATCATCGCTGGTTTTATCTTCAAACGACATTCCATATTGATAGCCGCTGCATCCGCCGCCTTTGACGTAAATGCGCAAACCGACGGAATTCTCTTCTTCCTTAATCAGTTCCTTAATCTTCTGCTCTGCGATCGGGGTAATTGTTACCATAGTCGTTGTATCCTCCTTATGATCACATTATTTTTGTAGATTCATCTTTCCTTTCAATCGGTTGAAAGGAATCCAATATTGAATCTACATCTTAAAGCACGACTTTTAATCTTGTCAATTTATAGGAAGCTGCAAGGTTGGGGAATCATGCACGGCAAAATGATGAATCACTTGAGATCCTTTAGCCATTCCTGCCTCAATTCCTGAGGTACTGGGGCTTCTGTACGATATTCAGGGTGGAGAATAGTTAGAAAGGCAGGGACTTCCTCTTGGGCCAGGAGGTCTCGAAAGGTTTGGGTGGTGGAGAATCGTACAAAATGCACGGCACTGATTTTATCTTCCTTGCTATGCCCGGCCTCAAAATTTGCAAAAACTGAGGTGTCGCCAACCTTGATGCCCACGGTATTGGGCTGGTCAATATTCTTAAAGGAGTCCAGCAGCGGTTGAATCTTTTCGGAATCGGTGATTTCGATAAACAGTGTTGCGCTCAATTCATGACGAGTTGGTAGAAGGGCATTATACACGTCACATTCTTCCTGAATTTTTCCCGGATCAAAAATGCGTTCTATTCGAATCATTTCCTGTATTTGAAATAACAGGGTGTCCCGATTCTCAAACACGAGGGTCACGAATTCTCCTACAGAAATGCGGCGCCGTTTTTTAAGGGCAATAATTTTTTGCCGAATGGCGGCGCGGTTTTCCTCATATTGAGCAGCCGGGAGTAGATCTTGCGGTGTGAGTAGTTTCATGGTGTTAATCCATAGGCGTTACGAACGATTTGAATAGGATGAAGGGCCGATTGAGTTGGCGCAGTTTGAAGTGCTTGGTCCAGTTGTAGTGCCGACAGGGGGCAATCGGAGGCGACGACGTCGAACGGTTCCTCTTGAATTACTCGCACGGCTTTCTTGGCGATTTTCATCGAAAGATCAAAGAATTCAGTCTTGGCACTCCAGGCTCCATCGTGTCCGGAACATTTCTCGATCAGATGAACCCTGGCCCCTGTTAACTCCATCAATTCTTTTGATTTAAATCCGATGTTCTGATCACGCAAATGACAGGGAATTTGATAGGCCACGCGTCCAGGATTAGCTTGAAAATCAAGGGAAAGCTTACCTTCCCGTTTGAGCCGCATTAAATATTCGCAAAGATCAAACGTGCGCTCGCTCAATTGCTTCATTCCAGGTGTGGGTTTGAGGTAAGGGTATTCCCGTTTGAACATCAGGCTACAACTGGGTGCTGGAATGACGATGTCATATCCCTGATCGAGATAGGGCGCAAAAAGTCGATATTGAGACTCGGCAATCTTAGCCATTCCATCGGTATCACCTAAGTCAAACCGTGGCATCCCACAGCACTGCTGATTTGAAGGTACCACGACCTCAATGCCGTTTTTCTCCAAAATTTGCACGGCAGCTTTCCCAATATCAGTCACCTGATACGTCACCAGGCAACTTGGGAAGAAGGCTACTTTTCCCTGGTTGCGGGTAAGTGCGGGAGCCGGCTTTCGCTGATCCCACCATTGGGTAAAGGTCTGGGATTGAAACGAAAGGACTTGGCGGTTTTTGTGCACTCCGATCATCCGCTCAACCAGACTTCGAAGCCACGGTGTGCGAAGGGCCCAATTGGTTAGTGGAGCAGTCAGGCTACCCAGTTTTCCGATCAAATCAGTTTGGATCAGGAGCTTGTCGCGCCATGTGGCCCCACCCTCAGCCGTCCGTTGCTTTTTCCAGGCAGCCATGAGCCTGGGAAAATCCAGATCATATTGATGGGGGGGAGAATAGGGACAATGGTTGAAACAAAGTTTGCAGTAATAACATTCCTGTTCAATCCTTGTGAAATCCTGTGCAGTGAACTGCGTTGAATCGCTCTCATACTCATCAATCCGGTCAATAAGAGTATTGAACGAGGGACATAAATTAAAGCATCGTCGACATCCGTCACAGACATCGAAAATACGTCGTGTCTCGGTTTCGAGTTGAGACCGGGTCCAGCCTGGAGTGATAAGGTCAAATTTTGACACAGGTTATGACTTCGTTTGAAAGTCTGTGAAAGAGTGTGTACAAAGCGGCAGCCTTTATCGACCGCCGCCGTGTGTCATAATGCCGGAGCTCTCAGCTTTGTTTTAGGGATTCCAGCCCTTTGGTGAACCGGTTCGCATGGGATCGTTCGGCTTTGGCCAACGTCTCGAACCATTCTGCGAGTTCCTCAAGTCCTTCATCACGAGCGGTTTTTGCCATGCCGGGATACATCTGGGTGTATTCATAGGTCTCACCTTCAATTGACGCTTT
This sequence comes from Candidatus Nitrospira allomarina, assembly GCF_032050975.1. Lineage (NCBI taxonomy): Bacteria > Pseudomonadati > Nitrospirota > Nitrospiria > Nitrospirales > Nitrospiraceae > Nitrospira > Candidatus Nitrospira allomarina. The sequence goes on along the minus strand of NZ_CP116967.1, from coordinate 485,334 downwards.
TAAATTGGCTTCGGTGTTGCCAATCGGCACGCCGGTGGCAGGATCACCGACTTCCTTCAAAAAGTCCAGGTGCCCAAACGCATGTCCGGTTTCAGCTTCAGAGGTATCACGGAACAGACCGCCGATATCGGTAAAGCCTTCAATGTCCGCCCGCCGGGCGAAATATAAATAGCGTCGATTCGCTTGCGATTCACCGGCAAATGCCGCTTTTAAATTTTCGTGGCTTTTTGTGCCTTTAAGAGCTTTTCCCATGGAGTTCTCCTTTGAAGGTTGTGGGGTGTAACCCCGGTGATGAATGGTTGATGGAGCGCCCCGTGTGGCGGCGACAGGAGCCGCAAAGTCCACGGAAAGCGACCTGATAACTTGTAATTTCAAAATCTTTGGGAATGCCGGCTGGGAATTCCAGGCGATTGAGTCGGGGATCGATGACATCGACAATGGCCTGGCACCCCAAGCAAATCAAATGGTGATGGGGAGACAGGTTGGCATCAAATCGAGCCCGGGTATGGCCAATATTGACTTCATGAATCAACCCGGAGGTACGCAAAGCCCCAAGTGTGTAGTAGACGGTGTTTAGAGACATCATCGGAAATTGCGGAGCGACTTCGGCAAAGAGCTCTTCCGCGGTCGGATGGGTCGTGCTGCGGAGGAGGGCGTCATAAATAGCAGTTCGCTGCGGGGTCGTTTTTAATCCGCATCCCTGAAACTTCTGTTTGATGTCCTTGAATGGAATTTCCATATCATTCCTGTTTAGGAATAATTACTACTTAACAAAACCCTAATGAGACGGTCAACCGGAGTACGCCGGTTGCCAAGGGGAAAGCCAGGCAAAGACTAAATTGGAAAGCCCCGTGATTCGGTGATTTGCGTTTTCAAGGTTAACGTTTTGCAGGAATCCACGGCCGCCATGCCTTGCCTTCGTGCCCAAACTGAAAACGAGTGGGATGAAAGATTTCAGCCAAAATTTCGAGGGATTCAACGAGGCGCGGCCCCGGACGGTTGAAAAACTGATTCCCATCCGTCAGGTACACCTTCTGATTTTGCACTGCCCGTAACTGTGGCCAAAATGGGTGTGATGTCATGACCGGCAATTCTTCTTGGATGCGAGCCATGGAAAATCCACAAGGCATCAAGACCAGAATATCCGGATCCCCACCGGCCAAGGCTTCCCAGGTTATCCATGGGGCGTGTGTCCCTGCCTGTCCAAACACCGATTGCCCTCCGGCCAAATGAACCAGTTCGGGTACCCAGTTGCCGGCAGCCATCAGTGGTTCCATCCATTCGATGCAGGCTACAGTGGGGGGAGTAGGTTGTTGTTGGGAGCGGACCGCAATATCGCCCATGCGTTGGTGGGCCTCTTTCAGAAATGCCTGTCCTGCAGCTTGCTGTCCTAAGCCGTCCGCCACTCTGGTCAGGTCGTCCCAAACCCCCGATAAGTCCTGCGCACCCAGGGAAATCAACGTCGGTGACATTCCTATCAAGTCGCGAAGAGCCCGCTGTACCTCATCAGCGCTCACGGCACACACCTCACACTGGGTCTGGGTTACGATGACATCCGGACGTAAGTCCTGCATTTGGTCGACCAAGACCTTATACAAGGAAAGGGCTGACTGGAGACGTTCTGAAACCTGGGCATGAATAGCTTGGCTCGTTCCCTCACTATCCACCGTGGCTTGAGTGCAAACAGGAAGAGAGGTAATGTCGGAAGGAAAATCGCATTCGTGTGACCGGCCGACAAGCTGGGCACGGCAACCTAAAGCGCAGACCATTTCTGTCCCACTAGGAATCAACGACACAATGCGAGAAGACATAATATTTCCTTGTAGGTGAATAGAACGGGGAAAATTAATCGCTCATCCTACCTGAGGAAGGCAGGGCGTCCGCAACTTTTTTGGGTTGCCTGAGCTGTTTGGGAGAGAGCGGAGAGAGAATGGAAGCTATCTTCCATCTGTGGTACAAAGGTAATTTCAGCATGGCTCGGCAAAACGCTCACGATTATGTCTTGTGTTTCCCAACATCAATTTTACTAGTGATCACCGAAATCTGATTCGCATTCATCAGGGAGGTATGTATGGCAGCCAAAGCGTATATTCTCATGAAAGTCAAAGCAGGAAAAGTCCAAGATGTGTTAGAGACCCTCAAAGCCCTTTCTGGAGTGGAGCAAGCTCATGCGTGTTTCGGTCAGCCTGATATCTTTGGTCTGGTCAATGCACCTGATGATCGGGCCCTGTCCAATCTCATCATGGCCAAGATTCACACCATCCCTGGAGTAGAAGAAACCGACACGCATATCGTCGTCCAGGATTAGTTGCTTTCCTTATCCGCCTTAGAAGCGGGGGACGAACTTAAGGGGTTGGATTCAGTGCCAAACACGAATTAAGGATTCTGGGATAAATGGAGCATAGCGATTTTTGCTCCGGATTGTGGGCTGTGGCTCCCTGGTTTATATAACCTCTGCTCTTCTAGTGAGCCAAAAAAAACGAGGGTACTTTATAGAAAAAGCCGGGGTCTTTCGACCCCGGCTTTTGTCTTAATTCTGATTCGAAAGATAATGGATGATTGAGATCAGAACAAACCGGAGGCATGGCCGGAATTGGCCATGAAAAATAACATGGGGATGGAAAGCATGGTATTCGTGCGAGACGCCAGGAGTGCCATCCGTCCGGCCTTGGCTTTTTCTTCAGGTGTGGCTTCCTTGAGCCCAAGGACTTTTTTCTGATTGGGCCAAATGATTCCCCACACATTCAGCAACATAATGGTCCCAAGCCAGGCACCCATGCCGATCACGGCATCCGGTCCCTGCAGCATAAATGCACTTCCCATACGATGTTGATTCATCAGGAGGGCGGCCCCAAATATCCAGGTGAACAGGGCTCCCCAGCGAAACCACCAGAGCGCATTGGGTACCAGGTGTTTAAAGGCTTCAGCCTTGGTTTCGGGTGTGACGGCTTTGAGAAATGGCACTTGGATGAAATTAAAGTAATAGAGAATTCCAATCCAGGTAATGCCCGCGAGGAAATGCCCCCACGCTAATAAACTTTCCATAAAATGTCCTCTATTCGTGTAGGTTGATTAATTATGTCTTTGGAGGTGATGAGGTTCACACCAGCATTTTGACCAGGCCGTATAGGACCACAGTCAATACAAAGCCAGCAGTGATGGTGCCAGAGATCGTATCGAGCGGATTGCCCATTGTCTTCCTCCTTTATTGTTCGTAGTAATGAGAAGCGGGTTGTGTCATGTGGCTACGGAACGAAGCCAACACATATCTGGTGCTCTAGCCTAACGTAGACCGGCTATCTTGTTCAAGATATCTGACAAAAGGATTCGAAAGCATTTACTTCGGGGTGCCCCGACGTGTTTTTGCTGGAGTCGAAGCCGGCAGACAGAACCGCCACAATTTTTTTGCCCATTCTCCCGCATAGTCCACGCCAATCCGAGGCAGAGTTTGAATCTGTTTTGGCAAAACTCCCAGACCGTGATCTTCGATCCAAAGTATGCTGCCAAGCGTGGTATCCAGTCCGTTATGCGTCCGATTAATTTCTAAAAATCGGCAGACCCGGCCGGGACCGTCGATGCGCCTGGGCAAATCCGGAGAATGATCCCCTCCCAAGATTTCCAATCCTCGAATTAAGACTGCGGCAGGATATTGCTCTTGTTCAGTCACGATATTGAGACAGTGGTACATTCCATAAATCAAATATACATAGGTGAAGCCAGCAGGGCCAAACATAATTTCTGTCCGTTTCGTTCGGCCTTTGGAGGCATGACAGGCTCGATCCTCCGGTCCCACGTAGGCTTCCGTATCCACAATTTTGGCCTGGATGATCCCGTTTGGCGTGTGTTTGATCAACACCTTTCCCACCAGTTCTGACGCAACTTTCAACGTTGGCCGCTCAAAAAACAGTCTGGGTAAGGGATTGGGATGGTTCGAATGGTCCCCCTTACAAAGGGGAGAAATATGCATCATGTGACGTGAGGGCCGTAGGGGGGCAACGTCGTGAGACGACCATCGTCCATCGGGCCGCCAACAGTGAAATGATAAAGCGATTGCCACGTGGTTTGAGGATGAATGCCGAGAACCCGATGGACCGGATCATCAAAAAAACAGCCGATTCCCGTTGACCGGATGCCAGCCGCTTCGGCCTCCAGATAGAGCACTTGGCCAATCAGTCCGGTTTCCCAAAACAACCGTTTGTAAAACCACGGCCCATACGTTTCTAAACTCTTGTCGAATTCGGCTACCATTCCAAGCGCAAAGGCACTGTCTCCGGCAATGTCCTGCCCGCAACTGAGTTGTTTGGCCAAATTTTGCGCATTACCTTCTTCCAAAAGATAGAGCGGAAGATTGGAGGGGCATGTTTCAGGGGTCGACCAGACAAACTGCTCGTGCATCGCATTTTTGAAAAACATGAGGTCTCGGTGTTCTGGATTCCGATTGACCCAATATAGTCCAGGCGAGAGGCCATCTATACGATGAACGAACAAAATGAGGTGAATCGTGGGCTCCCAGGGAATGGCATCCCAGGGCATGGGTCGATCCGATAAAGGCAAGTCTCCTCTTGGCATGATCCGTTGCACCATGGTGAAAAAACGATCGGCGGGGAGGCCGGTTCTTCCGTCAAATGCGACGGCGCTTCGTCGTTGATGGATGATGTGACCAGCCCGGGGTTCAGATTCAATCAATTTCCCTTCGTTCATGAGGGCACGTGAAGCATGAAAGGCAATGCGTTCGGGTTCTTGAGTCGATTTCCAGGAGGCCTCCGTGACCGAATCGATAATTTCCCACAGGACTGGTTCATCTTTGCTCAAACGGTTTGCTGTGCCTTTCCATTCTCCGGATGTGAGCACGGTATCATCAAGATCGTTGAATGCCAGATTCAGCGTGGGAGGGGGTTGAAGGTTTCTGCGCCAGACTGCCGCCAGTAATTCCGGGTATTCCCGTTCTGCCTGCTGGAAATCCTGCGGTCTGGTCAAACCCAGAAGCCGTGCGATCGTCTCGTCTGAGGTGCCACTCAACACCAACAGATTCCAGCCTAAGGTCGCCGCGGCAATTCGCAATGTGCCGATCGCATGGCCCGTATCATGTTGGCAGTATCGAAAGGCCCGCTCTCCATATTTCCATGCTTCCCGCCAATGAACGGATGTGAGGCCTACCAGAAATCCTTCAGAAGGCATGTCTTGAAGTATCGATTGGGCAGGGTCGGAAGGAAGAGCCCAACGGTATTCGAGGGCATGTTCCTTCGGGGCATAGTGGTACAGGCCCGGTTCTACGGCAAGGTGAGGCAGGGAATCCGTGAAGAGATAACCCTCGGTGGGGTGGAGGTTGCCGCTGGAAGGATTACTCCGCAATGCCCAGCTGGTTCCGTTGTAGGCTTTCCACGCCGTCAGTGATAACCCATATTCAAAGAAACGAGAAAGTGTGTTGAGGGTGATGGGTTGCGAGGGGATCGAGGGCGGATGAAAGAGTGATTCATATGGCGGAGACAGCGGGTCTTCGTCGAGTGGGAGGTGTGGAAGCGGAACAAGCGGCGCGCCATCGAATCGGCGGAAGGGATTGGGTTGATTGACCCAATCCAAGTATCCTAGCGACCGGGCGTACCGGTTGAACTCATGCTTAGTCTGCTCGTGATATTGTTTGACGTGGTCAAGGGCTGTTTTCGATTCCTGCTTGGACATGTGGGTGTTCATATGGACAAGTGTAACACCGTGAGAGGTGAGTGAAACAATATGTCTTCCTTACCTCGATGAGTCGATGTCCCACCGCTTTTATTTACAGCTGACGGGTTGTTACACGTCGAGGTTGTCCGCCAGCCCGGCATTGGCCATCAAAAATTCATACCGAGCTTCGGTGCGTTTACCCATCAAATCCTGGAACGTCCGGTCGGTTTGCAGTTCATCGAGCAATTCGACTTTGAGTAAGCGACGAGTGGCGGGGTGTAAGGTGGTGACTTTGAGCTGTTGAGGAAACATTTCCCCCAAGCCTTTGAAGCGGCTGATGGTGGGATTGGCATTGCTGCGGGCCCCTGCCACAATCCGTTCTTTTTCCTCGTCGGTGCCGGCCCAGTGGACTTCCTTTCCGATTTCAATTCGGTAGAGTGGCGGTTGGGCAATGTAAACGTGGCCTTGTCTTATCAGATCAGGCATGTGCCGGAAAAAAAACGTTAGCAACAGTGTACTGATGTGATAGCCGTCAATATCCGCATCCATCAACAGGATAATTTTATGATACCGGAGTTTCTTGAGATCAAAGTCTTTCCCGACTCCACAGCCCAAGACTTTGACGACATCCGCCAGCTCTTTGTTCTCAACCACTTTGGCAAGTGTGAGTTCTTCCGTGTTTAGCACTTTGCCCCGTATGGGAAGAATCGCCTGATTTTTTAAGTCACGGCCTTGTTTGGCCGTCCCGCCCGCAGAGTCCCCCTCGACGATAAACAGTTCGCTGATGGTTGGATCCGTGCTCTGGCAGTCGGCCAGTTTTCCCGGCAGGTTGAGGCGATGGCTCACGGCCGACTTCCGCATCACGGCTTTGGAGGCTTCACGAGAGGCTTCGCGGGCTCGTGCGGCCAGGATCATGCGACCCACGAGGGTTTCCGCAATGCTTTGGTTTTCGTTCAGATAAGTTTCAAGTGCCGGCCGGACCAGATTATCCACTTGTGCCTGCACTTCCGGATTATTGAGCCGCTCCTTCGTTTGCCCCTGAAACTGCGGGTGGAGGACGAGGACGCTCAGTACGGCCGCCATGCCCTCGCGAATATCTTCGGCTTGAAGGGAGAGGCCTTTGGGCGTGAGATTGTGGGTGTCGATGTAATTGCGGGCAGCTTTCACAATGCCGCCACGTAATCCCATTTCATGCGTGCCCCCATTCGGAGTGGCCACCCCATTGACATAACTTTTGACGAATTCGGCGGGTTCATCAGTCCATTGCAAGGCGACTTCCATCTTCAGCGCTTGGGCCCCTCCTTCAGGGCCTGATGCGCCATTTTTAAATTGGCGTTCCAGGTAAAAGACGAAATCGACGGTCGTTTTTCGACCGCGATCCGCCACTAATTTGCGCAAGTATTCCTGAATGCCCTGTTCGTGATGAAACAGGTGGGTTTCTCCAGTGGTCCCATCTTTAAAGGTCAGCTTGAGCCCCTTGTGCAGATAGGCCTTCGCATCCAGCGTGTCCTGTAACACCGCGGGATCGAATTGAATGGTTTTGCCGAATATTTTGGGGTCGGGACGAAAATAGACCGAAGTCCCGGTTCCTCGTGCATTGCCCAAGGCTTTGACGGGACCTTGAGGTACCCCGGCCTGATAGGTCTGTTCCCACTCTTTGCCGTCACGTTTCACCTGAACTTCCAGGTGACGGGACAGGGCATTTACCACCGAGGCGCCGACTCCATGCAATCCGCCTGAATGGATGTAGCTTCCCGTATCAAACTTTCCTCCGGCATGTAAGGTGGTCATAATAATTTCTAATGCCGACTTTTTGTGTTTGGGATGTTTATCCACCGGAATGCCACGACCGTTGTCCGTGATGCGGAGACCTTCACGCGATTTATCCAGTTCCACGATGATGTGAGAGGCGTAGCCATTAATGACCTCATCGATCGCGTTATCCAGAATTTCCCAGACTAAGTGGTGCAGGCCCGTCTTATCGGTTCCTCCGATATACATCGCAGGGCGGCGTCGGACGGGCTCAATACCCTCCAGCACCACGATGTCACTGGCATCATATGTTTTACCCATGAGTGGATCCTTGTGAGTGAATGAGAATGAAAAAGTGGAGTGTTGAAAACAAATGGGCCACCTTTCAGGATGGGACGGCAATGCGTTCTCGCCCCTTTGCCGGGCTCACGTACTCCTCCGTACGCTCCGCCCATCTAAGCGGCTGCGGCCTTGCTGGACGCGCCTTTTTGAACACTCCATCATAATCTTTAGATTAGTTTCGGTCATTCATATGTTTATGGAATTCCCAAATAGTTAAAATATCTAACAGCCACAAAAGGTCAACCTGTTCATTGTATCGTGCGCCAGGAAGTTAAGGGGTAACTTCTGATTGGAAGATCGGCATGGTCAATTCAGTTGGCATCATGCCGGTCAGACGACCCCGCTTAAGCAATGGATGTCCTTTCCCTCCACGTCCAACCACCTGGTACTTTCGAAGGGAGACGGAAAGAGTGCCACCGTCTTCTTTGGCAAGCACGAGCTCTTCCTCTTTTGAAGACAATAATTTAAATCCAACCACGGTATCGTTTTGGTCTAATTTCAAGACGATGACTCCCCGGCCGGGTCCGGCCAATTGCGCTACTTCTTCGGCCTGACAAAGCAAGGCTCGTCCTCGCGCGGAGACGACCGCCACGACGGTTTTTTGCAGAGGGGCGGTTACCTGGCTGATCCCGACGACTTCTTCCCCTTCCTTGAGTTTACAAAATTTTCGGCCCAGTCGGGTCGAGGGCTCCTGGAAGGGGTCAAGCTCAAACCTGATCCCCATCCCGCTTGAAGTCATGGCGACGGCTTCTCCGTATAAACCGGATGGGGTGCTGTCGAAGAGTGGCAAGTTCCGACCTTTTGACGGAGCAAAGGCGGACACTCCCGTTGCCCGCATACGCGGGTCGAAGCTCAGCCCCTCAATAATACGTTCGCCATCTTTGAATTTAAAAAGCTTTTGCGCCGGATCTCCAAAGCCGCTTCGGGCCGGTGGAATATCGCCGATGCGAATAGAGTAGGCGCTGCCATAATTGGAAAAGAACACCACCGATTCAAGGGTACTCCCGCCTAAAATCGTCATGACCCGATCGCCTTCCCGAACCCGTGCTTTGGAAAGATCTTTAATAAGGCCCACTCGCCGGATCCATCCATCTGCGGAAACGGTGATCACCGCATCTTCTTTAACCCGGAACGCGTCCGGATCAAACTCCACTTCCTCGGTTTGCCGCCGGCCGATTTTGGTCCGACGTTTGTCCCCAAAAGCCGTGGCGACCTCCTCCAGTTCTTTTTTGACCACATCCCATAATTTGGTATTGGAAGCCAGAAGGGTTTTGAGATCCTTGGCCTGGCGCAGCTTGTCGGCCAGCTCATCCAGCATTTTTTTGATTTCGGTTCGGGATAATTTATAAATGGGCGTTTCCAAAATCGCGTCGGTTTGAATGGGTTCGAGTCCGAATCGTTGTTGGAGTTTATTGGCAGAATCGGCTTTACCCTCACTTTGCCGGATGATCTTGAGCACCTGATCCAAAGCGTCGAAAATAAGTTTGAACCCGTTCAGGATATGGATTCGTTTTTCCAGGACTTGCAAATCGTAGCTGAATCTTCGCTTAACGGTGGTAAAGCGAAAGTCGATGAACTGTTCCAGCATCTGCTTGAGATTCAGGCAGTCAGGACGCGCCACGGTCGATCCTGGTACCGGAACCAGGCACGTCAAATTAACGGAAAAGTTATTTTGCAGAGGCGTATGTTTAAAGAGGTAGGCCATGGCCAGATGGGGATCGGCATCTTTTTGTGTCTCGAGCGCAATTTGAACTTCGGTCGTGGACTCATCCCGGACATCCACCAATTGCGGAACCTTTTTGGTGATGATTAATTCGCCGATCCGTTCCACAATCGTGGACTTATCGACGGCAAAGGGAATGGATGTAATGAGAATGGCTGATTTCCCGTGATCCAATGCTTTGACTTCATATTCTCCCCGAAGCCGGATCGACCCCTGTCCGGTCTCATACATTTCCCGAATCTCGGATTTGTTGTTCAAAATTTCGCCGCCTGTCGGGAAATCCGGGCCTTTCAGGTATTTCATGAGATCCGAAATAGAGGCATCCCGTTTCGCAATCAAGGCGATCGCGGCCTCGATCACCTCTCCTAAATTATGGGGGGGAATATTGGTGGCCATGCCCACAGCAATCCCTGTGGATCCATTCACCAGCAGATTGGGGAAGCGGGCGGGGAGTACCAGCGGTTCTTCCGCTTTGCCATCGTAATTGGGTTGGAAGTCGACCGTGTTTTTATTCAGTTCATTCAGCAGTTCGAGTGCGAGGGGTGTCAGACGGGCTTCGGTATAGCGATAGGCGGCTGGACGGTCACCGTCCTGGCTGCCGAAATTTCCATGGCCATCCACCAGGGTGTTGCGTAATGACCAGGGCTGGGCCATTCGAGCCATCGCGTCATAGACCGCCGCGTCCCCATGTGGATGCCATTCACCAATAACGGATCCCACGACCTTGGCGCTCTTGATGGGAGGCCGGTCAGGCACAAGGCGATGATTGTGAAACATGGAAAATAAAATGCGCCGCTGCACGGGTTTCAATCCATCCCGGATATCCGGAAGGGCCCGGGAGGTAATAACCGAGAGCGCATAATTGAGATAGCGTTGACGCGTTGTCTCATCCAATAGAACCGGGATGACTGCTGACGGGTTGTTGGTGGAATTATCGGTGCCAGACCGGGTTCGTTTGGCCATACGTTCGTATCCTTTGATGACTCAGAGGGTCTTGAAATTCATGTGGGATTCGGGATCTCGGAGGGTGAAGCCGCCTTATGATATTACTGGACTGGCGCGGGCGAGGGGCCTAAGTGTGTTGTGGCCGGTTCCGGTTCTTCATCCGTTGGTTTAACCAGAGAGGGCAATCCTAACTGGTCTTTGATGCGGGTTTTCACCCAAAACGGATCCCACCATTCCGTGGGATTCACCTGTTCGCCATGCAAAATCAAACTAAAGTGCAGGTGATCGCCGGCTGCGAGACCGGTGGTGCCTGATTTGCCAATGGGTTGTCCCAGGGTGACCGCGTCACCGGGTTTGCCTTCAATCGAGGAGAGATGCGCATACAAGGAGAGCAATCCATATCCATGATCAAGAATAATCGTGTTCCCATAAATTCCCAGATATCCAGCAAATATGACAATTCCGTTATTAGCCGCTTCGACGGGATAATGCTGGGTGACGGCAAGATCAAACCCTAAATGATCTTGGGTATCGACGACCTGTCCCTTATACGTATATTTGCGGTGATCCGCGAAGGAGGCTTCAACCTGTGAGCCCGACAATTGGCGAAACGCCCCTTTCCAGAGAAATTCTTGGCGGCTGCTCTTAGCCAGTTTGGAAATAGTCTCGTTATTCATTTTGCGTAACGTGTCGTTGACCAGAAGGAAATCCTTCAATGGATCGCCCATACTTTGTAATTCAGGGGTCTGTGCCAGAATGGTTGGGACCGTTTTACGAATAAATGAGTCGGAAATCGTGATGGAACGGGTACGCCAGGATTGAGGTTTGACCTTGAAACTCACATCCATGAGAGCGGAATTGCCATACCCGTCGTCGGCAATAACTTGAATCGGGGTCGAGGACGGCAAATTATAAGGAAAGGCAATGAAGGCAAACATTCCGGCTTTGTCCGGAGCAGGATATCCCGGGAAAAAGGCTTCCCCAATCTTTACCCCGTGAAGGGACACTTCCGGGATCACTCGATACCTGACGATCCCTGTTCCACCTTGCACGATGGTCGTGGGGGGTGATAGGAGTTCCAATCTGGGTGGTGTAAATTGCGGGGTAAATTCCTTCTCCAATCGTTGTCCGTTCCCTTCAAACCAGTTTCGCCAGGAATAATCCCTGGCGGTCACAATGAGTTGAGCCTGACCCTGCCGGCGTGGCAGGTCCGAGTTGGCATAGGGAACAATGTTTAGCGTGAATTCATGGTCCCGTCCTCCGGCTGCCGAAAACCACCCCTCGGAAGAAAAGGATTGGTCGGCCAGGCTGAATGTTTCCATGTTGTGAATAATGCGAACTGAGATGTCCCGAAGACCGGTCTCATCATCATGAATACGAAGAACCAGTGGCGTGGTTGGGCCGACCAGCTCGAACGGTTGCTCGAGAGAAATTTCAGGGGCGGTGGAATCTCCCCATCGTGCGTTCCCAATTAATCCCAGGTAAATGGCGATAAGAGCCAGGACGATGATAAACAGCAAGCCTTTTTTAGACACGATCGAGGTAACTCTTCCTCCAGAGGATGGTGCGAGCAGGACAAAAAATGTTCCTCTTCTTATACCATACCCAGGCTTCAGAGCAAGTGTATGATCTGTCTGAAGAGACGGTGAAGCGCGCGCGCCGGATTCCTTACCATAGAAATCGGCTTTCTGTACTCTTGACATGGACAGGATGATCGCCTAGCCTGTGCCGGGCCACAGCCAGGCCTCATGTCTCATATTACTCCTCTCGGGCGAGGTGTTTTGTCCAGATGGAAGATGTGGGATTTCCCGCTCCCTGAATGGTTGGTCAGGAGCTTGGTTTCATGGAAGAAGCCGGTGGCTTCTTGGTGACAAACACATTCCCGAACATTTTCTCAATATTCCTTTATTTTGACAAATGGTGTTCCGATATATGTCGGTAGTGCCGAACAGGCGACAGCCTGATCGGCATTTTCTGAATCAACCGTCTTTCCACATGGGGGGCTCATGCCAGGGTTGAGTGATATTCTAGGGTGGTTTTCAAGTGATTTAGCCATCGATTTAGGTACGGCAACGACACTGGTCTATGTTCGTGGTAAAGGCATCGTCTTGAGTGAACCCTCGGTGGTGGCCATCGAAAAACAATCGAACACGGTATTGGCCGTGGGTGTCGAAGCCAAGCGCATGGTGGGAAGGACGCCGGGTAATATTGTGGCGATCCGCCCGATCAAAGAAGGGGTCATTGCCGATTTCGCCATGACCGAACGCATGTTGCATTATTTTATTACCAAAGCGCATAACCGACGGGCGTTCGTCAGGCCTCGCTGTATTATTGGTGTGCCATCCCGTATCACCGAAGTTGAGCAACGGGCCGTCCGTGAATCGGCCAGCCAAGCCGGCGCCCGGGAAGTCTATCTCATCGAAGAGCCGGTTGCGGCAGCAATTGGAGCGGGGTTACCGATCACAGAACCTTCGGGGAACATGGTGGTCGACATTGGAGGAGGTACCACCGATATTGCTGTCATTTCCCTTGGAGGCATTGTCTGTAGCGAGTCGGTGAAAGTGGCGGGTGACTCCATGGACGATGCCATTATGAGTTATATTAAGCGACGATATAACCTCCTGATCGGTGATCACATGGCGGAAAAGGTGAAAATCGAAGTCGGATCTGCCTATCCGTTAGAACAAGCCAAAACGATGATGGTCAAAGGGCGGGATATGATTTCGGGTATTCCCCGGACGGTAGTGGTGAATGATTCCGAGATTCGAGAAGCATTGGAAGATCCCATACATGCCATCGTGAATGCCTTACGAAACGCCTTGGAGAATACGCCTCCGGAATTAGCCGGAGATATTATCGATAAGGGAGTGGTGATTACAGGCGGGGGTTCGCTGTTGCCGGGCATCGCCACGCGGTTTCAGGAGGAAACCAATCTGCCCATCATTACGGTGGAAGATCCCTTAACCTCCGTGGTGTATGGCGTGGGAAAAGCTCTTGATGAAGTCGATTTGTTCCAAAAGATTCAAAAATTTTAATGGTAGCCTAGGGCAAGGCAATCGAGGCGTGAGGTGCGATCTGAAAAATCTTGCCTTGATGACCGATCACATAGAGTTCTCCCTCAGGATCTTCCCCAAAAGACGCGATTCGTAGTTCCGTATCCAGCAGTTGTGTGGTCTGTCCGTTGCGATAACCCCAGATTTCTCCGGTACAATAATCCCCGAACACATAGAGCCCTTCTAATGAAGGCACGCGTTTTCCACGATAGACATAGCCTCCGGTCACCGAGCATCGTCCCTGTTCGTGTCGGTATTCTGTGACCGGCGGCGTGATCACCTGCTGGGCCGGTTCGCAGTTCTTGGCGGGATTGAAACAGTGGGTGCCCTCTAAGAGCCGCCATCCATAGTTTTTCCCCTTTGCAATTACATCGATTTCTTCCCAAAGGTTCTGTCCGACATCCCCGGCCCATAAGTCTCCGGTCCGGCGGTCAAAGGAAAAGCGCCAGGGATTGCGAAGGCCAAGCGCAAAGATTTCAGGTTGGCCCGGTTGTCCGACAAAGGGATTGTCGGGAGGTATGCGGTAGGGAGGCGGTCCATCAATATCGATCCGAAGGAATTTACCCAACAAAGACTTTCGATTTTGCGCTCGATTCTCCGGATCACCGCCTGCTCCGCCATCTCCCGTCCCAATATACAAGAATGCATCGGGGCCAAAGGCGATCATGCCTCCATTATGGTTGCTGTAGGGTTGTGGAATGACGAGTCGGATGGTTTCTTGTGGGTCCGCCCGGGCAGGGTCGGATGATACGTGGTATTCGGCAATCACCGTGGCCCCGTCTTGTGCCCTGGTGTAGTTGACAAAGAACCGGCCATTTTTCGAGTACTGAGGATGGAATGCCAGACCCAGGAGTCCTCGTTCCCCTCCTGTGGACAGCTTTTCAGCGATATCCAGGAAAAGAGACGGATTCCGTTGGCCTGGGGTCAGGATGACAATGCGGCCACTCTGTTCTACCACAAACAAGCGATTGGTCTGATCCGGACTGGCGGTGAGAAAGACCGGCTTGGAAAAGTCATGTTCCACCAGGGGTTGCAATTCAATGGGGCCTTTGACAGGGGCAGGTTTTCCAGAAAGACTCCAGCCCGAGGTTGACCAAAGGCCTATCGTTATGCCTATGACGATTCCCATCATCACGGGGCCCAGGTTTCTATGAAGGGGTCCAGAAAGGTGGGATGGCTGATTTCGGGAATGGATTGAGCGGAATAGGGATTGCCCGGGAAATCGATGCCTTGTTATAACTTGGGAAGCCATAACGGTAACGTGAAGGAGCGTAAGATGATTTTAAAGTATGAGTCCGATATCCTAGATGATGAAAATGCCCGAGGAAATTTCTATCATGTTTGTCAGGGAAAGGTCCAGGACACGCCGGTCGGCATTCCACCTGAGGATCAGCCCTATGAATGCCCTGCGTGTGGCATTGATCTGGAACAGGAAGACTTTTTGTTAGCGCAACAACGAGGGTGGTCATAATGTCGGTTGAGACCGCACCCACCTTAGGCAGGGAGGACGGTATGCATTTACCACGTAGCCAGGGAAGAAAAACGGTATCGGTTATGCGCGGCCTCATGATGCTTTGCCCAGCGTGTTACGACAGCATTCATGAAGAAAAGTTAGTGGATGAAAAAAACTATGTGGCGGATCATGAAACATTTTTTGACGTGATTTGTCCAGGCTGCGAAGATTTGAATCGTCCCCTCATCGACGATATGTTGGGCAGTTCGGAATAGCCCCGGTCACCTCTTGACCGGGCATGCTGAACCGGTTCCTTTCCCCCATACGACCGGGACTTCCAGCCGGCCTCAAGACTTTCGCGGGTTCAATTCTTCCTAATCCAATCTAAGCGTCGGCATTTGCCTTGAGGTTTTACGATTATGTTTTCATAGGGTCATGTGCGCATGCAGTTTGAGATAAGAGCGCAGAATCCACTGAACTTTTTGTGCCGCTACTGCACAAACTGATCTGACGGCCCATCCCATCCAATTGTTCAATCCATTCGCCTTTTCAGCCCCTTCCTGGGCGTGAACTTCCTGTCTTTGTTCGTTTCCTTAATTCCTGTGCAGATGTAACCGATAAGAAGATGAGAGTTAAAAGTTGTCGTGAAGATTCCCGAGCAGGAGGTGTCCGATGGGAGGCTTCAGAGCTGGTCCACTGATCTTTGCGGTCTTTGGTTTCTCACCCATCTTTCTGATTTCTTTCCCCTCCACAACGTTGTCGTGTGATTCTTTACTCAATCCTTCAGCCTTTCAGGTAACGACCTTCACCCAAAATACTCTCCTTCCTAATGGAATGATGGCCATCCGGTATCCTGAAACGGAGCAGGAGAGCTCTCCGCATGTCAGTGTGCATCGAGTATTGATGGTGATTCCTGGACTACAGGAATTCCTTCCTGAAGCCTCGGATATGCACTATCGAATCGTTGAAGGGGATGGCACAATTGGATGGATAACCTATATCCTTTCGGCCCAGGCACTTTTCTATGGTGTGGGTGAGGATTCGTTAGGTTTTCCCGAAAAGATTTGGATTGATCCTGAAGAAGATGGCCTGAATGGTAATGAACATATCAATGGCAGAGAGCCTGATTCGGGGAAATAAGGCTGTCATCTGCTACCTGAAGGTTGACTTCCGGACCGCTTAATTCATCGAGCAGGCGCCTGGTCCACGGGGATCCCCGCAGGATCCGCAACTGCCTGGATCAACAATGTTCATGCCACTGCCTGTCCCCCCTACGGCAAATCCCGTCAACTGTTTCTCAAGTCTATTCGCCTGACATTCCGGACATTCCGGGATGGTTGAGCCATGGACAAGCATCTCAAATTGATGCGAACATTCCTGACACCTATAGGCAAAAATCGGCATGGGTTCTGGACCTCCTTTTGAATGAAATGGTACATCTAGTATAGGTGATCATGTGAGATGAGGACAATGGAGGTTCGCGATAGGGAGTGGCCTCCGGTCATGATGGAGAAGGAGAAAAAGATGTATCAAGAGGAGGAATCGTTTAATCTAAGGTTTTCCCTGGAAGCCAATTTCCCGGATGAATATGAGGGCGAGGAGGATGAGAGGGCATGGGTTACTCAATGGGAAGAGCAAGTCAAGCCTGATATCGTAAAAAGTGTTTTCCGGACATTGGAACGGTACCCCGATTGGGTGGCACGCTTTCGCAATCGAGGGATGGCAGCTACAGACGAAATTGAAATTGTGCTAGAGAAAACCTATACAGATCCATCACTGAATTAACCCGATCATGTTCCTTATGTCATTCATGAATCGGTGCTTGATCCTGGGTGTGGCCTTGGCTTGGATGGCAGGTTGGCCTGTGCTTGTGTATGCCCAGAACCTCACGTATGCCCCCACCCCAAGTAATCCGGTTGGGCGCGCTCCGCAAGCCATTACTGCGGGAGATTTCAATGGGGACGGATTGTCGGATATTGCGACGGTTAACGGCACATCCGACGACGTCTCAGTGCTATTAGGCAACGGCAATGGCACCTTTCGATCGGCTGTGTCCTTTGGAGTCGGGAAAATTCCGCTAGCGGTCGTTGCCGCCGATATGGATGGTGACGGCCTCCTTGATCTGGTTCTGGCCTTAAGCGGAGCTGATCAGGTGGTTGTGCTGAAAGGTGAGGGCACCGGCCTGTTTAAGAAGTTAGTCAGCCAGGGGGCAGGCAAAGGGACGACTTTTCTAGCGGTTCGGGATGTAAACGGGGATGGGTGGAGTGATGTGGTGGCGGTAAATAGCGGACGCTTTGGATATTACCCCCCTTTTGATCTCTCGGTGCTCTTGAACGATGGGAAGGGCGGACTGTTGGCCCCTGTGACCTATGAACAGGACGGGCGGGACGGCATGTTTCCTACCGGAGTGCTGGTCGAGGATCTGACAGGCGATGGAAAACCGGATCTGAGCGTGACGTGGAGTCAGCCGAGTTGGCGATCCCCGAACGGGCTTGTTTCCATTCTGAAGAATACCGGTAATGGGAAGTTTGTCCTTGAGAAGGAACTCAAGCCGGGCTTCACCTTAAGCGCGATCCAGGGTGCCGACATCAACCATAATGGATTGGTGGACCTCGCTGTGACCAGTCTCTTTTCGGATACCGTACGCATTCTGCTTCAGCGCGAGGCGGGATCGTTTACCGAACTGGATCCCATTAAGGTGGGTTTTGCGCCGGTGGGAGTGGTGTTTCGTGATTTCGACGGAGATCAAGAGATGGACATGGTTGTGGTCAATCGTGATTCCAATAGTTTGTCGATTTTATTGGGGAATGGAGCCGGACTTTTTACCTCGGCGGGCCATTTTGGTGTCGGAGCCACGCCTTCAGCAGTGGTGGTGGAGGATTTTGATCAAGACCAATTTCCCGATCTGGCCACGGCCAGCACGAATATCGATGGCGTGTCGGTCCTGCTTAGCGGAGATGGGGCTATCCCCCTCCCAAGCTTGAGCACGGATGTCCTGGTCTTTGAGATGCAGTCGGGTCAGGAGACGAATCCTTCATTCTCTCATCACATGATGCGCGTCTCCAACATCGGTTTGGGGCTGCTCAAAATTGTGGATGTGAAAATTACCGGCAATGAAGCGGACGCCTTTTCTGTTGCGGATAACACCTGCGCGGATGTGACCTTGCATACGGGCGATTCGTGCACGCTCCAAGTCGGATTCGCTCCACACGGACCGGGAACCCACGATGCCATGCTCACGATTCACGATAATGCCAGCGGTAGTCCGCGACGCGTGGTGTTAAAAGGCCTGGTGAAAAGTTAAGCAGGCGCGTT
The DNA here is from genome assembly GCF_032050975.1 of Candidatus Nitrospira allomarina. NCBI lineage: Bacteria > Pseudomonadati > Nitrospirota > Nitrospiria > Nitrospirales > Nitrospiraceae > Nitrospira > Candidatus Nitrospira allomarina. Next base: position 467,090 of record NZ_CP116967.1, on the reverse strand, counting down.
CGTTGGAACGAATATATAGCTGAATCAGCCCCTCTTACCCTCCTTTCCCATCACGCCAAGTGATTTTTGCGCTTCAAACCTTCCCCATAATCCGGTATGCTCTCTTTCCATTCCTTGAAGGGTCTGTTGAATATTTCAAACACCTTGCTGTTTCATCAGGATATGGATACTCAAGGCTCACCAGAAAAAATAGTGGAGTGTTCAAAAAGGCTTGTCCAGTCCTGCCCTGAGTCAGGTAGAAGGGAAGACCGCGGCCGATTTGGACGGGCGGAGCGTACGGAGAGGTACGTGAGCACGGCCAGGCGGCAAGAACGCATTGCCGTCCCATCCTGAAAGGTGGCCCATTTGTTTTCAACACTCCTGTGAAGAAGAGTGTGTTCGATGCCGATTGCCGGTCAATCCAGTCAAAATGTATGGGTGGGGATAGATATCGGAGGGACCTTCACCGACTTTGTCATCTATTCCTCCTCGGATCAATCTCTCCAGCGATTTAAAATTCTTTCCACCCCGGCCGATCCTGCGGAAGCGGTCCTGCAAGGGTTAGCCCAACTTCCTCACCATCCCGGTCGTCATATTGTGCATGGTTCCACTGTGGCCACAAATGCCATTCTGGAGCGCAAAGGGGCGCGGACGGCTCTCATTATGACAAAAGGCTTTCGCGATGTGCTGCTGATTGGACGGCAAAATCGTCCTGCGTTGTACGACCTGTTCCCTGTTATTCCTCCGCCCTTAGTCCCGCGTGAATGGTCATTTGAAATCTCGGAGCGGGTGGATTGTGAAGGGACCATCCTGACGCCTCTTCAAGAACAAGGCCTCGTCTCAATTCTTGAAATGTTACGGCATGAAGCGATTCAGTCGGTGGCCGTATCGTTTCTGTTTTCCTTTGTGAATCCTGCTCATGAGCAATGGGTGACAAACCGATTGCGTGAAGAAGGATTCTTTGTGACGGGTTCTTCCGAAATCCTGGCGGAATTTCGGGAATATGAACGAACCAGTACGACGGTTGTGAACGCCTATGTGTCCCCGGTTCTTGATACCTATTTGGGTCGGTTAGAACGGGAGATAAAACCGACCGAATTTCATATTGTCCAATCGAACGGGGGGCGTATTTCCGTCGCCCAGGCGCGGGGGCATGGTGTCCGTTCCATTCTGTCTGGTCCGGCGGGAGGTGTGGTGGGCGCGCGATACCTGGCAGGGTTGGCGGGCTTCACCCGGATTCTGACGTATGATATGGGCGGGACGTCCACAGACGTGGCGTTGGTACATGAGACGATTCATGTTACGACCGAAGCCAAAGTCGGGGGAAATCCCATTCGTGTGCCTGTCATCGATATTCATACTGTCGGTGCCGGAGGTGGCTCTCTGGCCACCGTGGATGCGGGCGGCAATCTTCGTGTGGGACCTCAAAGTGCCGGAGCGCAACCGGGTCCGGTGTGTTATGGGCGGGGCGGGACCATCCCGACGGTCACGGATGCTCATGTAGTGTTAGGGCGATTGCCCACCGACGGGTTTTTAGGTGGCCGGATGAAATTGAATGTTGAGTCGGCGCAACAGGCGTTTGATGAACTGAGTCGGCAGATGGTTTTGGCCCCTCGTTCCGGCTTGGATGTCCGACAGACCTTGGCCTTGGGTATGATCCAAATTGCCAATGTCCATATGGAGCGCGCACTGCGTGTCATTTCAGTGGAGCGGGGAGAAGATCCCAGGGAAACTGTTCTGGTGGCATTCGGTGGGGCCGGCGGATTACATGCCTGCGATCTGGCCAGAGCACTGGGTATTCCGCACGTGTTGGTGTCGCCCATGGCCGCCACGCTCTCTGCTCTGGGCATGTTGGCTGCGGAGGTGCAATTGGATTATGTCCAGACGGTGATGCTGCCGGGAGATACACCGATTGAGATCCTTGAACAGTGCACCCAACCCTTGGTTGATCAGGGGCAAAAGGACTTACATCGGGAAGGGGTGGATCCTGACCAATGGATTTTCTCTCGAACGGTCGATGTGCGTTATGTCGGTCAATCCTTCGACTTAGCGGTGCCGCTGACTTCGATGTTCCGCGAGGAATTCCATCGAATTCATTGTGTGCGCTATGGCTATAGTCAGACAGAGACGCCGGTCGAAGTCGTGAATGTACGTGTCCGGGCAGTCGGCCATGTGACGCCGCCCACCATTCCCACCAGGACGCTGGGGTCAGCGGATCCGACTGCAGCTCGATGGGAAGATCGTCCGGTGGTTTTGCCTCAAGGGATGCAACCGGTCCCGCATTATTGGGGAGCCCGCTTGCGTCCGGGACATGAAATCCATGGACCGGCCATTCTGGTTCTGGATGATACCACCATCTATCTTGGACCCACGGATCACGTAGCGATTGATACCTATTCGAATATTCTCATAAAGGTTGGAGCCACCGATGGATGATCCCATTCGCACGGAAATGATGAAGCACCGGTTGGTGTCTGTGGCCGAGGAAATGGGCGCTCGCCTGCAGAGGGCCGCCTTCTCGCCCAACATTAAAGAACGCTGTGATTTTTCCTGTGCGGTGTTTGATGCATCCGGAAATCTGGTCGCGCAAGCGGCGCATATTCCCGTGCATCTTGGTGCCATGCCGTTGTCTGTCCAAGCCTGCCTTGAGTCATTGACGTTGGCGCCTGGTGATGTGGCCATGGTTAATGATCCCTATCGCGGGGGCACACATCTTCCTGATCTCACCGTGGTGTCGCCCGTTTTTGTGGAAGACACCTCTCCTCCCACTCTCCTGGGGTTGGTCGCCAATCGTGCGCACCATGCCGACATTGGGGGAATGTCGGCGGGGTCGATGCCGTTGTCACAGGAAATTTTTCAAGAAGGCCTCATTATTCCCCCGGTGAAACTCATGGTGGGCGATAAAAAAAATGATGACATCTGGCGGATGTTATTGGCGAATGTCCGTACTCCAGAGGAACGCATGGGTGATCTCCAGGCTCAATTGGCCGCGAATCAGATTGGAGGTGAACGGATGCGAGTGATGGCTGAACGGTTTGGCGTGCAACCCCTGCTCGTGGAAATGGATGCCCTGCTTCGTTACAGCGAACGCATGACGCGCCAGTTAATCAGCACGTTACCCAATGGCTGCTACCGTTTTGAAGATGCCCTGGATAACGATGGATTCACTGAGAAGCCTGCCGACATTCGTGTGGCCATCATGATTGAAGATGAAGAAGTCACAGTCGATTTTTCGGGAACCGATGCCCAACGGCCTGGTAGCATCAATGCAGTCTATCCGGTCACGTTGTCCGCAGTGGCCTATGTGTTCCGATGTGTCTTGGGGTTGGATATCCCTGCCAATAGCGGATGTTTGCGGCCGATTCAGATTATCGCGCCTGCAGGCACATTGGTAAACGCCAGACCTCCTGCCGCGGTAGCAGCCGGAAATGTCGAAACCTCGCAGCGAATTGTGGATGTTTTACTTGGAGCCCTGGCGCAAGCCTGCCCTGATCGCATTCCGGCGGCCAGCCAGGGCACAATGAATAATCTCACCATCGGTGGATGGGATCAACGACACAACCGCCCCTTTGCCTATTATGAAACGATCGGCGGGGGGATGGGCGCGGGTCCTCAATTCGATGGGGCAAGTGGCCGCCATTCACACATGACCAATACCCTGAACACGCCGGTGGAAGCCGTTGAATATGCCTATCCGTTTCGAGTTTCCCGCTATGCCCTGCGCGAAGGCTCTGGAGGAAATGGTCAGCATCAAGGCGGGGACGGGATCGTGCGGACATACGAATTTCTTCAGCCTGCCGAGGTAACGCTGTTGTCCGACCGCCGGATTACCAAGCCCTATGGATTGGAGGGGGGCGCACCAGGTAAATCCGGGTGCAACAGCCTGAGGCAAAATGAAACCGAAAAAAATGTCAGTGGAAAATGTTCATTCTCTGTTGAAGCAGGCAATGAACTTACTATCGAAACTCCAGGAGGGGGTGGATATGGAATCAAGTAGAATTTTGGTAAATTCGAGAAGAGCGACTCCACAAGTATGGAAAACTTGAAATTAGAACCTCATGCATGATCCTGGGTCTTCCCGCCTGATACTTTTAGTCAATCCCTAATAGACCTCATCAATAATCTCGTATCCGAATAGATACAAAGCGTATCTTAGGGCCTACCCGAATCCTCCCCATTCTTTTCTTTGAATTTGTTATCACCGTTCCTTTGTTTTAACAGTGCAATAGTTTTAAAGAGTTAGAGTCTTTGTCCATTAGTCGTCAGCGTGAGGAATGGGTTTTGCTGTTACTCTACAATGGCACAGAAAAAAGTGAATATAACAGAGAGAGAGAATGGATATCGTGGTTCATTGGTGCGTAGCACCTGATCGGTATGACAAATGGAAAATCTGTTGAAAGGACTTGGGGCAACTTCAGGTGCAGGTACACGTTTTGACAACGAGCCCAAAAAGGAGAAGACCATGCCTGCCACACAGCTTCAATTCTATCAAGTGGGCTCATATCCCTATCCTTATGCGACAACCGGAACCGGCAGTGCGTTAACCGTCTGTCGGCGATACAACGATCCGTGTTTGGCGTTTCTCACGCAGACCTCCTATGAGGATGAAATTGTGTTTTTGTATCTGCATTTGAGTGTGTCGCAAGAAGCCGGTCGCCTTCAGACACCTCCCGGTCATGATGTCATTAGCGGGATGGACTATGCCATTTTTCGAAATATTATTTGGGCCGTGCAATCGACACAGAATCAGGACACGATCATCGGCTTCGATCCAGAGACGGGGACCGTCACGGATACGATTCTTGTTCCACCGAGAAGCGGGGCCGCTCTGGCATATAACGGTTTGTATTTTGTGCGGTCTGACGGCAACGTGCTCGAGGCGATTAGCAATTCCGGTGTTGTTCTGGGAAGTGTGAATGTCCCGCTTGGATCCAGCGTACAAGGGTTAAGTGCAGCGCCCTGGTCGTATGTCGCCAGTGATACCAGTCGAAATAGACTCCTCGTCTTGAACGTGTTTGGAAATATCATCGCGAAATGTCCGAATCCTCCTGGCGCAGCCGGCGGGATTACCGCAGTGGCGTATGACAATATCCTGGACTTTGACCAAATCTCACAATTGCCAACAGAAAACGGTGCGTGGGGTGATCCGGGAACCCTATATCATCCAGACACCCTTTGGAGTCCTGCACCGTGGATGATGCGGCATAACATCTATCTGGCCAATGAATTGGATCAGACGATTTATTTTGGATATTTCCACGAGTAAGGCCATGAGACAACTCGGAGCCACATCCTCATTCACCCCCCTTAAGGATGTTCTGCAATGCGGAAAGGGGTCAATCATGAAAATTTCACCAGGAGGTCCATGATGATGAAACAGACAAGACGTCGAACTCCTGCCATCCTTGTATGGGCTGCAGTGCTCTGCGTCCCACTTGGTGTGTATGGCCAGTCTGATAGTAATCAGGGGATACCCATTCAAGAGGCCGGTCAGACAGGAATATTAATTGGAGAAGATAAGAATCAGGACGCCAAGTTTATTTCGTTCATGAATAATGGAAGGGTTCAGTGGCGTCTGTCTTCCACTCCATTCAAATATTCACGAGTAGATCATGGGAGTGATGTTCCGATACGGCTTGTGGCGCTTGATTCTGTTGATGGGCCACCGCCTTGTGGGGCGGATGGCTATTGTAATTTGAACGCTTGCTCTGCCGACCCGGATTGTCCCGCCGGCCTTCCCCAGCAGGAGAGTGAAAGCGAGCCCTACGAACCTTCGCATGATGAAAAAGGCATTGGGGGGTCAGTTTGGCTGACTACAGGTCCTGACGGATTTGAGGGTGGACATTCCTGTGATTTTGACAAAGGCACTTGCAACATCAAAGTGACCTGGAGTGTGCAGCCAGATAAGTATGATAAATGGAAAATCTGCTGGAAGGATTGGGGCGATACCTTTACCAACGCGTGTGACGTGAACCAAAAAATTCGAAAATTTGAAAACAATTATTATGTCATTCCTGATTTGAAGGAAGACCATCACTATCGTATTCGGCTCGAAGGTCGAAAGGATTCAAACGATAAGTGGAAATGCCTGGCAAAAGCGCGATTGCGAAATGTTCACTTGAATGGGACGAATATAAGAGGGGTTGTGCCATGTATCGTGCCGTAATTTTGCTTTCGAACATGTGGAGTTTTAACTCTGATCCTCTTGACGAGGGTCGAAAGTTTTATCAATAAATTATTAGGAAAGAACGCTTTATCCGGATCGGTTGAAAAGACAATACGAGGGGGTTACGCTGACGATAGGTGAATGTAAATTAAGTGGGTTCGTGCAACTACTCCATCTCCCATTCAATACCGGCAGGTGCCCTCAGGAATCCCTCAAATGACTCTTATTTGGTTTTCTCCTACTTCATGCTTTTATAGGGTTAAAACGTTCATTGTCTCTCCATGTTTTACCATTACCCTTTCAATGTTTTAGCTTGATGAAAGTTGCAGGCAAGAGAGCTCATTGCTGTGCAACCTATGGAATATTGCTAGAACACTTTTCCTCAATTTCCCGCTAGTGCTCCTGCCTGGGTAAAGTTGTCATCCCATAGGCCGATAATGCAAAGGGCATTGTTCTCCGGGTATTCCCCCAAAATCTTTTAGTCAAGGGTCTTGCAGATTTCAACAATCCCAAGAACGCATGGAATGAGGTTTTCCATTCCATGCCGCTAATAAGGGACTTTGATTGAAGGGTTTCATGGGAATCTCATCAGGTTGGGGGAAACTTCGCAATCCTCATCAAGGAAACACTCACATTTTTCTCAGGAGGGTTTAACAATGAGAACCAGGATATTGTGTGCGGGTTGTCTTGTTTTTAGCATGGGAATGGGAAGTGTTGTAAGCCAGGTGAATGCCCAAGAGATTTGCCGAACGGCCGGATTCTGGGGTACTCATGCAGGCGAGGAGAAATCTGGTAGTACTAACATTTCTGAAGAAGTTATCCGAGCCTGGTTGTCAACGGTCAATTCCTATGATCAAACAGCGACGGACAAGTGTACCTATGATATGGATGGCACGGTAATTTGTAATTTTGAACCGCCAGGCCAGGCGGGAAGTCCGAAAGCCTGTCGAGATGCGAAGAAGAATGACATCACCCTGTTGAATAATTTCCCTATCGGCTATGAGGGAATTGATATTTGTGGACAAATTATTTCCGTAGGCCCCAATGGCACTGACCAAATTCCTCCCGTTCTCGAAGCGTTATGCGTTTCCCCAGGCGGGGATTCGAAACTTCAGCTTGGTCGCCAATTAACCGCCGCAGCGCTGAATTGCCTGCTTAGTGGAGGAGGGAGCGATTGCACGGGTACCTCCATTGAACCAGTCTTTGCAACCTGCAACTCGACCTGTGCGGTTTCCGGCCAGGAAGACCAGGTAAACACCTGTATTGAAAAATTGGATTGCTTTAACAACGGTGGGGCATGGAATGAAGATGATCCTCAGGCCATGTATTGCCAAATGGATGTTGTAGAATCCTGTCATGACCAGCCACTGATCGGAACGCTCATGAGCGACTCCGGAGAGCCGGAGGACCCTGGACCCCCCCCTCAGTAATTTCCAAGGAGGTTTCTCATGCAAGAAGCTCTTAATTCCTGGTCCGGAGCCCAGGAATTTAAGGGCCTTGTCAGAAATATTTGGTCATCAGAGTACGCAGGCCGGGGAATTCATTTTCTTTAGTTTTCTCCCGTCTTTTACTGATTCAGATAGCGCTGCAGGGAGGTTTCGTCCAGAGGTGGAAAGGCCGGGCCACGTCCTTCTCGGAAAACGAAGAGGACTGCCTACGTTTCAGGCATAGGAGAAAGGGTAATTGTATTATTTGTTCCTTTTTTAATACATTATACAGAATACTAGGGGATTTTTCCCGAAAAACTAGGGATATCACTAGTTGTGTATGAGATAGAAACTCTTATTTACTCTTCATAAGTGAGCTAAAGAACACTGAAATACTTTGGTGGGAGAATCTTCTCTATGATAGGGCAATGCATAGAAACCAGGGAGGGTTCGATGTCCAGGGAACGTTGGTCGAAGGCCATGTGGGAAGAATTCCTGAGCAGGATTTTTTCAGGGGATCATGTCTCGTTTATTCCCCATAAAATCTTTCGCTGGGATGAAAATGGGATCTATCAGGATTGTTTTTTCCCTGTTCCCTGTCAACACCTTTTAGGTGGAGAGCATCTTCTGGGACGGACCATCAATGAGGTCTTACCTAAAGACTCAGCCAGAAGTTTGAAAAAGGCCCTGAGCAAAACTCTGAAAACCCAACGGCCGCAAGATGTTCAATTGGTTTTTCCTACCCTGGGGAAGACGGTTGTCGCCGTGGTCCGGTTATTTCCTTATGAGTCTGAGGCATTGGGCTTTGTAACAGATCATTACCTAGATGGTTGTCCCGTCCTCTCGGTTTCCCCCCAGGATCCCTCCTTGTCTTTTCTGAAAAACTCTTCGACTTATACCTTATAATTTGTTTGGGAGAAATCTTCTGAAAATTTCTCCCGACGATCGGGCTGGTAATTGGTGGGAATTCTTTGCGGTTGTCCTGACAGGGCTACTGCATCTTGTATTCAAGAGTTTTGATGCAAGGGGACTTTTTATAGCCTTGGCGGGGATCAGTTGGGTGAGCTATGTAGTCTGGCAGGTTCGGCAGGATCCGACGAGGTGGAAAGGGTGGGGATTTCGCACCGACAATCTTCGACAAGCCTTTATCTGGCCATCGGTGTTATTTGCCGGGTCGGGATTAGCCATGGCCTGGTATGGCATAATGGCCGGTCGAGAGCTCTGGCAGAGCCACACGCTGTTGCTGTTGTTCCTATATCCTCTGTGGGGAATTCTCCAACAGTTTCTTGTGCAGGCGATGGGTGTTGATAATCTTATAAGAAAATTTCCTCAGCATGGCCTGTGGCTGGCCATTCCCATTGGGGTGATTCTGTTTGCCCTCGTTCATGCCCCAGACTGGTGGCTGACGTTGGCCACCGGCCTTATGGCCTGCTTTTTTGTCCCGTTCTATACCCGTGATCGAAATCTTTGGCCGCTGGGACTCTATCATGGCTGGCTGGGCACGTTTTTTTATCTCTGGGTTCTTGGCCGGGATCCTTGGGTATCCGTTTTCGGAAGCTAGCCACCCACTTGACGAGTTTGATGAGAGCGGAGTAGAAAAAGAACCATTGTTGTGTATGTGAAGGGAGAGGAATGGCTATGGAAAATAATCCGCTCGTAATTTCTGATCAAGAACGGTTGCAGCTTTTGTATGAACGGTTTCGGGATGTGTGTTTGGTGGAAAAGGAAGTGTGGACGGAAATCTATATGCCCAGGCAAACGGAGAAGGGCATGGTGCTCACCAATCAACACGAATGTTATGAAGTGATCATTGATGATGAAGCGGTTGAAAATGCACTGGAGGCTAACATTCCCTTAGGATCCAAGGCGTTGGGCGCGGCAATTCAGGAGTATAAAAACCATATTTCGTTTCGAAAAAAATAGTTCGTACATTCGAGCAGATGCATCAAAGTCTGAGGGTTACCGCCATCACTAGGTTCTGCAGGGTCCAACCGGTCTAATCCGGCCCTCATCAGGATTTATTTAATTCGAGGCTTGCAAAATAATGAAGCGTTTCCCCCCTCTGCTCTTTTGGCAGAGGGGAACAATGGTGATGACCCTGAAGCGAACGGTGCCTTTTTAGCCCTGGAATGTTCTGTAATTAGGGAGGGATTGATTAGGTTGCCGCAATCGCTTCTTTTGCAGGCGCGGTGACTTTTGCTGCAACAGGCGCTACCTTTTTGGCTTTTTCGGTATCCTGATAGGCCTTGTCTTGGGCCATCCAATCATGTCTGAGTTTTTCAGAAATGATTTTGGTGCTTTCCAGCATTTCCGGAATTTTGGTCAGGGTTTTGTCGTGGGCTTCCATGGCAAAGCCGATGTGGTTCGAGCTGTATTGATCGAATTGCACGCGAATGATTTCCACGTTCGGAAGAATATCCGAAAACCGAGCGGTATAGGTTTTCCCCTTCGCCGTTAAGCTTGTTCCGTCTTCTTCCACCAGGGCCTCGGTGCCTGCCGGTACATTCTTTCCGGTAAATTTATGCAACTTTCCAAAATCTCCAATGGCATAGCGTGTGATTTCGGTTCCCATGTGACCCACCCCTTGTTGTGTGTTGATGATAAGAGCCTCGGACTAGACAGACGGGGTGTGAGTGAATTTGGAGTTGTGGTCCAGACAAAGACACCATACATTCCGGTATGTCTCGAATATGTTTATTATGAAGCCTCCAGGGCTAGAGAGCAATGGGTCAGATTTCCAAAAAGGTGAGTTGAACATCCCTTCAACAGCGTTCCCGGGGGTCAAACAGCGTTAGAAAGAGGCTCTAAGGAGTCACTTGCAGTAAGTGTTGATGTTAGACCACTCAGCGTGAAAGGGGAAGACTCGATAGGTCATGGAGGCAGGTGGCAGCAAGGACTTCAGGTGTGCCAGGCGGTCTTGGGTCGGTGGATGGGTCGAAAGATAACGAAGGACGTCATTTGCAGGTTGTTCTTTCCCAAGTTTAGCGAAAAAGGCGACCATCCCCTCGGGATTAATTCCCGACCGATGTAATAAGAGGAATCCCTGTTCATCGGCTTGGTCTTCCGCCTCACGGCTATAGGACAGGGTCTGAAGAGTTTGGGCGGCTTGGAGTGCATACGCCACCATGCCGCTGGCATCCCCGCTAAGGGCGGCGATGACGAAAGCCATCGACACATGCCGCACGATAAGGTGCATGGTGTGTCGAAGCAGAACGTGTTGAATTTCATGAGCCAAAACTCCCGCGAGTTCTTCGGGCGAAGCGGTGTCTTGTAGAAGACCGCGAAAGACTATGACATATCCGCCCGGGGCAGCCATGGCGTTGACGAGGGGGCTATCCACCACGGTCACCTGAAATTGATAGGGAAGGGGGTCGATGGATTTGGTCAGGGACGTCAATATGAAGTCGACCGCGTGGATCAGTTTCGGGTTGTCGCAAACCGGTTTCCCGGCTGTGACTTCCTGTTGTACAAACTGGCCCAACTGAATTTCCCAGGAAAGCGGAATGGCGGCGGTGATTGGCTGAGCCAACGAGGGAATACCCCAGGTAAAAATGCCATACACGATGGGGATGCTGGCGAGTGCGGCCAGCACCGTCCCATACACACGGGTGTGTCGAGTGCGGGGATGATGAAAATGACTGGTGTGCGATCCGCCATGCTTATGAATCGCCAGCAGAATTTTGGGGCTGGGGATGACCAGGGTTTCGCCAATTCCGGTTCCTCGCTCAAATCGTACTTCTTCTCCGGAATAGCGCCCGTGGGTTTGTCGAAATTCTTGATAGTTCCATGTCGTGGTTGTGTGGTCAGCAAAGCGAAGGGTCAGACCGACACCTGAAATGGTAATAGTCACAAACTGTGGAACGACCGATTGTCCGTCATAATAGGACCCTTTCCATTCGGTGGGGTATGCCATGATCAAATTGGTTTAGCCTAAGGAACGCATACATTGTCGATGATGAAAAGATTCATACCGGGAGGATCGGAGCGGAACATGCACAATGGCCAAATTAGCCTAAATCAAAACCAGCGTCAAAGTATCCCGCAAGCTCTTCACCGGTGGGGGACGCATCCAGGGCTTCCTGTTCGATGCGTTGAAAATCTAAAGGGCCTTGAAGGTTCAGATGATAATAGAGAAATTGGAGATTCCGGACCTGGACCCACGGCCAGGCTACTCCAAACGTGAGAATAAGCATGAGGAAGTTCGTCATCCGCAACTCCATGAGATTCCATGTGGAGGCAGAAAAATGAAAATGCGCGTCTCCAAAATCTGAATGATTCCATTGGTACCGTTGCTTGGCTACCTGCAGGTAAAACCATGGAAGCAGCAGCGTGAGCAATCCGGTGATGAACAGGGAATTAAAAAAAATGTCTCGCCAACCTTCGGATGGCCATTGGGCGAGGATGGAGAGACCGGCAGGTCCCGCGTGAATCCCGATGAGTGTGATCATAATGATCATGCTGAAGGCGAGGGATGTGACATAGATCCTCAAGAGCCCGCTTCCCGTTCCGGAATAGGTGAATGGGCGATTACCAAAGTAGGTGTGAGCGACAAGAAATTTTCGTCTGGCATTTTCGAAAAACGGGTAATAGATGCCGGCGGTCAACAAGGTCAGAACGCTTCCCAGGACCCATATTTTCGTATATTCCTTTACGTGCCCCCGGAAGGAGAAACGAATCGTTCCCAACGAGGTTCGACTCAACCGATAACGATGCGATCCGACCACCGCGACTGGAATGAAGCACAAAGCCATGGTCCCTGCAAGCGCATTGGGAATCCAAGTTGGAATCTGGTCCCAAATGAGGGGGGTCAGACTGAGGAAAGCATAGGGAAGACCAAATACCAAAAACGCTTTTGACCATCCCTTCAATAATTCCTGAGGAGTTCCATGATAGGAAAAGCGAGTGTGGGCAAAGCTGGTCTGACTGCTCAAAAATTGGCGAATACGTACTCTCCCCCAAAAAGAATACAGGCCAAGTGTCAGTAATGTGAAAAAGGTATTGACAATGAATATCCCAAAGAGCGTTCGCCCACGCCCCCAAAAAATGGGATGGTGGATGGGAAACAAATTGGAATCGTCTGACCCGTTGTCCGGGCCGGAAAGGGGTATTCCGTGAAGGGCCTTGGTCTGGTCTCTCTGATCGGGGCTCCAAGTGGCCACATCAGAACTACTTTCAGCCGAAGAGTCTGTTCTATGAGTGTTCAACGGCTTTTGAGATTCTGATGAAATGAGAGAATGATCTGTGCTGAGTAGCGGTTCATTGGAGTGGTTCACGGATTCCTCTTGTGGAGAATGAAGCGCGGCTCCACATTGCGAACAGGTCTCTCTACCATTTCTGACCGACCCGCATGTTGTGCAAATCAACGCGGACGTCAATTCCGTCGGGCAGGCGTCCCCGTCTTGATGGTGGTCATCAGTGGTGGCCTTTCGTGATACATGGTTTCACCTATCTGGGTCTATCGGTCCTATCTGATACAATCCTAAGGTTATTTTTCCAACTCAATTGTCCCGGGGGAGCGAGGGAAAATTTATGCAGAAGAGTATAGTCAAACTGTTCCTCATCATCATAAATGTTTTTGTTGCCGTGGGTTGTGCCGATCTCTCACATCAGATTCCTCAAGGGGAAGGGAATGGCCTTGACCCCTCCCATTCGCCTCAACAAGTTCAAGATCTTGCCGGGATTTGGGAGTATGCAGATAAAACCGGGTCTAATACCATTACCTTAAATGAAGAGGGAAATGGACAATATGAGTGGGAGGATGGGTGGTTTGAAACCCAAGAACTGAAGGATGGGGTATGGAAGGGCAAATGGATGCAAGCCGGGAATGATCGGGAAGGAGGGTTTGAGCTGAAGTGGTTAGATGACTCGCCGGTAGCCCAGGGACGTTGGTGGTACACCCGCATTGGCCAGGATCACAATCCTCTTGAACCTGGAGGTACCTTTACCATGCAACGGATATCCCCTTTCCTGACGGGTGGGAAATAGTCTTCTCGCGGTATTTCCATAAGGAGAGAAGAATCAAGGCTGGAGAGAAGCCCATCTCTGAAAGCTTAGTGACTGCCCATGGCGGATGTCTGCTCACTTTCGACAGGTTGGGTGTGAGGAGGATTCGTTTCTCTCTCACGATTGTCCGGCGTCTTGTTGAGCAGGACAGCATGTAAGGCCTCCTCAATTGTTTCCACGAAGACAACGGACAATTCTGATCGTACAGTGTCAGGCACATCTTTCAGATCTTTTTCGTTGGCTTTGGGAAGGACAATACGGCGCAATCCGACCCTATGTGCCGCCAAAATCTTTTCTTTAATCCCGCCCACAGGCAGGACCAATCCGGTTAACCCAATTTCTCCGGTCATCGCCGTATCCTTTCTAACCGGGATTTTCAGTAAGAGCGAAGCCAGAGCACTGGCCATGGTCACACCGGCGGATGGCCCATCTTTGGGAATGGCGCCCTCCGGCACATGAATATGCATTCCACTCTGCTTAAACACGGCGATATCCAAGCCCAGCGATTCGGCACGCGACCAGAGATAGCTTCGAGCCGCTTGAGCTGATTCCTGCATAACATCTCCAATGTGGCCGGTAATGGTGAGGTCGCTGCCTCCCGGAAGAAGGGCACTCTCAACATAGAGGACATCCCCGCCGGTTTCTGTCCAGGCCATTCCCGTCGCTACCCCCAGGGGCAATGTTTTCCTGGCTTCCTCAGGCATAAATCGTTCGATGCCCAACCATTCCGGAAGGTCCACTTGGGTGATCGTGAGAGGTTCCTCCGGCTGGTCCGGCGGATGTTCTGCCAGCTTCAGCGCCACTTTGCGAGTTAACCGTCCCAACATCTGTTCCAATTGGCGAACGCCGGCTTCCCGGGTATATCGTTTGATGATATGAGGAATCACCTGTTCCTCTAACGTCAAGGGTTTGGACTCCAAGCCGGCTTCCTTCAAGCGACGAGGCCACAAATAGCGATTGGCAATTTCAAGCTTTTCCTGATGACTGTAGCCTCCCAGACGTATGGTCTCCATCCGATCCAAGAGAGGACGGGAGATGGTGTCCAGGGAATTGGCCGTGGTGATGAACATCACTTTAGAGAGGTCAAAGGGCAGATCTAAGTAGTTGTCGCGGAAGGTATGATTTTGTTCCGGGTCAAGAATTTCTAACAAGGCTGACGCGGGATCTCCCCGGAAATCCTGTCCAACCTTATCGACCTCGTCCAGCATCAGAATCGGATTTTTGGCCCCAGCACGTCGAAGAGCCTGAATCAGACGGCCTGGCATTGCGCCAACATATGTGCGGCGATGCCCACGCAATTCGGCTTCGTCATGAAGACCCCCTAAGCTCAGGCGTTCAAACTTTCTTTCCAGGGCGCGGGCAATGGATTGCCCCAAGCTGGTTTTCCCCACCCCCGGGGGGCCCACCAAACACAGGATGGGAGCCTTCGCAGAAGGATTCAGCTTCAACACGGCCAGGTGCTCAAGGATGCGTTCCTTGACATCCTGAATGCCGTAATGATCTTCATCTAATATTGTTCGAACATGAGTCAGATCCAGGTGGTCTTCTGTGAGGGTGTTCCACGGTAATTCTAGAACCAACTCCAGATAGCTCCGAATGACCTGATGATCCGGGGAGGCAGGAGGCAGCTTGACCAGACGCTTCAGTTCTCTGGTGGCTTCAGTTCTCACAATCTCGGGAAGGTCGGCCTTCTCGATACGGGCTTTTAATTCCCCTACCTCGCCATCTTCGGGTTGGGTCTCCAGGTCTCCCAGTTCTTGTTGAATTTCTTTTAACTGTTGGCGCAGGAAATACTCCCGTTGGGATTTTCCAATTTCTGCTTGGGCCTGGCTCGCGATTTCATGGCGAATTTTGAGGATATGGAGTTCATGGGCCAACGCGCCATACACCTGGCGAAGGACTTCCTTAGCATCGGATTGCTCCAGAAGCCCTTGCAATCGTTCCACATTAAGGTTCAAGAGGGACACCAGCCGATAAGCCACTGAAAGGGGATTTTTTTCGGCTCGAAGCACGGCCACCAATTCCACCACGCCCTGGGTCGTCAATAATTCGGGTAATTGGCCAATAAGTTCAACCAGTTCACGATGCAAGGCCTCCAGTTCAAGGTCGGATTCAAGCGCAAGAGCGAGTTGCCTGGACCGAACGACCATATGGGGTTCGTCTTGTTCCTTCTTCAGTAAGACGACGCGTTCGATTCCCTGTGCGAGAACCTGAAGATGGCCATCCGGAGTTTTGCCCATTTGCTTGATGACGGCTTTCGTGCCAATTCGATACAGGTCATCGAACTCGGGTTCCTCCTTTTCTGAGTCACGCTGGGTGGCGAATACCAAGGCTTTGTCTTCCGAGTTCATCGCGGCTTCCACCGCGGCGATCGAGCGGGGTCGACCAATCGTGAAGGGAACAAGGGTATCGGGAAACAAGACCGTTCGCTTAACAGGGACGAGCGGGAGGGAAACAATGAGTGTATTCTCGGCAGTTGGGGGAGTATCCATTTATTCTTTCACCGTCCTTCAGGTGTATACCAACATAATAACTGTTCTCCCCAACAAGATACGCATCTTTTCCTTTGAGTCAAATTGATTGGCACGGCCTACCGGTTGTGCCATGTGGGTAGAGTCAAAAGTGATTCATGAGCGAAATCGAAAGTTGCCCCTGAACCTGCGCCTGTGTTGGCGATGAACTCTCGTGCCCATAATGGGAGGTGGAACCTCCCTGGTGTGTATCTGAACATCTCAGATCATCCGGAGTAATGATGATTGTGATGAAACCGGATTGGGTGGATAAGTTTTACGAATTTTCCACCGTTCCCGAAAAAATTGCAAATGATCCACATTCCTTGACAGGCTTCTAATGAGATCTTATCATGGTTAGTGAATACTCACTATAATAGAAGGTAGAAGATGCCATTATCACCGAAACGAATAAGCGGTCCGGTGCGGAAGGCCAAAATTATTCAGTCGGCGGCCTCCTTATTTGCCAAAAAAGGATTTAGCGGGACCAAGACCCGGGAAATTGCCCAGAGAGCAGGGGTCAGCGAAGCCCTTATTTTCAAACATTTTCCCAGTAAAGATGATTTGTATGCGGCCATTCTTGCGGAGGAATCACCCGTGCCGGGATTACTCTCCAAAATAAGAAGTCTCGCTGAGCAACAAAAGGATATTGAGGTGTTTTCCGTGATTGCCAGGACGGTGGTCGGAGGGGCTCCGGATTCCGATTTGATGAGGCTGATTTTGTTTAGCGCACTGGAAAACCATGAGATGTCGGATATGTTTTTCCACAATCACATCCGGGTGTTTTATGATTTTTTGGCCGGCTACATTCAACAGCGCATAGATGATGGAGCCTTTCAGCCCGTTCAGCCCCTCATCGCCGCCCGCGCCTTTATGGGCATGCTGATTTATCATCGGTTGTTGACGGTCCTATTTCAAGCCCAACTTCCTCAGACGGCCGAAGACATTTCGCGGACCTTTGTGAACCTCATGATGAACGGACTTAAACTCCCTTCTCTGAAGGGAGCGGTGCGCAGATCAGGTCAGACAAATAAACCCCGGACGCGGACGGCACGGAAGGTATGAATTACGTTGCCCTGAAAATGTTGTTTGGCGATCGCCCCAAGTATCTCATGTTGCTGGCGGGGCTCACGTTTTCCACGATGCTCATCGTTCAGCAGGGATCCATTTTCTGGGGGTTGATGACCTGGTCGCAATCGGGCATCACCAATGTGAATGCCCCGGTGTGGGTCACCGATTCCAATATCAATCAAGTCGAAGAAATTAAACCCCTGGCCGATACAACGGTGAACGTGGTTCGAAGTGTTTCCGGTGTCGAGTGGGCGGTTCCCCTTTATAAGGGCGTCCAGCGGGCGAGATTGCGGGATGGGAACTATGAGCAAATTGCGTTAGTCGGGATCGAATCCAGTACGTTAATCGGTCGACCCGGTCGGGTGTTGGAAGGCAACATTGAAGAGCTGCGGTCTCCTGACGCGGTCGCGATCGATCAATTAGGGGTGGAGCGGTTAGGTGGGCCCAAAAACATTCATCTCGGCACCACGTTTGAAATCAATGATCACCGTGTCAGGGTCGTGGCGATCGTGCAGACACAAAAAAGTTTTCAAAATTTTCCCTTTGTCTACACCACCTACGAACGAGCCTTGAGTGTGACACCCGAAGAGCGGAGGAAATTGTCGTATGTCCTTGCCAGTCCGGTGAGCGGGGTCAGCCCGGAAGAGTTGGCCAGGCGAATTCACGAGCAAACAGGATTGGGAGCATTTACCGAAGACCAGTTTGGATGGAAGACCATTCGATGGATTCTTCAAAACACAGGTATTGGCGTGAATTTTGGTACCACCGTGTTATTAGGATTTATTGTGGGGATGGCGATTTCCGGACAAACCTTTTACCTGTTTACGGTTGAGAACCTGCCGCAGTTTGGCGCACTGAAAGCGATAGGAGCCAGCACGGGTATGCTGGCGCGTATGATCCTCCTGCAAAGTTTTACCGTCGGATCCATTGGATATGGAGTCGGAGTGGGATTGGCCACCCTGTTTGGATTGACCGCTGCAGGTGGAGACCGGTTGCCCTTTAAAGAAACATGGCCTCTTCTCGTCGGAGTGGCCGTGGCGCTCCTCTTGATCTGTAGTGTCTCGAGTGTGATTAGCATTCGAAAGTTGGCCAAGCTTGAACCGGCGATTGTGTTTCGGGGGTAGCGTCGTGAGTGGGAACCCGTCTCCGACTCTTAACCATGATTCGCCTCAGTGGTTGGTGCAGGCCAGGGGGGTGGTGAAATCGTTTGGGGAAGGAGAGACCAGGATTCCTGTCCTGAAGGGAGTTGATTTAACTGTCGCCCACGGGGAAGTCTTGTTGCTGGTGGGGCCTTCGGGTAGCGGGAAAACAACTCTCTTGTCGGTGATTGCCGGTATTTTAGAAAGCGATGAGGGAGAGGTGAGAATTTTGGGCGAATCCATTCTGGAATTGTCCGCGTCGGAAAAAACGAAATTTCGCTTGGATCATCTCGGTTTTATCTTTCAGCAATATCATCTCTTGCCCACGCTCACCGCGGTTGAAAATGCCGCAGTGCCGTTATTGATTCGCGGAGTCGCCAAACACGAGGCCCTGGCTCAAGCGGAGAACATTCTTGGGAGCATGGGCATGGGAGAGCGCTTGGTCGCATTGCCAACCAGACTGTCGGGAGGCGAGCAGCAGCGGGTAGCCATTGCCCGAGCCCTGGTGAGTGATCCCCAGTTACTGCTGTGTGACGAACCGACCGCGAATCTGGATGGAGAAACGGGACACCGGATTGTGCAGCAATTGCATGATATCGGAAAACAGCATGATCGGGGGGTGATTATTGTGACGCACGATACCCGGATTTTTGAATTTGGCGATCGCATTGTCCATATGGAAGATGGACGAGTGGATCAGATCCAAGAAGGACAGGAGACACCCGTTTAAATGGTACTGCGGCGTTTGAGTTTTTGGATCGCGTTGGGGGGCATCATTTTGACGATTGCGACGTTGTGGGGCGCTAATAAGAAAGTGGCTCCGCCTCCACCGATGGAAGCCCCTCCTCAGAATCCGTATCCAGTCACGGTGGCCGCAGCAGGCATTATTGAGGCTGTAAACGAAAACGTCAGGATCGCGCCTCCGGTCTCCGGTCTGGTGACGAAGGTGTCTGTCACAGTGGCGGACCATGTTGAGCAGGGAGATCCGTTGTTTCAGTTGGATGATCGGGCGTTGCGGGCCCAACTGCAAACCAAGACCGATTCGCTCCCGTCTGCAGCGGCGCGGATCGCCGAGCAGGAGATCCGGCTCCGGGATGTCCAGGACCAATTACAGCGGCTTCAGTCGGTCACAGACCGTCGGGCGGTCAGTGAAGATGATGTGAAGAGGAAATGGCATGAAGCGGAAGGTGCCAAGCGGGCGTTGATTCGGGCAAGGGCTGATTTCCATTTGGCAAAAACAGAACGGGATGAAGTGCAGGCTTTATTAAATCGTCTTACGGTTCGGGCACCGCGTGCGGGGACGATTCTTCAGGTCAACGTTCGATCCGGGGAATATGCCACGGTGAATCCCATCGAGCCGCTCATCATATTAGGGGATACGGAAACCTTACAGGTGCGGGCTGATATCGATGAAGTCAACGCGCCGTTGATGGTGCCGGGAAGTCCGGCTGTAGCCTACCTTAAAGGGTTTACGGATAAGGCCATTTCGCTCACCTTTGCTCGGATTGAGCCCTATATTGTGCCTAAACGGTCACTAACCGGGGACAATCGGGAGCGGGTCGACACCAGGGTGCTCCAGGTGATTTATCGATTTGAACGGCCTGCTTTCCCGGTCTATGTCGGGCAACAAGTCGATGTCTATATCGAGCGCCCTGTTGAACGGGTTTCGGATCAGGACCATAACCGATCCGAGAACGGAACTTCGCCATCTCATACCTCCCTTCCATTATCGGAGACCGGGAAGGCTCCGTAAGGAGAAACGTATGATCGCAACGAAACATCTACCCATGCTGCTTATGATCCTATTTCTCCCGGGATGTTTGCTAGGGCCGGACTATCAGCAGCCGGACCTTAATGTCCCGGAAGACTGGAACAGGATGACCCTGGAAAGCTCATCCTCTCAGCTTCCCATTACGGTAGGACAGGTGCCGGAGGCCGAGTGGTGGCGAATGTTTGGCAATGATGAATTGAATGGATTGATTGAACAGGCTTTGGATCGTAACCATGATCTCCGACAAGCGGCGTTTCGGGTACTGGAGGCGCACGCGATTGCCTATGGGTCAGGAGCCGGGCTTTATCCCAATGTGTCCTTGAATGGATCGTATAGCCGAATTCGTCGATCGGAAAGCATTTTGGTCGGTCCAACAGGAGGGGCTCCTGAAGGGTTCGCGCCACCGGGTGCCAATTTTGATATTTGGCGTGCGGACATCGATCTTCGATGGGAACTGGATTTATGGGGTCGGATTCGACGCGGGAAGGAGGCCTTTACTGCAGAAGCGTTGGGGAGCGAAATGAATCGCCGCGGTCTGTTGTTGAGCCTGGTCGGTGAGGTGGGAGATTCCTATTTCCGGCTTCGTGAACTCGACGAACAAGTGGAAATTGCGGAACGGAACTTGGCCCTTCAACAAGACTCACTGTCGATCATCCGGAGCCGTGCGCAGGCCGGTCTGGTATCTGACCTGGATGTGAAACGAGAGGAAACCCTTGTGGCTCAAACGGCCTCGCAAATTCCCGAGTTTCGGCGTCAACGGGCTGTTCAACTGCATCAACTCGAAGTGTTGACCGGGGCCAATCCTGGGACGCTGGTGTTGTCCTCCAAGCCCCTTCGGTCCGTGATGGCGCAACCAACGATCCCTGTCGGTCTGCCTTCAGATCTCTTGCAACGGCGCCCGGATATTTTGGAAAAGGAAGAAATCTTAAAAGCCGCCAATGCTCGAATTGGGGAAGCCCGCGCCTACTTTTTCCCCAGTGTGGCCATCACGGGAAACGGAGGGTTTCTCACCAGCGAATTCGATCAATGGTTCAAATGGGGCAGCCGCAACATGGCGATCGGTCCCTCGGTTACCCTTCCGATCTTTGAAGGCTATACCAATTTGGCCAGATTAGAGGTGGCGGAAAACCGGTATCAACAAATGTTGGAAGACTACCATCAAACCATTCTGAATGCGTTTAGGGAAGTGGCTGATGTGCTGGTTGCCCTACAAACGCGCAAAGAGCAACTGGTCAGTCAACATCAACATGTGGCAGCGGCCCGGGAATCGCTGGAGCTGGCGGACATCCGGTATCGCAAGGGATTGGTTAGCTATATCGACGTCATAGATGCTCAGCGCATTGTGCTCGATGCAGAATTGGGAGTGGTCCAAACCGAGCGGGAACGTCTCACGGCTATGGTGGATTTGTTCAAAGCCGTAGGCGGCGGTTGGGAGCAGGAACAACTGGCTCAAGTGAAGCCATAATAGTGGATCCAGTGTGAGCCTCTCCCGTCAAGTATTTCCGAAAAGGTTTTTTCAACCCGTCATCCCCTTTTTCGATATCCTATCCCTTGGTTCTTTTTCCTTATTACTCTTTTCCTACTGTCACGCTGAGCTGAAGGTGTTGTTTCTCGTCTAGCGGAAGTTAGGGGGTTTGGGCACAGATCTTTCGTTTCTCTCAGGATGACACCCTGGCGGCTGGGGATGGTGTGCTTTGTTTAGAAAGGCCGAGGGAAGTCAGGAAAATAAAGTACGGGCATCGCCTACCAAGCGTTTTCTAAAATGCTGGTAGTCATTCTGGCCCGTGGTGAATCGGAATTTCTGTTGTATGTTCCCGCCCTTTTATCGTCGGATCATAACCCGGTTTCTTTCTTCATTTTTTTTGCATGATAGTTTGCTTGGGTAAGGGCCTCGACGGACATTTGCCGAAATTTATCTCTTCATTTCTAACCTCTCCCACCTTAATGTTTCCTTCAAGACCTTTCATGTCGATGATTCCTCAATGGTCCCTCCGCGCTTCACTGTGGTGACGGAGCAAAGGGTAGGAATTACTCGACGGATTTGCTGTAATGGGCTTCCGTCCTCTTTGGATGGGGCAAACGAATGGAACACATATTGGTATCGTCGAAATGATAATGAACCGCTTGTTCCGCCGGAATGATTCGGGGGTCATGCTAACAACATCATGTGAGGAATGAACAATGAAGCGTCTTGTCGTGCATGGACAACCTGAGCCGCTCGAACTGAAATCCGCAACTCCCGATTTTCCTGCCAATCTGAAGGACCTGGTCACCCTGAAACATAGTGCCAGGGTCCAACGGGCTCGCGCGGGCCAACCACCTCTGGAATTTGATGATTTGAGCCCGAACGATCTCATCCAATTGGAGCTGGATCAGGGATTGAAATTGTGGGTCCGGGTGGATGATCTGGAAAGGGATTTTGGATTGACTCCCAGCCGTGGGCCTGCCGGTGACGTGGTCGAACTTCCCAGCGTGTTGCCTATTGGGGCCTCCAGTCGGGGTATCGTCGGAAATTGGGTGATAAAAGGTTTCAAAGTGTTTGGCCTGGACCCCGTGGGCGCAACCACAGACTTGATTAAGGATAAAGTTGAGGGTGTGTTGAAGCCGGGCCCGGGTCTCTATCGGTGGGAAGGAAAAGAGTCGTCTGATTACACACGGATCAAATCCCTGGAAAAGGAAAAGACAGATAAACCGTGGCTGGTCTTCATTCATGGAACCGCCTCTTCGACCGAGGGCAGTTTCGGCGGACTCTGGGATGGAGGCGCCAATGCCCGTATGGTGCAACTCCTTGGGCATTACCCCAAACGTGTGCTGGCCTTCCAACATCGAACGCTTTCTCAGAATCCCATTCAAAATGCGTTGGAACTTGCCGGGTATTTTCCCGAAGGGGCTCGTCTGCACCTGGTCTCGCATTCCCGTGGTGGACTCGTGGGGGAATTGCTGTGTCGTAGCATCATGGAGGGCCGATTTCCCTTTGATCAGGATGATCTCGAGGTCTTTGCCCAACCGGATCGAAAGGCCGATCTGAAGCAGTTGGAGCAACTCGGTCATCTGCTCCAGCAAAAACAATTGATCATTGAGCGGTTTGTCCGGGTGGGATGTCCAGCCCGCGGCACCACGTTGGCGAGTGGCCGTTTGGATCGGTATTTGTCGATTATCCTGAACGTGGTTGGGGCGATCCCTGGACTGAAGGGCAACCCGGTGCTTGAGGGACTTTCCGCATTCCTGCTGGGCGTGGTGAAAAACCGGACCAAACCGGAAGAGTTGCCCGGGTTGGAAGCGCAGATGCCGGATTCGCCATTGGTTCGCATCCTCAATCGACCGGGAGTGCGGTCGATGGCTGACCTGCATATTTTAGGCGGGGATGTGGCCGGAGAAGGGGTGCTGGGGCGACTCAAAACCTTCGTGACGGACTTATTCTATCGGGAAGATCATGATCTGGTCGTGAATACCCCGGCGATGTTCGGCGGGACAGAGCGGACAGGGGAGGTGCAGTATTGGATCGACACCGGAAAGGAGGTGGATCATTTCCATTATTTCCGTAATCCCGATACGGCGAATCGGCTGATGCAGGCTCTCACCAAGGACGTGCCCCATTCCCTCTTTCACCGACTGGAGCGCGAGCCGTCCGAAGTGACCGAAGATGATTACCGCAAACGCGCTGTCGGATCCCCACAGCCTGTTGTTTATGTCCTGCCCGGCACCATGGGCAGTCAACTCAAGGTGGGAAAGGATCGAGTCTGGTTGGATAAGTTGGATTTAGCTTTCGGAGGTCTGAAAAAGCTGAAGCATACCGCGAAAATTGTCGTGGCTGATCAACCTATCGGGAGTGGCTATAAGGACCTCATTAAATATTTGGCCAATTCACATACGGTTAAACCCTTTGCTTATGATTGGCGAAAATCGCTGGTCGAACTTGCTGACCGGTTTCGAAAGGATTTAGAAGAAACGGTCAAGGCACAGGAAGCTGTGGGACAACCGGTACGGATCGTCGCGCACTCCATGGGCGGGTTGGTGGTGCGGGTCATGATGGCGACGGAAGAGGGAAAAAAGGTGTGGGATCGCATGTGCCAGCATCCCGGTTCCCGGTTCATCATGCTGGGCACCCCCAATGGGGGGTCGCACGCCATCACCGGAATGCTCATGGGGCGTGATCCACTGGTACGAATGTTGGACCTTCTGGATATTACGAATTCCCAAACGACTCTTTTGGGATTTATTTCCAGATTTGATGGAGTTCTGCAGCTTCTCCCGCATAACGGGTCCCTTGATGTCTATCAATCGGAAACCTGGAAATCACTCCTGGAGCATGACCGGGATCGGGCGCGAGGGTTATTCGGGGCAAAGGTGGCAACCTCACAAACCGCAGGAATTGAGTGGCCCGTGCCGGATGCTGAGCAACTGGCTGAAGCCTTCAAGGTTCAGCAACTTCTTCAGGCCAGCCCGATTGACTCTCAACGGATGCTCTATGTTGCGGGGCGAGCGGATGCGACACCGTGTGATGTCTCCATTGACCTCTCGGCCCCAGCCACGCGGCGGGTAAGGATCGATGCGACCTCCTTTGGGGATGGGCGGGTTCCCTGGGATACCGGCATTCCCGAAGCACTCAAACACCAGGCGTATTATGTGGACATTGAGCATGGTGATCTGGCCAATGCTCCGGAACACTTTGATGGCCTGCTTGATTTATTGAATGCCGGAGTCACCACGAAGTTGTCCCAAGTGCCTCCTGTTCGTCGGGGGGTGTCCGTTGTCCCCTTTGAGCTCCCCGAGGTTCGGCTCGAAATGTATCCCAGCGAGGAGGATCTCATTGCGTCCGCCCTGGGCTCGGCTCGCGTCAAAAAGAAACGCCAGCCTACCCGGAAAATTACCGTGACCATGGTCCATGGCAATTTGTCCCGCGCCTCGTCTCCTGTGGCGGTGGGGCATTATGAAGGAGACACGATTGTCAGTGCCGAGGCCTATCTTGACCGGCAACTCAATGGTCGATTGCGTGAACGACAGTGCTTGGGTCTCTATCCGGATAAACTCAATACTTCTGCCGTGGTACTAAACGATGGGGATTGTCATCAGGGAAGAACGCATCCAGGGGCCATAGTGGTGGGGTTGGGCATGGTTGGAGATTTAACTCCGGGAGGGTTAACGAGCACCATGGCCGATGCGATGGTCAACTATGCGCTTACATGTATCGAGGTCGAGCGGGAACGCCGCCGCGCCACGACGGTGGATGGTTCGTGCGGTCCAAAACTGAAAATCCCTCTGACTATGTTGCTGATTGGGACGGGTGCGGGAGGCCTGTCCCTGGTTGATTCCCTCCAATCGCTTCTTCGTGGAATTCTTCAGGCTAATCGGCGTTTGGACCGACTGGAACGGACGGAGACACTTGAATCTGAAAAGCCGTCCGCAGATTCCGAGCGTCTCACAGGCTCCATTGAGTCGGTCGAGATACTTGAGTTGTATCAGGATCTGGCCATTCAAGCCACGAAGTCACTACTGGAACTGGGACGATCACAGGATTTTCGTGAACATCTGCATATCCATGAAGTCATGGTCGAGGGAGTTGAGGGGCGTCGTCGTGCCTCATTTGATGAAGAGGCGGGGTGGTGGCAACGATTGCGCATTGCCACCCAAAATGACGGCTCCTTGAAATTTGAAGCCCTCACCAATCGTGCGCGGGCGGAAACCTATTTGCAGCCGGCACAACGCAAACTCATTGAACGGTTTTTGGAACGAGCCATGGCTACCACCCAGAATGATCTGGAATTATCCAGCACCCTGTTTGAGCTCATCATTCCGAATCGGATGAAAGAATATGCTCCGGACCGTCGAAGTATGGTGCTGGTGTTGGATGAAAAGTCGGCGGCCTATCCTTGGGAATTATTGCACAATCGGTTTGATCCCAACTCGCGTCCTCTCGCTGTGGAAGCCGGGATGGTGCGGCAAATGGCGGTTCCACAATTCCGTGAAAAAGTTCTCCATGGAACAGCTCTCAATGCGCTCGTCATTGGGGACCCCACCAGTCACGAATCTTCAGGAAAATTTTCTCCTTTGCCGGGTGCCGCGGCCGAAGCGCGGGAAGTGGCGCAACTCATTCGTCACCAGGAGTACCGTGATGTCGTGGAACTCGTGGAGGGTGAAGCGACACCGGATGCGATTCTGGCTGCCCTGTATCAACAGCCCTATCGCATTGTGCATTGTGCGGCGCATGGCGTCTTTGAATTCCCATTAGAAGAGGAGGCTGCCAAGTCCGGGGCGACAGTTACCAAAACGGAATCTTATACGAAACCAAAAACGGTCACGGGGATGGTCTTGGGGGAAGGCCTGTTTTTGACACCGGCCGAAATTGACCAAATGCGGTATGTGCCCGAATTGGTATTTTTGAATTGCTGCCATCTGGGACAAACCAAAGGCAGTGCTGAACAAGCGAACATTCCGTTTCATCAACTCGCCTCAAACCTGGGGACTCAGCTGATTTGTATGGGCGTGCGGGCGGTGGTTGCGGCAGGTTGGGCAGTGGACGACCTTGCCGCCAAAACCTTTGCCAGGAAATTCTATGAAGAGATGTTCCGAAATCGAACATTCGGTGATGCCGTGCGGCTGGCGCGTGAGGAGATCTTTCTTCGCCAGGGCGGATCCAATACGTGGGGAGCGTACCAATGTTATGGGGACCCGGATTTTGCGTTAACGATCGGAGCGAAAAGCATGGGTAGGCAACGCCGGATGGTGGCTCCTGTCGAATTGCGAGTGGAATTGTACAATCTGGTTCAAGAGGCCAAAACAGCCGAGCCGAAAGATGAGCCCCGGTTGCGACGCCGATTGCAAGAATTGTCTGCCGGTGTTGGACAAGGGTGGACGGAGTCCGCGGCCATGTGTGCGGCGCTGGGGTTGGCCTATGGAGAATTGGGCCTCTTTGCGGAGGCGGTCGGATTCTATGATCGAGGGAGAACGCTGCAACCGGCCGATGCGACGGTGGAATCGCTGGAACAGTTAGCCAACCTGAAAGTCCGGTGGGCAGTCGATCGCCTTGAAAGCCAGGGAAATGTAAAAACACAGAAGCTCGACTCCCTGGAAAAGGAATTCCCGATCACGGACCTGTTTAGGGATGCGGAAAAAATTCTTGCTGGCCTTCTCACGATTCAACACACACAAGAGCGGTATGCGCTCAAAGGGAAGCTCTACAAAGGAAAAGCCATGCTCCTCACCAAGAAGGGGGAGCAACGGAAAGCCTTACTGGAAATGAAGAATTGTTATGCGGAGGGCTACAAAAGCGGCAAAGCGGCAAAGCGAAACGATGTGTATTATCCCTTGGGCAATCGACTGGCGGCTGAGATTGTGCTCTCGTGGGATAAGTCTAAAGGGCGGTCAACTCGACGCGGGAAGGTAAAAGGATCTGATTCTGTCGCAGAGGGGCTTGCCGAATTATCAACCTATGCACAAGAGTTAATCGGAAAAGGACAATCTTTTTGGGATATGAGTCTGACCCCGGATCACAAACTGCTCGAGGCATTATATGCACAGCGTCTGACAGCCAACGATCAAAAGGAAATTCTCGGTGGATATCTTGAGGCCAAACGACTGGGAGGTTCAGCCAGAGAAATACATTCTGTGATCAACAATATCAAGTTCTTTGAATTGATGGTTGCCACTCAGGCCCCTCTCAAAATTCGTCAACAGCTGATCTTTGGACTGAAAACATTACATGAGAGTCTTATGTCGGATAGTGGTGCAAAGGGCGAGCCTGAATAGTAATGATGTGTTCAGATGAAGGTGATCGCCTCTAGTGCTTCCTTTGGAAATTGCCCAATGCACCATCTGTTATCTCGACCGCCATTGGACCCTTCTACCTACCCGTCTCGATTAGCCGGATCTGGTTTGGACGGTCGGTCCTTGCGTTTTTGACCGCTGTGTGTAGGGGCTTTGGATACTCTACAGACAATGGAGTACTGGAGGTCTGGTCACAGTCTATCCGGGTGTCCCGGCTTGTAAGTCCTGTAGAGCGTGCTCCCGCATATCAGACAGACTGATGCCGCTTTTAAAAGAACATCCGCTTGAGAAGAATAGGTTCTGTATCCATGTAATGATCCGGTTTCTCGATTCCTCCAACTTCTTTTCACGCTTCGATCAAGGTTTTCCGCTAGATTCATTTTTCCGTCCGCGGTAGACTCCTCGTTATCTTCGAGAGGGATGTCCAATCGAATGCACTTTAAGGAAGAGCTTCCCTGAAAATGTGGAGGAGTTGTTAGCCATGAAAAAGGGTGGATTTGGATTATTCCTGATTCTGATTTTCATCGCTGGGTTCCCATCGTTACCCTGGGCTCAACTGGATATTCAATATCAATCCCGCAGTCAGGATCATTTAGGCAGTTGGAAGGAAGGCGTCAAACCGAAGCCGGTTTCGGGATTGACTATCGAATTGATTTCAGCTTTGGCCGATTACCAGGAACTGGTTTCCTCTGACAATTTTCCGAATGCAGTGAAGCTTCAATTTTATTTAGATGATGAGCATGCGGTGTATCTGACCGTCCGGGAACTGGATTATCGCACCTACTATTGGTTGGATAAGGTGGAGCCTGCCCGGGTCTGGGAAAAAGGGTTTCAGAATGTCTTTGCCTGGCCGACCGATCCTGTTCTGCAACACCTGACTCCCAAACTCGGTCTCTATGAATTGGGGGCACTGGTTCGCCTTGATGCCGAGTCGACTTCCAGCATAGAGCGAGTGGCCCCTGCAGTGCTCTATCACAAGGATGCGCCATCGAGAATTGAAGGGTATTTCTTTACCTTAAAAACCGGAGAGGATGCGAGACTTCTGGCCTCCATTACCCACAAGGCTTCCGGCAAGGAAGTTGAGAGGCAACTCTTCAGGAGAAAACGTGCCGGTCTTCCCTTTACGATTCATTGGGAGGCCGAAGATGCAGAGCCCGGCTCCTACAAACTGGACATCAGTGGGTTTTCTCTATCCTCCAATCAACCCATTTCCAAAGAGATTCATTTCTACCATCAGCCAATCGTGAACCCGTAAATGGAGGTCCCCCCTTCAGTCATGAAGGACGTGTTCATCAGTTACGCCAGCGAGGATCGACCCTTGGCCCAACAATTGGCTGCATCCTTGGAGCAATCAGGGATGTCGGTTTGGTGGGATCGCCAGATTCAGGTGGGAAGCGAGTGGGATAAAACGATTGAAGACGCGTTGGCTTCGGCGAAATGCGTAGTGGTGTTATGGACCGCTCACGCTAAAGATTCCCGGTGGGTGCGGGCAGAGGCTCGGGAAGCTCTGAATACGGAAAAGGTCGTACCGGTCATGTTGGAGACCAATGCCATTCCATTGGCATTTACCGGGATTCAGGCCTTGTGCTTTCTTGGGTGGGCAGGCACGGCCGGATCCAAGGAATTTGAAATTCTCCTTTCTGTCATCCGTGGGAAATTAGAGGGAAAGCCTATTGAACTCCCTGAGGCCTCTTCCACCCAACCTTCTCTGCTCGGAAAATTGGTCGCTCTTTTTGGAGTCAAGGCCGGGGTGGGAGGGGTTCTTGCCATCCTGCTGATCGGCAGTTCCTTTGTGCGAGTCGATCCGGATATTTCGGTGCATGTGGAAACCACCCGTATGGAATTTAGCGTGGCGCCGGGTATGGATGATAAACGACTGACGGATATGATGACCTTTGAGACCCTGACCATTGAAAATATCGGGAAACTCGCTATCAGTCCAGACCGGCTGTTGGTTGCGGACCCGGCTGAATATGATATGGAGTCGGATAGTTATCCGCCGAAAGCCTGGTTCGATATCCCCGTCAATGGGCGAACCGTGCAGTTTGATGTGGGCAGCTCTGGTATGGCCTCGGAAATTACCATTGAACCCACGGATCATCAGGAGGCCGTTGCGGGGCAACTCGATGGTATCGTGCTGACCGACGAGACGGTCGTCACGATGCAGGTTTCCAATGATAATGCGGTCACTTTGGCATTCCGAAAGAAAGAGGGGCCACAGCGAGTGGTGGTGTCCCGCATACATGCCGTCCAATTCATTCAAATCGGATTACAAGCGCCGCCCGAACTTTCCATTCCTTTTCCCCAGGATCAGGAGCTGACCTATCACATCATTTTTGAGAAGAAGCCGGGAACGATGGAACTGTTTGGGCAGGATGAGTCTCTGGTTCTGGTGATGAAAGAAAAGGAAATCACAGGCAAGAAACCGATTTCCAGTTCAGTCTTGCCGATACAATCCATAGACTTTTCCTCGCAGGATCCTGGGACTGGTGAACGCAAACCGCCGGAGGGATTTGCAGGAACGGTGGAATATGTGAGTCCCGAAGGAATGCCCGCGGTGCCGATGGGAACCAATGCGTTTCTGGCCTTGGACCATCTGGACCATTTTGAGATCACTTCAATCAGCATAGATCCGATCGGCCATAAATTGGTGGTGGATCTGAAGGGCAAAGCCGGCTATGTCAAAACAGGCACTCCTGACAACCCACAGAATCTTCGGCCGACCCTCTTCGATCACATCCGGTACAGCCCTGTATTCGAACCAGTCAGGAAATTAATCGGGCTTTAGGTGGAATTCCTGGACGGAAAAAGTGAACAAAGGACAGATAGTATGAACTGATGAAATTAAAAGTCTCACCAATGAATCCTCATTGCGGTGTTATGGAAGGGAGATTCAGGAAAGTTTAGGCAGGGACATCCAGATGATTACGTTTGCCGATTTTTCTCTGAACGAGCTCTATGGGTGGGCTTGGCTTCATGTGATAGTTGTGACAAGATGGTTGCAAATGAGGATCTCATACACAGGGTAAAGGATTTGACGATGGTATCCATCCATTCTCTGGTTGTCTTCCTTGTTGCTATGTTGGGCATGGTCCCATCGGCGTGGGCGGATGTGGATATCGACATGCTGAAAAAAGGGGTGGTCAAGGTTACGGCCCAATTCCCCAACAGGCAAAAGGTTGGAACCGGCTTTGTGGCCGGAGAGGGCAAAAAACATGTGTTTATTGTGACCGCATCACATGTGATTGAGGGAGAGGCTGAAGTCCCTCAGTCGATCACCGTGACTTTTTTTTCTCATCAAGAAGAACCGTTGGTTGCTGAAGTGATCAACAAAGAAGGCGGGGATCCCAGAGGGTTGGCCCTGTTGAAAGTGGGCGGAGATCTCCCCGATGACGTGCAGATTTTAGAGTGGGATACCCAGAGTCAATTGCATGGGGGCGAGGAAGTGCGGGTAATCGGATTTCCCCAGGTTGGAGGCAATCCATGGGCGGTGACCCGGGGGACTCTGTCTGGGTTTGACGGTCCCATTCTTAAATTTTCTGGTGCGGTTGAAGAAGGGAACTCTGGAGGACCATTGCTCTACCGGGGAAAAGTCATCGGTGTCATTGTGGAAATCATCCGGCAGTTTGGTAATGCCAAGCCCTCTCAAATTGCCCAATTCACGGTTGATAATTGGCCGGGGTTTAGCCGTCAAGTCAGGATTGAACCGCAAAATATTTCACCGGGGAGCACCACAGATACCGGTGATTCGGCTGGAAAAAGGTTGGCCGCGTTGGTTATCACCACTGTTCCCAAGGATGCGGAGGTATTTGTCGACGATGAACTTGTCGGAAACACGACACAGGGATCAGTCGTCGTGGGTCAATTATCTCCCGATGAATACGAGGTGGCAATCAAAAAGAAAGGCTATCGACCTTGGACCAAGAGTGTCGAACTTCTTCCCGGCGAACGTCGGGAGTTGAATGCGACCCTCCAGAAAGGGGCCGTGGTTGATGTGACGGGCATCTGGAAAAATCCTAATGAACCGACCGTGTCCTATGTCCTGCAACAAATTGGAGATCGGGTGGTCATGAGAGAGGTGACCACCAGTGTGTTGGGAACCATGGTGACCGCGGAGGGAGAAGGACAATTGCAAGGCAACCAATTATCCATTTTCTATCGGACCGTGTTGGGAACGATGGGCCAATCTGCAACCACGATGTCCGATGATGGGAGAACCTTAACCGGGACCTTTCAGGATTTTTCCAATATGATTCCTATGACTCTCTCGTTGGTTCGAACGGCAGATTCTCCCGCCTCCTTTGGTTTACCAGGCAATGATGCGTGGAACGCCATTCAGGGTTTTGGGCAGTAAGCACTATTCGTTTTCGTGCATTTCTTTTCACTCATCGTGCAAACATGTGTATGTGCTCGGGTCCCAACTGTACAACCGACTAGAGGGTGTTACGTTCTACCTGAAAGAGGACTTTCTCCACGATTACTCGACAGGGATTTCAGATGAAATCGTTGGTCATCGGTGGAACCGGTCAACTTGGAGCGAATTTAGTTCGGGTGCTACTTGAGCGTGGGGACCAGGTTCGTGTGTTGCATCGATTCACCAGTAACACCTTCACGATTGATGGGCTGAATGTTGAGCGTGTGGTGGGTGATCTCAATGATGGAGAGTCCTTGCGCCTGGGCTGTGAGGGCAGGGATGTGGTCTATCACACCGCCGGGTATTATCCGTCTGGGACGATTCCGGTTGAGGTGGCCAAAGGGCAGGCTCTGAAAGAAACGGCACTGGTGTTAGAGGCTGTCCGTGCGGCCAGGGTGGACCGGTTCGTTTTTGCCAGTACGCTCACGACTGTGGGATTTCCCAAAACGGTCGGCCATCCAGCCAATGAAACCTGTCAATTTTCAACCCGATATACGAACAATCCGTATCTCATGGCCAAGGCCGCCATGGAAGAAAAGATTCTGCAATCGGTTCACCACGGTATTCCCGCAGTGGTGGTGATTCCGACAGAGTTTTTCGGCCCCTACGATCAGCAACCGACAAGCGGCACTCATATTCTTATGGTCGCGAAGGGGCGGATGCCGGTGTATGTCCCCGGTCGGGTAAATATTATTGATGTGCGGGATGTGGCCGTGGCTATGATCAGGGCGGCAGAGCGCGGTCGTGTCGGGGAACGCTATCTGGTGGGTAACTGGAATACGACACAAAAAGACTTGAATGAACTCATTGCGCAGGAGGTTGGAGTGCCGCCTCCTTTCTTTCCGGTTCCATTGGCTCTCGCTCGTTGGGGAGCAAAAGTCGGGGAGTGGGTTTCACGTTCTCTCTTACGCCGCCCCCCCTTTGTGTCTGCCTTTTTTGTCGAAGTGATGGCGCACATGCAGCATTACGATTGCTCAAAAGCTCTGCGAGAATTGGATTATCCGCGGAGTGGCCCCCAAGGGGCAATTGAGGATGCCGTTATCTGGTTTCGGGAAAATGGGTACCTTTAGGGTAAAAATTTTCATTTCCATGGTTAGACATTGGATGGGCCAATTGTGATTGCAGGGCTCTTCACTTGATCCAATGGCCAAGGGTCTGAGCCCGCGTTGAAGTGCCACGGCTGTGCGAGATCCCTCGGTTCCCTCAGGATGACAACTCTATCACGGTTTGTTCTCATTATTGCTTGCTCAGCATTCATGATGCAGGTTCTGATAAATGCAGTGAAGATGTTTGTACCGGTCGTGAGTCTGTGGCATGTTCCGATGGGTTACCTCTCCTCTCGGCCCACTTTTGTTTTGGCGGTGGAGAGCCAGCGTGTAAAAGCGAAACTCGGCCCGCCTGAGAGGAGATCTTGCCGGAAGAGTCTTGAGGAGTCGAACGTGATGAGAAATTGAGAATGCCGTTGTCCGCAGGAAATGTGACCTTCAGTAACTGGAGAAAAAGCAACGGGCGGTCGCTTTCAAGCAGTACCACCTGATTCTTCTTCGGCCTTATGTAAGACTTGTGAAAAACGACCTCCGACAAGGGTGGTGACTTTTCCCATCACTTCGGTCAGCTCTTTCCACTCTTCAGGTTTCAACTCTTCTTTGAGATTCGGATGGAGTCCCCATTTAGCACTGACCTGCTTGCCATCCCGTTGAATCACGACATAGAGAATTTCTGTTTCCTGGGAATCGTTTGCTGCTGCTGCTGTTGTCGTTTCCGAACTGCTTTGTGCCATGCATGTTCCCCCTCTTAAGAATATGTTGAGCCGATTGTACTGCATTGCCCTGTTCCCTGTAACCACCCATCATCCCTCATGTTGACCATCGCTCCGCGTTTGTGTGACTTTTGGCGGTAGGGTACATTCTTTCATGGGGAGACGGTCTGCCCATTGCTGATTTTTGCAGGAAAAATGCGAAGTTTTGAAATGGCAGTGTTTGGTGAGCTGACCATGCGGGTGTTCACTTTTTTATGGGGGTAGTCTGATATGGAATTACAACGGCCCAAGTTTTGGGACAATATCAATATGAACGATCTGGCCAGGAATTTTTTTGAAGGTCTGTTAATCCTGGTGCCGGTAGTGACGACGTTGTATGTGGCGTGGTTGGTACTTCAAACAATTGATGGCTGGTTAAATATCCCCATACCGGGTGTGGGATTTCTGATCACGGTCGGGTTAATCACCTTAACCGGCCGATATGCGTCCACCGTGTTTGTACAAAAAATGTTGGATATATTGGAACGGGTGTTGGTAAAAGCGCCTTTCGTCAAAATTCTCTATACCTCGCTCAAAGATCTGATTGCCGCGTTTATGGGAGAAAAGCGGCGGTTCGATCAGCCGGTTTTGGTGTCTCTGGTTCCCGGTGGTCATGCCGAAGCGGTAGGCTTTGTGACTCGAACGGATTTGGAATTTCTCGGCCTGCTCGATCATGTGGCCGTCTATTTTCCGCAATCCTATAATTTTGCGGGAAATATCTTGATCTTTCCCAAAGAACAAGTTCATCCATTGGAGGCAGAAAGTGCGGATGTCATGGCATTTATTGTGTCAGGGGGCGTCTCCGGGGGGCAAAATGGGGAAGGGGTTTAGAACTACAGGAAATTTTCTCAGTTAAATGAGGCCGCGGGTGATTTCATTCCCATAAATGAGAGAAAGAAGGCAAATTTTCTGAAGTTACTGCGCACGCACCGCTTGTCATATGTGATGACCTTGAAATATTTATTTTGCCACTCTGTATAGTGGCCCTTTGCACCCGGAGCGAGCCCCGTTGGGGGGCGTGTGCGCCAAGCTAGAATCGCCCGCCGTGGATGAGCGAGTGTGATCCGCGACCTCCATGTTCACATGTCTGAGCAAACGGGCAGATTTAATTCTTTTGGAGAATTTAGCATGGGGATTGGGGAGATACGCATCACCGCATGGATGTGATGGATCGGATGGGTATTTTGAGAAATACGCGACTGGCAGTCTTTATTTATTAGAGGATGATGGGAGATTGATCGTGAACATGATGACCAAAGAGATTGAAGTGGTGAAAATCGGGCTGGGCCTCGTGCTATTGGGATTGATGTTCGGTGTGGGAATGGGAATTCTTTTCGGTATCAATGAAGATATGTATAAAAATTATATTAAACGGGGAATTGAAGCGAATCCCACAGTCCATGATGCCAAAAGTGCGGATAAGATTTGGCGATATGCCCAACGTGCGCACTTCCATGGAACGGGTATTGCGGCCTTTTCACTGGGACTAATCATACTCACCATGTTGTCTGGAATGAAATCCAGATACAAAAAAGCCTCCGCAATTTTTCTTGGCCTCAGCAGTTTGTATCCGCTTTCTTGGCTGACCATGTTTCTTCTGGCCCCCTCCATCGGGCGTGGTCCGGCTCATGAACATTTTCTGACGGAAATTTTCGTGTATACGGGTGTGGGAGGCTTATTAATAGGCGGTGCTCTTCTTTGCGGGAATCTGTTTTTAGGATCATTTCGCGAAGAGACCTCGTAGGCCTTGTTGCGGGAAATATTTCACTCGGCCCAAACCACCCGAATTGGATGGTTAGATGCAAATACCAGCCATCTAGCCTGAAAAAGACCAACCATTCTTTCTCTCAGGCCGAAATAAACTGACGGGAATTTCCCTTCCCCTCCTTTAAATGAGTATCCTAATTAAGATTTTTCCTCGGGAATTTGAAGAGGCCGGTCTCTACTCATCATCTTCTCTTTAGAGCGCTCCAAGCAAATTTCCTCTATACGTGTAAAGAAATCGTGTAGTCTCCGTCGCCGTGTCCAAATAGTATTCTCCCCTGTTTTTCTCTTTTCACCCTGAATCCATGGAAGGCGAGGGAGGATGGGAAGTGTGGATAACGTTTTAACCCCATTTTCCCTTGCTATATGTTCAAAGAGGGGATGTGAGAATTTTACCTAAGGAATTCAAAGTTCGGAGCCCTTAGTCAAGAAATAGGGTTCACGGTAAATTTTGCCCATCACTGAAAGATGAATGGGACCGATAATGAATTGAATCAGAGGTTCATATTGTGGAATAGCTATTCATCTTTTAGAATTAGTATTCAAGGCCGATTAAAACTATTTCGGTAAAAGGCACTGTATGAAAGCGACTCCCAATCCTCGGGCGGAAAGAAAGCAGCGGGAATATGAAGCCCGGCGTGAAGAAATTTTGCTGGCCGCGGAGCGAAAGTTTTCCCAGAACGGGTTTTTCAAAACCAGCATGGCCGAAATCGCTGAGGACGCGCAATTTGCTATGGGGACGGTGTACCGGTTTTTTAAAAGCAAAGAAGACATCTATATCTCTCTGGTGGAAGCCAAGGTGGAGGAATTACTCCGGCTTTTGGAAGAAGCGGCGCACAGCCGTCTCCCGGCCCAGGAGAAGTTACGTGCGGTGATTCAGGTGAAGTTAGCTTTCGCTGATCAAAACCGTGCGTTCTTCCGGATTTATGTCTCTGAATGGAGCGGGTTTGAATGGACGGTGAAAAGCGCATTTGGCGAGCGGGTGTGGAAACGGTACCTGGCACAAATCGATCTCGTTGCGAATCTCATTAAGGAGGGCATCAGGACCGGAGAATTCCGCAAAGTGAATCCCAAAGATAC
Source organism: Candidatus Nitrospira allomarina (assembly GCF_032050975.1). Taxonomy (NCBI): domain Bacteria; kingdom Pseudomonadati; phylum Nitrospirota; class Nitrospiria; order Nitrospirales; family Nitrospiraceae; genus Nitrospira; species Candidatus Nitrospira allomarina. The sequence continues at coordinate 430,204 of NZ_CP116967.1, read as the reverse complement.
CTCCTTGGCGTTTCATGGCATGTTAAACTCCACCATCTATCTTTGGATTCTCCAGTCCGGCCCCAAAGAATCGCTTGTAGACAAAGGCAAGTGGTTGGGGTCGTTGTTGCTTGACGGCCTCGGGACTTCAACCTTAAAAAGGCCAATGTAAACGTATGACATGTCTGACCAAAAGCTCTATCTGGCTGGTTTTTGCCCTGGTCCTAGGTGTGCAGTGTTTGCAGGGGTGTAGCGAACAGGAGGCGGCCCAGCCGCCAACGGGGCGTCCACCTTCTCCGGTTAAGGTTGTGACCGTTTCGAGCAAGCAGGTTCAGCGATCCGTCTCATTGGTTGGCACAGCGGAGCCACGCAAGCGAAGTCTCGTGGCCAGTGAAGTGGCCGGGCTGGTCAAAGCCTTTCCCGGTAAAGAAGGGCAGTTTGTGAAAAAAGGCCAACTGCTTGCCAGTCTTCGGACAGACACGCTGGACATCCGCCTTGACTCGGCAGTAGCTTCGCATCGTGAAGCCAAAGCCCGCTATGAACAGGCGCAAAAGGATTTGGACCGAATCAAAGTGTTGTTTGCCAAAGAACTGGTGACTCAAAAGGAAATGGATGATGCGGTTGTTGAAGAAAGCGCTTTGGAAAAGCGGCTGATTCAATTAGAAGCGGAAATTCGACTGGTACGCGATCAATTAACCAAATCAAGGGTCATGGCGCCTTTTCCCGGCTGGATCACGAAAGAATATACGGAAATCGGTCAGTGGGTTGAAGAGGGGGGCCCAGTGGTGGAATTGGTGGACCTGTCCCAGGTTGAGGTGCAAGTGCCGCTCCCGGAAGAATATGTGCGGGATGTCAGGGTCGGGGATCCAGTGATGGCGGAGTTCGATGCCCTTCCTGGAGTTGAGGTTGAGGGAACAGTCTTTTCGGTCATCGCGCAAGCCGATCGGTCGGCACGGACATTTCCGGTCAAAGTCGTGTTGGCCAATCCGGAGTTACGCATTAAAAGCGGGATGGTTGCACGGGTGAAGTTAGCGGTGGGCGCTCCTTACCAGGCGGTCGTGATCCCCAAGGATGCTCTGGTGCTCAAAGGGGGAAAGGAATTTGCTTTTATTGTGGCCAACAACACTGTTACGCAGGTAGCGGTGATCCCCGTCGCCCATTTTGAGGACGTGGTAGAAGTACAGGGAGCTATTGAAGAAGGCATGCAGATAGTCGTGGAAGGGAATGAGCGCCTCCTGCCCGGGCAGTCGGTCAGAATTTTAGAGGAGCCCGTAAAAACATGAATCTGGTTCATTCCGCCATCCGTTATCCGGTCAGCACGGCAGTGGGTGTGCTCTTAGTGGTGTTGTTCGGCATTGTGGCGTTGGTGAAGCTCCCGGTTCAATTGGCACCTGATGTGGAAAAGCATGAGGTCACCGTGGATACCGTTTGGCCTGGGGGAAGCCCGCATGAAGTCGAGCGTGAAATCATCGACGAGCAGGAAGAGCAACTCAAAGGCGTCGAAGGACTGGAAAAAATGTTCAGCGAAAGTTCCTACGGTCAGGGAAAAATCATTCTCCGATTTCCCACAGGAACAAACACGGATACTGCCTTACTCCAAGTTTCCAACCGGTTGAATCAGGTCAAGGAATACCCGCTTGAGGCGGATGAACCCGTCATTAGCAGCGCGGATACCCGTGGAGCCGCCATGGCCTGGTTTATTTTAGACACTTTGGAAGGGAATCCCGTCAACATTGAAACCATGCGGGATTTTGCAGAGGATATCATCAAAGCCCGTTTTGAACGGGTCCAGGGTGTTGCGGCTTCGAATGTCTACGGGGGGCGGGAGCGGGAGCTTCGGGTAACGGTCGATCCGGCTAAATTAGCGTCCAGAGCGTTAACCATTATGGACCTGGCTCAAGCGTTAGATCAGGAGAATAGGGACTACAGTGCCGGAGATTTCGATGAGGGTAAACGGTCGTATGTCGTACGTACAGTGGGGGAATACCTCAGTCCCCAGGATGTGGAAAATGTCATCATCGCCCGGCGTGATGGCGCGTCGGTGTATGTGCGGGATGTGGCGACTGCCAATATTGATTACAAGGATCCGACCGTTGTGGTGCGACAAAAAGGCCATCCAGCCATCGCAATCAACGCGATACGGCAGACCGGGGCCAATGTGTTGGAAGCCATGGATGGTCTCCGGGAGGCCGCCAGTGAGCTTAATGAAGAAATTTTGAATGCGCGGGGGTTTCAGTTATTTCAGGTCTATGATGAAACCACTTACATTAACCGATCCCTGACTCTTGTCCAGCAAAATTTGATCGTCGGGAGTATATTGGCGATTTCCATTTTGTATGTATTCCTCCGCACGGGCAGTAGCACCCTGGTGGTCGGTTTGGCCATTCCGATCAGCATGATGGGGACGTTTATTATGCTGTGGGCGTTGGGCCGGAATTTCAATGTCATCAGTTTAGCGGGAATGACGTTTGCTGCCGGGATGTTGGTGGATAACTCCATTGTGGTATTGGAAAATATTTATCGTCATCGGGAATTGGGCAAATCGTTATTCCAAGCGGCATACGATGGCACTGTGGAGGTGTGGGGTGCCGTCTTGGCCAGTACCCTCACGACTATTGCTGTATTTGTTCCCATTGTGTTCATGGAAGAACAATCCGGTCAATTGTTTCGGGATATTGCTATTGCAATTAGTGCAGGAGTGGGGTTGAGCCTTGTGGTCTCAATGACGGTGATTCCATCATTGTCTGCACGAGTGTTAACCACGGTGAAAAAGTCCAAAGGGGAGCAAGCACCCGATACGTGGACTAGCGCAGGATTTGTGGAGGATGGTTCGACGGCCGGACGGCATTCCTGGTTGGATCGTATCAAAGAGGCCCTGGGTTCTTTGGTCTATGGTTTGAGCGGCAGTGTCTTCTGGCGAAGTGTGACGATTCTGGGATTCACCTCTCTTGCGATACTGGGAAGCTGGGCTTTGTTACCGAAGGCGGAGTATCTTCCTCAGGGAAACCGGAATCTTGTCATTGGCATTCTGCTGCCTCCTCCGGGGTATAACACTCACGAATTTGTCAAAATGGGACAGCCGATTGAATCGACCCTCAGCCCCTATTGGGATGCCAAGCCCGGTTCTCTGGAGGAGGCCGCTTTAGATGGCCCCAGTATTGCCAATTTTTTCTATGTGGCACGGGGGCGATCCGTCTTTATGGGCGGTCGAGTGAATGATCCGAGCCGTGTGAAGGAATTGATCCCCCTGTTTCGTCGAGCCACGGCGGATCTTCCGGGTGTGATTGGGATCATCACGCAACGCGGCCTGTTCGAGCGTGGCTTGGGCGAGGGGCGAAATATCGATATTGAGATCACCGGGCCGGAGTTGGACACGCTTGTTCAATTAGGTGTTCAGGTGTTTGGTCAGGTGAAAGGGGTGCTCCCCGAGGCACAGGTCAGACCCATTCCCAGTTTGGATTTGGGAAGTCCGGAAGTCCGGGTCACCGTCAAACGGGATCGTGCGGCCGATGTGCAAATGACGAATCAGGAACTCGGATTTACCATTGATGCCCTCGTCGATGGGGCAAAGGCCAGTGATTACCAATTTGAAGGAGATGAGGTTGATCTTACGATTCGGGGTATCGATAAATATGCCAATCAGACGCAGTCGCTAACTTCGATCCCAATTTATACCAAGGGCGGGCAATTAACCACGGTCGGGAATATTGCTGATATCTCCCTGGTAGCTGGCCCGGAACAAATTAATCATATTGAACGGGAACGATCCATTGTGATTCAGGTGATCCCGCCGGTCGAGATGGCGCTGGAGGAGGCGATGGATGTAATTCGAACGCAAATCCTTGGGCCATTGAAAGAAAGTGGGACGTTAGGGCGTTTATATAATGTCCGCCTGTCGGGGACGGCCGATGATCTTACCGAAACCTATGATGCGCTAAAATGGAATTTTCTGTTGGCCTTTACCATTACCTACCTCCTGATGGCGGCGTTGTTCGAAAGTTTTCTCTATCCTCTGGTCATTATATTTACGGTGCCGTTTGCTGCGGCCGGTGGATTTCTGGGGCTTTCTCTGGTCAACAATTTTATCGCGTATCAACCATTAGATGTGCTGACCATGTTGGGCTTTGTTATCCTCATCGGGGTGGTGGTCAATAATGCCATTCTGGTGGTGCACCAGGCCTTGAATTTCATGAGGGGACCGGAAGAGGGAGATTCGTTTGGAGGAGAATCGGGACAAGGATTACCTCTTCGGGAGGCAATTCGTGAATCCGTCAAAATTCGCGTTCGGCCGATTATGATGACGACACTCACGACGCTCTTTGGTCTTTTTCCGCTTGTGGTCTCATCCGGCGCGGGCTCTGAGCTGTATCGGGGTATCGGAAGTGTGGTGCTGGGTGGCCTCTTGGTCTCCACAGTGTTCACCCTTATTGTTATTCCGGCATTGTTTACCTTGGTCGTTGATACGCAACGTAAGTGGGCAGAGGCCAGAAATCCTCATTTAGCTGAACAGCCGTCGGGGGGCGCTTTGTGACCTGGTGGCGAAGGGACAAGATATGATGGGAGGTCAGTTTTGGAAGACGGTGGGGCTATGCGTGGTATGTCTTGTGGTGTTTGGCGGATTCGGTGCCGTGACCTGGGCGGCTTCCCCGGAGCCTTCAACGGCCCGGGACCTTCCCGAGTTGCGGCTGAGTTTGCGAGAGGCGATGGATGCGGCTGTCGATCAAAATCCAACCGTCCGTTTGTTTAACGAACGTATTACTCAGGCGCAGGATGTCGCGAATACACAACTCGGTGAATTATTGCCCAATCTTTCAGGGACGGCAGGCGCAGCCCGGCGCCGATTCTTTACGGGGTCGTTTGGTTCAAATGCCACTGTCGTTGGCCCCAGGGATTTTTACGAAATGCGGGCTTTTCTCACCCAGAATGTGTTCAGCTTGAGTCTCATTCAAAAATGGCGGGCTGCCAAGGCGGGAGTGGATGTGGCAGGGTTGGATGCCGAAGTCACCAAACGGGATACCATGGCGACCGCAGGTCTGATTTATTTGGAAACGCTTCGGGCCAAGGCGGCGGTGGATGCTCGGACCGCAGATGTGGCGTTGAATAAGGAATTACTGCGTTTGGCGGCGGAACGAAAATCAGCCGGAATGGCGACCAGTCTGGATGTGACCCGTGCGAAGGTTCAATTGGAAAACGCCAGACAGCGATTATTAGTCGCTGAAAATGAACGGGATCGTGCCAAACTCAATCTGATTCGTGCCATGGGGTTATCCTTCGAGGTGCGGCTGGTACTCACGGATGAAATGAAAATGGTGAATGTCTCCGAACAATCCATCGGAGAAGCCTTGCAGGTGGCGAAGGAAAACCGGACCGAACTAAAGGCTCAGCAGAACCGTGAGCGTCTGGCCTCCTTGTCGTTAAGTTCAGTGACGAACGAACGGGTTCCTACTATTCAGGCCCTGGGGGATGTGGGCATGATTGGCAATCAAATCCCCAATGCGTTGACCACCGACAATGTTCAGGTATTAATGAGGGTGCCGATTTTCGATGGCGGAATGCGGGAAGCCAGAATTTCAGAGAGCCGCAGTCTACTCAGACAGGAAGCCATCAGAACGCAGGATGTGCAATACCAAGTGGGATTGGAAGTTCGTGATGCGCTGATCACCATGAGTTCGGCCAAACAGCAAGTCGCGGTTGCGGAAGAAGGCTTAAAACTTTCACTGACTGAATTGGAACTCTCACGTGAACGATTCGCAGTCGGTGTCGCCACGAATATTGAAGTCACTGATGCGCAAACCCGTGTGGCGCAAGCGAGAGATAATTTGATTGAAGGCCTTTTCACATTTAATGCCTCCCGTCTGAGTCTGGCCCGGGCGCAGGGTCAGTTGGAAAAATTGTAATAGGTCGGGCCCGTTCGCTCGAAAGGTAATATGACGACACTCCAACTCAAACAAGAAATCCGGTCAGAAGCGAACAAGCGTCGGACCTTTGCCATCATCAGCCATCCGGACGCCGGTAAAACCACGTTGACCGAAAAACTCCTGCTTTACTCAGGGCTGGTCCGCACCGCCGGTATGGTCGGTGGGCGAAAAAACCGGAAAATGGCCACGTCGGATTGGATGGAAATGGAGCAGGAGCGCGGCATCTCCATTACGGCCTCGGCGATGCAATTTCCTTATAAACAGGCTGTGATCAATGTGTTGGATACGCCTGGCCATCAGGATTTTTGCGAGGACACGTACCGGACACTCACGGCGGCCGATAGCGCGATCATGGTCATTGACGCGGCGAAGGGTGTTGAAACGCAAACACGAAAACTGTTTGAAGTCTGCCGTCTCCGCCGGATTCCTGTATTGACTTTCATCAATAAGATGGATTTGCCGGGACGGGCTCCGCTGGACCTCATGTCGGAAGTGGAGGACGTATTGGGCATTCATGCCAGTCCCATCAACTGGCCCATCGGGTCCGGACAGGATTTTCTTGGTGTGGTGAACCGGCAAACCCGAAAAGTGTTGCTCTATGCCAAAACGGCTGCGGGAGGGGCGGCGAAACCGGATCTTATGGAACTCTCATTGGATGATCCCTCGGTGAAAGACCGTATGGCGGGGTATATTTGGGATGAATTGATGCATGATTTGGAATTGCTGGATATCGCTGGGAATCCCTTCTCGAAAGATGATTTTCAAAATGGAAAAGTCACGCCCGTCTTCTTCGGATCTGCCATGACCAATTTCGGTGTGGAAGCATTCTTCGATGCATTTGTGGATCTGGCGCCTCCCGCTCACGGTCGATTAGCGGATGCCCCGGATGGCCGTGAGCTGATGATCGATCCGGTGGATACACCATTTAGCGCCTATGTATTCAAACTCCAGGCCAACATGAATCCACGCCATCGCGACAGCACGGCTTTTTTACGAGTCTGTTCGGGGAGATTCGAGCGGGATGTGGTGGTCAAACATCATCGGACCAACACGGAGGTTCGGCTCTCACGGCCCCACAGTATGGTGGCGAAGGAACGCAATACGGTCGATGTGGCCTATCCCGGCGATGTCATTGGGATTATCAATCCGGGAATTTTTCAAATCGGTGACACGATTTCCGTGGCGGACGGCTTTAATTATAAACCGCTCCCACAATTTCAACCGGAAGTCTTTGCCCGTGTGCGTCCGACCGATACGGGAATGCGCAAATCGTTCGACAAAGGAATCGAGCAACTCGCCAGGGAAGGGACCATTCAAATCCTTCGAAGTCTAGACGAACTTGAATTTTTTGTGGCTGCGGTCGGCAAACTTCAGTTTGATGTGCTGGAATTCCGTCTACAAAGCGAATACCGCGTCAAAGTGGTGGTGGATGTGTTGCCCTATGAATCCAGCGCCTGGCTGGTAGGCGATGTTAAGACCTTTAAGCCGCCCTCTGATGCTCTCGTCGTCAAAGACAGCCGGGATCGAGCGGTCGTCCTGTTTCGCAGTTCATGGTCGAAAAACTTTGCCGGCGAACGTAATCCCGATCACAGCTTCCGGGATATGGGGTAGTAAAGAATCAAGGTTGCTCAATATCGGACGTTTCGACTAATGGCTGTTTCCTGAAAATCCTATCTCTGCTAATGAGTGCGGGGTTCACCCTCACTATTTCCCTCAGACTTTCCAAGGTTTTTGATTTGACATATTTTTCCCGGTCCACCTTCAGCACGCTGACGGGCTCTTGTCTTAATAGGATCTAAGATGACTTGTAACGGGTGATTGGAAGAAAAGACCATTCATCAGCTGGTTGGAATGATCCCGAGAGAAGTAGAAATCACAAAAAGTAGAAATCACAAAAGATTTCTTGTCCTACACGCATCCATTCAACACAGAGGCAACACATGAAGCAAGCACGGAAGGGTATACTGACGGGTTTGACCATTTTAGGAATAACGGGTTGGGTATTCTATTTTTCTTCGATGAGTCTGGCGACAGGTATTCCTGCTCCCGAAATTACCAGCCCGACATGGTTGAATTCCGAGCCGTTACAACTGGAGAAATTGCGCGGCAAGGTGGTAATGGTGGAGTTCTGGACGTTTGGATGCTGGAGTTGCCGGAACATCGAGCCCTATGTCAAAGAATGGCACGACAAGTACGCCAAACAAGGGCTGGTTGTGATTGCGGTGCATTCGCCCGAATTCAAATATGAATACGATGTGGAAAAGGTCAAAGGCTACATTCAGGAACACCATATTCCCTATGCCGTGCCCATCGATAATGAATTCCTGAACTGGCGGCAGTACCGCAACCGTTATTGGCCGACGCTGTATTTAATTGATAAAAAGGGTAATATTCAATACACCAAGATCGGTGAAGGTAGCTATGAGGAAACCGAAAAAACTATTCAGCAGCTCCTAGCCGAACCGACATAACAGGATGTTTGTGAAGAGGTATATAAAGATCAATAGATAGCGAAAAGGTTGGAGGAAAGAGCACTTAATGAAATTATGATCCGGTTTCGATCAAGGGGGGAGATGCCAGGCTTATTCTTGACGACATTTCTTGAGTACCTCAGCCATCTCCTGATGGATATGGCCGTTGGTGGCGATAAGGGTGCTGCCATAGATGGAGTAGGGTTCGCCCGCATAATTTGTTAACTTTCCTCCGGCCTCTTCCAGGATGACCTTTCCTGCCGCAGTGTCCCACGGATTGAGTTGTAATTCCCAAAAGCCATCGAATCGGCCGCAGGCGAGGTAGCAGAGATCAATCGCGGCGGTGCCGGTGCGGCGCATCCCGCGCGCACGGAGGGTGAATGCGCAAAATTCCTTAAGATTGTTATCTTTGGCGGTGTGCACGTCATAGGCAAAGCCGGTGACGAGTAACGCTTGATTTAATTGGGGTGTCGCCGAGACATGAATGGGTGTGCCGTTGAGTGTGGCCCCTTTCCCTTGTTGCCCCAGAAACAATTCGTCCCGTGTGGGATCATAGACCACTCCTAGGACACACGTGCCTTCATATTCCACCCCGATGGAGACATTGTACATGGGAAAGCCATGGGTGAAATTGGTGGTGCCGTCCAAGGGATCGACGATCCATTTGACGGGATGGGTGGGGATGTCCTGCAGGCCCTGTTCTTCGCTGAGGATCTGGTGTTCGGGAAACGCATGTCGGATGGTCTGAATGACGGCTTCTTCTGAGCGCAGGTCAGCTTCGGTGACCAGGTTGATGGCTTGATCCTTTTGATGGATTTGAAATCCTTTTTTGGCATAGTCGAGCAGGATCGCTCCGCCCTGCCTGGCGGCTTGAATGGCGATACGGGTTAACGAGTGATAGTCGGTAGGGGATAGTGCCATAGATGATGGGAAACAGACCGTTTTTGAGCATACCTGAAGTCTGCTGAAATCCCAAGCGTCAGGATGCGATCATGTGAATTAGTTGTGTGAGTGTTTAAGGGATTTGAGGAGAAAAACACACCGGGAGTGGGTGGCCCCACTCCCGGTGGCACTGCAGGTGGGATCTACAGCTACTTCTTCTTGGTTTTTGCTTTTGCTTTGGGTTTTGCGGCCGCGGCCTTTTTCTTTGGAGCGGCTTTCTTTTTCGTTGCTGCCAATTCACTCACCCCCTTTCAGATCATACAATCATGTCCGTCATGCGGATCAGACGGCTTTGGTTAAAGATTTTTCGTGATTGACTTCAAATGTATTGGGCCCCACTTTACGAAAACGAGGGTCCCTTTTTAAGGATGTAGCGACAGAGGTGACTGGAGTTTTTCCCCTGATGGGCATCCCGCCTTCTTTGAGGCGTTGAAAAAGTTCTTTGGCGTGCAATGGACGACCTACCTCCTGGAGAACCATGTACACTGCATCAGGGACGCTCATGCCCACATATTTGCTTCGGCCTAGAAGAATTTCCCTCGACTTAGACGCGACATCCGTGTCGGCTGAGGACAGATGTCCCTCTTTTTCCGAGAAGATCTGGCTTGAGAGACTCGCCAGCTTCGCTTTGTCAGCTTCGACGCGATAGAGGGTTTTTGCCAACTCCAAATATTTCTCAACCGTCGCAATTTCCTCACCTACCTGCTCCCGTTTTTTTTGGAGATCCTTGAGTTTGCGCTCATAAACACTGATGCGCTGCTCCAGCCCATCGCTGATATCTTTAAGCTGGTCATTTTGGTCCTCCATTTCGCAAACTCCACCATATGTTGAGTCTCATTCTATTCGTGTTTTAAAGCAAAGTCAACAAGCAAGCTTTAAATTTTTATTTTTAAAGGATGACTTCAAACAAATATGCAAATTACGATTGGTTGTTTGTAAATCAATGGCATGTTTGTGAAGAGATAATTATAAAATTACATGTTTAAAATGAAAGCCTAAACTTAGTGCCTTATGATTTTATAAAATCAATATTTGGTATGTTATTCATCCTTACGATTCATAAGTGTGCCTTATTAACTAGGTATTGTAACGTGGTGGGGAAATTTGTTTTGCTGTTTGGTTTTGGAGACTTGAAAGAAATTTCTATATTAAATGTCAATAATGTGGTGATATCATTTATTGATGAGGATTTACTGTTCGGAAGTATGGTAAGAAACAACTCGTCGTTTGAAGCATACCGTGAGGAAACAACAACAGATTGTGGTGTAGAAATACCTAGTATTAATTTAGCATTTCGAGAAATTCTCCACCTTTCTTGAGGTGGCTTGGGAATGTCGGGATGCTATCATCGTTGAAATATGTGATTGTTGGATTTAGCCGTGATGACCAAAAATACCGATCATCTTAACCTGCTTGCCCTCAGCGCGAATGAACTGAATGCCTTTATTCAGCAATTCGGTTGGCCACAATATCGGGCCAACCAAATCCTTCGATGGCTCTACCAACATCATGCAGTGGATATTGAATCGATGACCAACTTGTCAAAAGCCGACCGGTCCAGGTTGCAGGAGGTGGCGACCATTCACCGCATGGAGTCTTTGCCTCCAACCATTGCCAATGATGGCACCGTAAAGTTTGTATGGAATTTGGAGGATGGTTTGGCTGTGGAAACGATATTAATCCCGGAGGGTCGTCGACGGACATTGTGTCTGTCATCTCAAGTCGGCTGCACGCTGGATTGTGGCTTTTGTTTAACGGCTGAAATGGGCCTGAAGCGAAGTTTGCGCGCGCATGAAATTGTCGGGCAAGTGTTGAATGTCCAAGCCTATCTGCCGGAAGGGGAGCATCTGTCTTCCTTGGTATTCATGGGAATGGGAGAACCATTGGTGAATTTTGAGCCGGTCGCCGAAGCGATCCAGCGTCTCACCAATATTGAGTGGGGTTTGGGTTTTTCTCCACGACGTATTACGGTGTCAACCGCAGGATGGATTCCGCGATTTCCAGATTTGCGGCGATTAGGCGTGAATCTGGCCATATCCTTAAATGGCACATCCAATGAGCAGCGTTCACGTCTGATGCCTGCAGTGAATGGGCGCTATGATTTATCCGAATTGCTCGATGCCTGTCGCGAATATACCCAATTCAGCGAGCGCCCTCTGACGTTTGAGTATGTGTTGTTAGCCGGGGTCAATGACTCACCGGATGATGCCAGGCGTTTGGTGCGGATTTTACAGGGAATCCGGTGCAAGGTGAATTTGATTCCCTTTAATGAATTCCCGGGTAATCCGTTTCGGCGTCCGTCATCAGAAGTTATTGATGTCTTTCAAAATATTGTAAGAAGCAAAGGTCTGGATGTGTTTCTCCGAAAAAGCCGGGGAGATGATGTGTTGGGAGCTTGCGGCCAATTGGGCCGATCAGCTTCCGAAGTCTTAAATCAGACGACTACGAATAAGAAAAGGAGTCTCCCTCTCTATGCTCAGCCTTGACCCAACTCTGCAGGGGAAGTACGAGGCCTTGCAGGAACTCTTTCACCAAATGGGATCGGTAGTAATCGCGTTTTCTGGAGGAGTCGACAGCACCCTCGTGTTAAAAGTGGGCTTTGACGCACTTGGTGCGCAGACCAAAGCGGTCACGGCGATTTCGCCAACATTTCCATCACTGGAAGTGGAAGAGGTCAAGCGATTAAGCGCCGCGATCGGGGCGCCCTTGCAATTTGTGGAAACGGATCAGTTGCAAATTGATGCGTTTGTCAAAAATGATGCAACCCGGTGCTTTCATTGCAAGACAGACTTATACCGGTTGCTTTCCAGCCTTCGGGATGCCGTGGGTTTTCAGACAATCGTAGACGGGACTAATGTGGATGACTTGGGAGAAGAACGTCCCGGTATTAATGCGGCCCGACAACTTGGCGTGCGGAGTCCTTTGGTTGAAGCGGGATTCGGTAAGGCGGATATTCGGGAATTGGCAAAAGGTTTGGGGTTGGCAAATTGGAATAAGCCGGCTGCCGCCTGTTTGTCATCACGAATTACGCGTGGCCTCCCCATTACAAAAGCCTATCTTTCACGGGTAGAGCGTGCCGAGGCCTTTTTGGTGGCTCAAGGAGTGACGCAAGTGCGGGTTCGCCTTCACGGCGATTTAGCGAGAATCGAGATTGCCCCAACCCAAATGTCGATTTTGACACAAGAACCGGGCAGATCCCGTTTAGTGGAGGAATTTAAGAAGCTGGGATTTCAAACGGTCACACTGGACTTAGAAGGATATCGGGCCGGAGGTGGGAATCTTTCAACAAACGATTGAAGCGTAGATCATGATGTTTGGGAGCGGGTCCCTGGGAAAGTCCCACTCAAAAACTGTTGTTTGCAAGTGTTCTTGGAAACACCATAAAAAAAGAGGGAAGTGATTCTTCCCTCTTTTTTATTGTGTGTGGCGTTTTGTTGTAGGCGATTCTTGAAAGAATAGCTTTGTGCTTGGGGGTATTCGGAGAGATTGGGGAATGCCTTAGTTTTTTGATTGGGCAGCGACGGCTGCGAGGGCTTCTTCGGCATATCGCCGATGATCATCGTCCGATAGGCTTCGACCGATCACCTTTTCCGCAATCATGAGGGCCAGCTCAGCAGATTGGGTCTTGATGTCTTGAATGGCCTTACGTCGCTCCCGCTCAATGTCTTGTGTCGTTTCCTCTTTAATTCTCTGGGATTCGGCACGAAGCCGTTGCTCATTTTCATCAAGCAGTCGTTGAGCCTGCTGCTTGGCCTCTGCCAGGATTGTTTCCACTTCTTTGGCAGCCACCTGCAGTTTGGCATCGTATTCCTTGAGCTTTCGTTCTGCGGCAAGCCGGTTTTGTTCGGCCTGGTCGAGGCTTTCCCTGATCTTTCGTTCCCGGGTTTCCAGCGTTTCCAGGATCGGGGGGAGGGCGTACTTGTAAAGCACCCAGAGGAGGATCCCAAATGACAGGAGTTCCCAAAATATCAGCGACGAAAAGAAATGTGAGTCAAATTGTGGCATAGGTCAGGAGCCCTTTATCCTTTGCCCATGATGATAAAGGCAATGACCAGTCCGTAAAGCGCGATAGCTTCGACCAAGGCAAACCCGATCCACATGTACTTGCCGACTCGAGCTTCCGCCTCGGGTTGACGGGCAACCGCCTCAATCATTTTTCCAAAAATATACCCGATGCCGATACCGGCACCCGCAAAGCCCGCCGCTGCCAGGCCCATTCCCAAAAGTGCTGCTGCTGCAGAATCCATTGTAGTGTTGTCCTCCCAGTTTAAAAGGGACTAATTGTAAAAACGTCCTCTGATCGTTTCGTTTGAATGCCAGTTAGTGTAAATGCATCGCGTCGCCGATATAGACGCAGGTTAAAACGGTAAAAATATAGGCCTGAATAAAGGCAATTCCGACTTCTAATCCATAGAGAGCGATGGTAAAGGAAAAGGGCAGCCATCCTATCAGCAGGCCGCCGGCAATGGTGAGGCCGAACAATACCCCAAGAATCACATGGCCTGCAGTCATATTGGCGAATAATCGAACGGCCAGTGAGATTGGTCTGGCTATTTGACTAATTAATTCAATGGGAATCATTAAGGGAAGGAGCCAGCCTGGCGTGCCTGGGGGAACGAGTATGCCCAGGAATTTTGCCCCATGCAGTTGAAATCCAACGATAAGACTAAGTAAATAGACCCCTACAGCGAACACCCCGGTCACAATAATTTGGCTGGTAATGGTATAGGATCCAGGTATAAGACCGACCAGATTTGAAAATAAGATGAACAAAAAGAGGGCGCTGATGAGCGGGAAATATCGCATCCCGGAGGCTCCCATCGTGTCGTGGATAATCCCGCGAATGAAGTCGACCAGCAACTCCGCAAGACTTTGGAGCTTAGACGGCACGAGTGCCCTGGCGCCACCAGCTTTCAATAATAAGAAAGTTACAAGTCCCACCACGACCCACATCATCAAGACAGCCTTATTGACGGAAACGTCAAGGCCGAAAATGGAAAGCGGGAGAAAGTTATGAAGCTCGAAGGGATGTAACGGATCTTCCAAAACTAAACCTTGTGTCTAGCGACTCATTGTTTCCAACGCTGAGCTGCACGGTAGGCGTTGCGAACTCCAGCGATTAATCCCAGTACCAGTCCTATCGCCACACCCCACGGCGTGGTATCCAACACATACGAATCAGTTAACCAACCAAGGAATCCACCGACGATAAGGGCGGCAAGAAGGTCCGTCCCCACTCGCATTGCCTGTCCCAGCCCCGCAAACATTGGATCCTGAGAAGGTGCCATTTTTTCAATCGGCAAGGCGAGTCGTTGGAAGGGGTCACATTCAAGCAAAAAATCCTGAATCATGTCAAGCAACAAAGGTCCCATTTTTCAATATTGTTATGGTAAGGTACAGTCAAGCAAGAAGGAGCATCATGAAGCCTCCTCGGGGGTTCAGTTCCGGGTTCATTCTTTGGCCAATGTTCACGATGATGAAAAATTTTGTGCTACTCCTGATTCTGGCGGCTGCCACGAGTGGGAATTTCGTGTGGGCCACTTCATCGGCCGTTGATGATTTGCCGGATCTCACGGGTGGCGTGGTGCCTGTCGTTCAATATAAGCAACTCGACCCATTTTCTGGAAACGATATATTAACGTCAGTAAGTGAAGTTGAATATACGGTGAAGGTCAAAAACCAAACGGGCCATCCCCTAATTGCCGATTCATTGGTCCTGGTGGTGGATTCCGTTCTGGAGATTTCCGGAAAAGAGATCATCAACCGTGTCAGAATCGAAGGCTCCGATGGAAAGACTCAGGATGGGAAGCCTTTTTTCAGGATTCCCAGTTCCGGGCCGGACCTGTCACCCTATGGAGAGAGTGAGTCGGTCACCATACGGGTGACGAATCCTGATTTTCTTCGATTTTATCCTCCTGGGGTTCGGGTTCGCGGGATTCGGCGCTCTTCTGAAAAAGCCGTCAAAGATCTGCTCGAAACCCTAGTGAAGAAGGGGTTGT
This sequence comes from Candidatus Nitrospira allomarina, assembly GCF_032050975.1. Taxonomy (NCBI): domain Bacteria; kingdom Pseudomonadati; phylum Nitrospirota; class Nitrospiria; order Nitrospirales; family Nitrospiraceae; genus Nitrospira; species Candidatus Nitrospira allomarina. The sequence continues at coordinate 414,895 of NZ_CP116967.1, read as the reverse complement.
TATCTCCTGAAGACGCCATGCAGGCGTTGGAATCTCCCTCATCAGGTAGTCCTTAACCCTTGTGCCCCATTTCCAAGCATGCCGAACGAGGAGGTCCTTCCTCGGTTCATTCGAATCCGTATTTTCCGCTTATTCAGCATTGTTTTCCTGCTTTTGATGATCCCTTTGAGCTCTTTGGCCGGGTGACCGGTTATGCTCCGCATTCATTTTTCATGGAGCAGGATGCTATTCAGGAAGGAGTGGCGCATCGTTATTCCTATTTGGGTTGCGATCCCTATCGCGTCGTTCGGGGCAAGGGACACACGTATGAAACTGTTTCGATAGATAAGAAGGAAACCCACACTGGGGATCCATTCACGTTGTTGCAGCGTACCTTTGTAGGTCAGCCCGTCAGTTCGTGTCCCCACCTCCCGCCTTTCCAGGGAGGAGCGGTCGGCTGTTTCAGCTACGATCTTGTTCGTAGGTTTGAGGTGTTACCGGAACGCCTACGGGATGATCTGCATTTTCCTGATCTATACTTTCTGTTTGTCGAGATGTTTGTCGTGGTGGATCATCACGTGCCAGGGGCCTGGCTGATTTTTGCGCCTTCGCCGGACCGCCTGGCGACCGAAACCTGGGATCACTTGTATCGAGAAGGGCAGGCGCGCCTGTCTGATCTGCAAGCCAAGGTGATGATCCCTGAGAATCTCCCAACGAAAATGCACTCCTCCAGGTCTTCCATTCGCATAGAGGGGGAGCAATCGTCTCTGGAGTATATGGATCGCGTGCGTACCTGCCAGCAGTACATTGCGGCGGGAGATATTTATCAGGCTAACCTCTCTCATCGATTTCGGATAGAGGGCGTGACTCACGGTTTTGCAAGCCAAGCGGAAGCCGGAGCCGACCTATATCGGCAATTGCGCAAGGTTAATCCCTCTCCCCATTCGGCATTTCTCGTGTTGGAGTCCGACGTCGTTGTGTGTAATTCTCCGGAACGATTAGTCCGCCTTGCAGAAGGACATGCAGATATGCGTCCGATCGCGGGCACCAGGCCTCGTGGCAGAGAACCTCACGACGATCGACTCCTGGCGGAAGATCTGTTGTCGTGTGCCAAGGAACGGGCGGAGCATCTCATGTTGGTTGATTTGGCTCGAAATGACCTGGGACGGGTGTGCGATTATGGATCCGTTCGTGTCAATGAATTCATGACGGTAGAGCGCTATTCCCATGTCATGCATATGGTTTCCCATATTTCCGGCCGTTTGCGGGACCCTTGCCATGGGTTCGACCTCATTCGAGCCACGTTTCCAGGAGGAACGATTACCGGAGTGCCGAAGGTCCACTGCATGGAACTAATCGAGCAGCTTGAACCAGTTCGTCGGGGAATATACACCGGGTCGATTGGGTTTATTGGATGGAACGGGAATCTTGACTTGAATATTGCCATTCGCACGTTATTGCTCACGGGAGGGCATGGATTGCTTCATGTGGGAGCAGGAATCGTGGCTGATTCCGAACCGGACCGGGAGTATCAGGAAACGCTCCAAAAAGCCGAAGCCTTTTTTCACGTTCTGAAAGGGAACGGCTGACCGTAAAAACAGGGATTGGAGATGTGGATATTTCTCAACGGGAAGTTTGTGAAAAAAGAACAGGCCCGGATTTCGGTCTTTGACCATGGGTTTCTGTATGGAGATGGAGTCTATGAAACTCTTCGCGTCTACCAGCGTCGCATTTTTTTACTAGAACGCCATCTGGCGCGACTTCGACGGTCCTGTGAACTGATCGGCCTGGTCCTTCCAATCCAGGATAATGCGTGGGCGAGCATCATGACCGAAATGCTGATTCGGAATAGGCTTCAGGATGCCGGCCTGCGCGTGACGATTTCTCGAGGGGAAGGGGAACTCGGGATTGATCCCGGTCTCTGTCCCAGCCCAACTATTGTCGTGATGGCGAAGTCTGTGGTGTCCTATCCTGCTCACATGCGAGAGCAGGGAGTCCGGTTGCAGCTCGTCTCAGTTCGACGGAATCCGGAGTCTGCCCAATCGCCGCAAATCAAGTCGCTGAGTTTTCTCAACAACATTCTGGCCAAGCAGGAAGCCGTGCAGGCCGGTGCGTTCGATGCTCTGATGTTGAATATGGATGGTCATGTGACGGAATGTACGACGAGCAATATCTTTTTTGTGTCCAACCACCGGTTGCATACTCCTTCGGTTGCTTGCGGGATTCTTGAAGGGATCACTCGGGAGGTGGTGATGATCTTAGCCAGGGAGTTAGGGATTAAAGTGGAAGAAGGGGCATATGGGGCCGCGGACGTGCTTCAAGCGGATGAGTGCTTTATGACGAATACGGGTCTGGAAATTATGGCGGTCTCTCAAATTGGAAGAAATCCTATTGGCCAAGGCGGGAGTGGGGAAATCACGATGGCCTTATGGCGGGCTTTCCAAGAAAATTTGGAACGATGGTTGGGACCGGTTGTCACAGGCCCACAGGGATCATGACATTCAGCACCGTGTGGATTTTTGGGGGGTCGTCCCGGTAGCCTCAGTGACCTTGGAAAGATTTTCCTGTTGACAGTGGCTATGGGTTTTCCATGCCAAGCCTTTATAAAACGGAAAGTCTTCCCGGAAATGCGCGCCCACACTATTGGCTCTCCACAGTGCAGATTTGGCAATGCATTGCCCAACCAGAACCATATTTCGTGTTTCTAATCCTGGCCGGTTCCACGGAGCAGCCGACAGCTTTTGCGACCATTGCTGAATCTGATCGACCGCTTTTTTTAATGAGTTTCCTGTCCGCACCAATCCGACTTTCGACCACATCAAACGCCGCAGGGAGTTTCTAATTTTTTCCACATCTTGAGTGGACATCTTCCGGCCGGTGGATTTCCGGAGAAGGGGGAAATCCGAGAAGTTTGGGTAAGAGCCGGTCGTCCAACATGTTGAAGCGGTTTGAGCTGCGCGGTAGCCAAAGACCAGACCTTCCAGCAATGAATTACTCGCCAGTCGATTCGCACCGTGCACACCGGAACAGGCCACTTCTCCAGCCGCGAACAGGCCTGGAAGGGTAGAGGCCCCATGCAGATCGGTTTTGACTCCTCCCATAAAGTAATGGGCGCTGGGGGAGACGGGGATCCATTCCTCTGTGATGTCTATATCGTACCGTAAACAGGTTGAATAAATGGTAGGAAACCGTTCTTTCAAAAATGTTGCTCCCAAATGGGTCACATCTAAATAGACATGGCGAGCTTTGGTTCGTTGCATTTCCGTCCAGATCGCCCGGGATACGATGTCTCGTGGCGCAAGTTCCTGGCTCCTATGATAGGTTTTCATAAAGCGTTCGCAGCGATTATTACGCAAAATCCCTCCTTCTCCTCGGAGCGTTTCAGATAGCAAAAAGGGAGGACTCGAAGGGAGATACAGTGCGGTCGGATGAAATTGGACGAATTCCATATCCTCCAGCATGGCACCGGCTCGAAAAGCCATGGCGATGCCATCTCCGGTCGCATTGGGTGGATTGGTGGTTCGAGCATAGACCTGTCCGGCTCCTCCTGTAACTAAAATCGTGGCGGGGGCACAGACGATCTTAAGATGCCCACTCAGTTCATCCAGGATTAATGCCCCCCAGCATCGTCCGTCTTGGATAAACAGCTCAACCGCAACATGATTGCCCATCCATGTCAGATTATTCAGCGTTTGGGCTTTAACGCTCAGCGCACGAACCATTTCGCTGCCAGTGGCATCCCCTCCGGCTCGTAACACTCGGTGGCGACTATGGGCTCCCTCCCGGGTGAACGCCAGTTTGCCATCCACTGTGTCGAATTTTGCTCCCCATTCGATCAATTCATGAATGCGCGAGGGGCCTTCTTCAACGAGTATTTTTGTGGCTGGCCGGGAACAGAGTTGATGGCCGGCTTTTAGGGTATCCGCCAAATGCAGAACCACGTCATCTTCTTCACTCAGCGCGACCGCCACGCCTCCTTGAGCGTAAAAGGAATTATTGTCCTGGGGCCCACCTTTGGCGACCATGGTGACTCGTCCATGTCGACTCAATTCAATCGCGGCTCGAAGGCCCGCGACTCCCGCGCCTAAAATCAGAAAATCCGTGGAAATCACGTGAGAGGAATGGTGAGATGTGACGATGGAAGGCATAGTAATGACTGAAACAGGGAAAAAGGATTGATGATTAAGAGGGAAAATCGAGACGGTGTGTCATCCCAAACGGCAGGTCTCCCTCGATCCTGCGGAGCAGAATAACTTGATTGCCACTCCACAACAGGATTCCATGACCGCTCGCTTGCGCAGAAGGTCCCTGAGGCGTGCGTTCCCAGTTGCCTTGCCAGGAAACAAAGGCCGAAATCCGGTCTCCATCAATCACCATGCGGTCGATGGTCAGGTCTAACCGAACACTTGAAAACGTGGCGAAATCCTCGCGAACATTGGCCTCGAGAAGGTCAAGATTTTCCAGTGGAAGGAGTAATTCCTGGAAGCCCGAAGCATCTTGATTGACATAGGCCTTTTCCAGTGCTTTGATGGCTTGCACCACTCGTTGGAATCGGGCGTGGTCCTCAGGATATTTGGGGACTTTTTTCGAACATCCTGTTCCGGCAAGTGAAAAAATGACCGGAAAGGTTATCAATAGCACAAAAACATGTTTATTTAAAAATTTATGTAGAATCATGAAATTCTATAATGAAGAAGAATGCCGGAGGGGGTCAAGAGAATTTATAGAAAGTTGATGATTATTAGGTGAAGGACCAGGTAAGATGTCAGGGCCTACCTTGACACCTTTCTTGGCCCTATGATAGGTAGTCAGCCGGCAGTAGGGGCTAGTTTGCCTAATACGCAGAGAGAACTTTTCGAACCACGGTAGCAGAAACGATTTCACCCAGGAATGTAACTTTATGTCGAGTGTTGTCAAAAAGCGTAGGAAGAAAATGCGAAAGCATAAACATAAAAAGCTCCTTCGCCGAATGAAATTTGCCAAACGTCGTAATTAATTTCCATAGGCCGGGATGGTCAAGGGCTTGAATATGACCCAGGGGAAAAAAACTCGTATTCGGGTCCGCTCCTCTCTGTCGTCTTATGTGGGAGATATCTTGATCCCGCCTATGCGAAATCGAATTTCAGATGTTTTAAATGATGAGTCTGTCTTGTTTATTAACCTAACAGATGTGCTGATCAATGACACTGAACATTCTGCGTTTGTGGCATTAAATAAAAATCAGATCGAATCGGTTATTCAACTCGACTAACCGCTAATTCGTCTTTTCTCTCGCCTTGTTGCACCTTCCGATTTTAGTTTTAGGGCATTCCATTCTTTCTCTCAACGGATACGATCACTTAATCGTGTAAGGCCTCTATGAACTATCTGTCTCGATTTATTCCCTTCCTCCGTCCGTATTTGATGCCCATGGTCGGTGCGGGGGTCCTGGTGATGGGTGTTGCGGCCTGCAACCTGTTACTCATCCGGTTAGGTGGCACGCTGTGGGATCTTATTACGGTCCAACGCGATTTGCCGAAGTTGACAAGCATGGTGTGGGTCTTTGTCGGGTTGGTGATCGGACAGGGGCTCTTATCCATGGCTCATAGTTATTTGACCGCGCTGGCTTCCCAGCATGTGATGGCGGATTTTCGTACTCACGTTTTTTCTCACCTCCATCGGTTGTCACTGAATTTCTTTGCAAAACGGCGAACAGGAGAGTTGATTTCCAGATTGATGAACGATGTCGGGGTAATTCAAAATTTATTAACTGAGACCCCGATGGATGCCCTGAAGCATCTCGTGACCATCATCGGGGGGGTGGGATTTTTGTTGGTCATGAATTGGCGGTTGTGTGTCCTGATTCTCATAGTTTTGCCATTGCTGGCCATCGTCGCCAGGATGTTTGGAAGGCGGTTGAAATTTTTATCCATGCAAATTCAGGATCAAACGGCGCACGTTACCACGCTGATTGAAGAAGTGGTGTCAGGCATTCGTGTGGTCAAATCGTTTGTTCAGGGGAAACGAGAGGACGCGCGGTTTCGTTCAGCCGTAGAGACTTTATTAGCGACCACCATGAAACGGACAGCGGTGTTGGCCGTATTTGTTCCTGTCATCACCTTCTGTACCTTTGTCATGGCAATTGGCGTCTTATGGTATGGGGGCAAACAAGTCATCGAAGGCCAGCTTTCGCCTGGGGAATTATTTGCATTTGTTCTCTTTGCTGGGATTTTAATAGGCCCGTTTGGGTCAGCGGCCCGAATGTTCTCTCAGGTCAAGGAAGTGCAAGGAGCGATGACCAGGGTGTTTGAACTCTTGGATACGCCACTGGAAATCCATGATAGTCCGATGGCGAAGGCCTTATGGCCCATTCATGGGAAGGTCGAGTTCGATCGCGTCCAATTTGGCTATGAGGGCCGATCCCCCGTGTTGGATGCGGTGTCATTTTCGATTCAGGCCGGGGAATGTGTGGCGTTAGTAGGACCCACCGGAGCCGGGAAAACCACGATTGTGAATTTACTGCATCGATTTTATGATCCAACTGCCGGTCGGGTGCTTATCGACGGGCATGATCTCAAATCCATTCAAGTGGAGAGTTTGTATCAACAGCTGGCTCTTGTGCCGCAGGAAACCCTGCTTTTTGGCGGAACGATTGCAGACAATATCCGGTATGGTCGAGCCGATGCCCCTGAATCTGACATGATTGAGGCCAGTCGCCGAGCCAATGCCCATGAATTTATTCAGTTGCTCCCTGATGGCTATGACACTATTCTCGGGGAAAAAGGAATCAATTTGTCTGGAGGGCAGCGGCAGCGCATCGCCATTGCCAGGGCGTTGCTGAAAGACCCGAGAATTTTGATCCTGGATGAAGCAACCTCCGCATTGGATAGCCAGTCGGAATCGCTGGTCCAGTCTGCATTAACGGAACTGATGAAGGGACGCACCACCCTCATGATCGCGCATCGGTTTTCTTCTATTCAGCGGGCGCACCGTATTCTGGTTCTGCATAAAGGCACAATTGTGGAAGAAGGACAGCACGAGGAACTGCTTGCCAAGCGAGGGCTCTATCATCATCTCTATACACTTAGAGAGGTCGAGGGAATAACGGAGCCCCTGGAAGACTCAGCCCAACCGTTGTCTCAATAAACAGTCATATGAGCCGGGCGGAAGATAAATAAAAAACGGGCTTTTGCCCGCCATTGAAACGGGAATAGGTAGCGGTTGCGAATCCGTTAATTTGTTCTCGTGAAAAATGGGGTTAATGAATTTTGGAGAAGTCGGCTGGTATGTTAATCAGTTTTCCATCAGGGAAAAACACTGCGAGAGTTCCAGGCTCCATTGGATCGAAGTCGGCATAGGCGAAGCGAGCTGTAAACCTTGACCGAAAGCTGACAGTATCCCCTGGATTTTTTCGGCCGCGCTCAGCCGGCCCCAATATCCACAGGGCGAATGGTGTTTGAACCCTGCTGGAGAGCAATTTCTGCTCCTTCTGCAAAAAACTCATCCTCTCCGCACAGGCGAACCTCTACTTCAAGGTAGGGCATTTCCAGAATTTCCTGGATTTTGGCTTCTGGCATACGAATGTCTTGTTTCTGGCGTTTGGATTCTGCCGCTTCGCGCCGCCCAAAGTATTCCAACCAATAGAGGCGCGTTCTTAAAATGGCATGTGCCCCACAGGGTTCCACTTCCGGGTCAGCGCCGACCCGAACCGCACGCTCCGAGGCTTTCATCACTGCTGCCACATCCTCTACCGAATCGGCTTGTTCCATCGTTTTGCGACCAGCTGCCATGGCCTTATTGGCTTGATCTAATGTAATAGACAGCTCGATTGCGGAGGAGAGCGATGGGAGGGTCCCCATACCGATCACGGTGAAGGCAAAAAGGGTGAGAGGGAGACGAATGTACAAAGACAGCAATGAAACCATGCGCATTCTCCTTGGTACTTTCGAGGCATGACTCAGGATGAATGCCGGAATTGTAGAGGACACCTTAAGCCATTGCAATCCCTGGATGGTGCCCGGTTGGAATGGGGACATATCCGGACCCCTGCCCATGTCGGATTGGGGGGAGAGACTGGAAAAGTGATTTCTAGTTGACTCCCTCATGCCGCTCCGGTAGATTAGCGGACTGTTTGATATATTACATACATAGGTGGCCGTCCCCCTACGGCACCAGTTATTTGGGGTTCTCGCCTCAGGTAAGCAATCCCTTATCACACGGAATAAATGTCGAACGTCAATTTCCCTTGAAGGGGTGTGGATTGCGAAGGACACCATCATGGAGAAACAATGAACCTTGAGAAAGTTGAGCGTGTATACAGTGCGTACGCATCTGTTTATGACCATACCTTTGGCAAAGTTTTTCAGCAATCGCGCGAATCGGCGGTCCGAGGGCTTCCAATTGAGCCTGGGCATCGGGTTCTTGAGGTTGGCGTAGGAACCGGGGAAGCGCTTCCTCTCTATCCCTCCTGTTGCGAAGTTCTTGGCATTGACCTCTCAGATGGCATGTTGGAACATGCTCGGCGTCGGGTTCAGGAGCACCGCTTAAATCATGTGACCCTTAAGAGAATGGATGCCGGGAAAATGGATCTTCCGGATAATCACTATGATATTGTGATGGCGGCCTACGTCGTCACGGCAGTTCCTGATTATCGAAGTGTGGTGGACGAAATGATTCGAGTGTGTAAGCCCGGTGGCCGGATCATTATGCTGAATCACTTTAGCAATGGGAATAAAGTGATTGCGGCGGTAGAAAAATGGATTTCTCCCCTGTGTAAGCATATTGGATTCCGAACCGATCTCGCATTGCACACGGTCCTGGAAGGCACATGTCTGATGGTGGTCAATAAAAAGAAAGTGAATCCGTTGCGGTTCTGGCATTTGGTGGAATGTGTGAATAAGAAGAATGGTCAACAGGCTTTGTTCACAAATGGTTTTGCGTTGAATGGACATTCTTAGACCTCTCTACCCATTTTCGCCCTGTCGCATCCCTTCCTGCCTCCTGACCTATTTCTCTATCTAAGCTATATGACGAAGGGTGGGTCTTGTCCCTCGTTGATTGGCTCCTTGTTCTGAATCAACCCCAATTCTTACTTCATGAAGGTTGCCCTCTGCCTCCAGCACGTCTTGTTTGAAGGTCCTGGCGTCTTCCGTCAGGCTCTAGAAACTCGTGGGTATGGCGTCCGAAATGTAATCGTGCCTGCTGAGGGTTTGCCTGCAGATCCAGGTGATTTTCTGCTCATCATGGGGGGACCGATGTCCGTTAACGATAGTGATCCGTGGATTGAGGCTGAACGGCAATTTGTAAAGATGGCTCTCGCGCGTGATATTCCTGTCCTGGGTATTTGTTTCGGCGCACAGTTACTGGCCAAAGCGTTGGGTGGTTCGGTGGCACCGGGGCCGAAAATTGAAATCGGCATGGGTTCCGTGTCACTGACCGACATGGGACAGATCGATCCCATCTTGCGTGTCATGCCTCAGGACTTTCTCGTGTTTCAATGGCACGGGGAAGGGATCACCCTTCCTCCGGGAAGCACGCATCTGTTGACTTCAGCTGATTTTCCCGTTCAGGCATTCCGGATGACGGATCGAACGTATGGCCTTCTGTTTCATCTGGAATTGGAGGAAGCGGGAATTGAGGCCTTATGCCGTGAATGTCCGCAAGATGTTCTACGAGGGGGAATGACACCGGCGTCTATTCAAGCCCGGTCCCGACCCCATTTACCCAGGCTTCATCAATTGGCTGATCGCTTCATGGATCATTTGGTTCGGATACGGTGACACCTGCCTCTGAATTCATGTTCGCTTTTCCCGTTTCGAAATGATTTTTTCCGGAACGGTACCGTAACGGGTCCTATATTTGGTACCGTAACAGGTTCATATTCACCAGTTTCCGAAAAGGAGTACGAATTCATGGCAGGGTTTCCTATTCAGTATGCAGAAAGAATCCGCACGCTCCCCCCCTACTTATTCGCCGCCATTGATGACATGAAGCGCAAGGCCATCGAGCGTGGCATGGATATCATCAATTTAGGGATAGGTGATCCTGATTTGCCGACCCCTGAACCGATTATTGAATCATTACGACGCGAGGCGGGGAATCCCAAGCACCATCAATACCCTTCGTATGATGGCATGTTGTCATTTCGGATGGCGGTCGCCGATTGGTATCAACGTCGGTTCGGCGTGACCCTGGACCCCAAAACAGAAGTTGTGACACTGATCGGATCAAAAGAAGGCATCGGTCATATTCCGTTGGCCTTTATCGACCCGGGAGATATCGTCTTGGTTCCGAGCCCCGGATATCCTGTGTACCCCGTCGCAACCAGTTTTGCGGGGGGAATTTCCTGCACCATGCCATTGACGAAAGAGAATGGGTTTTTGCCGGACCTGTCTGCCATTCCCAAGGATATTGCCCAAAAAGCCAAAATGATGTTTCTCAACTCCCCGAATAATCCTACGTCGGTGGTGGCGAGCAAGGAATTTTTTCAACAAGTGGCGGATTTTGCGCAAGAGCATCAGATTATTGTCTGCCATGACGCCGCCTATTCCGAAATTTATTATGACGGCAAACGGCCGGCGAGCTTTCTGGAAGCAGCGGGCGCAAAAGACATAGGGGTGGAATTCCACTCGCTGTCCAAAACGTACAATATGACGGGCTGGCGCATCGGGTTCGCCGTGGGGCGAAAGGAAGTCATCGCGGGTTTGGGGAAGGTCAAAACCAATATTGATTCCGGCGTGTTTCAAGCGATTCAGGAAGCAGGCATTACCGCATTGCAACTGGATGATTCGGTGACGGAAGGCTTGCGAACGATTTATCAAGAACGGCGGGATGTCCTGGTGCCCGGCTTGAAAAGCATGGGATTGGAACTGGATCCGCCTCCGGCGGCGTTTTACGTCTGGATTGGTGTTCCGAAAGGCTTTACCTCGGCGTCCTTCACGGCACATCTTATTGAGAAAGCCGGAATTGTGACCACGCCTGGCAATGGATTTGGCGATCCGGGGGAAGGTTATATCCGGATGACGGTCACGACCACAAAAGAAAAATTAGCAGAAGCGGTGGAACGAATGAAAAAGATCGGCTGGTAGCTATTCATTTTGTCGGATCTGCGAACAAACGAAATGGCTCAAGAAATCGTGTTTATCGCCTTTGGCTCCAACGCAGGAGACCGCCAGGAATTGTGCGACCGGGCGGTGGCCCTGATGAATCTGCTCCCTCTTTCTCGTGTCACCGGAGTGTCTTCGTATTATGAATCCGAACCGGTCGATCCTCAGGGAATGTTGGGACCCACCTGGTTTTATAATGGTGTGGTGAGGCTGGAAACCACGCTCAGTGCCCAACGACTTCTGGACATTCTGCAAGAAACCGAACGAGCGTTGGGCCGTGATGAAGGCAACCGTCGCGGTCCACGCACGATGGATTTTGACATTGTATTTTTTGGCCAACAGGTGATTGAACAACCTGGACTCACCGTCCCCCATCCGCGCCTCCATCAGCGACGATTTGTGCTGAAACCGCTTGTGGAAGTAGATCCTGATTGGACTCATCCGGTGTTTCATCGTTCAGCGAAAGAGTTGTTAGAGTCTCTGACAGATACCAGTCAGGTCAACAAGTTGGATGTCATCCCCGGGGCGAAGTATGGCTCCCGACAGGCCTGCTCCGGGCCTTCCACTTGATCCATGCGCGTCATCCATTCTGTTCGAAATCTGTATAGCTGGAGAAGAAAACAGGAGGCGTTGGACGGACCAATCGGGTTTGTCCCCACGATGGGCGCCTTGCATGATGGCCATCTCTCGTTAATACAGCGCGCTCGAAAACACTGTGGGACCGTTGTGGTCAGTGTCTTTGTCAATCCGCTTCAGTTTGGGGAGGCTGAAGATTTAAGCCGCTATCCCCGGAGTTTCCCCGCCGACCGGCGTTTGTGCCGGGAGGCGGGTGTCGATCTCCTCTTTGCTCCTCCTCCAGAGGAATTCTATCCGGAAAATTTTCAAACAACCGTCATGGTGAATCGTCTCACGCGACGCTGGGAGGGTGAATCCAGGCCCACCCATTTTCAGGGCGTGACGACGGTAGTGACGAAATTATTCTGTCTGGTTCGTCCCCACCGCGCCTATTTCGGACAAAAGGATTATCAACAATCCCTGGTGGTGAACCAGCTCATACATGATCTCAACTGGGATATGCGAATGGTCCTCTGTCCAACGGTGCGGGAATCCGATGGGCTAGCCGTCAGTTCCCGCAATCGGTACCTGTCAGCCAATCAACGATTGCAAGCCGGGCTCTTATCCAAGGCGTTACGCGAGGGGGCCGATGCCATTAAGACCGGGGTCCGGAGTGTTCGGACCATACAATCCCGGATGGCAAAGCTTTTAGGCAGCGACCCCGATGTGCATCCGGAGTATCTGGCAATTTGCAATTCCAGGAATCTGGAACCATTGACTCAGGTGCGTGGAACAGTTGTCATCTTAGGAGCCGTCAGACTGGGGACCATTCGGTTGATTGATAATTTGCTGGTCCGCTGTCCCCAATCACACGGTTAGCCTGAAATCAGCTTGTTCGGGAGTTCATTGGGATTGGGGCCAATGGGACCTGCCGGGAAATATTCGCCTAAGACCTCCCCGCATAAGGTAATGGCCTGACACAACGACTCCACGGGGTTTCCCTTCCGAAAGCCATCCTGAATCAAGGCCAGCATATTCTTCCAGGTCTCCGGGGGAACCCGATCCAGGATAGCGCGGTCTGTCAGAATCTCAATCCGGTGTTCGAGTAACGATATAAGAATCAGCACGCCTGTTCCGAGTTCTGTGCGATGCAGACCATGTTCCAGAAATGCCTGATGGGCGCGGAGGTTTGCTTTATAGGCCATTCGTTCGTGTGAGGTGAGGGCCCGAATCACCGGGTCGAATGTTCCCAACCAGAATCCGAGTCCATAGGCCGCAATGACTGTCAGCAGGAGCCAACCGGCATTGGTGGCGTGCCACCCCCAGGACACCCATTCCCATTCAATGGTTATGAGGGCACTCAGCGTGAATAAGGCACAGCCTGCTCCGGCCCGATATTGCGTCTCCCGGTATCGCGCTGAGCGTTCGACGATCATCGGCACGATTTCTCCACGAGTATGGCGTTCAGCTTCTGTGACGCTGTGTTGAATGCGTTCCTGATCCTGGTCTGAAAAAGTCATTGTGAATTACCAGCTTCCCGAGGCACCCCCGCCCCCAAAGCCGCCCCCGCCTCCACCGAATCCACCGCTTCCGCCGCCGAAGCCTCCCGATCCTCCCATTGGCCAGGACTGTCGAGGCCACCCGAAATTTGAGCTATATCCCAATGGGTTTCGAGTCGATGGACCACCGACGCTATTGAACAAACCAACAAGGAGAGAGGTCACCACACTCGCGAGGATACCCAGCCAGAGCGCCGCAGGAAATGCGACAACAAACGAAAGGAGCATGCCTATGACACTTCCATTCACGCGTCGTCGGGAACCGAACACCAAACCCACCAAGGTTCCTAAGGCGACCGCTAAGCCAAAAATCTCCCAACGTCCAAATGGGGCACCATTATTTTCTGCCGAAGAGCTCAGGCTGGTGTACGTCCCTTCAATGGTTCCGAGTATGGCGTGAGTGCCGGCAATGATGCCTCCGGAGAAATCCCCAGTCCGAAAACGTGGAACCACCTCATGTCGAATGATTCGGGAACTTTTGGCATCGGTCAAGGTGCCTTCCAACCCATACCCTACTTCAATGCGAACCTTTTTTTCCTTTAGGGCAATCAGGAATAGGACGCCGTTGTCCGTACCCTTTTGGCCAAGTGCCCAGGCCGTTGCCACCTGATGAGAAAACTCTTCCAGGGGATGACCTTCCAGCGACGCAATTGTGAGAACGGCCACCTGGTTCGAGGTTTTGGATTCATGGGCAGCTAGGGCCGCGTTCAGATCGGAAATGGCCGAAGGCGAAAGAAGATGAGCCTGGTCTACCACCCGACCGGTAAGGGGAGGAACATCCAGGCACCACCCGGTCGCAGCCAGGAAGAAGATACTCAGGAGCCCCAACCAGGCTAACCGGTAAAGGCTCTGTCCTGGTCTCGGCCTCATCATGTTCATGCCGTCCGGTGTACCGATGTCAGGTTAGAACTTCACCTCAGGAGGCGTCGACACGGCCTTTTCATCAGCGACGGTAAAGCTTGGCTTTACCTCAAGTCCCAGGAGGTATTTGGCGGTCAGATTGGTCGGGAAAAATCGAACGCCCTTGTTGAATTCCGCGACCTTGTCGATATAGCGCTTGCGGGCAACCGTGATGCGATTTTCCGTGCCTTCCAGTTGGCTTTGGAGATCACGAAAATTTTCGTTGGCTTTCAGATCAGGATATTTCTCCACGACCACCATCAGGCGAGAAAGGGCCGATGAGAGACCTTGTTGGGCTTCCTGAAATTTTTGAAACAGACTGGGGTCTTTTAAGGCTTCCGGTGTCAGGTTCATACCCGCGGCTTGAGCGCGCGCCTGTGTTACCCCTTCTAGGGTTTCCTTTTCGTGAGCCGCATATCCTTTAACTGTCGCCACAAGATTCGGGATTAAATCGGCCCGGCGCTGGTATTGATTCAAAACCTCGCTCCAGGCGGCATTGGTTTCTTCGTCTAGCCCCTGGAGGTCGTTATAGCCGCATCCGCTCAGGAACATGGTCAAGGCGAGCAATCCAAGCACAGAGCTCCTGAAAATTCTTTTCATCGTCCATTTCTCCTTTATGAGCAAGCTGTATGTTCAGCAAAAAATATCGCCACCAAAGAGATAGACATCAAATTTTTGGAAACAAGGAAATGAACAATCCAGTTTCCAGAAGAGTCCTCGCTGGGATTGGATTTTTGTGAGAAGTCCAGGCGTAACCGGCCATATTGAAATATATCATGTTGATATTGACCTCAATGTTAATGGGATTCACCGGCATCCATTTGTGTGGCTAACAGATCATCAATTTTGGCCGGGGAGTAGGTTGGGGGTTTGACCCATTTGCCGTCTTCCCGTTTGTGTCCGCCGACTTTACTCATGTTCGACCGATGGACTTCCTGAAAGACCGGTTCCATGTCAATGCCAAGGGAAACGGCGGTGCCATAGACGACATACAATAAATCAGCAAGTTCTTTCGCAATAGACGGTAGGTCCTTTTCCTGCATGGCTTCCTGAAGTTCATCAAATTCTTCCTGGATGAGACGTTTCCGAAGGATTTGGGTCGGTTCATCCGGGATAGAGGGAGTAGGAGACACGTAGATCTCGAATTGCTTGTGGAATTCTTGGACCATGCGTTGGGCGTCGTTCAAGGTTCTTGACCTCCTCTGGCTCTTACTTACTTAAAGCGCGTAATGAAAAAAATAAACTTTTACATGGCGACGATCAGATAAATGTCGTTCACGTTCGTGCCGGTCGGGCCGGTCATGATGTGGCCGCGGATCTGTTGGAAGAAGGTATAGCTGTCATGTTCATGTAATGCGTGCTCAATGGAGAGCCCTTGCTTCTTGGCCCGCTGAACCGTCTTCCCATCGACGACCGCACCGGCCGCATCGGTTGGTCCATCGGTCCCGTCCGTGCCAAACCCTGCCACAAATACATTCGTGAGTCCAGCCAATTCCCGGGCTGCGGCCAGGACGCATTCCTGTGCCCGCCCACCCCGGCCTTTTCCGTTCACGATGACCGTCGGTTCTCCTCCGGCGATGAGACAGGCTGGTGGATGAACCGGGTTGCCGAATTCGACGAGGTCCCTGGCTAAACCTCCCAGGATGCTGCCGATTTCCTTTGCTTCCCCTTGCAAGGGGTAGGGGAGAATGAAGGGTTTGAGTCCTAACCGCTTGGCAGTTTTGGCCACGCCTTCGAGGGCCTGACGGTTGTTGGCAAGAACAATATGCCGATTTCGTAAGGCCTGTTGTCTGGTTGCCTTCAATGGTGCGGGAATTGGCTTGGAACGTGCTCGTTGTAAGTGGCGTTGTACGGACTCAGGCACTTTGCGCCAAATCAAATACAGTTGAAGAATGTCTATGGCATCCTGAAACGTGGAGGGATCTGTGACCGTCGGGCCGGATCCGATGGTGGAGAGGTCATCTCCTAAAACATCGGACATGATTAAGGTCAGGGTAGTCGCCGGGGTGGATTGGGCTAATTGTCCGCCTTTGATGGCGGACATATGTTTTCGGACGACATTTATCTCATGAATGGTGGCTCCGGATCGCAGGAGTAACTGGGTGGTCCGTCGTTTGGCAGCTAAGGTGAGGCCGAGTGATGGCGCGCAGAGCAGGCTTGAAGCTCCCCCTGAAAGGAGAACAATCAACAAGTCTTGTTGAGAAAGCGATTGAGTCAGGGCCAGGAGTTGTTTCGTGGCTTTTACCCCTCGTCTGTCCGGCCTCGGATGTGCGGCTTCATACATGCGAATCTTGTCGCAGGGGGCATCATGTCCATCCGGGACAATGACCATTCCGCCTTCAAGCCGATCTCCGAGCATCTGTTCCAGGGCTACCGCCATCCGTGCGGAGGCTTTTCCCGCTCCGACGCAAACGATGCGACCATAGCGGGTCAGATTGTAGTGGAGACGATGAACCTGAAGTCGGTTCTTGGTGAGATGGAGGGTATTTGCGATGGCGAGAGCAGGATCGCACGCCTCCAGGCCGGCATCAATAAGGGATTTCAATATTCGTTTTGCGGCCGGATTGGCCTGTTGGACGATGACGCGTGTTTTTTTAAGGTGTGATAATGACATGGAGGTGATTGAAGAAGAACTTATTGTGAAGAGCGTGATGGCTTTTCTGAAAACATTGTCTGCAATGTAGCATATTACCAATAGAAACGAGTTTGAGAAATGCAGGGTGAACTTCTCCACCCTTAGTCAACCCAAGGAGTTTTTCCAATATGGTGAAAGGTCGTTGGTTCGTTCACCGGGTGTATGAAGGCATAGCCCGGAACACAATTTAATGAGGGGGAGAGGAGATAGAGGACATCCGCCCTGGTGGGTCGGAAGGGGTTTGTCCGGTTGCGAGGGGAGACTGACGCCAGAGTCTTTGGTGAACCATGTTGCTCAGTTCGATCAGCGAATAGGGCTTGGTAATCACTCCGTCAAATCCATGGGAGGCATAATTGGCCATGATTGGATCATTTGAATATCCGCTGGAGACAAGTGCCTTGACCTGTGGGTCAAGTTTTTGCAACCGTGCCAAGGTTCCCATACCGCCAAGTTTTCCCGGCACCGTTAAGTCTAAGATCACTAAGAGAAAAGGCGCCTGAGTCTCCATGGCTTGTTGATAGAGGGCCACCGCTTCCTCTCCATCCTTTGCTATCATCACTTCGTATCCACAATGCGATAACATTTCTCGTGCCATGACTCGAATAGATTCTTCATCATCCATGACTAAAATTTTTCCTTGTCCCCGCCGAATGCCAAGGTTCAAGGATTTGGGTGATGAGGTGGCCTTCGGAGAGGCAGGAAAGTAGAGTGTGAAGGTAGTGCCTCCCCCGACCCGGGAGTCCACGGTCACATGACCGGCATGTTTTTTAATAATGGCATAGGTGGAAGCCAAGCCCAATCCCTGTCCCGCCGACTTTGTCGTAAAGTATGGCTCAAAAATTTTTGGCAAATGATCTTCGGCGATCCCGATCCCCTCGTCGGTGATGGTGACTTTCACATACGGGCCGGCAGAGAGAGGCAGAGGACTTCTGACGTCCGGATCGGACAATTGGATGTTTTCGGCGCGAATGGTGATTGATCCTCCATGGGGCATCGCCTGGATGGCATTCATGAGGAGATTTTGCATCACCTGATTGATTTGCCCCGGGTCGGCTTCCACGATCCATAGGTTTGGATCAGCCCATGTGTGGCAAATAAGCGATGAGCCGGAAAGAGCCAGGTTGGAAGATTCCTTGATTAACTCGGATAAGGCCACCGGTTGTTTAATGGGATCGCCGCCCTTCGAGAAGGTGAGTAATTGGTGCGTCAGGTGTTTGGCATGGAGAGCCGCACGTTCAGCTCGTTCCAAGTAGGATTGGCGTTCCTTGGAAAAAGGCAGGATTTGCTTGGTCAGAGTAATATTTCCCAGGATCGTCGTCAGGAAATTGTTGAAATCATGGGCGATGCCCCCGGCGAGATTTCCCACCGATTCCAATTTTTGGGAACGAAGCAATTGGGTTTCCAGGCGCTGTTTTTCCTCTTCAATTTTTTTGCGTTCTGTCACATCTCTTGTGACTCCCGTAATGCCAATGGGGAGATTGTTTTTGTCGAACAGGAGGCTTCCCCGCACTTCCGCCCAGACTGAGGATCCATTGTGATGTTGGTGTTCCAAGATTAACAAAAACGACTGATTTGGTTTATAAGTACGGGATTGGTAATGAGCGCGTTCTTGTTGAATGGCCTCCCTCAGAGTGACCATGGAAGCCGGTGTCAGAATGGTCTCTGGCGAAAGCGTGTCAAGCGCATATCCTGAATATCCCAACAACCGTTCCAGAGAGGGGCTGATGTAGGAAAACCTTGATCCCTCCAGGTCCATGACCCAAATGACATCGGATATCCTTTCGACCACCATTCGATACCGGGCTTCGGATTTTTGTAAATCGGCAGTCCGAATCTCCACAAGCGATTCAAGATGGTCTTTGTGATGAAGAAGTTCCTTTTCGATGTCTATGCGGGTTTGGATTTCCTGACTTAATGATCGATTGAGCGTTTCGGCCTGAGAGTGGGCCTGTTCCAATTGGTGGATTAATTGAAAATTCTCTTTTTCCAAGGTGAGAGTATTTTTTACCATGAAAAAATTCCGGTAGGCGGTGACCGTAATCACAGCGAGAAACGTGAAACCCATGATCCCCACGGATTGGTGTGTAGGGTCACCCTGCGCGAAAAATTGATAGGTGAGAGGCAAGGTCGTGGGAAGACTGTAGGCCAAAAAAGCAGGGAAATAGGCGGCATGAACGGCAGTTGAGCCCGCCGCCATTCCTCCCAGCACCAAGGCTAAAAACATTTGGTGGCTTGGTGAAGAAGGGGGATATAGTGCAATGCCCGCCATGCCCCAGATCAGTCCGGAGGCACCATTGCCGGCAACAAACCAGGCCAACCATGTACGTGGATGGACCAGGGGTTTTGATGCGCGGCGATAGGCCAGGACCAAACCCGACCAGAGAACGTTAATCCCCACAATACCGATGATCCATCCCGACACGATCTTGGTCGGAATGACATCCATGAGAATAAATGCGACCAGTCCACAATTAATGATGGAGGCCAGAATGGCCATCGGGACTAAGGAAAACAGTTGATGAACCTGTTGACGACGAAGTTCGATAAAGGAGTGAGAAGGGGAAGGGGTTCCTGAGGATCTCATGGGGGTTGGATCCGGCCGAGTGAGCATCAACGCTATTCCAATAACTAAGGAGTCCAGGCATAAACAGTACCCCGGCATGGACCCTTCATACCGTCAACCTGGTGAAGCAGGGATACTTGGGACGGAATGACCCCTCCTTCTACCCTATAGCCTGCCTTTCATCAATGACTATGTCAAGACGATTGACGTTTCGTGATAAAGAAAGGAACATGGGGAAAGCGGATAGGGAGGAAGTGCGAATTGGTACAGAGAGCCTTGATCGGGGTTTTCCGGGTTCGGGCTGATTCATGAATGTCTATGATACGATCACCATAGGATGAAATCGTTTACGCTTCTTCAAAAGGCCATTTCGGACTGTACGACCTGTCAACGATTGACGACATATCGTCAAGCTATTGCTAAGGAAAAGGTCAAACGGTTTCGGGATTGGGAATATTGGGGACGGCCCATTTGCGGGTTTGGCGATCCCAGGGCTCAGGTCTTCGTGGTGGGTTTGGCCCCTGCGGCCCATGGAGGAAACCGCACGGGACGGGTGTTTACCGGTGATCGAAGCGGAGACTGGTTGTATGAAGCGCTGCATGCCTTTGGGTTTGCCAACCAGCCGGATTCAACCCACCGGGAGGATGGGCTCACATTGAACGATTGTTATGTTGCGGCGGTGGTACGCTGTGCCCCCCCGGCCAATAAACCTACAAAAGCGGAATTCGCCGCCTGCCGTCCTTATTTGCAGGAAGAATTACGATTATTGCGGCGGGTCAAAGTTGTTGTGGCGCTTGGGAAGATCGCCTTTGATGAATACTTGCGGACCTGCCAGACCATGGGATGGCAGGTGCCTTCTCCACGACCGAAATTCAGCCATGGGGCCCAATATGCCTTATCCTGGGGTGTGACCTTGGTCGGGTCTTACCATCCCAGTCAGCAAAATACCTTTACGGGTACACTCACCCGTCCGATGTTTCACGGGATATTTAGCACCGTCCGCAAGCTGCTCACACCATCCTGACCGATGCGGGCTCCTCTGCCCATGATGGTCCGATTAGGTCTTGTTGAAGGGCCTGGCTTCCCAATCGGAGAGAAATTTTTTTAAACCATTATCTGTCAACGGATGTTTGATGAGCTGTTGAAATACGCCAAAGGGCATCGTGCAAATATGTCCGCCCGTGAGAGCCGCTTCGACGACATGCTGGGGGTGGCGAACGCTGGCGACGAGAACCTGTGTGGTGAAATTATAGTTTTCGTAGATCGTCAGGATTTGTCGAATGAGTTCCATCCCATTGGAACTAATGTCGTCCAATCGGCCTATGAATGGCGAGACGCACCATGCCCCTGCTTTAGCGGCCAATAAGGCTTGAGTTGGAGAGAAACATAATGTGACGTTGACACGGATTCCTTCGCTGGACAATTGCTTCGTCGCCTTGAGCCCTTCCGGAATAAGTGGACATTTCACCACGATATTTTTGTGAATCTTCGCTAATTCTTTTCCTTCCTTTACCATGGCCGCCGCTTCAACACTGACCACTTCGGCGCTGATGGGACCATCCACAATTCCGCAAATTTCCAGGAGGAGATCTTTGAAATCACGCCCTTCTTTTGAGACAAGCGAAGGGTTGGTGGTGATGCCGTCTACCAGGCCATAACTGGCCGCTTCACGGATCTCTTTGACACTTCCGGTATCGAGATAGAGCTTCATATCGAATCCCCTTTTTAGGTTTTAAGCTGGTGTTCCCTGAGTGGTCTCGTATGCCATTGTAATCCACGCCCTTGTCTTGTACAAATTTTCTTATCCATTGTCTGGAAGAAAAATCTATATGATAAGCCTGCCTGACGTGTCGTCCCCCCAGGAGGGCGTGCCGGCCCTTTCGAAGGACAGGTCCCTCATGCGGTCCTACCATTACGGGGATGAAGAAGACGGAGGCCTCCTTTTACGTTGATGGATCACGTTGTTTGACTGGTAGAGGATCGAAGGCTAGAATTTTCACAGGCATAGAGAGCGTGTCCGCGTTTCAGCCATTGTTGGGGAAGGAGACAGGTGTGGTCTACAAATATTTGCTGATAGGACTGTTGGGATTGTTCTGTGCCGGTTGTGGAGGGAATCCGTATTTGGATGCCTCACTTGATCCCGCCAAATTTGAGGGAAAAGACAAGGCCTGGTTCGAAGAAAACTGGGGAAAGCCGAGCGGGAAGTCCGCTCGATTCTTTGGAGGAGAAACCTGGATGTATTCACGTATTTCCGGGGGTGAGTCCCGATTTCCCTACTTTAATTTTTCCCCAAATCAATGTCACATCAATTTAGATTTCGACAAAGAAGGCAAGCTGGAAGATTATGATTATTCGGATTGCTAAGGAATCTCATGCCTCCGTTCCACTTGCTATGCATAAGAAGAACGTCGTTCTGCTAATTCATTTTCAACGGGTTTTCTTTCTTTAGACTGTTTGCTCGTCCTTTGGACGTAGGAGTCTGGATTGTCTCGGATAATTATCATAACACCAACAATCGACCAGTTGTTTATAGCTGCCGCCAAAGAAGTGGTGCAGGTAGTGCTGGACTGTCGGAAAGCCGGGCGCGACTGTCGTGTGGCTTTGGCGGGTGGGTCCACACCTCGAGGTTTGTATCGGCTCTTGACAGGTGCCCCGTACCGAACTCAGATTTCTTGGAATCATCTTCGCGTTTTTTGGGGAGATGAGCGCACAGTCCCTCCGGATCACCAAGATAGTAATTTCCGCATGGCCAAAGAGGCGCTACTCTCTCATGTGCCCATCCCCTCCAGTCAGGTATTTCGCATTGAAGGAGAAGTACCCGCCGATGAAGCCGCGGCACGCTATGAATCCGTCCTGCAGGATCAATTCCATCTATCATCAGGTGAGAGACCACAGTTCGATTTGATCCTATTGGGCATGGGGCCGGATGGGCATACGGCGTCGTTGTTTCCTGGAACCTCCGCTGTGGCAGAGTCCGAAAAACTGGTGTCGGCTCCGTGGGTCGAGAAATTACAGACCCACCGGGTGACGTTGACGCCACCGGTTCTTAATGCGGCGAAGCACGTGGTTTTTTTGGTTAGTGGAGTGGATAAAGCGACGGCGTTACAGGTGGTGTTGGAAGGGCCGGCAGATCCTGCTCGCTATCCCGCCCAAGTTGTGAATCCTCCGACAGGTCACCTGGTATGGTTGGTCAATCAGGATGCGGCTGGTCTCTTGAAGAAAGAATCGATGACGTCACCTGTGTGAAAAAGGAGAGGTCCCATGAAAATGGTTAAGGCGCCCGAGGCATTTATTCACGCCCTCCATAAAAAACCCATGACATGTCCTACACCGGATTGTTCCGGTTCCGTGGCTGTGGAAGAGTGCTCCCGGTCCACGGATCGTGTGAAATCATTTAGGTTGCACTGTGAGCAATGTGATTGGCACGAAACAATGACGGGCGATGAACAAGTCGATCCGCCGTGGGACGAGGGGTCCCTGATGGAAATTACCGAGGAGCATCTTCTGCATTTAGAACCGGTTTGCCCGTATGATCAGGCACCGGTGGATTTTCATTCGCTGCCGAATCCACGTCGGCGGGCGCGCTATCGCATCACGTGTTTTTTCTGTGGGCGGCAGGAGGAATTGGATTGGCCCCCTGAGGAAGCGAAGCGATAGTCGTTGCGAGTGCGCCGGGGCCTCAAATTTCCCTTCAGTGCCCACTTGCGTTAATCCCCATGCCCTGTTATTCCTGTCAGACTCTTTTGTTGTCGAACTCATGAAAAAAATTAAAAAGAAGAAGTCGGCTTCTCACGTCGTGCCGGCTTTCCTTGTTGGGTGGACTCATGGAAATGCACCTCCGCCTGGCTATATCGCTGCCTGGTTCGATGAAGCGTACGGCGGGCCACTGCGCATACGTTTTCTCACCTCGAACGGACACCATCATTTTGAAGCGGCGCACACCAATTGGACTGCCGAAGTCAATATTGAGCCCTCAACGGCAATCGTGGAACAATGGCAGGGTCGCTTACAGTGGGAACAGACTCAATTAGCAGTCCTCTTCCCTCCGATCCATTCCGCGACCGATCGTCGTGATGTCCTGCTGCATGTGGCGAGAATGGCGAGGGGAGTAACCCCTGCTCACCGATGGAACGTCCTATGATGTGGCGACCGGCACGTATCTCAATCCTTCGGATTGGCGTGATCGGGATTTGGAGGTCTTTCGACTCACCGATCACATTCAGGTGGAACATCGCGAAGACGTTCAGCGGGCGCGCATGTGGTTCCATACCAGGGGCCTCACAAAATTTGGCCTGGACGAACTCGAGACCTTTCAGCCCCTGGGCCTATCGGGCCGAGAGGTGAAAGATACCGTTATCAGGGTTGCCGATAATTTGATTGTGCAGGGAAAGAACTTAAAGGTGGGGGAACGAATCAGCCTTGATGGTGGAGGTCCCCAGGTGATGGTGGTGCGCCATCGGACCGATCCCGTGTATGGGACTCCTCTGGCATTCCGGGAGTTTATCGTGGAGTAACGGGAACCTAAGCACACAGGAAGGTGCAACCGAACGCGCTTATTTTGGCGGAGAAACGACGGTAATGCGAGTCTGTGCGCCTCGTCCAATTGCTTGATCGCAGGGGCTGATTTGTGTATCGATGGCAATATTGGGAATGGAGCCCGGCTTGCTCATCAGTTGCCGGGTGAGGGCCTCGCCCGATGCCACGGGGCGCGGCAAGCGATAGAGATAGATCGTATCGATGTCTTCCGCTTGAAACCAGGTTGCGCCTAAACTTCTCTTGTAAAATTCCAGAATTTCTTCAGGCGAATCGGGGGTCAGGAGCACGGCTGAAGGAATAGTCTGGTATGCGTGTCCATGAATTTGGGCGTTCCCGCTGGGCATGGCACTGGCCAGGACGGCATTCGGATATGGAGGGACCAGGAAAAACTGTGCCGGAGGCGTCCAGCTATTGAGAAATGATTCCTGCATGGCGGTGAGGCGGCATTCCGGATTCTTGCTCACGGCGGAAAAATCGGCCAGGGGAGCATAGGGGCCTGCTTGGGCGAGTGCCGGGAATACGAACAGCGATACGAGACTCAGTAAATAAGACCTCTTCATGCCTTGACTCCTTGCGGCGTTTGGGATTGAAAAAACTGGCATGTTCAGCATACAAGTGGTGAATCATGGCGAAAGCATGCTGTGCAGTCAACTAGGTGGGGGCACAGAAATTCGGCGGTTTGAGTCATGGGATGGAATTGAATTTCATGAACCGGTCAGGAACGCAATTCGGCCTTACTGATAACAGATTGTCCCATGAGGGGATTCCGACCACTGTTGTCTGTGGTACGTTATGAAAGTTTTGGGGTAGCCGCTGGTTTTTGATTGATGACATTCATGGCCAGCGCAATCATTGAACCCACATCGGACACAGAGGCTGGGAGTACGAGGGTGTTACTGGCTTTCGCCAATTCCCCAAATTCTCTGATATATTGTTCTGCTACACGAAGCTGAACCGCCTCAAATCCCCCCGGAAGTTGAATTGCGTCGGCAACCTTTCGAATACCTTCGGATGTGGCTGTCGCAATTGCGAGAATGGCTGAGGCTTCCCCTTCGGCTTCGTTGATTTGTTGCTGCCGTTTCGCCTCAGATGCTTTGATGACCTGCTGCTTGTCTCCCTCGGCCTCGTTAATGGCCGCATCCCGTTGACCTTCGGACGCCAGTACCACCGCGCGTTTTTCCCGTTCAGCCCGCATTTGCTTTTCCATCGCGCTGAGCACATCTTTAGGCGGGTTGATATTACGAATTTCGTATCGAAGGACTTTGGCACCCCACGGAGAGGAAGCTTTGTCTAATTCGTTCACGACGGAAATGTTGATCGTGGTCCGTTCTTCGAAGGTCTTATCCAGGTCAATTTTCCCGATTTCACTACGAAGCGTGGTTTGGGCCAGTTGAGAAATGGCGAACCGGTAATCGGTAATGCCATAGGAAGCGCGTTCGGCATCTAAGACTTTGATATACAAGACTCCGTCCACTCCGACCTGCACGTTATCCCTGGTAATACAAATTTGTTCAGGAACGTCCAGGGCCATTTCTTTTAAGGTATGTTTATATCGAATGACATCCAAAAACGGGATGAGAATGTGAAGCCCGGCGTTCAGTGTTGTCGAATAGCGTCCTAATCGTTCCACGACATAGGCGCTCTGTTGAGGAACCACAACAGCGGTTTTTGCTAGAATGATAAATGCGAGCAAGGCTAAAACTAATGTGACCAGCAATTCACCCGACATGAGATTCCTCCTGTACGATCGGGTCCGCTTGAACCCAGAGCGTCAACCCTTCAACTCGAATAACTTTGGCCTGTGATCCTTTGCTGATGGTGAATGTTCCGGCATTACGGGCGGTCCAGCTTGTTCCATGGAGTTCCACTTTCCCTATTCGTTGGGCGTCAAGAGTTTCCAGAACAGTGGCCAACTCTCCAACCATGGAATCCACCGGAACCTCGTTCTTCTCCCTTATGAAGCCTGTTCCTTGAAGGGGTTTCTTCATGGCAAAGAGAGAGAGGATGCCGAAGAGCACGAAACTCAACCATTGCAGCCAGGCGGCTTCTGTCAAGCTTAACCACGTGAGGGCGCTCACCATCAATGCCGCTACCCCGAAAAACAGAAAATAAAAATTGCCCAGGCCTCCAAGGGTGAGGATTTCCAGCCCTATTAGGATTAAACCCATTATCGACCAATGCCACCAAAGCATCGCGAAAGGACTCCTCTCTGTTGCAAGGATAACGGCAGAGGGGGACAGGGGGATCCGAGCTATTGCCGTTTTTCTATTCTATCGGCCGTCGTATGGCGAAAACTAAGACCTAATAATTTATTTAGTTGAGAAGGGGACACTGCGGTGCCGTCTTTAGGAAAAGATTAGCACAAATTTCCGGAAAGGTCTTCCTCTCAGGAAGGCAAAGCGGCATTTCGAATGGGAGGTTGCCGGTGTATCCGTGAACGTTCAGCTTTGCCCTGCAAACGCTGTCTTTTGCCCGGAGAAATGTTCAGATTGGATTCGATAATTTCAAACCAAACCGGGCACGATGCCTGTGGGTCCGTGAATTCCCCGGAACGGCTATTTTCCCGTTTGAGAAATCGGAAGTTATCAGGTGAAGGCACCTAGCTAGTATCATTTCCGGCTACACAGGGTTGTGTGGATTTATCGTGCCATGTGGTCAATCCTGTTTCTACCCGGTGGGCAGGTCGGGGTGTTCGACAAAAACAGAGGGTGGAAATTTTTTGCCGGTTTTAGAGTGGCGGAGGGTGCGTTTCAGAACGAAGTCAAACAACAAAGGATTGTAGTCATAGATTTCATTGAGGGCCTCCCGTTCTTCAGAGTTGATGTGACCTGAAGATACCAGTGAGCGGGTCCTAATCACGATATTAATTGCAGGCAGGGGATAATCGCTTCCATTGATGAGTCTGGAGTGGATGGAGGGCTTGGATAAAATCTTATCGAGGTTGTGATGCCGATTGTATTGGGTCAAGGCCGAAATATCAGCAAACACTAAGCCTGTATATTTGGGGTCTTCAAGCATCTGAATGGCCAGATCGATATAGGGCGTGCCGGGAGGACAGAGGGTCTCCTCATGTTTTTCGCATTCCCCTAAACTGGCGACATGCGCCATCACGACTTTCACGCCCATATCCAAGGGCTTTTTTAATAACCAGGGATTTCCAAACCGCTGAAATTCTTCTGCTTCCGTGGCAACCTCCACACCCGTGTGGGAAATCAGGACCATGTCGTACTCTTTCATGATGCGGTAAAACGGAACGAGTTTGTTCTGCATGGTCTCTGACGCCGGGTGAATACCCATGGCATTGGGCAGCCATTTCACAAACCGAACGCCTTGTTGCGCATAGTGACGAAGCGCGATGGTGGCATCCTCCCGATAAGGATGAATGGAGATGATAGGGAAAAAGATTTCGGGGTTCTTCCTGGCAATGGTCATCACATATTCATTGGGCACATAAAACGTGGATAGTTCTCGATGAGGTTGTCCCTGCTCGTCATGAAAGAAATCAAACGCCATGATACCGAACTTTCCCCGTTCGGGCATGAACTGAATAAGGCCTTTCAATCGCGAAAGGTATTGGGCGTCGGCCTGTTGTTCGTCGGTAACCACCGCCGCGCTCTTATAGATTTCAAACTGGAAAAAATGGGTTAATCCGCTCCAGGGGGATTGCCATTCCTCATTGACAAAGGTTCCATTGATGGCTTCATTCATACCCAGCATATGCACGTGATAGTCGCGAAGCGCGTCACCTTGTATGCCCTCGAACGCCTGTTCGATCAGCGAACGGGCCCCGGCGCTAATCTTTTTTTCCAAATACTTGGGTTCATGATCGAAGGCTCCCCCCAAAAGATCGCAAGAAACACAGAAGGCACTTACAGCAAACAGCATTGCCCGGAGAAAATATGTCGATGTCCTGCTCATGTGCCTGCATGGAGTCATTTTTGGTGCTCCTGTTTCCTAGTGACGAGTTTAATCCCACTAACAGATGATATTTGGTATCTAACGGAAGTTTTTGGGAAATCCACACGCAATTACTTGAAACAACGACCATCCATTCTACGTTGGTTTCCTTTTAGAGAAAAGGGGAGGGATGGATTTGCCTTGTGAATCTTTCGGGAAGGCAGAATGGTACATGTGCATTTCGTTCAAACCCTATCGTAATAAATGGTTTGGCGAAACATTATTTCCCGCTTTTTGGGGGGATTTCTGAAGGCTTGGTTTGCAGACTTTATACCTTGACTAATTCTCATAATTAACCAAGAATCTTTCCATGCATGCAGATGCAAAGATATCATTTTTTGACTGCAGCGATTCTGTGGTGGAAGGAAGGTTTATGACTAATTCGCCGAAATCGGAAACATGGCCGCCCCTAATTCTGGATGAGTGGGAGGATACGTATGCAACCTTGCACATGTGGATGCAGTCGTCGGGAAGGTTTGCTTGGCCCAGAGCCCCTGGATCAACCATTCCTGGCATGTCACGCTCTATGTGACCCCGAGATGGCTGACCACATCTCCTATTCCCTATGGAAACCGTACGTTTCAAATCGACTTCGACTTTATTGACCATCAGGGGATTGTGCAGATGAGTGATGGCTTCCGGACGGATTCCACTTCAACCGCAGTCGGTCGCGACATTCTACGCCTCTCTCATGGCTGAGTTAGGAAAGCTGGACGTGAAGGTACATATCCACCGTGTGCCGAATGAAGTTTCTGATCCAATTCCCTTTGATGAGGATGAAACGTACCGAGCCTACGATGCCGCCTACGCCAACCGGTTGTGGCGAGTCCTGGTACAGGCCGATCGTATCTTTGCGAAGTTCCGTGCACGATTCATCGGTAAATGCAGCCCCGTGCATTTTTTCTGGGGTGCGCCTGATCTGGCAGTCACCCGCTTTTCGAGTCGTCCGGCGCCAAAACATCCCGGGGGAATTCCCAATCTGCCGGACTGGGTTACGCGGGAAGCCTACTCGGAGGAAGTGAGTAGTTGCGGGTTGTGGCCCGGTGGAGGTCCGATTCCCTACCCGGCTTTTTATTCATATGCCTATCCGGCCCCGCCGGACTTTTCTGCAGCATCCGTAAAGCCGGACGGGGCGCTATAGTAGTGATATGCAAGAATTTGTTCTTCCTACGATGTTGCCTCTTTGGAACGACGGATCGATCCCAAAATTGCAGTGGCATGAGAGTCCGGCCGGAATTACGCTCGGATCTTTGCCGGCCCGGTCGGGGTTCCCGTCTTCATCCTGGAAAAGCATGTTGATTTCCCGCGTGTCTTTCGTGGATAGGAAATAGTCAGTAGTTCCCTCCATGGAGGGAGCCGGGGCAACAGGTAACAGTGAGGTGCAAGTGGAACATATCTTCTTTGATAATTGGCAGGCGCTGCTCCGAACGGCGTTGATCAGTGTCCTGGCATATGTCAGCCTTATCACGCTTTTGAGGTTGTTCGGCAAACGGACCCTCTCCAAGATGAATGCCTTTGATTTGGTTGTGACCGTCGCGCTTGGGTCGACCCTAGCAACCATTCTGCTCAACAAAGATGTGACCTTGGCTCAGGGAGTGCTGGCCTTAACTCTGCTGATAGGAATGCAGTTCGTTGTGACATGGTCCAGTCTTCGCGTCCGATGGGTGCGTAAGCTGGCCACAGGGGAACCGACGATGTTGTTGTATCAGGGTACATTTTTACCTGTTGCTTTGCGGTGGACGCGGGTGACCGAAGATGAGGTGCGAGCCGCGGTTCGAATTGCAGGGGTGGCGACGTTGGATGAGGTCGAGGCGGTGGTGTTGGAGACCGACGGCTCCTTCAGCGTAGTCCGAAGTGGTGGAGGTTCCGGAGAGTCGAGCCTCACAGGGGTCAGTCGACCGTCCGGCATTCCACCCACCCACACCAACAGATAATTGAAGTCGTTGGGGGAGCTATGACAAAAAAGACAGCTGGCGTTCGTATCGAAACCGACTCCTTCGGCTCGATTTCTGTGCCGGCCGACAAATATTGGGGTGCACAGACCCAACGTTCATTGGAGAATTTTCAAATTGGCCAGGAACGCTTACCTCGACCCCTCATCCGGGCCTTGGGTATCGTCAAACGTTGTGCGGCCCTATCCAACATGGTGCTGAACACGATTGATGAAACAACCGGCAAGGCTATTGTTGATGCGGCAGAGGATGTGATCGACGGTAAGTTGGACGATCACTTTCCCCTGGTAATCTGGCAAACCGGTTCAGGCACGCAATCAAACATGAACGCCAATGAAGTGATTGCCAATCTGGCCATCGAACGTCTGGGCGGTAGGCTGGGATCAAAAACGCCCGTTCATCCGAATGATCACTGTAATTGCAGCCAGTCTTCCAATGATGTTTTCCCGACGGCCATGCATATTGCGGCAGTTGAACAACTGCACCAGGTCCTGATTCCATCCCTCGCACATCTGCACCGAGTTTTGTTGGATAAGTCGCAAGCCTGGGAGAACATTATCAAAATCGGACGAACACATTTGCAGGATGCCACTCCTCTCACGTTGGGTCAGGAATTCTCAGGATATGCGGCCCAGGTGCAATTGGGGATTGATCGGATTCAGGATGGTCTTAAACGACTGTATCCCCTTGCGCAAGGCGGGACGGCTGTCGGTACGGGATTGAACGCAAAGTCCGGGTTTGGTGAGAAGTTTGCTGAAGAAGTCGCAACGTGTACGCAGCTGCCCTTCCTTTCGGCTTCCAATAAGTTTGAAGCGTTGGCCACTCATGATGCCATGGTGGAAATCTCCGGTGTGCTCAATGTTATCGCCGTAAGTCTGAATAAAATTGCCAATGATATTCGCCTGTTAAGTTCCGGTCCGCGGTCCGGTCTTGGAGAACTCTCCCTGCCGGAAAATGAGCCGGGTTCTTCCATCATGCCGGGAAAGGTGAATCCCACTCAATGCGAAGCCATGACCATGGTCTGTGCTCAGGTTATCGGGAATCACACGACTATCACGATTTCCGGCGCACAGGGGCATCTTGAACTCAATGTGTTCAAACCCGTCATTGCGTACAACGTGCTTCAATCCATACGCCTCCTCGGCGATGCCGTCATGAGCCTGACCGATAAATGCATTGTGGGCATTGAACCCAATATCGGTCGTATTTCCGAGCTGATGGAACAGTCCCTGATGCTGGTCACGGCATTGGTTCCTCACATCGGCTACGATAAGGCTGCCAAAATTGCTCAAGGGGCCTTAAAAAATGGACGCACCCTGCGAGAAGAAGCTATCGCCAGCGGATTTGTGACTGAAGAAGAATTCAATACCTTGATTCGTCCGGAACAGATGGTTCGTCCAGAGTAACTCCAACGTCACCTACAGCATTCTGGATCCTTCCGGGAAGGATTTTAAAACGAAAGATTGCGATCTCTTTCGGCCACAGCTTTGACATAATCCTGCATGCCTTTCATTACGGCACCCACCTCGAGATCAGATTCGTGAATTTGTCGGGCGATCGCACAGGCTGAACACACCCACAAAGGAATACCCTGAGACAGAATGGTATTGGCTAGCACTTTCAAGGCCGGTAGCCCGATTCCCTGTACACCATCTACCACACCTTTTTTTGCTAAGACGACGGCCTCGGCCTGAAGCCACAAGACGACCTCATGCCCTTGTTTATGAGCCTCTTGTGAGGCGATAAACGGAAGGGTAGCCATTGTTGGATCGTCCGTCCCCTTACTCCCGGCAATGACAAAGCGTGCCATAGTTTACTCCTTATATTATCCTTTTTTCTTTCATGCTACTCAGACACCCCAATCTCATATCATAAGGAAATCATGATTAGAATTAAGATGGGGGCCCCTTCCTTGATGATATCAGTGATGGATGTAAGACCAACCTCTGTAGAACCCTGGGTTTTGGCCGGCGCGTGTGGATAAAGTTAGCTCACCGGTTTTGCCTATATCCCTTTTCTTGAATTTACTAATCTGTCACGATAGATAGCGAGACTTTGCGTTACCCGCCGAAGGCTTGTGTTCGATCTTTGCCAAGCCGGTATTTTAAAGGGAATAAATAAGGAGAATTCACATGAAAAAGATGAAAGCCGTGGAAGTCCGGCAGGCAACGGGCTTTTTGCAACTCGTGGAGCGAGAGGTGCCTAATCCTGGATCAGGACAGGTTCTCGTGAAGGTCCAGGCCTGCGGCATTTGTCACAGCGATGTGTTCACGAAGGAAGGTCTATGGCCCGGTCTTGAGTATCCACGTATTCCCGGACATGAAATTGCCGGAATTATTGAGGAGATGGGTTCGGGTGTGGAGGGATGGAAACAGGGCCAACGGGTTGGCGTGGGGTGGCACGGAGGACATTGTGGCCGTTGTGAGCCATGCCGCCGAGGGGATTTTGTCCTTTGTCAACGTGGGTTGGTTCCGGGGATTAGCTATGATGGAGGCTATGCCCAATACATGATTGCTCCGGTCGAAGCCTTGGCTCGCATACCAGAGGATCTTTCCGACGTGGAGGCGGCCCCTCTGCTTTGTGCAGGCATTACGACTTTCAATGCTCTTCGTAAGAGCGGCGCCCGCGCCGGTGACGTGGTTGCTATTCTGGGCATCGGCGGCCTTGGACATTTAGGGGTACAGTATGCCAGCAAGATGGGATTCGAGACGGTCGCTATTTCCAGAGGAAAAGACAAAGAGGCTTTGGCCAAGAAATTGGGCGCACGGCACTATATTGACAGCAACGCCCAAAATGTATCGGAAACGCTTAAGGGTTTTGGAGGAGCGAAGATAATCCTCGCAACCGTCACGAGTGGAAAGGCCATGAGTGCGACTATCGGTGGACTGGCCGTGGACGGAAAATTGATTATGGTTGGCGCCTCTGAAGAACCGGTGGAAGTACCCATCGTTCAGTTTATTATGGGTCGACATTCAGTTCAGGGCTGGCCGTCCGGGACGTCGTCGGATTCGCAGGATACGTTGGCCTTTAGTGTGATGACAGGTATAAAGCCAATGATAGAGGAGTATCCTCTTGAACGCGCAGCCGAAGCCTATGAGCGTATGATGAGTGGTGAAACAAGGTTCAGGGTAGTTTTAAAGGTTGGTTGAAGAGCCTGCTCATTGCTTGTCTTCGGCAAAAATGCGAATGCCCATAGTAAGGAGGCTGTGTGCATGAAAAGAGCCAAGTTTATCAGTGGTTAAAGGAGACAAATTCCTATAGCCACGGTTCGGTTCTCCATTTTCTAAACCCGGCATTACCCACCTGATGCGTGTCACCATGAGATCATGTATATTTTTTCACCTCAGGAAATAAGCGGGCAAGGAAAGGCGGGACCATGGCATTGAAAAAGGAAGATCTGAAAATGGTCTTCGTTGTGAAAATTTCGATGGATGGATTTTTCCCAGCGTCTAAATTTTTGATAGTTGATTTAGTGTGAGACCGCCAAAGAGTTATTCTACATGGGCAGAATCTCAGGCCTTTTTGACATAAGCTTTGTAGACTTTTTTGTCCGCAGCACCTTCTTCTTCCATACCAACCATGGCGTGTCCGGTTGTCTCGCACCAGGCCGGCATATCTTTTTTTATCCCTTCGTCATCCGAAATCACTTCCAGGACTTGCCCTGAGGCGAGTTCTTTGATTTTTTTTGAAGTCAGAATGATAGGCATCGGGCAAAAATACCCCAATGTATCGAGTTTAACGTCGGCTGGTATCATAGTTCATCCTTTTGTGGTGTCGTTAGATAAATAAGTTTACGGACCCGTGCCGGGCTTCCGCCAAATAGGTGCTGACTCCGGCGAGTTGGTCGATGCCATCAATGAGCGTATCCTTTGAAATGCCCATAAGTCCCAGGGTCGTGGTGCAGGCAATCATCTTTACATCCAGATCTTTGGCGGTTTCCATGAGTTCGGGTATACCCGGCATGCGGTTATCTTTCATCACCTTTTTCATCATGGTGGTTCCGAGACCTCCAAAATGAAATCGTGAGAGGGGCAGGCGACTGGCTCCCCCTTTGTTCAGCCATCCAAAGGCTCGACGAAGCCAATCCTTAGGGGAGCTACTCACATTTTCCTTCCGGATGGCATTCAACCCCCAAAAGGTAAAAAACATCGTTACCTGCATGCCCATGGCTGCGGCCCCGGTTGCGATAATCAGGGCCGCCATGACGCGGTCCATATCTCCGCTCAGGACGACAAGTGTCACTTTATCGGGTTTGGTTTCTTTGAGCTCGGCTAAGGCAGTTGCTGGTTCTACGTGGGTGGCGTTCATGATGTCACCTTCTTTCTCAGAAAAATGATGGGTCGCCTTTAAAAGAGTCCCCGATATAGGCGGATTGTTACGGAGTATAGCAGATCTTGGCCTTTGATAGAGTTGGTTTTGCTTTGAGACATTTTTCACAGATGAGCCTTACTCCTCATTCGACTATAATATGGTAATTTTTTCGGTGTCAACAAAAGCCTGTTCCGGATTGTGCCTGCATGAGGCATGGACCGCAGGCTTCTTAGCCGCGTCGGCAGATGAAAGAAAGGGGCCATGGATCGGTTGGTAGAATGTGTGCCGAATGTGAGTGAGGGCCTGGACAAGGCAGTCCTCGCTGTATTGACTGAGCGCATTCAGTCGGTACCTAATGTGGGCTTACTCGATCTTCATATGGATCCCGATCATCATCGGTCGGTTTTTACCCTTGCAGGAGAACCTGGGGCAATGGCCACGGCGCTTTTTCAGTTTATTCAAGAAGCACAGCATAGCATTGACCTCCGCAGACATCAGGGGCAGCATCCACGCATCGGGGCGGTTGATGTGGTGCCCTGGATTCCCTTACGAAACGTGACGATGGAGGAGTGTGCGGAATATGCCAAAAATTTGGGCAGGCGAGTGGGGGAAGAGCTGGGCATTCCCGTCTTTCTCTATGAACAGGCGGCTTTAGTGCCTTTGCGGGCCCGGCTGGATAGTATACGGCGGGGAGGGCTTTCTGGGTTACAGGAACGGATGGATCAAGAAGCGGAGTGGAAGCCTGATTTTGGCCCAAACGTATTGCATCCTACGGCAGGAGCGGTCGCAATCGGAGCCCGTTTCTTCCTGATTGCCTTTAACGTGGTCCTCAAAAGTCAGGACATTCACGTGGCTCGTCGTATTGCCGGCACGATCCGGTCCTCAGGTGGAGGCTTACCTGCCCTCAAGGCCATGGGTGTGCCCTTGACATCAAAAAGGCTTGTGCAGGTGTCCATGAATTTGATGGATTTCCGGCAAACATCCTTGCGAGCGGCCTTTCAGGCTGTGGAGCGGGAGTCCCATCGGTTGGGTGTGGAAATTCAGGAAAGTGAAATTGTGGGCCTGGTTCCGCAGGAGGCATGGGATGCGGATTTGGCTGCGGATCTTAAGTTGAAGAACTGGAGCCCTGAAGGTGTGTTGGAAGTGGCGTGTGGGAAATACCATCTTTTCCCGTTGTGACTCATCAGGTACAATGACCGGGAAATGTGAAGATGAATACCACGTCCGAGTAAATTGTGAGCCGGGGTACTGGAATCATTCGAAAGAGTAACCAAGTGGGCATGAACTTTTACTCAAAAAAGGAAAAAACCATATGAGCGATGATGTGGCAGCTTTGCGGGCCAGTAAATTTGGGCAGTTAACCGTAGGCAGTGTCATGGAGAAAGAAGTGCAATCGGGCATGAAAGATTCGGAAGCCAAGTTACTGGCCTCTTATATGATGGAAGGATTTGGTTCCGTTCCCATCATTGACGAAACCTCGAAATTGGTGGGAATCGTTTCCGAGTTTGATTTACTGAAAGCCTTGCGTAAAGGAAAAAATCTGGAAGATGTGACGGCAGGTGATATCATGACTGCCAATCCGGTATCGGTCACGCAAGATACCAATGTGCTGACTCTGATGGATGTCCTCCAAAATAATCATTTGATTCGGGTGCCTGTCGTGGATTCAAAGGGGAAATTAATCGGGATCGTCGCGCGAAGAGATTTACTGCGGGGCTATTTGCAAACTTCGGGGAGTTGAAGCTCCCCGAGAGTTGGGCTACGGCTTTCCTTCACCGGGTTCATCCCTCCCATTTTCCAACATTTAATGAATCGGCGCTCGTTCTCTTCCTGGTACCAGGGTGAGAATACGCCATGAGCCTGTGAGTTGACGATGATAAAAGATCAAGCGAATCAGATTGTCCGCCACCCATGGTTTGAGTACGGGATCATTGCCTTTATTCTCGTTAACGGGGTCATTCTTGGCCTGGAAACCTCACCGGCATTGGTGGAACATTATGGTGCACTGATGCATTGGGGAAATCACGTCATCCTTGGAATTTTTATTCTGGAAGCCCTCATCAAAATGATTGCCGTGGCACCGCAGATTGATCGGTATTTTCGAGATGGTTGGAACATCTTTGATTTTTCCGTCATCGTATTTTCTTTGATTCCGGCTACCGGTGAATTTGCCATGATTGCACGGTTAGCCCGCTTGTTGCGGGTGGTTCGTCTCATCTCGACCATTCCTGAGCTCCGTCTTATCGTTTCAACCCTCGTCAGATCTATTCCCAGCATGATTCACGTGATGACGCTCATGGGCGTGATCTTTTATGTCTACGCCATCATGGGCTATCAGTTGTTTCATGAGCACGATCCGACGCATTGGCGATCATTGGGGATCTCGCTGTTGACCCTATTTCGCGTCGTGACCCTGGAAGATTGGACTGATGTGATGTATACCGCTATGGATTTTCATTACCTGTCTTGGATCTATTTTGTGAGTTTTGTGGTCTTAGGGACGTTTGTCGTGATTAATCTGTTTATTGCCGTGGTGATCAATAACCTCGATGAAGCCAAAGCCGAACGCCTGGCTGAACTTCAGGGGCCGGTCACACAAAAAGAGATACTCAAAGATTTGAGAGAAACACAAATAGCCCTCAAGCGCCTTGAGGAGCGCTTGGAAAGAACGTCTGAAGAAAATGTCCTATCCCTATCGAAAGTGTTGAAAGGTTGAAATGCCCAGAACAAGGTTGGTTACGTACCCAAGGCGATCGTGGAAAGGAATAATAGAGAAAGAAGGTGCAGGGATAACCCACGAGCCCAGATCCCAACACGAAAAAATAGGCCCGTTCCGGTCTGTCGGAACGGGCCCTCTTTATGGCGATAACCTAACGGTAATGACTACTGTCGAATACCTTGGGTCCCCGCGACATTAGGGCTGCATCGACGGAAACCTGCTTCATACATTTTTCTCGATTCTCATAGCTAAGTGTAGAAGTTTTGATCGGGCAGGTTCCGAACGCAGTGCCGAATTCCACGATCCCTTTTTCACTACAGTGAGAGTCCACCATACGGCAGGACCTTGTTGCCAAATTCCGTTTCCTTTACAGCTGCAGTGGCTCCTGAAGTTTCGATTTCCAATAATTTCGACCCAAACCTCTCCTTTCGACTGACGTAA
Organism: Candidatus Nitrospira allomarina; assembly: GCF_032050975.1. Classification (NCBI taxonomy): domain Bacteria; kingdom Pseudomonadati; phylum Nitrospirota; class Nitrospiria; order Nitrospirales; family Nitrospiraceae; genus Nitrospira; species Candidatus Nitrospira allomarina. Next base: position 377,704 of record NZ_CP116967.1, on the reverse strand, counting down.
GATCCTGATAAATCCCTTGCCGTCTTCCCAGCGAGAGAGAATAGGAGAATCAGAATGTACCTTGAGTGCCATCCGGATGCCATTGGGAAATTCGAGTCACGCCTGACTTCCCGATCCGGGTTTAACCCGATCCCCTCCATATAAGAGTCGTATGTCTTACCCCTTCAGTTGCTCCTGAATACCATCGCTTCGGAATACGATGATTTCCCTATGACATTCCTTAATTTCATCTCCAGCGAACCACTCCCGGCATCGTTCCCTTATGAACGGCCAAAGCAATACAACAGTTCCGATGCTGCTCCCCTCTCGCGTTGGTATTGATTCAATCTCTTTTAACGGTCAGTAATGGGTTCACGGCGATAGAGCGAGGGATCGTGTTTGCTAATCGTTGTGCGTATCTGAATCGATACCATTCGTATCTAATATTGTTGGGTTTCGCCGGTAAAGAGGAGTTGATCGAAAAAAATTTGGATTGAAATATATTCAAATTGCCAATGAATAGGGTGATTTTTTTTCATTGATGATTCTGGCATTGAGGTTGCTTTAGCAGGCTGCAGAAATACTTTTTCTCATTAACTCACCAAGGAGGGTGCATGCTTAGAAAGCAGGCGCAAACAATTCAGATGCAACGCAGAAAATGGACACACAACGATTTCGGTGATCCGTAAATGAAGACTGCTTGGTCACGGTTCCGACAATTTTGTATTCACGCAAATGAAACAGAAAGGGCATTCTATGAAACTCAATGTGTTCTTCAACGTAGCGGTAATGCTTGGCATGGTGGCCATCAATTCATCAGCATGGGGACATAGTCCTAATGATGCCGGCGAAGGCGGTCTTCAATCGAAAGTTCGTGAAGCGGGTTTGATTATGTATGGTCAGGTTGTTGATATCCAATATCGAAACTCAGAGCCCACGAAAGAGCAACCTCAGGGTCTTCCTCATACGTTTGTGACTTATCAGGTTCTGGAAGTTTTGAGAGGTGATGTCCCGGACAAAAAAGTTACGCTTCGAATTCCCGGTGGGGCCGATGGGCAGGGTGGTGTCTACATGGTTTCGACAGCCCCCGCGTTTGCCCTTGGACAAACCGATGTGTTGTTCGTCAAAGGAGGAGAAATCGACGATTGCCAGCTGGTGGAATGTGTCGAGGGAAGATTCCGTATACATGAAAATCAGGTGTTGAATGGTTGGGGAGTGCCGGTTGTGGAAGCCCACAAAACGTTACGCATTGGGGGTAAACCACGGTTCGATCTGAATGTCATGGAAATACCCCGCCCTTCGTTTAAAGCCTTGTTGGAACGACCTGATATGAAGGCCTATATCGATCGCATAAGCCGGGAGAGCCGCCTGAGCTTGAAAGATCTGCAGGCCCGTTATGAGCGTGAAGCTCCCAAGGTCACGACGGTCAATCTGGGCAATCAGGTTCTGCCAATCCAGAGAGATGTCACCGAAGAATCAGAGGCTATTCCAATGGAAACCTACGGAGAACCGTTGAGTCCCGAAGTATTTTTTGACGCCATACGCGAGTGGAGTAAACAGGTGGGTGATCCTCGATTCCCAATAGTGATGGCTAATGCGAAAGAACGGTTTGAGGTGCCTGACCAAGAGGTCTTGGCTCTCGAGGCCAAGGATGAGGCAATACTTAAAATAAGCGATGAAGAGCGTTATGACATTCATGCTAAGGAGGGACTTCGATAATGAATATGACAAAAATTTTCCTACCCATGATGTTCCTGATGTTATGTAGTTCTCCCGCATTTTCAGCATCCTGGCTGGAATGTAATGGGGACAGTGGCAAGAAATTGCGTTGGGGAGGAAACTCCACGACAGCGCGGATCAATACAGGAAGTTTTCCGGCCGGGAGCGTCCTGCAGGCGGCCCAACGAGGTGTGAATATTACGAACACGAACCCATCGCCGTTTACGATCAACCATACGACCGAAACAGGTGGGGTGGGAAGTGGAAATGGACAAAATGAAATATGGGCCGCAAGTATTTCTCCACCGGGAGAGGCCCGCATGCGCTATCACTGCTACTGGTTATTCGGGTGGCATTATGGACTGGATGAAGTGGATATTGTGTTGGATTCGACAGGGCGGTCCTGGACGACCTCCCAAAACAAAAGCGCGAACTTTACGTATACCGGCTCAAGCCGTCCCATCGATGCAGTCATCGTGCACGAGGCCGGACATTATCTTGGCCTGATGCATGTCAATTGGGAATACAATGTCATGGGTGATTCCTGGCGCCACCATCACACCAATGGGGGATCAGCTATCACGTATTTCGGAGAAGACGCTTCGCATGGGGCGCGGGTGCTCTATGGTTCGCAAAGCTCGGCCTTTAACGATGTGTCCGCTTCGCACTGGCGAAGAACCGGAGCCAGCGGTGAGTATTCAAGTCATGACCGGGTACGAGTTCGAAATAGTGCCAACACCGGGACGTTGTCCGGTATTACGATCGCCGGGGAACCCGGGTATCGGGTGAATCGAGGAAATGTAGTGCGGCCGGAATTTACGATCGAAAATAATGGGAAACAGACTCATGCCAACGTCACCTTCGGAATCTATGTCTCAACGAATGACTTTATTAGCTATAGCGATACCCGTATTGGTGGGGGAACTTTTGGCTCGATTCATCCTGCCGACGTGTTAACTACCACGATTCCGGTGATCATACCCAATTTTCTGAATGCGGGGCAAAATTACTGGCTGGGAATCATCGTTGATGAGGATAACGATATTAATGAGGTGAATGGTTCGAACAATCGGGCGTATATTCCCATCCGGGTTCAGTGAAAGAAATGAATGTGCAAATAAGGGATCCCGGGACACCACTGCCTGTGGTTTCTGATCCACTATAGGGGAATGGGCCTTGATCGGATCCCCGGGCCTGTTCAATGGAGATCAACTTGGTAGCCGAGGCCGTCAGGATTCGAAGAATCTTGCACGGCCTCGGCTTTTCAAGAATGTTTACGCCGGCTTGTCAAAAGGGGTCGGTGTTAAGCATGTGCCCGGAGAATCAGGCAGGCAAAAGCAGCGTGATGAGAATTGGAGGTCGGGCATAAAAGTCCTGTCAGTCAGGGAGAAAAATCCTGGAAGGGGAATTCTTGAAAAATCCGACGAGATGGGGTTTTCCAATTCCGAATGAAGGTGAGAAGTTCGAACGCAGTGGTATGACCTAGAACGGCACAGTCCACTTTGCCGTCTTCGTTCACTCTCCACACATAATCGCCATCCCTAAGTAGAAAATTTCCCTCCTCACATGATCGACTAATGGTCATTGCGTCGTTCATCGCTTGTCTCTCCTTTAGAAGCCGTAGGCCGTAGAGTCTTCTGAAGAATTGATGCAGTGTAAACTTCAAATTTCTTTGTTCGAAAAGATATCAGCCGAATAGAATGTTCATGTTCTATGGAATGCAAATATCCTGTACTAAAAAATCGATATGGATAGGTGGGCAATAAGCCATTCCACCTGACTGGTTTAACAGGGAGCATGGAAATCGTGAGGGAAGGCATGTTATGGGATGGACTTCTTTAGGGTTCATGCCTATGGTCGCCATAACCAATACAAGGAAACCACTCCCAAAAGACTTACGCCACTGATGATGAGGAGTAAAATGCTTTCCATGGTGTTGCCTCTCTATGTTGGTCAGTCAGCCCTCATCCGTTCCTGATTCCGAATAAAAGCAACCTTGATGCCGTTATTCGTGTTGTTGCCTCTGGCCAACAAGGAATGCAAGCTAAGCAACTAATTTAAAAGGGAAAAGGAAAGGGAGGTTAAAGTATTGTGCCTGAAAATCTTTGATTGGTGTCATATGAGGAAGTACCGAAAGGGGTACATGCCGTAAACATGGGGAGCAGATTCGAATGATGAGCTATTTTAAGTGGGTAATACTTAAATGGGATAGAACATGAAATTATTTATTTGAAGGTACTCTTTGGGTAGAAAGTTCAAGGCTTGTGTTAATCAAAGTCAGTGCCATGGGGGATGGCTAAATAACTCACTTAGGAAGAAGATTGAGGGAGTCTTTTTTAGGGGGAGAGTCCTATTATTTGAGATTTTCTTCCTCCGTGTTCGATTCGATTGGGCCTGGATTGTAGATGGACGAACGTCGACGGGTTTGTGGCTTTTCTTCCGGAATGGGTATTCGGGGTTCCCATTCCTCGACCAACCCGGCCGTTCCCCGTTGGCCCCAAGTGGACAGGCTGATAGTGGAATTTTTTCTTAGACCGGTAACCATGAGTACTTTCTCCATTGTTGTTAAAGGTAAATACGCCAAATAGGCGTCTGGTAAATGACTCTTCCTGTGTGGTTTTTCCTTCAAAAAGGTATTCTAAATGGGAATTTCTGAAGGAAACCTCATAATTTGAATTAAATAGCAATTTAGATGCCATGTCAAAATCAGGTCTCTAAATCGGTGATTTCAGCAATGATTTGAGCAATAGTACAGGAGTTAGTGTGTTTTCATGTGAGTAGGACCTCGTTTACTTGTGGAGGATGGATGTATCCATTTAGATAAACGGGTGCATGGAAAGGGAAAAATTCTATTGTCAATGAAAGAAGGAGGTCGTCTCATAGGAGCACATACCAAATGAATGTTGCTTGCAGTTAAGGGAAAACCAGATTCTACTTGAACTGTATTATTTCAAAAATCGATGAAGTTCGGTCCGGATTTTCGTGGGGGTTATGGGTTTTGGCCAGAATTCAGAGCCTCCAGCTGCGAAGGCCTGGTCTCGATGAGGGATTTCCGATTGCGCGCTCATGAGAATAATCGGGGTAAGCTGAAAGTTCTCCTGTGCTCGAAGTCTTTCACAGGCCTGGAATCCATCAAGCCCAGGCATTGTCACATCCATAAATACGAAGTCGGGTTGAACCCGTTGAGCGAGTTCAAGCCCCTTCTCGCCATCTTCGGCGCAGACAATCTGATAGCCCATTTGTTCTAAGACATCTCCCAGGATCATCAAATTATCCGTGGAATCATCAATGAGCAGGATGGTGACGGAACCGATACCGGAAATCCTTTCGAAAGTCTATGATGAAGATACCGTCATGTTCATCTGCCTCCCTCCATTCCTTGTCCTATTGCTTCATCCATTTTTATTGCCTATGAATTACGCAAGGAGAGTGCCGGATTGGTTAGGCATTCTAACGCATTGAAATGAAGCTATTTTTATTCAATTTGTTTCAAGGGATCGGGTCTCGTGAGGTGTGTTATGAGACAAAGAGAGGGGACAGAAAAGGTATTTGAGACAATGAACAAAATCGCAACTGGGAGGAGAAACCCGTTCAAAAATGGATACTATCCGTTGGTTTGGATTGATCACTGCAGCAGATAATGTGAGATCTCTTTGTAAAAACCAGAGACTTCTTTGGGAGTGAATTTCCCCACAAAAAATGAGAGGGGTTTTGTGAACGTTCATGGTAGGCTACCCGAAAACCCTTCAGCAATCGGTTCCAGGCGGCCATGCCCCGCTGCGGTCGAAAAAGATATGGAAAAGCTTCAGGATACAATAAATCAAAAAATTCAATTGGTGAGTATTGTGATTCCCGTCTATAACGAACGGAAAACAATTGAGACGATTGTCGGCCGGGTACAAAAGGTGGAAATTCCAAAAGAACTAATCATTGTGGATGACGGGTCCACGGATGGAACTCGGGAATGGCTCTACGAGCAGTTCGGCGAGGGGGCTGCAGAGGATGAAAAAAGCCAGAAATTAATGTGTGAGTCACGTGCCGATTGTTCTCAAGTCCTGGTGTTGGCTCATCAGCACAATCAAGGGAAAGGCGCAGCCCTGAAAACGGGATTTGGGCAGGTTCGAGGAAGCATTGTCATCGTGCAGGATGCCGATTTGGAATATAGTCCAGAGGATTATTATCGACTGTTGGAGCCAGTGATAACAGGCCGGGCCGATGTTGTCTACGGGTCCCGGTTTTTGGGGGGCTGGAAAGGGAGTTGGCCATCAGTCTCCTATCTGGGAAACAAGATTTTCACCACGTTAACCAATGCTGCGACTGGGCTCTCATTGACGGATGTCTGGACCGGTTACAAAGTGTTTAAACAGGAAGTCTTGAGCGATATCTCACTGGAAGAATCAGGGTTTGAATTGGAGTTAGAACTCACACTGAAAGTGGCTCAGAAGAATTGGCGCGTGACAGAGGTGCCGATTTCGTATTTACCCAGAAGTAAGGCGGACGGGAAAAAAATTCGCTGGAGAGACGGGATTCAGTCCATCAAAACGCTGTATCGGTATTCCAACCCCTCATAACTCCGTCGGATTGATTGTCTTCTTACCCACACATTCCATCTGCATCAGAATTCTGAGGGTCACCGCATTGTTCAGGAAGACCCATTGAAAAAGGGTTTCGTGGCAAATCTGACTCGAACCAGCATTGGAGGAATGATTCACAATTGGCCGAGTGATACGAAAGTCAAGGCATAGAACGTTCTGTCTGCCCAGAGGGCCAAACTCTCCGTTCCTGCACTTCGCCTTTGTGGATCATCCGCATCAAATCCATTTCAGCAAGAGTTAGGTAGGACGGCGTGGGAAGGAGTGGAAGCCCAACTTCAGTATGTAATCCATGTAGTTCTGCAAAACGAGTGTGGGCCCTGGTCCCATCATAGTTGACGATCAAAGGCCAATGTGTCCGATCTCCTCCCTTCATGCATAGGAAATGATGAGTCAGAAACATGGATAGTCCAGAGATGGATGGGTATTGGTCAATTCTGTTCAGTGTTGAAAATGATGCTGAAGGGCTTTCCCCCAATAGGAATCAGGTGGAGCCTGCCAGGCCTGCTCATGGAGCCATTGCAAACTGGCCCGGTCGCGTACCAGATGACAGAGTTCTTTTTGTGTGAGAGAGTGTGGACCATGTTGAAAGCATCGTTTGCGGAGCGCGAGGATCATTTCCTGTTTTTTGCCGCCGCGATGCGCATGAGCCATGGCTTGATGAACCTGGTTCAGCACCGGATCCAGGATAGCCTGGATGGCGGGAGAAGATCGTTCAGTATAGGTTTCCAGTTGAGGATAGGTCCTGGCATAAACATCATCCAGCAATGGTGAGCCATGACGTTCCTCAGGAACTTGCAAAAATCCCCAGTTCTTCAGTCGTTCACCTGGTCCCACCCGGCTGAGAAAAACGGAGGTGGGCGCGGCAAACACGAGTGGTGCTGCGACCGGGAGGGACCAGAAAAAAAACATCTGATCAAGCCAGAAAGCGAATGCGGCCCAGGCTCCGGCAATCAGCGTCCCCGGGGCTTGATTTAAAATGGCGGCTGACCAGCCGGTTTCATCTGTTCGATTCTGGCCGGCCCAACGTAAGGTTGTATTAAGCAGTGCTTCCACCACAAAACGGCTATGGGCCAACATGCGAATGGGCGCGAGGAGAGTGGACACCACTATTTCCAGTAAGACACTAATCAGGAGTCGAATGATGCCACCGTGTTGTTTGCTCCGTCGACGTCGGATGACATCGATCACCGCCAGAAATTTTGGCAGAAACAGCAGGAACAAGGTGCTGCTGGCGAGAATGATGGCCCATTCCGGATTCCATTCAGGCCAATGGGGGAAGAGGCTATGAGGTTCCGGAAAGTAATTGATGGGATACAGGACCAGACGTGCGGCTTCAATCGTTGTTAACACCAAAAAGATCAACCACAATGGGGATGCCAGGTAGGACATAATCCCGTTCAAAAAGGCCATGCGATGTGCAGGCCGCAGCCCAGGTTCAAACAGCATGAGCCAGATGTGCTGTAAATTTCCTTTGGCCCATCGTTTATCGCGTTGCAGGTCATCCACAAGGGTGGGAGGGGATTCTTCATAACTGTGAGAGAGTTCCGGTTCCAGCCAGACTTCATACCCGCCCCGTCCCATAAATGAGGCTTCCACAAAATCGTGACTGAGAATAGGGCCATGAAAAAGTCCTGGTCCGGGAAGCCGTTTCAGGCCGGCATGCTCCATAAACGCCTGGGTACGAAGAATGGCGTTATGGCCCCAGTAAACAGCTTCCCCAAGCTGTAGGGAGGCAAGGCCTGTCGTAAACAGTGGGCCGTAGATATGATTGGCAAATTGCTGGACCCTTGCAAACATTGAACGGGCATTGATCAAGGTGGGGCTGGTTTGCAGGATGCCTGTTTGAGGTTCAGCCTGCATGAGTTGCACCATGGTGACCAGGGTGGATCCACCCATGAGACTATCTGCATCAAGCACGATCATGTACTCATAGCCGGAACCCCATCGGCGGAGAAAGTCGGCAATGTTTCCACTTTTATAATGTTGGTTCAGAGACCGGCGTCGATAAAACAGATGTCCGCCCGCTCCCAATTCTTGGCATAACCGATGCCAGGCGGCTTGTTCAGCCAACCACACATCCGGATTACGGCTGTCGGAAAGAATGAAAAAATCAAAATGTTCCATCTGCCCTGTCTGTTCTAATGAGCGATACATTGCGCGGATTCCGCCGAACGTCCGCTGAATGGGTTCGTGGTAGATCGGCATGACCACGGCTGTCCGTGCTAGGGGTTGTGTGCTTAATTCTGCAGCGGAATGGCGTCCCAGTGGGGAAAATCGATCCCCGCCGAAACACCGGAGAACAAATCCGAACATGCCAATCCAAAAACCAACGGAAATCCAGACGAATAACACAAAAAACAGGGCAATAATCGCCATCTCCAGGAAATTCCCCCCATGATAGGGAAGGATGGCCGTCATATATGAAGCGGCCACGAAAGATTGAATGAGGACTAATACGGTGAGCAGGGCGCGCCGGAGTCCTGCGGCAATTCTCCAGCTTATTCGTCTGGGGGTGGCCAGCGAATGCTGGGCCTCGGCGATTGTGGCTTCACGACCTTTCATGGGTTAAAACTCATGCTGCCGCGTGTGATCGGTGGAGCGGTAGTTGGGAGAGGAGGATTCTGCAGTGCAAAGTGGTCATGGATTCTTGTCATCACAAATTGCAGTGGATCTTCCTGCTGTGAAGCCAGTCCGGCCTCAACCAGAGTGAGAGCCCGCAGCGTGACCTCGCGGGTTAATTCCACTCCCATAGCCGACAGGTAATCGCAGACTCGTGAAAGAGTATGTTCGGCAATCGATCGGGCCATTATTCTTTTTCTGGTGCCAGAATGTTATTATTCATTGGCAGACGGTACGTCCAGGTTTCCGTTAAGGTTGCCGATTCAGTTTTGAGAAATGCCCGCAAATGAAGCGGCTTTTTGTCTTGAGGTTTGGCCAGGATGGACAATCGCCATCCTTGTATCTGTTCATGATATTCCACAAAATGCTCCAGGATGTCGCTATTGTCCAACACCGTAACCTGGCCGCTAATGGGAGCATCGGGCGGCATTTTGCTCAGTGGGCCACCTGCAAAATCGATAATGATACGATACGCCTGCGGGACATTACCTCCCCCGATACGATTGCCGTCCCCGATAAAGGTATTGACCACGGTTCCCAACGGATTTTGTGAGAGAGTGGCCTTGCCAAAACTCACATCATAGGCCATTTCTAAAGGAGTCTCCCGGGTCACGGGCGCTACGGGTGTCCAAAACACGACGATGTTGTCATGTGTTTCATTGGGGGTAGGCAGTTGGACGAGCACCACTTTTCCTTGCCCCCAGTCACCCTGTGGTTCGACCCAGGCGCTTGGACGTTGTTCATAATGCGCCCCTAAATCTTCGTAGCCAGAAAATTTTTCCTCACGTTGCAGTAAACCGAATCCTTGTACATTGTCCGTGCTGAAAAAATCCATTTCAAGGTTGGCAGGATTCATCAAGGGACGCCACAACCACTCACGGGTGAGGCCATCATGAATCTGCAATCCGTCCGAATCATGGACTTCCCGGCGCCATTCTCCAGCTGGTCGCGGGGTATTCTCTCCATAAAAAAACATGCTGGTCAGCGGGGCAACACCCAATAACTGAATAGGTTTTCTGGGGAAGAGTTTGGTGCGTACCTTCATTTTCGTCTGGCTACCGGGGACAATGGTAAATTGATACGCTCCAGTGAGACTGATGCTGTCCAGTAAACCATAAACCACCATTTCTTTGGCATCTGGAGACGGGCGTACCAACCAGAATTCCGTGAATGAAGGAAATACCTCCCCGCTGGGGAGTCCCGTATCAATGGCCAGGCCTCGTCCTGCTAACCCGAACACGTTTTCCTTTCCGACCCCCCGAAAATAACTCGCCCCTGCGAAAACCAAAAACTGATTTTGTTCATTTTTGTTTTTCAAGGGAAAGGTCAGCTTGAATCCGGCAAATCCTACATCGGCCGGCACCCGTTTTTCGATCTCGGGGTCGGCAAACACAAAGTCGCTTTTCTTAAAAACCAGCGGGCGTGGACCTTCGGCGTCAATGACGTTGATGGTCACCGGGTGGGTGTAATGCAACCCCGGAGTAAGAAACATGACTTGAAAATTTGATTGGCTCTCTTTCCACAGACTGTGGTCAGGATTAAACCTGATTCCTTTATACGCCTCATAGGAGATTTCCCGCATAATTTTTGGAACAAGTTGAGGGGCCTCATAGGGTTTATCCGCTAAGTTTTTCGCTTTCTGAACCACCTGATCGAATGTGAAGCCCGCTGCGACATGCAGGGGGAACATCAAGAACATCGCGACCATTCCAGCTGACAAGATTCTCATCACTGACGCTCCCGTTTAGTAAGATAATGAAACTGAAATTACCCATATAAAATCCCACTGAAGAAAAAACCCAAGAAGGAATGCTCAATGGGGAAGGTTATTCTGCGTTGGCTAAGAGGGAGATGGTTTCCCTGTTTGTTCTGGGTTCCATCGTGAATTGTACTATATAGGGGTATGCAAAACTGTGGGAAGAGGAGGAATTTATCGTAGAACAACCAAGAAGCGAGAGACCTTGATCGCTTTGTATCATTGAACTTTGTAGACAGGGAAGCCATTGGAGATGGTAGCACGTAAAAATATGGTCATGGAAAGTTTGAGCAATACCTTGAGGCAATTCACCGCTCAGGTGACTAAGTGAGAACATGTTCTTGCTCAAGGACATTTTGGGCACGATTATAGCACATTTTGATTTGGTATCTATCCTGCTCTGCATTGTTTTTCAACAGTTTTTGGCCATTAATCCACAAAATTCTGGAAAGTTTTCGATTGACATCCCCATTGAAAGAAGAAGCCGTTTACCATTCCATCGTATTCTTCCCGTTAAATTAAACCCAGCTGAACCAGTTCGTTCTCGCCGGTAAAACGTGTCCCCGTAACGCTTTGACCGGGTTGCCGCCCGGATCAGAGAATGGCTCTACCCAAGTTATAGCGATTATGGCGAAACCCAATGGGTAGGGAATTGCGCTTTTGCCTCAAGGCATCGTGCCTTTAAGAAATTCTTCGAAGTTGGTTATCCTAGAATACTCCGAAGGCGTTCTAGGGTGTGCAGGGCCCCTCACTTTTTTGAGCGTGAGGAAAACAATGCAAGGGTTGAACGGATGTCGACACTTGATGTGTCGGTAGTCCATGAGATACGGATCGAAAGGTTTGAGGGATGGGAAGGATGGGTGAGGGTTTTCCAGGCAATGGAATGAGTGGAGGAAAGGGTGTGCATGGCCTGTTCCGTGTGTTCGTCAAGGCAGGCAAACGTTATGATGCCGGGAGCATGCGCCCCGTCCCATTCGATAATCCGAATGCCAGGATAGTATCCGAGACAGACTTTCCATTCTTCTCGCACCTGTTCAAGGATGTGTTTGTGTGGATCTTGTTGGGCCTTGAGATGGCAGGCTTTGGCAAATCCGGCGATTAAGCTAATATTCTGGGTACCCAATTCGTATCCGGACCAATAGGGTTGCGTTTCTTGGTGACCGTCTTTCCCGACGATCAGCGCGCCGGTTCCCATTGGGCCTGTGCACCATTTATGGCCAGGGAAAAAATACGCATAGGGAGAAATCTCCTGAAAAGAAACTGGAATATGTCCGACGGCTTGCGCCCCATCGACGATGAGCAGCGTGTGGTGTGACTGCGCCAGGTCCTGGATTGCGGTAATGGGAAAGATACGCCCATCAAAATGAGAGACGTGACTGATGACAATGGCCTGAATGGGTTGTTCATTTAGAGTGCGTTCAAGCGCGGGAAGAAAGCCGGAGGGGACATCCGGGTTAAGTGTAATGACGCGGACTCCACGGTCACTGAGTTTGTTGATTTCATTGAGAATCGTTGAATTTTCATGAGTGGTGGTTAGAAGAACATTTCCAGGTTTCCAATTGATTTGAGAAAGGACCAGGCTACATGCAGTTGTGGTATTGGGCATGAAGGCGAGCCGCTGTTCATCATTCAACCTCAACCAATCCGCAATGGTCCGTCGGCATTTCTGAAGTGTGTCCCGGTAATACTGAATGCCGGCTTCCGCGTATAACAAGTGACTGAATGTGTTGAGTGTCCGTGAAATTTCTTGCTGCACGTCATGGTTGAACGGAGCGAGTCCAGCCGGATTGAGATAAATCATGGGAGTAGGTTGGCGGAGTACCCTAGGTTTGTGAGATTAGTTCGGGTCTGAATCCTGATAAAAAGAGGGTGCCTCTCTCGGACCATCCGGCTTAGGGTTTTTTGGCGAGCGCGAGGCCAATCAGGCTTTCAGGGTCCGAGTACCATTTGACCAAGGCAAAACCCGAAGCCGCGAGAAGTGTTTCGGCCAAGCGGCGGTCATATTTCGTGCTGATTTCGGTGCGGATTTCCTCCCCTTGTTTGAGATGGACTTGTAATCCTAAATCCTGAATGTCCAGAATTTGATCTTCTCGTGACCGGAGCCACATTTCAATTCGATGTTCATCATTGTTGTATCTGGCGATATGGTCGAACGAATCCGGATCAGCCTGAGATCCAAACTGATGACCAAGAACACGAATAATATTTTTGTTAAATTTTGCTGTAATGCCCTGTTTGTCATTATATGCGGCTTCCAGGCGACTTCGTTCCGTGATGAGCTGGACTCCCAATAAGAAATAATCCCCGGATGCCATTTCTGAGTTCACAGAGGAGAGGAACTCTTGAGCGGCAAAAGCAGGAAGGTTGCCAATGGTTCCTCCAAGGATGACTACCAGGCGTTTGCCGCCTTCCGGAATATGCTCCAAATGGCAAAGAAAATCCCCTACCACACCATGTATCTGGAGACCGGGGTACTCGCGGACCAGTTCTTCTGAGACCCGTCGGACAATGGCTTCATCGACATCAAAGGGGACGAAATAGCGCAGCTGGTCAACCTTGGCCATGGCATCGAGGAGAACCCGTGTTTTTGTGGCTGCGCCGGATCCTAATTCCACGAGTTCTTCAGCTCCGCTGAGAGCCACAATTTCGTCGGCGCACTTGGTGAGCAGCTGATGCTCGGTGCGTGTTTGATAATATTCCGGCAACTCGCATATTTGTTCGAACAGGGTGGATCCCTGTTCGTCATAAAAGAGTTTCGAAGGGAGGGTTTTGGGGCTTGCTTGCAGACCGCGGGTGATTTGGGTTTTGACTAAGTCCGGATCTTCTCTGGTTAATGGAAGATCAATGGTTATTGATGGATCTGTTTGCGATGACATGAGCCCTCCTCGGGGGTCTATCGTGAAAAGTATTCAAACCTCTCCCATCAAACGTCAGGACAGATGATGTCATTGTTGGAATTAGACGGAAAGAAAATGTTCAGAAAATGAACATCCTTCGGTCCCGATAAGTTCCCTGATCTGCCTTCAATACGCAAAATTGCAAATGGGGCTGTGGATGATGACGAATGCATTAAAATAGCATCAATACTTCCACTATAGCGGCAGAGAGGGTTGCGGGCAAGACAAAGACATTGACGAAATCAGATGAGAAAGGGATCTTTTGTCTGCCAAAATGTCATTGGGGCTGGCGTGCCTTTGGCATATACCAAATGGCAATCCGATGAGATTATCGAACCGGATCCAGGCCGCGTGGCCGAGCCCATTGTTCTACTCGACCCAAGAGCCCATCAACCGATAGAGCCAATACCGTTGCGGGTAAGGCGCCGGATAAGATCAGATTAACATCCGCAAGCTGGAGGCCGGCCACGATGGGGACACCCAAACCTCCCGCTCCGATAAAGGCGGCCAGTGTGGCAGTCCCGACGGTCCAGATGGCAGAGGTGCGAATGCCCGCCATGATGGTCGGCGCGGCGAGGGGAAGGCGAATAGTGCGGAGAATTTGCCATTCCGTCATACCCAGGGCTCGCCCGGTTTCCACTACATTTGGCGCTGCGTCCCGTAACCCCGAATAGGTATTTCGAAGAATGGGGAATAACGAATACATCCATAAGGCCATGATGGCGGGAAGCGCTCCTACGCCAAATATCGGAATCATAAAGGCCAGAAGTGCGATGGATGGAATCGTTTGCAACATGCCGATTATTCGGATGATTGCTTCCGCTCCTCTTCGCCACCGTTCGAGAGCCAGCCCCAATGGAATGGCGACCAGTATTCCCAGGAACAACCCTAGCCCGGAAAGCCCAAGATGTTCTCCTGTGCGCAGGGCCAAATTGGAACGTGTGCTCCACATGTAGGACAAAATGGAATCGGAATGTTCCCCACTGGCGGCTGGTTGGACGTGATTGTCGGCCACAAGCTCGAGTGCCCGTAAGGCGCTATGTGCTACTTGGGGAACCGGTTCTCCCTGTTCCTGAATCCGGAGATTTAATTCACGCATGCGTATTGGGTCTATGGCATTGGTGAGCAAACTGATTACCCGTCCCAATTCCGGATAGCGTTTGAGAATTTCCCCTCGAACGAGTGCTGCGGCCTCATACGGTGGGAAGAACCGGCGATCATCTTTCAGGACGACAAAGTCATACACGGCTAAGCGTCCGTCTGTGGTGTAGACATCTAAGAGGTCAACCTCTCCCTTATCTGTGGCTTGATATTTCAAGGTTTGTTGCATGCCGATCACTTCCTGAAACTGTAACCCGTAGGTTTTTTTCAACCCCGCCAATCCATCTTCTCGCTGGATAAATTCATACCCAAATCCGGCTTTCATGTGAGGGGCGACACGCACAAGATCAGAAATCGTTCGGAGTCCTAAGGTTTGCGCTCGATCACGGGGAAGGGCTAGCGCATAAGAATTCTCAAATCCGAGTGGTGCCAGCCACCAAATATCCCATCGGTGAAGAAACTCCGTGCGAACGCGGTTCAAGACAGATACTCGATCCTGCATCGGCGGTTCACCCAGAATGGTGACGAGCCCTGTTCCTGTGTATTCGGGATAAAGATCAATCCCTCCCGTTTTTAAAGCCTCAAAACAAACTTGAGTGCCGGCGAGTCCGAGGCGACGCGTGACGGTTAATTCCGTACGGGCTTCAATGAGTTGAGCGAACATTTCTGCCAGCAGCCGGCTTTCCATAAAATTCTTGGATCCCACCACAATGGTCTCAGAGGCCCAAACCGGCTGAGAAAGAAAAAAATAGAGCACTCCAAGAAGTCCGACCACGATTCCTCTAGAGATCTTTTCTGTGCGTTGTCTGATCCGATCGGTGTTCATCTCCTTCCTGTTAACCTCGATAAGCGTGATAATGTTGAACGAGCAAATGAACATAGGGCGTAGCCGGTGAATGAAGAATTTGGTGTGGAGTCCCGACTTGCTGAATGCATCCTTCTTTGAGGATGGTAATCCGGTCGCCTAGCCTAAAGGCTTCTGACATGTCATGGGTCACCAGGACCATGGTTTTCTGCAATCGGGTTTGAAGGGAGAGAAATTGGTCCTGCAGGTCATGACGCGTGAGCGGATCTAACGCGCCAAATGGTTCGTCGAGCAGGACGATGGGCGGATCGGCTGCCAGAGCACGTGCCACGGCCACGCGCTGCCGCTGTCCCCCCGATAGTTCAATGGGGTAGCGTTCGGCAATTTGCGAGGGATTCAGGTTCATGAGAGGTAAGAGCATGTCGACTCGTTCGAGTTGCTGTTCCAATGTCCATCCCAATAAATGAGGGACGAGGCAGACATTTTGCTTGATGGTCCAGTGAGGGAAAAGTCCGCCATCTTGTGGGACATACCCCAGTCGTCGACGCAATTGAATTGGATCCTGTGCAGAGGCGGGCTCGCCTTGAATGACGACGGTACCGGTCGTTGGTTCTATCAGCCGATTCAGAAGACGCAAAAAGGTGGTTTTTCCGGATCCGCTTTCCCCAATCAGCGCCATAGTTTCCCCCTCTTTCACACCCCATTCAATGTTCTGAAGGGCATAGGTGCCATCCGGGAATTGCTTGCTGACATGTTGGATTTCCAGTGCCCAGGGGTTCATGTGGATGTCCTTAGGGACGGGGATAAGAGGATCCCAATGGTGTGGTGAAGCGGCATCGTCGTGATGAACGGCTGGAGAATGACCCATAGCCAGGATAACAGGGTTCAACCGGAGAGACTACCCTCGGTTTTAAGGCCAGATGCCATGCTGGCCTAGGAATGCCCTCTATAAAATTGGAGAGAACGTGAAGAAAGGGGAGCGGGTGGGTTATGTCGCTCATGCTTGCCTGTGCGACAACGCTCGGGTTTTTTATCATGGTGACGTGATCTTCTGACTTGGGAATGAAGTGCTGAAATGTATGGGGAAATTCCATGATCTTGAAAGGTTTAAGATGGGCATAGTGGTTGCACTACTTTGGAGAAAAATAGAAGAAGTATGGCTTCAAAAAAAATTGAATGGTCTCTCATAATCATGAGGTTATTTATAATGGTGTGTTTTTTTTCTTAGGAGATTTGAATGCATGCACACGTAAATGGAAACTCTCATCTTGAGGGCTGCCCGACCTCCAGCCAAAGACCCGATGCGTGTTGTCGATGTGGAGGACTCATGAAAAGCGAGTCGGTTTTTGATCTCGTTGAAAATGAAATTGAATTCATGTCTGCTCGCTGTCTGCAGTGTGGCGATATTGTGGATCCGGTTATTCTCATGAATCGATCCGGGAAAGGCGTTTTGAGTAGTCGCACTGGAAGGGCTCGGCATTGAACTTCCCAAACCTTATGCCGGGGTGGTGTCTCAGCCTCGTGGAAGAATGGCTGTTCCGCCAGGGATGGTCATCTTGAGCCCCTCAAGCAAGAGGCTGCTGATAAAGGCCCTTGAAAATGGGGCGATGGATTTTATTATGAAACCCATAGATCACATGGAACTCCGAAATAAATGTGTGCGTTTTTTTTTGGATAGGGAGTGCGATGGGTGAAGGAAGGCAAATTTAGGGGAGGAATGTCCATGATTTCTGTATGGGGTCCCGATTCCCAAAACTATTCTCCGGAAAATCCATTTATTCTTGTGAAATCGGAGGAAAAGTTGGATGGGATAAATTCTGAATCTTTGCATCCTGTTTCTATTCTGGTTGTCGACGACCGTGTGTATTGTCGCTGTCCACCTGCTGTGATGGTTACAGGAAACCTTACAAATTCTGTGCGAACGAGAGCGACCCATGCCGGGGCATTGGCCGTCCTCTCAAAGCTTTTTGTTCAAGGGAAGATTCCGAATATGGTTCGGGAAGTCCTCCATCGTAAACAAGAGGCACATCATTGAGGCGTATCCATTTCATCCTGGAAAATAAAATTTTGCATTCTCTCTCGTGAATCCTGCTCCTAATTTGTCCTCTTCTTGAAAACCTCTCTCTTTCCCTTTTTCTCGTTTGAAATTGGAGTGTGAATGCATCTTTACCAAACGGACATATGGGTGAGGTATGCCCGACGAGGGAAACCCCAAAACCCGAAGGAAGTTGGTCATCCATTTCCCATTTTGTGCATGTTCCATTTGTCTGATGAAATTCAATTTCATGGCAATATTCGTTATGAGGGTAATGGATGTTTTGGTCAACCTCCATCTGTTGCCTTATCGAGCCAAATCAAACATAGGCATAATCCTGAGCAATTGCAAAAGGACACCAACAAAATTGAGAAGCCTGGTCACTCCATTGTCTCGGTTCAGGTAGAATGGGTTTAATACGTCTCACAATTGGTTTCATCAGGTGGAGTATATGGAGAGGATTCATCACAACACGGGTGACGAGGCACTCTGTGAAGTGAGAAGATCACTGTGAATGAGGAGATTGAATGGCCAGGACGTATCACACATTCTTGTGCTGGGATAATGCGAATTGGGCGTGGAGTATCCCGCATGCAATCGATTGGGCTGAAACCTTTGACAGAGACCGATTAGTCCCATTCAGTGGTTCGATGCGGAGGAATGTCCCGAAGACCTTAGAGCGCTAAGCCAGGTCGTTGGGGAGCTTGTCTTATTTTAAAGTGCCATAGGAAGCCATCATGGAAGACAAAGATTCCTTGTCATCTACCGATAGTCACGTATTGAAGGATTCGGATCAAGAATTGAAGCGGACTTTGCACGATCTCCAGGAACGCGTGAAAGAACTGACCGCACTCCATTCCACCACACAATTGTTTCACAACGAAGATTTATCGACTCAGGAATTACTTCAACGCATTGCCGATCTTATTCCGCCCTCCTGGCAATACCCGGAAGTCACAGCCGCCCGGATTCGGTTTGGTCATCTGGAAATTACGACCCCTAATTTTGTGGGATCCCCGTGGACCCAGCGGGAAGAGTTTATTTGCCGAGATGGAACGACGGGTGAAATTGAAGTCGTGTATCTGGAGGAACGCCCGACGGAAGTTGAAGGCCCCTTCCTCCAAGAAGAGCGGAATTTATTGCACTCACTGGGAGAGATGATCCGGTTGCAGTTGGATCGGAAGCGGACGCAAGCTGCCCTTCGTGAGGCGCATGATGTGCTGGAGCAGCGGGTGCTGGACAGAACATCAGACCTGACGACGGCCAATCGTTTACTGTCGCGGGAAGTGACCCAACGGAGAGAAGCCGAAGAGAAATTAGAGGACTTAATTGCGGAGATCCAGCGGAATCATGATGATCTCATTGCTATTTTAAATCAATTGCATATCGGGACTGCCCTGACCGACAGAGATGGAAAGGTGACCTTTCTGAGTCAGGCGGCCCAACAGTTATGCGGGAAATCGAATTTTCCTCATTCAGGTGAGTCCTGGAAAGCGTTGTTTAGCGATCCTTCCTATCATGTTCAAATTGAGGACATGGTGAATCGTTCTCCTGGTGAACGGCAGGAGGTCTTAGTGCGCATGTCTGAGGTTGGCGGAGAGTGCACTCGTTGGATCAATGTGGATGTCAGAGATGATCCACGAGATCCGGAACGGAAAATGTTTTTCTTGTACGATGCCTCGGAGGTGCAGACCCTTCGTCAACTATTAGGAGAGACGGGCAAATATCAGGATCTTATTGGCGCCAGTCATTCCATGCAATTGGTTTTCCAGCAGATTCAGGATTTTTCCCGTGTGGATTCCACCATACTTATTGAGGGAGAGACCGGAACAGGCAAGGAACTAGTCGCTCGTGCCATTCACCAAGCCAGCCACCGTAATGAGTTTCCTTTTATTGCAGTGAATTGTGCGGGGTTGACCGAATCACTCGTCGCCAGCCAATTATTTGGGCATAAGCGTGGGGCCTTCACAGGCGCCGTATCAGATCAGCAGGGATTGATCGAAGCCGCTGAAGGAGGAACTTTGTTTCTGGATGAAATCGGGGATATTCCGCTCACCGTCCAAACCAGTCTGCTTCGAGTTCTGCAAGAATGGGAAATTACCCGTCTTGGGGAATCTCGGCTCCGGAAAGTGAATGTTCGTGTGCTTGCGGCCACCCATCATAATCTTGCCAACGATGTCAGTGCGGGAACCTTCCGGGCTGACCTGTTGTATCGGATTCGGGTTGGGAGAGTGTTATTGCCTGCGCTGCGGGAACGACGGGAAGATATCCCATTGTTAATCAGCCATTTTCTGAACCAATATCGGGCGACAACAGGAAGGCCTGTTGAGGCCGTGAGTAATGAAGCGCTCCGGCTGTTGATGGCCTATGCTTGGCCTGGAAACGTTCGCGAACTCAAGCATGCCATTGAATTCGCCGTCATTCGATGTCCTCAGACGATTATTCAACCTCAAGATTTACCGCCAGAGGTGCTTAATCAGGATGAAAGGCTTCCAGTGGCACCCTCTGAAGACATCACTTCAAGCCATGATGATGATAAGGAGAAGATTCTCGCGGCATTGAAGCAGACGGGAGGGAATCGTTCAGCCGCCGCAAAGCTCCTTGGGATCGCACGCCTCACGTTGTATCGTCGCATGTCACGCCTCGGAATTCCTGCTCGCCGTAAGACGTCTTCCATTTGAAGTTTGTCTTGGGAGACATTTGCATAATGCATCCTCCAACTCCATAGACAATTTGCCACTTTCAAGCCTGGGCGAATCTGGGTGAAGGAGATTTCAGAAAGGTCCGATTTCTACCCCGTCAGCCGGACTGGATAAGTCATGGCTTTCCATGGACAGGGCGGCCGGCCATCCCCTGGATGGCGGAACGCCCGAATTGATAGCCGACCGCGGCCGAGAAGTCCTCTGCCTGCGTGTTTGCGGGATTTTCACACATTTCCTTTTTTCCCCTCTTTTTCTCTAGAACAGTTACGATAGAACAGTTACAAAAATCCCGCCTCTTTTATCGTAGAGTTAGGTGTCGTTCAGTACTCAAATAAACAAGAAACACATCTGAAACCATAACAGGCAGACGTGTTACATAATGTATCAACACATTACACTTCTGTTCATTTAAATGTAACAGTTCGGCAGTTTTACTTTATGGCGCAAATATTAACACGTTGAAATTTAAGGAAAGTATTGCCTAATTACTGTTGGCCTATAAATTGGATAGTTATGAATTGAGATGAAAGAGTCGTCAGTGAATCATATTGATTTTTTTTTGAAGCAGTCAGGAAGAGAGGAAGCCATGAATCACAAATTATTGATGTTATTTTTCCTCGGGGGGGTACTACTCCTAGGCATTCCACAATTTGTATTGGCTGGTGAGATTACGAAAGAACAGATCTCTGAATGGAATCTGGAAACCCAGGGTTGGTCCATTCAGGACCATATAGCTGCTGCGTATTCTGAAAAAGAGGAAGTCCAGTCATTAGAGGACCGAATTCAGCAATTGGATAAACGCATAAGCAAGTTGGAGGAAAAACCATACTTTGATCCGAAGGGGTTTACCAGAAGCTCATTAAAGCTTTTTTCCAGCACATTGGAAGAGCAAGAGAAACTTCTGAATGAAAAGATTGCTTGGCATTATCGGCAGGCCGACCAGGCCAAGCTGACGGAATAGAAGTAATGGAGCCCTCCAGGGAAGAGGGAGCAGGATTGTCTTGCTATCGGTGTTAGTATTTATAAATAACTCTTCCGTCGATAGAGGCTGACTATTCCTCACCGAGCCAATGTGGAAAATCGACTTACCGAACTCAGGCATGATGTTGGGCTCACCAATTTAGCGGGCCAATTTTAGGGTGCAGGTCTGCTTTTTACCCCCGGTTTTTTCCTAATCCTCGCACGAGTGTGTTCCGCTAATTTTTTCTTTTCAGGAACAAGACCGACAACCTGCTCAGCCATGGGGTCCAATGCTCGAATATGAGTTGGCAGTGCAGAGCCGAGAATTTTCGCTTTTTTATTGTTTTTCCCGAATATTATTCATCGCCTGATTGAGTATTTCAGGCTGGAGGGGCATCTTCTACAGCCGTGTCCATCCTCACATTTCCAGGGAAAATCCTGGTCATCAAACCAGAAATCTTCCGAAGTCATGCCAAGCAAGTGTGTAACACAATGTAACTTAATGTAGCACTATTGTAACATTTTAATGTTACACTAGTTACATAATTTTAATGCATAAAAAGTGTTAAATGCTTGTATTTAAATGAAAATTTAAAATAAATTCTGTTGGCATTTAAATTGTATATCCGATTAGTATCGATGAAAGCAGAGTCAACGTTAGCAGTACAACTTCTAGAATGTTTTCAGGTGATAAGTAGAAGGAGGAAGTTATGAATAACAAAATATTTTTTTCAGCTTTGCTTGTGGGGATGCTTCTAGGACTTCCCCAATTTGTTTTGGCTGGTGATAATGGTCATGAACAGAGTTCAGCCTGGAGAATAGAGACCCAGGGTTGGTCAATTCAAGATCATATGTCTGCGGCAAAAGTTTCAGAAGGGGAAATCCAGTCCCTGGAAAGCCGTGTTCAGGATATAGATAAACGCATAGCCCATTTTGAGAGCAAGCCACACTTTGATCCGAAGGGCTTTCATAGAAATGCCTTGAAGCACATATCCTCCACATTAAAAGGGGATACCAATCTTTTGAATGAGAAGATCGCGTGGCATATCAGGCAAGCTGATCAAGCTAAGCTGACGCAGTAGTGCCTCCCTCTAAGGTGATGTAGTTGTAATTTCAATACGCCCATTCGTGTTTCGATGGAATGGATTGGTTGCTGAGCCTGCCCATTCATTCCATCGAAAATAATAAATCTCACCCCCTGTATTGTTCTTGTGCCTGACGTATCCGTCAGGCTTTTTTTTTACTAGGCCTTTGGACCTCCAGGAATGACAGACCCTTCAGATCCAAAATTATTTCATCAACACATGAAGAAGGAGCCCCACTGGTGACACATATCCAAGCAATGCCTATATCCTATGAGGTAGGGTGAAAGACCAAAGGTATGGAGCTATCTACAGTAAATTGGTGTGCGATTGAGCACAGGCATCTATGTTCGATTTCGCTCTATTTTGAAAAATAAAAATGAAGATTTTTTAATAATGTTTACTTAAATAAACAATTGATTGCGTTACCTGGATGACACCTTTGAAGAAGTGGTGGTTTGACTTATTAAGGTATTGAAAAATAAAACATATTTTTATGATTATTAGTTCACGAGACTTGACATTTTTGACAAGGAAAATAGATATTTGTACACCACAAAAAAAGCGGTGAATGGCTCAGTAATTGCTCCCTTTTTATCAAGATTTAAGCGTAATTTTTTTGCCCATGAATAAGGTTTCTTTTTCAAAAGTTCCCGTTAAGGTCGCGATCCTTCGTACTCATATTTCAGTGTGAGGGGCTTAACCATGATAGTCGATATGACTCACTCAACCGATCAACTAGCCCGAAACTTCTATCAAACCTTGTTGGAAGTCACAAACATCTTAAATTCCCAACGGAATACGGAAGATCTGTGGAAAGCCATTACGGGACACATTAGAAAGGTGATTTCCTGGGAACGCGCGGGCATTACGCTATATCATTCTGACATAGATGCTTTTCGGTTTTACGCGGTGGAAACAAGTATGCCGCTGGTGAAGCTGAAATGTGATGCCATCATTCCTCGAGAAGGCAGTGCAATGGGATGGGTGTATAATCACCGGCGTCTTCATATACGTCCTCATTTACAACAAAATCCCGTATTTTTAGAAGATGCATTTTATCACGAGGAGGGTCTGGGAAGAATGATCAATATTCCCATGATTGTTGGGGATAATTGCATCGGATCTTTGAATATCGGCAGTGTGGAATCCGGTGATCCGGATCCGGAAAATGTCTTGTTTTTACGCCAAGTGGCGACTCAAATTGCTTTTGCCATTGATCATGTACGGGCCTATGAACAGATCAACCACCTGAAGGAACAGCTCACCCGTGAAAATGCCTATCTTTTAGAAGAAATCAAAGTTACGTACGATTTTGGAGCGATGGTTGGAAATAGTCAAAAGTTTAAGAACGTGCTGGACTTGGCCCAGGCCGTTGCCCCGACTACGACCTCGGTGCTCATTATGGGGGAAACGGGAACGGGAAAAGAACTATTGGCGCGATTACTTCACGAGTTGAGCCCACGAAATTTAAAGCCTTTTGTTCGAGTCAATTGTGCGGCTTTACCTTCAGGTCTGGTGGAGAGTGAGCTCTTTGGCCATGAGAAAGGGGCGTTTACCGGTGCAGAGACTGGAAGACCAGGCAAATTTGAATTAGCCAATGGTGGCACCTTGTTTCTTGATGAAATCGGGGAGATGCCGATCGAAGCCCAGGCAAAACTCCTGAGGGTTTTACAAGATGGAATCGTGGAACGAGTAGGCAGTATTGAGGGGAAAGCCGTCGATGTGCGAATCATTGCCGCCACCAATAGCGATTTAAGCAAGGCGATTGCCGAAGGTCGTTTTCGTTCCGACTTATATTACCGATTGCATGTCTTTCCGATTGTTGTGCCACCTCTCCGGGAACGTCTGCATGATATTCCGCTTCTGGTGCGACATTTTATGGAGAAAAATCGCTTGCAGTTTAGACGAAACTGTCAGGAAATCGATGATCGTTCAATGGAAATGCTGGTTCAGTATCCATGGCCGGGTAATGTACGGGAACTGAAAAATGTGATTGAACGAGCCATGATTCTTTGCCAATCGTCCGTCATGCATGTGGAGGATTCATTATTGCAGTCACCGGCACACGACATGGATGCCATGCCGCCCACTCAATTAAAAGACGTGGAGCGCACTCGAATACTCCAAGCCTTAGCGGCGTGTGAATGGAGAATTGATGGACCATTAGGGGCGGCCAAGCATCTGGGATTACATCCCAGCACCCTGAGAAGCCGATTGAAAAAATTCGGGATTAAGCGGCACTCTGAATAAGACACCCCAAAATGGGTTGTGTGATTGAGATGAGAAGCCGGTTAGTCCGGAGGTAACAATTTGAAATAGGCCATGCCCCCGTCTTTGTCCTCCCAAACGAAACCTACCTCGACTGTTTTGTGAGCATACGAACGGCTTAGATCAGGATCTTCGTCCAGTCCCCCCTGCTTCACTGGGATGCTTTTTTGCCACCATGCCATTAACAGGTCATCCCGACAGGAAATTTTTTAGAAAGGAAACCCACGTAAACGGTTTTCTTTCTCCAGCTCCAGTGGGAGAGAGTTCCGGATGCGACAAAAGGCCATAGGGAATCTACGACATTTTTTTCAGATCAATGCTGTAATTTGATTATTGGTATATATATGACTGTTCAGTCGTGAAGTCCGGGAAATTTCTATCCTCAATGGTTTAACAAGGCAAATACATTCTTCATGAGATTTTCAATAGCCCACAAATTCTTCAGAGCGAATATTGGTCTTTGGAATGTCGATAGACTCAAGCATCCTTCGTAATCCATCAACCATTGCAGGGGGCCCCACAACATAATAAAGAGCCGCTTTCGCCTCTTTGACATATTTTCGAAGCATGACAGGGTCTATCCGGCCGGTTTCACCTTCCCAGGTTTCCGTCCCTCCGTTTGGGCTCGTCATCGTTCCAACACACCTAAAATGCGTATTCTCTTGTTGGAGGGTTTGCAGTTCATCAAGAAAAGCGGCATCTTCCTGATGCCGGTTTGAATAAAGAAGAATAAAATGATGTGAGAATTTGTGATGAGCGGATTCGACCAGCATACTTCGGAACGGTGTAATCCCGATTCCTCCTGCGAGAAGAACGATCGTTCGGGAATCATCGGACGGTAGCGTAAATTGTCCGAATGGACCTTCAAGGTCAACTGTCGTTCCAAGAGGCATTTTTGCCAACATGCGTTTAAAGGGGGTGTCCCGAAGACGGGTGGCGACCATGAGCTGTTGTTCGGAAGGAGCGCTGGCAAGGGTCAGGGCCCGTATTTGGCCTTCCAGATCGGATGCGGAAAGTTTCGGTAATGACAGATCGATAAACTGCCCAGCTGTAAAGGTGAATCCAGCCGGTCGGTCAAAATAGAACGCCATTGTACCCTTGGCGATCTCCTGACGCTTTCTCAATGCCACGTGATAACTGGAAGGCTTGGTGAGTTTTCCCATTGAGATCGCTTCCTGATGGTGACATACGTTATGAGGTGACTCCGAACTCATATTATCCTAGCGTTTTGGTACGGGGTTGAGTCAATCGTAGGCTTCTGATTTTCATTTTCCGATTAAAAGAAATCCGTTTTTCCTCACGACTTAACATAAAATAGTCGTACTGCCTTCTCAGATTTTGAGTAAGTTTAAGGTCATTTCTCTTATTAGACAGGTCATTCGGTTCTATGCTTGAATCTGTCCCAAGAAAGGATTGAAGGACTGTGGAACGAATTGAGAGAAATTACCGGGTGCTACTGAACGTCGCGATTGTGCTTAATTCACAACGGGATACCAATAGTCTCTGGCAGGCCATTATCGAGCAGATTGAACAGGTCATGCCCTGGGCCCGGGTCAGTGTGACTTTATATGACCGTAAGTCTGATGGATTTCAATTTTATGTGGTGACGACTCATTTGGCGAAAGTCGTGATCCAAGGGGATACCGTGATACCGCGTATTGGGAGTGCAATGGGGTGGGTGTACGATCACAAGACGTTACATGTCCGTCCTGACCTCAAACAGGAGCAGGTCTTTCTGGAAGATCAATGGTATGTGGAGGAAGGGCTAGGACGCATGATTAACCTTCCGCTCCTGGTCAGAGGAAAGTGTGTGGGGGTATTGAATCTTGGGAGCGTTGATGCGGGTAACCCGGATCCAGATGCGATTGAGTTTTTATCCCAAGTGGCAATGCAAATTGCCTATGCAATTGACCATGTGCAGGCTTATGAGGAAATTAATCTGCTGCGTCAGCAGTTGGCACGGGAAAATATCTATCTGGTGGAGGAACTTAAGCTGACAAAGCACTTCGGGGCCATGGTAGGACGAAGCCAGGCTTTTCAGCATGTATTGGAACTTGCCCGCGAGGTCGCTCCTACGACGGCGACCGTCCTGATCACGGGGGAAACCGGAACAGGGAAGGAACTCCTGGCCCAAGCCATTCATGATTGGAGCATGCGAGCGAACAAACCGTTTATTAGAGTCAATTGTGCGGCTCTTCCGGCAGGATTAGTTGAAAGCGAATTATTTGGTCACGAAAAAGGAGCGTTTACCGGAGCCGATTCCAGGCGTGAGGGGCGTTTTGAGTTAGCCCATGGTGGGACCTTGTTATTAGACGAAATCGGGGAAATTCCTATGGAGACCCAAGCGAAATTATTACGAGTAATCCAGGACGGGATGGTTGATCGTGTGGGTGGGAAGCAGTCTATCCCGGTGGATATTCGGTTGATGGCCTCAACGAATGCCGATCTGCCATCAGCCATTGAACAAGGTCGTTTTCGTGCTGACCTTTTCTATCGACTTCATGTGTTTCCGATTACCATCCCTCCCCTCCGTGCTCGGCCGGAAGATATTCCGGAACTCGCACAGCATTTTCTGGAGCACTATGCTATGAAACTCAAACGGCCCTGCGAAACCATTGAACCCGATTCTTTGCAGCGGCTTATCCGGTATTCCTGGCCCGGCAATATTCGAGAATTGGAAAATGTTATTGAACGGGCGGTGATTCTCTCACACCAAAAGATTCTGCGTATCGATGAACGGCTTTTGATTCTTCATAATGCCACGCATGAATCAAAGGCTCCGGCTGGATTAGTGGATTTTGAACGGCAACATATTCTTCAGACCCTGGCCTCCAGCAATTGGCAAATTGAGGGAGAGGGTGGCGCGGCGGAACAACTCGGATTGGCACCTAGCACGCTCAGGAGCCGGATTAAAAAATTAGGTCTCCAACGCCCGACTCGACCCTAAATTGTTCAACTTCACACTCTTTCTTTCTCCCTGGTTTCACTCTTTTCTCTAAATCCCAGTTGCTGAAACCACGGTGGGTGGTGGTATGAGCCACCAGACCACCACGATCTCTCATGGGGTTTCACTGCCATTTCATTAGCCTGCCTACTTGTCAATGGCATCCACAGCATTTTCAATGGTCTCTCGTTTCAATCCATCTCAATACAACCGTGGCTTGGTGTATGCATACCAAAAATGGAGCCAGTTACATTTTATCAATACGTTAAAGAAATTTGGGGCATGAGTTCAGGTTGTATTCGCGATCCTGATGCGGAAGCAGTATGTCATGATTTTGGTAGAGGTTCTGCTGCTGGGGAGCAATCCGTGTTCATGAGTAATGAGTGCTCATGAAATTCTATCTCGACACGGTGAGTCTCACAGAGATTCAGGAGATTGGCAAACTGGGGGTTCTGGATGGAATAGCCATGAACGCCATGTTGGTTACTAAGCAGGGTCTGAATTTCTATCAAGGAATACGAGAAGTCTGTCGTTATGTGGATAGTCCGATCAGTGTCGGCGTGTTGAGTGTTGAAGAAGAGGCCATCGTCAAGGAAAGCAAAGAATTATCAAAAATCCACAAAAATGTCTTGGTGAAGTGTCCTTTGACGCCTGCCGGTCTCAAGGCGACTAAGCGGTTGACAGCCGAAGGCATCCGGGTGAATGTGTCTTTGTGTTTTTCCCTCACCCAAGCCTTGATTGCCGCCAAAGCCGGCGCCTGGTGTGTGTCAATTTGCCTTGATCGCACCGGGGACAATCAATCCAAGGGAGACGATATAATTCGAAACATTGTCACCGTCCTTCGAAACTATGGTCTCTCCACTCAGGTGCTTCTTGCCGGTATCCGTTCTCCTCATGATGTGCTTGAGGCAGCATTAGCGGGAGGGCATATTTGTACGATGCGATTTCCCATGTTTCAGCAACTTTTCGATCCTGCTGTGTAATTGTCCATTCTGACTACATCCTCCGATCCGGATTGTGCTCTTCAGAATCCCCGACCTTCCGCAGCGTGATCGTGTGTGCGGGTATCGAATCTTTGTTCGTCATGCTCCTAGTTCTTCCACCTTTTGTATTCCCCGTATTTTCTTGAGTCCAGCCACGCAAAGCGGTGGTCGGCCACCACCTCCCACCACGTTCTTTCGTGGGTGAATGATCCGTCTGCGGATGTTATCCCAGAGATAAAACAATGGAAACTTTGGGATTACAAGGGATTGTCCTAGGACACTGAATTATCTTGGTTGGGCATGGCCCATGCAAAGCGTTCAACAACATAAGCATATAGGAACGACCAGAATGAAATCAGTTGCATCCAGAATTCGGCAATCTCAGAAAAACTTGTGAGATAAATTTATCAGAAAAATGTTTATGGATGTCAGATGGGTCTAATGATTTTGGGGGGAGAGAAATGAGTGGAATGTGTGGAGGAATGAAACTTAAAAAGAATGCCGCAGTTTTACTGATCAGTATGATTGTAGGAATGTTGCTGCTGCCGATCGGTATAGCGATGCCGATCCTTTTTGGAAATGGCGAAGCCATCGCGTCGGGAGGAGGGCAAAGTCCCCAGCCTGCTCAGGAGGTTGTCGAGGGTGAGGAAGGCGCAGCGCCGGTCGAAATGGGGCGGGATATTTATTACAAGACCGAGGGCGTGGTGTCGAGTGAAACTGCTCCAGTGACCGAGGACAATACGCATGATTATCCCCGCTATGGCAATTTTGAAAGTCGAGTGCTGATTTGGGTGGCGAACCAGCAGCATTTATATTACGGCAGTTTTGTCTTGGCGGTTCCTATCTTCTGCATGGTGATTGAGTTCATCGGCATGGTGACAAAGGATAAGGCCATGGCGAAGAAATACGACCAGCTGGCCTATGATTTTATCAGAATCAGTCTGACGGCCTATTCGTTGACAGCCATTCTTGGGGGCATTCTCCTTTTCACCTTTCTCACGCTCTATCCCACATTTTTCAGCTACCTCTCAGGGATTTTCCGTCCTGTCATGCACATCTACGCTTTGCTGTTCGTCGCCGAAAGCGGAACGCTGTATATCTACTACTACGGATGGGACAGGATGAGGGAAGGCATCCTGAAATGGGTGCATCTCAGTATCGCCGTGGTCTTGAATGTCATCGGAACCGTGCTGATGTTTTTAGCGAATTCCTGGATTGCCTTCATGATGTCGCCGGCAGGGGTGGATGAACAAGGACGATACCTCGGAAATATTTGGCATGCGATTCATAGCGCGTTGTGGAATCCGTTGAATGTTCATCGAATTTTAGGAAATATGGCGTTCGGAGGCAGCGTCGTTGCGGCCTATGCGGCCTACCGCTTTTTAGCGGCTAAATCCGATGAAGAGCGCGCCCATTACGACTGGATGGGGTATGTCGCAATGTTTATCGCGGTCATTTTCCTTATTCCCTTGCCGTTTGCGGGCTATTGGCTTATGCGGGAGGTCTATGCCTATCGCCAACAAATGGGGATTACTCTGATGGGAGGCCTTCTCGCCTGGTTGTTTATTATTCAGGCCACCATGATCGGCGCGCTTTTCATGACGACGAGTTATTACTTATGGCAATGCTTCGGGCGGATGCCCGGCGCGGAACGATTCCAAAAATATATTAAATATTTGGTGTTCATTGCGGTCGTGGGATTACTGGTGTTTATCACGCCCCATACCATCGTCATGACCCCGGCTGAGTTGAAAGCCATGGGAGGGCAACAGCATCCCGTCTTAGGAAACTATGGGGTCATGTCCGCCAAAAATGGCGGGATCAATATGCTCATCATTGTGACGATTGTGAGTTTCATTTGGTATCAGCGAGGCAATTTGATTCCGGCGGTGAAATGGAAAAAATTGGGCAATATTTTTATGACCTGTTTTATCGTTATGGGAAGCCTCAATATTATCTGGCTGGCAGTCTATGGATATTATATTCCCGCGAATGTCCGGATTGGGCTGTCGGTGCCGCAGGTGGCCACCACCATGTCGTGCCTTTTGTTAATGATGCCGTTGAATCTGGCAATGCTGAAGGGTGCCAAAGTGGCGGGCCCCATTCAATGGGGAAAAATGCCGGCGCGGTCGCAATATGCTCTGATTGCTCTGGCAACGGAGTTTACCTGGATGATGGCCTTGATGGGATACATTCGTTCTTCAGTCCGCCTCTTCTGGCATGTGAACGAGGTGATGCGGGATAACTCGCCTTGGGCCTATACCCATACCATCGGGTTTGCGGCGAATATGATCTCCTTCAATGTTCTGCTGTTCTGGTCGACCATTCTATTCGTGTTCTGGCTGGCGGCTTTTGCCGGTAAAAAATCGCCGGTCCCGGAAACGCCGAAAGTGCCCGAGTCACAGGCTGTGCCGCAGTTCACGCCTCAACCGGCCAGTCGTTCCTGATGTGTTTCGTGGGGAATTATAGGTTGGTGGATGAATCCTGGATTCATGCAGCCGGTGCGAGGAAATGGGGGCTGAAAGGCGCATTCACTCATTCAAGGTGAAGCGCATGATGGAGTGGTTGAGCCGTGAAGGAGAGCGAGATGATGGAATTCTGGGTTGCAAATCCTCTGATTGAAATGATCTTCGGGATAGTCAGCTTCGTTGGAGTCCTCCTGTTGGGATGGGCAAATCTTATGGTCGACCCCCCAAAAACCGCGGTGGCCATACCTGTCGAACTGAATGTCTGGGAAAGACATCGGTTGAGGCAGTCTCAAAGAAAGGAGGAATAAAGGGTTTGTGTCGTAAGCCGGAACATTTAACCTTTGTATGGAGGGGCGTTTGATGTTGGTCACAAAAAGACAATTTTTAAAAATTACAGCAGGCACTGTGGCTGCAGTGGCGTTAGCGGATAATGCGCTGGCGTTGACGGCATTGCAACCGGTTGTGGAGGTAGGCAATCCATTGGGTGAATACCCGGATCGCTCCTGGGAGCGGGTCTATCACGATCAATACCGGTATGACAGTTCCTTTACCTGGTGTTGTTCCCCGAATGACACGCATGCCTGTCGTATTCGTGCGTTTGTCCGGAACGGGGTCGTGATGCGCGTAGAACAAAACTACGATCACCAAACCTATGAGGATATGTACGGGAATCGGGGAACCTTTGCCCATAATCCCCGGATGTGTTTGAAGGGGTATACCTACCATCGCCGGGTATATGGACCATACCGTTTAAAGGGGCCTTTGATGCGGCGCGGCTGGAAAGCCTGGATGGATGACGGAAGTCCTGAATTAGACCCAACGGTCATGACGAAATATAAATTCAATGCGCGCTATTTGGATGATATGTTGCGGGTGTCCTGGGATACCGCGTTTACCTATTTGGCCAAGGCCATGATCGTGATCGCCAACCGGTATAGCGGCGAAGCCGGTGCGAGGCGATTACGGGAACAAGGGTATCCTCCGGAAATGATCGAAATGATGAAGGGCTCAGGAGTGCGGAGCATGAAATTCCGTGCCGGTATGCCCGTGTTGGGTGTCATAGGCAAAATGGGCATTACGCGGATGAACGGTGGATGTGGAGCTCTGTTGGATAGTTGGGTGAGAAAAGTTGGCCCGGAGAATGCCCAGGGTGGGCGGTATTTTAATAATTTGACCTGGCACGGTGATCAGGATCCTTCGCAACCATTCTGGTCCGGAGCGCAAGCCATTGATTGTGATCTTTCTGATATGCGATTCAGCAAAATGAATACCAGTTGGGGCAAAAATTTCGTCGAAAATAAAATGCCGGAAGCCCATTGGAAACTGGAGTCCATTGAACGGGGTGGTCGAGTGGTGGTCATTACCCCGGAATACAATCCCACCGCACAACGGGCCGACTATTGGATGCCGGTCCGCCCCGAAACAGATGGAGCGTTATTCCTAGGGGCTTGCAAAATTATTTTAGACGATGGTCTTCAGGACAGCGATTTTATTCGGTCCAGCACGGATTTACCCTTGTTGATTCGCACGGATACTCTGCAATATTTGGATCCGCGCGATGTCATTAAAGATTATGCCTTCCCGGATTTCTCCAAAACTTACTCCGGCAAAGTGCAAGGACTTTCGCCTTCGCAGATTGCTCGTCTTGGAGGGTTTATGGTGTGGGATCTCAATCAGGACAAAGCGGTCCCGCTTCATCGAGAACTGGTGGGTTGGCACTTTAAGAACAGCGGTCTCGATCCGGCATTAACGGGATCGTTCAGGGTGAAATTACTGAGTGGGAGGGAGGCAGATGTCATGCCCCTTTTCCAGATGTATCAGGTCCATCTTCAGGATTACGATCTGGATACTGTTCACCAAATTAATCGATGTCCGAAAGACCTTATTGTGCGATGGGCTCGAGATAACGGGACCATCAAACCGGCCGCCATTCATAATGGAGAAGGCGTCTGCCATTATTTTCATATGACGTCGATGGGGCGTGCGGCCGCCATGGTGATGACCCTGACCGGAAACATGGGGAAATTCGGTACGGGATGTCATACATGGTCAGGAAATTATAAGGTTGGTGTTTGGGCGGCCACGCCATGGTCGGGGGAAGGCATTGGGATCCACACCGGGGAAAATCCTTTCAAGATCACGACAGATCCGAATGCCCATGGGAAAGAGATTAATTACCGCCCATACTATTATGGTGAAGAGACGACGTACTGGAACCACGGCGATACGGCTCTGATTGTGAATACGCCCAAGTATGGCCGTCGGGTGTTTACCGGAAAGACGCATATGCCGACGCCGAGTAAGCTTCGATGGGTGGCGAATGTCAATATTCTCAATAATTCCAAGCACCATTATGACATGGTCAAAAATGTGGATCCTCACATTGAAGCGATTGTGACTCAGGACATTGAAATGACATCCGATGTGAATCACGCCGATGTGTCATTTGCTGTGAACGGGTGGATGGAGTTTACCTATCCTGAAATGACCGCCACCGTCTCCAACCCCTGGATGCAGGTATGGAAAGGTGGCATCCGGCCGTTGTATGACACGCGGAACGATTTGGATACGGTGGCGGGCGTCGCGGCCAAACTCACCGAAATAACGGGGGATGGGCGATTTAAAGATTACTTTAAATTTGTCTATGACAACCGTGTGGATGTGTATGTGCAACGGTTGTTGGATGCCGGTAGTACGTCGTATGGGTATAACGCGGACACGATGTTGAAGTCGGAAAAGGGTTGGATGGTGATGACCCGGACTTATCCTCGAATTCCATTGTGGGAAGAGACCAATGAATCGAAGCCGCATTGGACGCGCAGCGGACGCCTGGAGACCTACCGGGTGGAGCCGGAAGCCATTGAATATGGGGAAAACTTCATCTCTCATCGTGAAGGGACGGAGGCCACTCCCTACTTGCCGAATGCGATCATGTCATCCAATCCGTATATCCGGCCGGATGACTATGGGATTCCGATCACGGCACAACATCATGACGACAAAACCGTCCGCAACATCAAGTTGCCTTGGGCGGAAATTAAACGATACGCCAATCCCCTCTGGGAGAAGGGGTATCAGTTCTATTGCGTGACGCCGAAGACCCGGCATCGGGTGCATAGCCAATGGTCGGTGAACGACTGGGTGCAGATGTATGAGTCCAACTTTGGCGATGCCTATCGGATGGATAAGCGGACGCCAGGTGTGGGTGAACATCAAATCCATATCAACCCATCAGCGGCCAAAGATCGGGGCATCAACGACGGGGACTATGTCTACGTGGATGGGAACCCGGTGGACCGGCCGTATCGTGGCTGGAAGCCCAGCGACCCCTATTACAAGGTGGCACGGTTGATGATCCGGGCGAAGTACAACCCGGCTTTCCCGTACCATGTCACGATGGCCAAGCATGCGCCGTATGTATCCACGGCGAAGTCGGTGAAGGGGCATGAAACCCGGCCGGACGGACGGGCGATTGCGCTGGATACCGGATATCAATCGAACTTCCGGTATGGAGCGCAGCAGTCCTTTACCCGCAGTTGGCTGATGCCGATGCACCAATTGGACTCATTGCCAGGAAAAATGGCGAATAAATGGAAATTCAAATGGGGTTTTGAGATCGATCATCATGCGGTCAACACGGTGCCGAAGGAGTGTCTCATCCGGATCACGAAAGCGGAGGATGGCGGTATCGGCGGACGGGGGCCGTGGGAACCGGTCCGGACCGGGTTCACGCCAGGCCAGGAGAATGAGTTTATGATCAAATGGCTGAAGGGTGACCATATTAAGATCAAAGTGTAAGTGAGTTGGAGGCTGGGGATATTTTTTCTATATTGACGTCTAGAAAGAAATATGATGAATACCTCCCCCCAGCCTCCTTCATTTTTGGGTGATCGTTGGACATAAAAATTTCTTGTAAGCCTTTTATCATGAAAACTGTTGGGGGAAGCAAGATGAAACAGGTAATAGGACCCGTCGGTGAGCATACCCTCTGTATTTGTGGTGGATGATGATGAGGTGGTTCGTTTAAATATTGGGAAAAAACTTTCTCGGTTGCATTGCTCGGTACGTGCCTTTGAATCGGGAGAGGCCTTAATGGAATTTTTAAGAGATTATAGGGATGAACCTGATGTGATCTTGGTGGATTATAAAATGGGTGGAATGAATGGGGTGGAAACCCTGCAAGCCATTCGAAAATTTTCTTCTGTTCCAGCCATTATCTTTACCGCGTATGAAGGTAGGATAGATCCGCAGGAAATAAAAGAAATTGGGAATTGTGAGGTCATGATCAAAACCGTAGATCTTCACAATCTCAGTCATATGGTGAACGGGGTCATGGCCTTGAGGAATTTACGAAAAGTTGATTGTTGGGTTGATACCGGGGGGTTGCCAACCTGAGGGTTGGCCGATGCAGCCTGGACAGCCCCGAAATTTTCACCGAAACGGAGGACGACAATGCCTGAAGTGTATAACTGGCAGTTAGGACGGAAGATGCTGTATCCGTATGAGGAGCGGCATCCGAAATGGCAGTTTGCGTTTGTCTTTAACATCAACCGGTGTTTGGCGTGTCAAACCTGCTCGATGGCGGACAAGTCGACGTGGCTGTTCAGCAAAGGGCAGGAATACATGTGGTGGAACAACGTGGAAACGAAGCCGTACGGGGGCTATCCGCAGTTCTACGATGTGAAGATCACGCAGTTGATTGAGCAGGTCAATCCGGGCGGGCAGGTGTGGAACGTGCGGGTGGGCCGCAAACATCATGCGCCGTATGGGGTGTTTGAAGGAATGACGATCTTTGATGCGGGCGCCAAGATCGGGCAGGCGGCCATTGGCTACATCCCGACCGACCAGGAATGGCGGTTTGTGAATATCTATGAAGATACGGCGACCTCGATGCGGGCGATCGTGGAAGGGGTGGATAAGACGGGGTTCACGAAAGAAGAGCCGTGGAAAATGCAAGGCAGCAGCTTGCCGGAGCATGAGACGTACTTCTTCTATCTGCAACGCATCTGTAACCACTGTACGTATCCGGGGTGTCTGGCGGCGTGTCCGCGGAAGGCCATCTACAAGCGGCCGGAAGACGGGATTGTGTTGATCGACCAGAACCGGTGCCGGGGGTACAAGAAGTGTGTGGAGCAATGCCCGTTTAAAAAGCCGATGTACCGGGGGACGACGCGGGTGAGTGAGAAGTGTATTGCGTGCTATCCGCGGGTGGAAGGCAAAGACCCCTTAACGGGGGGCGAGCCGATGGAGACGCGGTGTATGGCGGCGTGCGTGGGCAAAATCCGGCTGCAAGGGTTGGTGAAGGTGGGCGATGACGGGCTCTGGGCGGAAGATCGCTGGAATCCGTTGTACTATACCATCCGGGTGGAACAAGTGGCGTTGCCGTTGTATCCGCAATGGGGCACGGAACCCAACGGGTTTTACATCCCACCGCGGCAGGCGCCGCGGGGCTACATCCGGCAGATGTTCGGGCCGGGGGTAGATAATGCGATTGAGAAGTATCTGGTGCCGAGCCGGGAGTTGTTGGCGGTGCTGCAGTTGTGGCGGGCGAGCCAACAGATCATCTTCCGGTATGACGTGATTCCGGGGCCGAAAGTGTTTGAAACCCAAATCCATGGGCGGAAGTTTGAGATGTACAACGACACGGTGTTGGGGTTCAACAAATCGGGCAAGGAAGCGGTGCGGCAGCAAGTGGAAGAGCCGATTTACATCCGCCCGGCCGAGCGGGTGAACTGGCTGTAAGTTTCATGGTTATTCATGCAGCGGGAGACAACCGGAATTATCAATTTTCGGTGAGGCTGGAGGCCGGCTGGCGACGTAAAATGAGTGTCAGGGAAAAAATCGCCACCCGGTCTCTCCCCTGTAAAGGGGAGAAGCCGGAAAGGGGGGAGATGTTATGAATTGTCGGCGTTGTGCTGGTCTCATGCATTGGCTAAATATGGGAGATCATCTTAATGATTCAGGACAGTTATGGTCCATGGCTTGGCAATGCTATAACTGTGGAGAAATTGTCGATTCTTTGATTTTAAAAAATCGGGGGAACGAACCCAGGCCCAAGGTGGGAAAGGCCCGCCTTAAAACGTTTTCACCATCCAGACAGATAATGCGGGAAAATGCTCAAACCATAGAAGCCTAACGAAGAACCGCAGGGCCGTTGCTGGAAGAGCACAAAGGGGTGAATACGTTTCACCTCCTTGTGCTCTTCCTCGTTAAATATAGGAAAAATAATACAAAACTCTTTTTCATCACAAAGGATTCTTTCATCGGGAGTCCAAATTGTTATTCGAAGAAAGAGCGTTCTTTCAATGGGGACGACGGGACCTGGAATTCAGATAAGGAGGTTGACCATCTTTCCATAAGGGAAAAGGATTATGGAGGATGTCAAACCTTTGGATGGTTGGGTGAACCGTGGTGTTTGCCTATTGCCCTACGTTTCTTATTGGGAGGGTATGTGGCATTTGGGAACTACGGGTCTGTTTTTCTCGCAGGGGATTGAACACGCGGTGGTGAACATGTTCGTCATTCCAGTCTGTATGTAATGGGAACCGAGGTCCGTATGTCCTACTGGAGCTTTTTGAACAAGAATCCGGTCACGCTGGGCAACCTGGTTGGCGGAATGTTCTTCACCGGTTTGGTAATGTATTGTGCACACGGTTTCCCCGCCATAGATCCTCAACAGGTGGGAGGCGTCAACCATGAATCTTTTTCTCTATCCGCTCAGCCAAGTGAAAGTGTCTGCCTGTGAGGCCAAAAAAGCCCAGGCAGGCTATGTTTCCCAAACGCCTGCGAGGCTGGCACTTTATTCTGTTCAACTTGACGCTCGGTCTCGCACACATTCTCGTGATGTTCAATGTCGGGTCCTATGTGGCCTTGTTGCCTCATGTGGCCGGCGATCTGGAAGGCGTGTTGCCGAGCTTCCTGACTTGGGCTCAGACGGATTTCATGATTGCCCTGGCGCTGGGCATTCCTATTGGCCGCACGCTGTCTGACCGGTACGGTAATAATCGTGTGTTCATTGTTGCCTTTCTTGTGTATGCCGTGGCTTCGTATATTGGCGCCAGCAGTATGACTCATTGGGAGTTTCTGAATGCCCGCATAATTCAGGGATTTGCTGGCGGCCTCACGGTTTTTCTCTCACAAGACATGCTGCTCAGAGAGTACCCGGACCGGCTCAAGTCCATGGGGTTAGCCATCTGGGGTTTGTTTACCATTACGCCGTTTACCATTGGACTTCCTGTTGGCGGGTGGATCGCGGATGATCTCGGGTGGCGTTATCTGTTTTATCTGGATGTCGCCCTTTCCCTGGTCGTCGTCGGTTTCATGGGATCGTTGTTGTATGGTCGGGGATTCCATCGACAGCGTACCCGATTCGACTTCGTGGGATTTTTTCTGTTGGCCGTCATTTTGGGGGGCATTCAGACTCTTCTGAACATGGGTAACGATTTTGACTGGCTTGACTCGCCATTCCTCCGTGGCGTCCTGATTGTCGTCATTGTGGCATTGCCCTGTTTTATCATCTGGGAGCTCGGCGAACGTCACCCGATGCTGGATCTACGGTTGTTCGCCGACCGAAATTTTACCATCGGGGTGATCTGTATGGTGGCCGGATTCTTCTCGATCCAGGGATTGATCACGCTTCTGATCGTTCAGCTTCAACTGTTGTTGGGCTATTCGTCCTTGCTGGCCGGGATTGCGCTCCTCCCCATGGTATTGTTGGCGGCTCCAATGATTGCGGTGATGCACGAGCTCTCCAAGCGGGTCGAGGCTCGCATGCTCGCGAGCCTCAATTTTCTCGGGTTTGCTGTGACTCTGTACTGGATAGGCCATTACGACGATCCTCAGTCCTTTGATCAGATTTTCTGGCCCATGCTGCTTGAAGGTCTTTTTCTTGGCTCATTTTTTACACCGCTGACTGTGCTCACCATTCATCGATTGTCCGGCGTTCAGATGTTTCGGGCGGCAGAGGCGGTCAATCTGTTGCGTATCGCCGCGGGTGCATTCGGGATTACCTATCAAACGATTGTGCTCTTTCGACGGACCCCCTTCCATCAGCTTCATTTGGCAAACCATTTTGGGGGAAGACAGTTTGCGTCCTTCGACGTGCTGGGAAGATTCTCTTCCAACCTGAATGGCGCCGGGCTCGATGCTGCCATGGTGAAGGGCAAGCTCTTGGCCCTTGTCAGACAATATGCGGGAATTCTGGCCATGAGCGATGCGTTTCTGCTTGCCAGCTATATGTTTCTCGGATTGGCCGCGCTCGTCTGGTTGGCTTATCCTACCCAACTACCCTTGCATCCAAGCCAAGAAGAAGAGTTGCTGGAGATGCGGGCCGAAGCACTTCTCGAGGAGCCGCTATGAATCATCCCCTCGCATTGAAATGGCAATGGTTTCTTGCGTTCGGTCTGTGTAGCCTGCTCCTTTGTGCCGGTTGTGCCTGGATTCCTCCAGGCGAAGGCCCTGCCGAATTCTTAAAATCGAATTCCATGGACGAGACACTTTCCCATGCGACCCATCACGAACCGGAGGCTCCAATCCCGCAATGGCCGGAAGATCGTTGGTGGCAAGAGTTTGGGAGTCCGGAGCTCGACGAGTTGATCGACACAGGTCTCAAGAATAACCCCGGTCTCAAGGTCGCCTATGCCCGTCTCCACGAGGCGCATGCCCTGGTCCGCGTCGAAGGCGCGAGGTTGCTGCCGTTTCTGGAGGCAGATGCCGAATTGACCGCAGAGCGGATTTCCGAGCATGGCGTGTTTGCCGCCCTCAATCCTGAAGTGGCCGGGATTGATATTGCGTTAGGCCTGATCAACCCGTTGAGCTTTCGCTGGGAATTGGATTTCTGGGGGAAGAATCGCGCCATGATGGAATCCGCGATGAGCAGGGAATTGGCCCATCATGCGGAATGGGCAGAGGTGCGGTTGCGGTTGACCACTGCGATCGCGCGGTCTTATTTCCGCAGGGTCGCGTTGCGCCAACAGCTTGAGGTGGTCGAGGCCATGGTGGAACTTCGACGCGATCTCCTGAATCTGGCGAATATCCGGTTTCGGTCGGGTCTGGATGATGCCAATTCGATCATGCGGGCCACTGCGGAATTAGAGGCCGCGAATAAACGCGAAGCCGGTACTCGGGAGCAGTTGGACTTTCAACAATATTTGCTGGTCAGACTGAGCGGTCATGGGCCTGATTGGGGAGAGCATGTGTTCACCGATAAGGTGATGATGCCCCGCCGAATTCCCTTACCGCCGGAGCTGCCGATCGGGCTGTTGGCGCATCGCCCGGATCTCGCCGCTGCCAAATATCGAGCCGAGGCTGCAGCCAAGATGATCAAGGT
The DNA here is from genome assembly GCF_032050975.1 of Candidatus Nitrospira allomarina. Classification (NCBI taxonomy): domain Bacteria; kingdom Pseudomonadati; phylum Nitrospirota; class Nitrospiria; order Nitrospirales; family Nitrospiraceae; genus Nitrospira; species Candidatus Nitrospira allomarina. The sequence continues at coordinate 337,460 of NZ_CP116967.1, read as the reverse complement.
GGCGAAAACTCGATTTCTCCCAACTATCGATTTGAATGGTTTCGTGGGGTTCAGGGCCCTGACTCTAGCGAGCGGGGCTGGAGATTTGGGCAATCTTCTGTTTTCATCGTCCAGCCTCGCTTACGGGGGGGGACCTGGCCTGCGGCTTCCCTGGTTCGAAGGGGGTCGTCTTCGCGGGGAGCTGGAGGCGCAACGGAGAGAATACGACGCGGCAGTGGAACTCTATAACGACACGTTGCTGGAGGCCATGCGGGAAGTTGCCGACAGTCTGAGTGTCTGGCACGAGACTCGCTCGATGCTGGAGGCACACCGTCGTCTGCTGAGGTCGGTGAGTGTCGATCGGCACCTTGTTGAAGTCCGCTTTCGCACCGGTCTAGACGATCGCCGTGAGGTGTTACAACAGCATCATGCGGTATTGGATCAGGAATTCGCCTTGAAGGCTCTGGAAGCTGACCAACTTGTGTCGATGGTGGGTTTGATTGAAGCCCTGGGTGGCGGGTACCCCGTCGTTCGAGAAACCTCTCAAACAACGGAATGAAATCATGGACGCCCCTACGATTAAAATTCGCCCCAAGGAGATTCGTCGCCAACGCAACCGTCGGCTGTCGCTGGTTGGGGTGATTCTCGTTGCGGCGGTATTGGCCTACAGCGGCTACTGGTGGTACTACGCCCGTTTCTGGGTATGGACCGATAATGCCTTTATTGCCGGCAACCTCGTCACGTTGGAGGCACAGGCAACGGGTATTATCACTCAGGTCCTTGTCGAGGAAACGCAGTATGTAGAAAAAGGAGATCTCCTCATTCGTCTTGATGAACACCAGGCCCATGCCAAATTGGGCCGGACGCGGGGTTTACTGGGAGGGGAGGTGCGAAGAATCGCATCATTGTTTGCCCAGAGGCGGCGGATCCAGCAAAAATTTACCAGCAAGATGGCTCGACTCGACTTAGTACGCCACGATGTGGCCCGCTTCCGTGAGGCGCTTCCAAGTGGGGCCATATCTGAACAAATCCTCGAAAATGCCCTTGATAAAATGCGAGCACTTCAAGCCGAGGTCATGGAAATCCGTGAGGAATACCAATCCATCACCGCGGAGGTTGGGGGTGTGAATATTAGGCATCATCCGGCTGTAGAAGCCGCTAAGCATGAATTCATCACCGCCTATCTTGAGTACATACGACAGCGCATTCGGGCGCCGGCTTCTGGCCATGTGGCCAAGCGAAAGGCCCAGGTCGGAGACCAGGTTCACCCGGGTGTTCCACTGATGACGATCGTGCCTCTAGATCATCTGTGGGTGGAAGTGAATTTGCGGGAAACCGAAATGCAGCAGGTCCGTCCAGGGCAGTCGGCATTGATAAATGTGGATGTATACGGAAAGCACCACACATACCATGGGACCGTCGAAGGGCTGGTGCCCGGCACTGGCAGTGTATTCGCCTTGTTGCCTCCTGAAAATGCGGCCGGCAATTTCATTCATATCGTAGAGCGGGTGCCTGTGCGGGTCGCTTTTTTGAAAGAAGAGATCCTGGAGCATCCCGTCCGTCCGGGATTGTCGACCAAAACCTATATCGATGTGAGCGAGCCGGGACGCCCTCTGGGAGATTCATTGGCAGAGACTTCCACTCAGGAATATGAGACGAACATCTATGCCGATGAACTTATCGATGCAGAGTCCCTGGCCCAAGAAATCATCAGGGAGAACCTTGTTTTGAAACGCGATCGGCTTGAACCGGCATAGGGGGTAGAGTCGTGCCGGTTCAGAAGTCCTCTGTAGCGGGAGGCAGCCAACTTGGGGGTGGAAGGCAAAAGCATTCTCCCTTCGGTCCACAATCTTTCCTGTAATATGTTGAGGAAGGTTTAAGTACCCTCTTTCCACTACTTGCATATTGAAGGCTTTTGTTCTGTTCTTCCCGTCCAACCGCATGAGCCCGGTCCTCCTTTTGAAAATCCTTTCTTCATTCTTAAGAAATCCTCAATCAAGCCTGCTCGTTAATCCTTGAGCATTGCAGTAAAAGTGTCTCCCACGAAAAGCGGTGGTGGAATCGTGGTGTACGGCAGCGATATTTCGCGGCATTCAAGCGGATTGATTTTAATTTGCCAAAAGAGGCCACCAAAATAAGGCCAATTTGTGGATATGTGGATGAAGCGTTTGGCGGCTCACTATTTGCTTATCGGAAAGGAACGAAAAAGTATTGTCATGAATCAAAGAGGGAATGCATTAGAGAAGAGATGTTATGCCCATAGAAGGGATTCATATCCCCGGAGACGTTAATAGCTTCAAGGGTCATGATCGATTTTTTATGAGGAGGGTATGTTGTATGTTGTCAGGGAAGAAGGTGTATGGCGCATTGACAGGCGTTGTCGCGTGTATAGGGATGGTGCTCATGATGAGTACCATGGGACATGCGGGAGAGGAGATTCAGGAGGAAAGGGATTCCCATGCTGGTCATAACGTGGCGGCCGCGTCAGGAAAGACGAATAATTGGGTAGAGAGGTTGAAAGGGCAGACGATTGTGGAGGACTCGATGGAGGGGAATCCTGATCGTGCGCTGAACGTGGATCGGCAGCATGAACGGTTAATGTCGAAAATGGGACATCAAATGCAGGCCGATTTGAAGTTGATGGAGGGGAGTGGGGCTTATGACACCGCCACGATGCTCCATCAATACGGAGCCGGCCCGGCAGACTATCTCCTGGCTTCGGACAATGAAATTGAACCCGTCTCGGGTCAGCCTGGAGTGTGCCCGGCTGGTGTGCCCGAAAAGCACTACGATATTTCGGCCATTGACGTGGAAATCACGTTGAATAGATGGCTCGACTACTATGTCGGCTACATGTATGTCCTCACAGAAAATCTCGAGAAGGTGAGGGAGGAAGAGGCGGCTAATGCAGCGGCCCGTGAGAAGGAAGGGTATGACCCCGGCGCAGTTGAGACCGGTTTGCAGAATAACTGGATTCAGCCATTGGTGATCAGGGGCAATCAGGGTGATTGCGTGAGGTTCACTCTCCGCAATCAGTTGATAACCGGAGAAGCGGTGAGTCTGCAGATCGGTGGATCAAGTATGATGGTGAGCACAACGGGCCAACCGGCGACAACCACGAACCCCGATGCGATCGCGATGGAAGGCCAAAGCATCGACATGGAGTGGTACATTCCACCGACGATGCAGGAAGGCGGACGGCAGTTTCATAGTTACAGCAATGATCGTGAGTTGACGGTGATGGGCCTGATGGGCACTTTTGTGGTGGAGCCAAAAGGGTCGACATATCTGGATCCTCTTGGCTCAGGGGAGCCGACACCGATGACCAGTGGTTGGCAGGCGATCATCAAAAACGGCACCGGCCCGGATTTTCGCGAGTTCGTCCTCATTTACCATGAAGTCGGCGATGAAGCCTTTCGTCCGGTCAATAAGCATGGTGACTTTATTCCGCAGCGGGATCCAGTCACCGATGTGTACCGGCCCGTCGCGCGGGCGTTGAACTACCGAAGCGAACCCTTTGGTGTGGACAACATGCAAACGCAGCATGAGTATTTCGGATTCGAGGACGAGTCAATGGCCTACAGCGCCTATACCTTCGGTGATCCGGCCACCACTGTGCCGCGCAGTTATTTGGGCGATCCGGCGAAGTTCCGGCTGGTGCATGGGGGATCGGAGGTTTTCCATTCCCATCATCCCCATGGCGGGTCTATTCGCTGGCCCAGGAGTCCCCGTGCGATCGACGAAATGCCCCTGTGGCACACCGCAAAAAACGGACCGGTGAAGTATCCCGTCGTCCGAACAAAGACGGACCGTGTCGACGTGGAGGTGATCGGGCCGTCCGAGGCCCTTGACCTGGAAACGGAATGTGGATCGGGACTCTGCCAGCAATTGGCTGGGGATTTTTTGTTTCATTGCCACGTGGCGCATCACTACATCGCCGGTATGTGGGGCTATTGGCGGGTTTACAATACCATCCAAGCAGGGAGAAGTCCACAACGATACGATGCCGGACCTTCGCGAATTGCCGGACCGCAAGGGACGGATCAAGGCCGGTGTCACGTCGGACCAGCTGATCGACAAGAAAGTTGATTGGTTCGGCAAAGAGTTTAAAATTATCGAGAAAGGCACTACGGATTGGAAAGCCAATCCGGCTGTCGTCACGGTAAAGGACTGGGTGGAGATGCAGTTGCCGCCTCAAGGCAAGCCCGGTCATAAAGATGATGAGAGAGAACAGATCCTCTCCTATGATGCGACGGTGTTGGACTGGATTTGGAACGGAAATCGGGCGATGACTGAACGGGAAAACACGATCCCCAATCCACGATACCAATCTCCGGCTCCCGGAGAACGCTTGCCGATTCTGTTCGAGCCCACCACCGGCAAGATCGCATGGCCACACTTGAGGCCGCATTTCGGAAAACGGGTTCCATTCTCTCAAAATCACAATCCTTCTCCTTGGCTCGAAATGATCCATTTAGATGATGATGGTCAGATGAGCTCCTATCCGGCAAAGCCTGGCGAAAACGGACGGTGGAGTCTGTGTCCAGCCAATGCCGGCTCAAAAAAGTTTAACGTGCATTTCATTAAGACCCCCATGATGGTCGCAGACAAACAAGGGGACGAACCGGCAATCATCGACCCGGACGGGACGATTTATGTTCTTCATGAAGAGGAGGAAGAGGTTCGAAAAAATAATGATAAAAGACATCCGTTGGTCGTGAGGTCTAACGTGTACGACTGTGTTGACTGGATGCTGACAAGCGAATGGGTTGATGACGACAATTTCAACATGCATGCGTCGAAGATCAACACCCATTGGCATTTTATGCAGTTTGACAACCAATCGTCGGATGGTGTGATTACCGGCTTTTCGTATGAGCAATCGGTGCGGCCGTTTACGATGATGGAGAAGACGACTGACAAGGGCCTGCCACTACCGATGAATACGGTTTTTACGAAATCGGGCAAAAAGGGTGATATGACCATTACGGTAAAAAATGCCGCGCAGTATCACCCGAAGAACGAGATTTTGATCGGTGCCGATAACGTGAAAGGCAACGAGATCGGGCGCATTAAAGCCATAGATGGGAATCAAATAATTCTGTATCGGCCGTTAGAGCATGATCATCCGGTGGATGACATCGTCACCGTGGAATTCGTAAGGCAACGATTCTGGGCGGATGCGGATGTGGGCACCGTGTTCTGGCATGACCATGCGGTCGGCCGTGTAACTTGGGGACACGGAGGGTTCGGGACGATGATTGTTGAACCCTGGGGCTCAACCTATCACGATCCCAAAACCGGCGAACCAATCCGCAGTGGACCGGTCGCGGATATCCATACGGTTGAACCGGTAGGGTATGGAGTGAACGGGAGCTTCCGTGAACTGATGGTGCAGTTAAACGACAGTGTGCCGCATTCCGTCAACATCGTCACTGCAGGTAATCCTCCGGGCCAGCCGATTGAGGTCGCGCTGGAAGCGGGAAAGACGATCTCATTTCCCATGCCTGAACATATTCCCATGACACCGATGCCGTTCCTCAACGGGGGAACGCACACCACCGGTGGCAGTTTTAACTTCCGTGCTGAACCGATCGCGGCTAGACTCAAGGCCAATCCGGATTTCTCGAACATCTTCAATAGCCAAGTTCATGGGGATCCCTATACGCCAATGGTCAGGGCGTATCTCGGTGATACGGTCGTGTTCCGGCTGTTGGAGACCATGACAAACGAATCAATGGTGTGGACATTGTCGGGGCATACCTTTCTGACCGAACGGTATGCCGGTGATGCCAACCGTAAAAATTCCATCCATATTGGAATCGCAGAGCGATACGATCTCGTGGTTCCGCAGGCAGGCGGGCCTCGACTCCAGCCTGGTGACTACATCCATTTTAATGGACGTTCTTCCAAGTTCTCGGAAGGAGCCTGGGGTATTCTGCGGGTATTGGATAAGGAGGTGCCGGATCTTCAAAAGCTGCCGGCCGGGTATTCCGGTCGAAATGAAATTCCAAAGCCTGGTCCGGTCTGTCCTGCCGAAGCACCGGTCAAATCATTTAATGTTGTGGCGATGGATTTTCCTTCCATGAATTTCAACACGAAGGCACCCGAAGCCGTAGAGGTCGATTTCGAACGGAACATTCTGCTCCAGAATCCGGAGGGAAAAATATATGTGCTCGAAGAAGATGTCGCAAAGACGGCTAGTGGAATTCAACCGATGCCGCTGACTCTGAGAGGCAATGTTGGCGACTGTCTCAAGATTCACCTGACGAATCAAATGAGGGAGAGTCGCGCCTCGTTTTCCGCGCTTTCCCTCGCCTTCGATCCTAAGGATTCGTTGGGAGCCAACGTCGGGCAGAATCCAGGTGATCAAACGGTTGCGCCTGGAGAGAGCCGGACGTACACCTACTATGCCGATCCGTTTTTAGGTGAGATTGCCTCGTTGGTCTGGGACTGGGGCAATGTCATGCACAATCCACGGAACGGGCTTTACGGCGCGATCATTATCGGGCCGAAGGGGGCGACGTATCGGGATCCTAAAACAGGTGAGGATATATCGAATAAGAACAGTTGGATTGCCGACGTGATCGTGGACCGGACGGTAACTGGATACGAAGACCGACCAAATTATCGGGATGCGGCCTTGTTCTTTCAGGACGAGGACAACATCATCGGTACGAGCTTTATGCCTTACGTGCAGAACGTGGCCGGTTTGATCGGTGTAAACTATCGCGCGGAACCCTATCTATTCCGGGAAGAGCAGGGGTGTACGTTGGACAGGATATTCCAACCTTGCTCAGAGGAAAACCCGGATGACCCCGTCACGCCGATCATCGAGGCCCATGCCGGTGACCCCGTTCGCATCCATGTTTTCGGTGCCAGCAGTGAGCAGAACGGGATGTTCAGTGTGGAGAGTCATGAATGGCCCATCGAACCATTCATGCGAGGAGCAGATCAAATCAACGTCGTGGAGTTTTCGGGGTCAGAAGCGTTGGATGCCTTCATTCCAGCCGCAGGCGGACCTTATCAACGTACCGGAGATTACGTTTGGAGCAATCAGCGGTTGCCCTATTCCCAATCAGGGCAATGGGGATACTTCCGTGTGCTGCCGGGCGATGATCAACGGATTCTGCCATTGGATGGTGGGGCACGGGTCGTTAAAGAAGCCAAGTTGCCCCCCTTGGAAATAACCCAGGTTAAACCCGTCGGGCTGAAATGAACCGGCATGACTTTTAGTTGACGGGTTTAGGAGCGGGGAAGCTGATGTTGGGCTTCCCCGTGCTGGTCACATCAGATTGTGACTTGATTTTGATGAACGCAAGGAACCAGTCCTTAAACACTCTATGGATAAGGAATGGTAGCGGAGGACTGAATGAGAAGTAAGGTGATGAAAATTATCGGGGTGGTTTTAGGTATTTTGGGAGCCTGGATTATCCCGGTATGGGCCTATGAAGAAAGCAAGGTTGAACAGGGAGGTTCGATTCGTGGGCAGGTGATTTTGGCTGGCGGGATACCTAAATCCATGGCATTTAATTTGGTCACAATACCGGATCCGGTATTTTGTGGGCGAATTTCTACTGGAACAGGATGGCGTATTGTTGAAGATTTTATTCTTGGACCTCAGGGCTCGTTGATGGACGCTATCGTGATGCTCAGGGGTATTGAAAAAGGAAAAGCCTTTGAGTTGCCAAAGGTGACAATCGAAGCGAAGGATTGTGATTTTCTCCCATTTGTCAATGTGTTGAAGGATCAGGATGAACTGACGGTCATTAATATGGATCCGGTGGAGCATGATATTCAAGGATATGAGACGGCCCGTGATCGAGGAGCCCGGGTTTTGTTCAACCGTCCTCTCCCAATGAATCCCTTTCATAAGGTATTAGATTTGTTGAATAGCCATAATCATTTACCCGGCAAACCTATGGTCGAAAAAATTCATTTGCAGAAGGACCGGAATATTTTTGTGATGCAATGCGGTTTTCATCCCTATATGTTTTCCTGGGGAGTCGTGGTAGACAATCCCTATTATTCGATAACGAGCGAGGATGGCCGGTTTGAGATAACCGACATCCCGCCAGGGACCTATTCGTTAACGGTCTGGCATGCAGGTATGAAAAAATACTTAGAACGTAAGGTGACAATCAAACCAAATGGTACAATTTCTGTGATTTTTGAATATCAATCCCCCGTGGGTCGCCGCAGCGTTCATGAAATTCAAGAAAACCCCCATTTTGGACTGGGACTATTAGGGGAAGAAGTCATCATTCCTTCACTTCGTCTTCAACATCCCTCATAACAAACACCATGAAGAGGTCATTATATAGGTTCACGGGATACTTCTGTTTCTGAGAGTGGGAATCTTTTGAGCTGAGTCATTTCTTTATTCGCGCTGATTTCTTCTTCCAAATCCGGAATTCTCAGAACGGAATCTGATTGCAATAGGTAAAGTACCGATTGAACCATATCCCTTTGGCCTTAGTTGGGTTTTTACCCTCACGCTAGAAACTTATAGGTTATTCTTATTGGCATGATTCATTTGCTTTTTTAGCCCCCTCGTTTCTCAAAGATGTTCCTGCCATTAAATTTCGCATACCCCATTTTGTTCTTCAGTCCTACATTATTTTTTAATACACCAAACTGAAGTCATATTTTGTGCCGAGTCCCGCAGAAGCGTTTCGATGGGCAAGTACGCAGGCAGATGAGATCTGCTTGGAACGGTTGGGTTGTCAGAATTCCAATTTGAGATAGATGAACTTTCCATGTTTTTTTTGCAATAAAAAGGACGACTGAAAAGCATGTGCAAAAATCCCGGCCATTGAAATTTCGATGCTTCGCGAGCATTCCGCGATATTTTTCGTGGCCGGCTTAGTTTTTCATAACCAGCAGCAACTTCAATTAACCTCTCGTTTTCAATGAGTTAAGAAAAATTTGGTAAGAACAATTGTTTGGACTAAAGATTGCTATTCAAGAGTGAGGATGAATGTGGTGACACTGGAGATCAGTGTTCGTTCATTATTGGTTGAATCGGGATGGTAAGAAAGGAGGTGCAAGCAGGTCTGGGTTGAAGTCCAATTACGGAAATCTTTAATTAATTATGGCTATCCGTAATGAGTTTTTTTAAAAAAAAGGAGGTCTTTTAATGTTTCTTTCTAGACGTCAATTCTTGAAAGTTTCTGCGGGGACTGTGGCGGCAGTCGCACTTGCCGATAAGGCGCTGGCCCTAACCGCCCTGCAGCCAGTCATTGAAGTGGGTAACCCCCTTGGTGAATATCCTGACCGTTCATGGGAGCGGGTCTACCACGATCAATATCGCTATGACAGTTCGTTTACCTGGTGCTGTTCCCCCAACGATACCCATGCCTGCCGCATTCGTGCCTTTGTGCGGAACGGGGTCGTGATGCGTGTTGAGCAAAATTATGACCATCAAACATATGAAGATCTCTACGGCAACCGTGGGACGTTTGCGCACAACCCCCGTATGTGCTTGAAGGGGTTTACGATGCATCGTCGGGTGTATGGTCCATACCGTTTAAAGGGGCCCTTGATGCGTCGAGGGTGGAAGCAATGGATGGATGACGGAAGCCCGGAGTTCACTCCTGCTATTCAGACGAAATACAAGTTTAATGCGCGGTATTTGGACGACATGTTGCGGGTGTCCTGGGATACGGCGTTTACCTATTTGGCTAAGGCTATGATCATCATCGCCAACCGGTATAGCGGAGAATATGGGGCGCGCAAACTGCGTGAGCAAGGCTATCCACCGGAGATGATTGAAATGATGAAAGGCTCTGGAGTCCGGTCATTTAAATTCCGGGCCGGTATGCCTGTTTTGGGTATCATTGGGAAAATGGGCATCACCCGGATGAATGGCGGCTGCGGGGCTTTATTGGATTCCTACGTCAGAAAAGTTGGGCCTGAAAATGCTCAAGGAGGACGATACTGGAATAACTATACCTGGCACGGCGACCAGGATCCTTCCCAGCCCTGGTGGAATGGGACTCAAAATTGCGATATCGATTTGAGTGATATGCGGTTCTGTAAATTCAATACCAGTTGGGGTAAAAACTTCGTCGAAAACAAGATGCCAGAAGCCCACTGGAAGCTTGAGTCTATTGAGCGAGGTGCGCGAATTGCTGTCATTACTCCGGAATACAATCCGACGGCATATCGAGCCGACTACTGGATTCCCATTCGTCCCGAGTCAGATGGGTCCTTCTTTTTAGGGGCCTGCAAAATGATCGTGGATGAGGGTTTGTTCGATGCTGATTTCGTGCGAGCTAACACCGATATGCCGCTGCTGGTTCGTACCGATACCCTTCAGTATTTAGATCCGCGTGATGTGATTAAAGATTACCAGTTCCCTGATTTTACCAATACCTATTCGGGTAAAGTGCAGACCCTGAAACCGGCGGAAATCGCCAGGTTAGGGGGAATCATGGTTTGGGATCTGAATAAAAATCAAGCGGTACCCATTCATCGTGAATTGGTGGGTTGGCATTTCAAGAAGAGTGGCATTGATCCGGCGTTGACGGGGACTCATCGGGTTCGGTTGCTTACCGGCCGGGAAGTGGACGTGATGCCGATTTTCCAAATGTATCAAGTCCATCTGCAAGACTATGATTTGGATACTGTCCATCAAATCTGTCGGTCGCCGAAAGATCTGATCGTTCGGTGGGCGCGAGATATGGGTACGGTCAAACCGGCCGCCATTCATAACGGAGAAGGTGTGTGCCATTACTTCCACATGACCCAAAACGGTCGTGCGGCGGCATTGACGCTCATTTATTCCGGAAATATGGGTAAATTCGGAAGCGGTTGCCATACCTGGTCTGGAAATTACAAAGCGGGTACGTGGGCGGCTACGCCCTGGTCAGGATCCGGTCTTGCTGTGCATACCGGAGAGGATCCGTTCAAGATCACGACGGACCCCAATGCTCATGGAAAAGAAATAAAAACCAGAAGTTACTACTATGGCGAAGAAGTCGGATATTGGAACCACGGTGATACGGCCTTGATTGTGAATACGCCCAAGTATGGCCGACGGGTGTTTACCGGAAAGACACATATGCCGACGCCGAGCAAATTCCGGTGGGTGGCCAACGTGAATGTGTTGAATAATTCGAAGCACCATTATGACATGGTCAAGAACGTGGATCCGCATAATGAATGTCTCGTGCATCAAGAAGTGGAAATGACCTCGGATGTCAACCATTTTGATGTGTCGTTTGCCGTGAATACCTGGATGGAGTTTACCTATCCTGAGCATACGGCGACGGTGTCGAATCCATGGTTCCAAGTATGGAAAGGCGGTATCCGGCCGTTGTATGACACGCGGAACGATTTGGATACGGTGGCGGGCGTCGCGGCCAAACTCACCGAAATGACGGGGGATGGCCGGTTCCGCGATTACTTCAAATTTGTGTATGACAATCGCGTGGACGTGTACCTCCAACGATTGTTGGATGCCGGTAACTGTTCCTATGGGTATAACGCGGACACGATGTTGAAATCGGAAAAGGGCTGGATGGTGATGACCAGGACCTATCCTCGACATCCATTCTGGGAAGAGACCAACGAATCGAAACCGATGTGGACCCGCAGCGGACGCGTGGAGACCTACCGAGTGGAGCCGGAAGCCATTGAGTATGGGGAAAACTTCATTGTTCATCGTGAAGGGCCAGAGGCCACTCCTTACTTGCCGAATGCGATCATGTCATCCAATCCGTATATCCGGCCGGATGACTATGGTGTGCCGATCACGGCGCAACATCATGACGACAAAACCGTCCGCAACATCAAGTTGCCATGGGCGGAAATTAAACGATACGCCAATCCGCTTTGGGAGAAGGGGTATCAGTTCTATTGCGTGACGCCGAAGACCCGGCATCGGGTGCATAGCCAATGGTCGGTGAATGACTGGGTGCAGATGTATGAGTCCAACTTTGGCGATGCCTATCGGATGGATAAGCGGACACCGGGGGTGGGTGAACATCAAATCCATATCAACCCATCAGCGGCCAAAGATCGCGGCATCAACGACGGGGACTATGTCTACGTGGATGGGAACCCGGTGGACCGGCCGTATCGTGGCTGGAAGCCCAGCGACCCCTATTACAAGGTGGCACGGTTGATGATCCGGGCGAAGTATAACCCGGCCTTCCCGTACCATGTCACGATGGCCAAACATGCGCCATTCGTGTCGACGGCGAAGTCGGTGAAGGGGCATGAAACGCGGCCGGACGGACGGGCGATTGCACTGGATACCGGCTATCAATCGAACTTCCGGTATGGAGCGCAGCAGTCCTTTACCCGCAGTTGGCTGATGCCGATGCATCAAACCGACTCGTTGCCGGGCAAACATCCAGTTGCCTGGAAATTTAAATGGGGTTTTGCGATTGATCATCATGCGGTCAATACGACGCCAAAGGAATGTCTCATCCGGATCACGAAAGCGGAGGATGGTGGCATTGGCGGACGGGGGCCGTGGGAACCGGTCCGGACCGGGTTTACGCCAGGTCAGGAAAATGAGTTCATGATCAAATGGCTGAAGGGTGATCATATTAAGATCAAAGTGTAGGTGAGTTGGAGGCTGGGGGTTTTTTTTCTTGATTGCCGTCTAGAAAGAAACATTGCGAATACCTCCCCCAGCCTCCTTCTACTTACGTGGCGAATCTTACGGTGATTATCCTTTGGAGGATGCTATGACAGTTGAGATCGATGTAAATCACAACCAATTACCAGGACCTGTCGGTGAGCAAACCCTATGTATTTGTGGTGGATGATGATGAGGTGATTCGCTCAAACATTGCGAAAAAACTTTCTCGGTTGGAATGCACGGTACGTGCCTTTGATTCGGGAGAGGCCTTGATGGAATTTTTAAGAGATAATAGGGATGAACCTGATGTGATCTTGGTGGATTATAAAATGGGTGGGATGAATGGGGTGGAAACCGTGCGGGCAGTGAGAAAAGTTTCATCCACTCCTACCGTAATTTTTACGGCGTATGAAGGCCTGGTGGACTTGCAGGCCGTGAAACAACTAGGGCGCTGCGAAGTCTTGCTCAAAACGATAGATCTGAGTGTGTTAGGTTCTATCGTGAATGAAGCGATGGCTGTAAGAAAAATGCGACAGTTAAATTGGGTTGATACCGGGGGGTTGCCAACCTGATGGTTGGCCGATGCTGCCTGGGCAGCCCCGAAATTTTCACTGAAACGGAGGACGACAATGCCTGAAGTGTATAACTGGCAGTTAGGACGAAAGATGCTGTATCCGTATGAGGAGCGGCATCCGAAATGGCAGTTTGCGTTTGTCTTTAACATCAACCGGTGTTTGGCGTGCCAAACCTGCTCGATGGCGGACAAGTCGACGTGGCTGTTCAGCAAAGGGCAGGAATACATGTGGTGGAACAACGTGGAAACGAAGCCGTACGGGGGCTATCCGCAGTTCTACGATGTGAAGATCACGCAGTTGATTGAGCAGGTCAATCCGGGCGGGCAGGTGTGGAACGTGCGGGTGGGCCGCAAACACCATGCGCCATATGGGGTGTTTGAAGGAATGACGATCTTTGATGCGGGCGCCAAGATCGGGCAGGCCGCCATTGGCTATATCCCGACCGACCAGGAATGGCGGTTTGTGAATATCTATGAAGATACGGCGACCTCGATGCGGGCGATCGTGGAAGGGGTGGATAAGACGGGGTTCACGAAAGAAGAGCCGTGGAAAATGCAAGGCAGCAGCTTGCCGGAGCATGAGACGTACTTCTTCTATCTGCAACGCATCTGTAACCACTGTACGTATCCGGGGTGTCTGGCGGCGTGTCCGCGGAAGGCCATCTACAAGCGGCCGGAAGACGGGATTGTGTTGATCGACCAGAACCGGTGCCGGGGGTACAAGAAGTGTGTGGAGCAATGCCCGTTTAAAAAGCCGATGTACCGGGGGACGACGCGGGTGAGTGAGAAGTGTATTGCGTGCTATCCGCGGGTGGAAGGCAAAGACCCCTTAACGGGGGGCGAGCCGATGGAGACGCGGTGTATGGCGGCGTGCGTGGGCAAAATCCGGCTGCAAGGGTTGGTGAAGGTGGGCGATGACGGGCTCTGGGCGGAAGATCGCTGGAATCCGTTGTACTATGCCATCCGGGTGGAACAAGTGGCGTTGCCGTTGTATCCGCAATGGGGCACGGAACCCAACGGGTTTTACATCCCACCGCGGCAGGCGCCGCGGGGCTACATCCGGCAGATGTTCGGGCCGGGGGTAGATAATGCGATTGAGAAGTATCTGGTGCCGAGCCGGGAGTTGTTGGCGGTGCTGCAGTTGTGGCGGGCGAGCCAACAGATCATCTTCCGGTATGACGTGATTCCGGGGCCGAAAGTGTTTGAAACCCAAATCCATGGGCGGAAGTTTGAGATGTACAACGACACGGTGTTGGGGTTCAACAAATCGGGCAAGGAAGCGGTGCGGCAGCAAGTGGAAGAGCCGATTTACATCCGCCCGGCCGAGCGGGTGAACTGGCTGTAAGCAGGGAGCCCAGAGGGGAACCCGAAGAGCAGGGGGCGACATGCGTCGCCCCCTGCTTTTTTTTTGCGTATTTGCCTCATGGAATAGGTTTTTGGGAGAAAGGAAGGGTACTAATGAAAAGATTTTTCTCATTTTGGTTGAAATTCTGATTCTCGTTTATTGAACTTTTCTAGGGGGAGATGAGTTGGTATAGTTAGTTTGGTGAGTCAAAGAAGCTTGTGAAAGTAGTTTGCTGGGACATTATTAGCTGTATCTCGGTTGAGGAGGCGCAATGTCGCAATTGCCACAATTGCAGAAAGAACTGGAGTCGGCCAGGTTACGCACTGACAAATTATTTTCTTGTATGAGTGCCGAGGCAATGTATGAGCGTCCCATTCCTGAGCGAAACCGCTTAATTTTTTATTTGGGACATCTTGAGGCTTTTGACTGGAATCAGATTGGTCGGTGGACATTGGGCATGCCATCATTTCATGAATCATTTGATCAATTATTTGAAGCCGGTATTGATCCTTCTCTTGGAAGCTTTCCCGTTGACCAAGCCTCCGATTGGCCAACGGTCAATGAGGTGTACCAATACAATTCTCGTGCTCGGGAAGAAGTGGATCGCCTGTTGACATCTGTTCCAGAATGGATTGTTCATATGGCGGTTGAACATCGTCTAATGCATGCTGAAACCAATGCCTATTTACTGCACCATTTGGATTCGAAGTACAAGAATCCCCCATCCGATTTTTCTTCCGTCTCATCTTTTTCAATATCAGATGAAACGGTCAAGGATGAGATGATAGAAGTCCCGGAAGGGATTGCGACCTTGGGGATGAAGCCGGACGAGGGATTTGGCTGGGACAACGAATTCACCCAACATGAAGTGGGTGTTCCTGGGTTTTTAATCAGCCGGTATAAAGTGACGAACCAACAATATTTGCGATTTGTCCAGGATGGTGGGGAACCTTCGGCCTTTTGGGTCAAACGAGGGGATGCCTGGTATGTGCGAACAATGTTTCAAGAGATCCCTTTACCGAAATCTTGGCCGGTGTATGTGACGCATCGACAGGCGCAAGCGTATGCAAATTGGGTCGGGATGACTCTCCCGACCGAGGCACAATTTCATCGCGCAGCCTTTGGCACTCCGGCTGGTATTGAACGGCGCTTTTCCTGGGGTGATGAAGCGTCAATGTTTCAAAACATAAATGTTGATTCTCAATTTTGGGATCCCGTTCCGGTTACCAGCCAGTCTTATGAGCGCAATGGTTTTGGCGTGGCTCAAATGGTGGGGAACGGCTGGGAATGGACATCGACCCTTTTTCATCCTTTTCATGGTTTTTCACCCTTACCCACCTACCCTGGCTATTCGGCCAGATTTTTTGACCAGGATCATTATGTGGTGAAAGGTGGTGGTCCTCATACCCCAAGCCGGCTCTTGCGCCGGTCATTTCGAAATTGGTTTCGACAAAGTTACCCTTATGCGCATATTGGGTTTCGTTGTGTGCAATCCTAATGCATGACGCTGATCCCCCACCGTGTTGGGTTCTGAATTGAACCGTTCTATGCGACCAATACTACAAAGCGCAGGCTATTGGGGGCATGTCCTCCTTATCTTGATTCTCTGGGGGAATCCCGCCCACGCGACTGACAGGTTGGTGATTTTGCATTCGAGTGAACATCACGGGGTTGCGCTTCCGCTTGATCAAGCCGGGGAGACAAAAATTGGGGGGTTGGCCAGGCGAGGCACAATTGTCGAAGAAGTTCGGCGAGAAGGCAGGCCCGTTTTGTTGCTGGATTCCGGGGATATCCTTATTGGAACGGCTTTGTCTTCCTGGTTTCGCGGTGAACCGGATATTCTGGCCATGAATCTGATCCGCTATGACGCGATGGTGGCTGGAAATCATGATTTTGATTATGGAATAGACCATCTTCGCACATTGGTCGAGTTGGCCGATTTCCCAATTTTATGCACGAATCTTCAGTCTGAACGATCGCTCCTGCCTTGCCGCCGCTCGGTTGTCACTCGCCTGGGGAATGTGGTTGTCGGGGTCTTAGGTATTGTCGGGAAAAGTAATTTTCCTGGGACTTTTAACCGGGATGTGGCAAAGGAATTATCGTTGGTGGATCCGATTGACTCTCTTCAAGCGGAGGCCCTGCGTTTACGAATGGAAGGCAATGTTGATCTGATCATTGCCCTCACGCATCAGGATAGTGAAGAAGACTTAAAAATTCTGGAGACCGTTGAGGGGGTGGATGTGCTCATCGGTGGACATACCGAAGGGTTTGACGGCTTGTATGCTCCCGGGTTATTGGAGCCCGTTGAAACCATGACCCGACCCCGATCGGTGTATGTGAAAACCTATCGTCAGGGACGAACAATCGGGCGTTTAGATCTGACGATTTCAGACGGATCGGTGGTCCAGGCGCGTTCCTCTAATATTCCAGTGACGGTGGCGGTTCCAGTAGAGCCAAAGGTCCAACAACTTTTAAATGAATATCGACAGCGGTTTGCCTGGCATGCCACCCAGGTGTTGGGGGAGGCGTCGGTGCGGCTCCAGGGCGATCGACCGGTTATCAGGACCCAGGAAGCCAATCTAGGCAATTTGTTGGCCGATCAGATGCGAAACACGTTGGGCACGGATATCGCCTTGATTAATGCCGGACAGATCCGCCGAAGTGTGGAACCCGGTCCGGTAACACTTGGCGATGTGCTGTCGGTACTGCCCTTTGATTCCGCTCTTGTGACCCTCCATGTGACGGGAGCAATGCTTCGTGAGGTTTTAGAGCATAGTGTGAGCCAATGGCCGAATCATTCTGGCCGGTTCTTCCAGATTTCCGGTCTCCAGGTCACGTATCAAGGAAAGGCTCCTGTCGGGTCTCGTGTGAGCAGTATTATGGTTGGAGGTGTGCCGTTGGATATTTCCAAAACCTATACCGTGGCGACGGACGCATTTGTGGCTGACGGCGGGGATGGCTATGAGATGTTGACTCACGTCACACACCGAACGGATCATCAAATTCCCCTTAGGGATCTGTTGCTGAATGCCTTAGCTGAAGGTCCGCTCTATGCGAAGGCTGATCATCGTATGGTGTTCATGATTGGGTACGAAGAAAAATGACGTCCATGGCGCTCCTTGTCTTCGTTGAGCGGCTTCAGGTCAACACGTTCGAGCGCTTCGCCATGTAAGGACGCAGCTCATTGGCCGGTCGTATATTCCCCGCGTACTCTCCTTCTGTCTACATGATTGAGGCGTTGCCTCCTTCTTTTTCTTTTTACATGTCGCTTCGAAATCCATATTTGGATCAACAGTTAAAATATTCATGATTCATCAGTCATCTGCATACCTCCCGTCTTAGGAACTTTTCGTATATTCATGACTCTTCCTCAAGATGCTCGCGATTCACGAAGATGGTGGTCTGACTTGTTGGCTGTCTGGCGGGATACCAGGCAGATTGTTCTAACGGCTCAGATTGCTGCAATTTATGCGGCGATTCTTATTCCCTTTAAAGCCGGCATTCCGATTGTTCCTGGTTTTGTGGAATTACGCCCGGCGAATGCTATTCCCATAGTCGCATCGCTGTTGTTTGGTCCCGCCGCCGCCTGGGGTGCAGGTATTGGCAATGTCATCGGAGATTGTTTCGGCACCCTGGGGCCGGCAAGTTTCTTTGGATTATTAGGCAATTTTATTTTTGGGTATCTTCCGTACGTATTGTGGGGGCATTTGGGGTGGTTCTCCTCCGGGCATCCGCCTTTGGGAAAATCTTGGCGTCAGATGATGGAATATGGCGTGGTATGTGTGATTGCTTCAGCTGCTTGTGCCGGAATGATTGCGTGGGGAGTGGAGTGGTTGGGGTTGTTACCCTTCGTTATTCTCGCTCCAGCGATATTTCTTAATAATGTGGTAATGGGCTTGTTCCTCGGTCCTCCATTATTGGGTTTTCTCTATCCGAGGGTGCAACGGTGGCGATTACGTTATGAAGATATTCGAGAATCAGATTCTTCCCATTTTCATCCTTCCCAAACTCTGCGGTCATATGAATCGATGGCGAGCGAGAAGGCGAATGACCATCTCGACGACGCTATTGTGGACTGTCGTGGACTTTCCTTCCAATACGCCTCGGGTTCAGCGCCGGTTCTCCGGAATGTTTCCTTTTCTCTGGCTTCTGGGGAACTCGTCGTTCTGTTAGGCAGAAGTGGAAGTGGCAAATCCACATTATGCTATGCCTGTAATGGTCTCATTCCTCACATGATTCATGGGATTTTCTCCGGAACATTCCGGGTGAAGGGACGTGGAACTGTGGATGACCCCGTGTGGAAACAGGCCGGACGGGTCGGCATGGTGTTTCAGGATTTTGATACGCAACTTGTAGCGACGACCGTTGAGGGGGAACTGCTTCATCCATTGGAATACCGTGACCCCCTGCTTTCTTCGGACGAGGTCAGACGGCGGGTCGTCCATGCCCTCAGTCAAATCGGGTTGGGCGATTGTGCCCATCGTGATCCCATGAGAATGTCCGGTGGCCAGAGGCAGCGTCTGGTGATGGCTTCTGTGCTCGTGCAGGAGCCGGCGCTGTTGGTCTTAGATGAACCCGGTTCGGATTATGATCCGGCAGGGCGAGCACAATTGCGGGAGGTTTTACGAAATATTCGACAAGACGGGATTACTGTGCTTATGACGGAGCATGATGATGGCTATCTTTTGCAAGCAGATCGGGTTCTAGTTTTGGATCAGGAGCAAATCGTCTGGGAGGGAAAACCAGAAGCCTTGTTGCGACAGCCTCGGTTGATGCGGAATTATGGTCTTCGACCCTTCCCCCTGACAGAATGTTTTGAAGAATGGGGCGTGGAACACTCGCCTATTTCAGTCGAGGAGGCCTGGACCCAGGCTGAGGTATTAAATCTTCGTCTGTCTCCTCCGGCGGCGGTCTTGGATGACTCGATTCGTTTGGGTCATCTGCCGGAGAGAAAATCAACCATGGCTTTGCCCTTGATTCAGGTTGACAATATTTCTTTCCGGTATGAAGAACAGATGGTCCTGGATGAGGTGTCATTTACCATCCGTCCAGGAGACTTTCTGGCTTTGCTGGGTCAGAATGGATCCGGGAAAAGTACGCTTGCACGATTGCTCAATGGCCTCTTGATTCCGACACACGGCACCATTGTTGTGGACGGAATGGATACCCGCACCACATCGATGAATGAATTGGCGAGGCGAGTCGGATTAGTGTTTCAGAATCCTGATCATCAAATTTTCGCGGATACTGTCTGGGAAGAAGTTGCCTTCAGCGCGAAGAATATGGGTTGCACAAGCGATGAGATTGTCGATCGGGTGCAAGAATCGCTGGCTGCTGTGGGATTGCCATTTGAAGGAAGCCGAGACTTAGATCCGTTTTCCCTAAGAAAAGGAGAGCGACAGCGGATTGCGGTCGCATCCGTGTTGGCTACCAGACCGGCTGTGTTAATTGTGGATGAGCCGACGACAGGTCTTGATCCTGATGAAACTGACCGGATGATGGCGATGATTTGTCGATTGAACCAACAGGGGCATACGATTGTGATGATCACCCATTCGATGGGACTTGTTGCCGCCTATGCCAGGCGCTGTTTGTTAATTCACAACGGGAGAATTCTTGCTGATGGGACCCCCCGTGAAGTTTTTGCTGATCCGGGCTTGATCCAATCCGCATCATTAGAGATTCCGGCCATTTCTCGCTTTAGTCAACGATGGGGACAGACCTTGCTAACGGTGGAAGAAGTGAAGGCTTCTTGTAGACCAGATTTTCCATAAAACTTGTGGCCGATACTTTTCAGATAATAGAGAGCGTGTTTGGGGTGCGTGAGATTCCTAGGGCCTGGTAAATACAGATGATTGTTTCCTTGTATCTTTCCCGGAATTCGCGGATACACCGGTTAGACGGACGCACCAAAGTTCTGACGGTGCTTGGGGTGTTTGGGCTAGCTCTCTGTTTTTCGGATCCGTTCTACTTGCTGGTACTATTTGGATTCGTAATGAGCGGGTTAGCCTTGTCTGGCGCGTGGGCTAATGTGAGGAAAATGTGGATGCTGACGGTTCTCCTCTTTGTTTATAGCGTGGTGCTCTGGCCTTTCTTTGTCGAAGGTGTGACACCTGTACCCCTCTTGCATGCACTTGGAGTGACCTGGGAAGGCGTCATGGTTGGCTTAGGCATGGGCTTGCGATTGTTAATTATGCTCTGGGCTGGAATTTGGCTACTTTCGACGATGTCGGTTGAAGAACTCGCGCAGGCCTCTCAACAATTAGGGCTTCCTTCACGGGCAGGGTTTGTTTTTTCACTTGCGTTTCGGTGGGTGGGAATGCTGCTGGGAGCAGGGGCGGGCGTGGTTCAAGCGCAGCGCTCACGCGGATTAGATGTGTCGACGGGCGGAATTCTGCAACGCATTCGTAAGTATGTACCTCTGGTGATCCCATTGATTGGACATGCCCTTCGTCAAACAAATCTTCTGGCCATGTCTTTAGAATCCAAAGGGTTCCATCCCTTAGCGACACGGCATTTTTACTCTACGGGGAAATTGGGTATCCAAGACTACGCGGTCATGAGTGTGATGCTGATTTTGGTCGTGGTAGGCATCTGCTTGCGTTGGCAGGGCATTGGAACGCTTCATGTGAGATTTTAAGAATTCGAGATCTGCATCATTTCGCCGGGCGTATCCACTTGCTCTTCTCTTAGGCAAGAACAACAAAACGAGTCCTCTCATCCATTTTGAGATGCGGCAAAATTTGGCTGGAAAAGGTTGACCCTGGAAAGATTGGTTCCCCCAAAATATTTAGGGGACGATGCTTTTCTTAAGGAGAGGCTAAGTGATAGACCTGAGAAGGAATTAGGGAATCGGGTGTGAGGTGGTTAGGAACGGAAACCTCTAACTTACCATGGGGGTATGTCGGCAGGACGTTTCTTCTTCAGCAAGTGCGACAAACTTTGATATTTTTTTGATGCAACGACCACAGCACTGCCGTTTGTCATTAAGTTCGAGGGCGTCGGCAAGCTTTAGGGGACAAGTAACACCTGCCTGCCCAAGTTCACGGACATCCGATTCTTTGATACCTTTGCAGATACAGATGAACATAAAAAATCCGTTACTGAATGATTTTCCTTTCGAAAATGATAACCGTTATCATTATAAAAATATTTTACTCACCAACTGGGTTCATGTCAAGGTCTTGTATCCTGACATAAGGTATTGAAAGTTATAATGTTATTGCTATTTATGTGATATTGTTTTTCGTTTATCTCTATCGAATCAGTTGTTTTCTCCCACAAAAAAAGCTCAATTATTTGTATTGGTTATAGGAAATTTTACATGGAATGGGCCAGGTGCCTGATAGAAAAATCAGAAGGTATGGAAATCCGTATTTATATTCAGCCACGAGCGTCAAAAGCGGAGATTGTTGGGCTCCATGGGGAAGCCTTGAAGATTCGCATAGCGTCTCCGCCGGTAGATGGTCAGGCCAATGCGGAATTGTGTCGATTTTTGGCACGACTTTTTGGTATTCCGCGCCAATATGTGCAGCTGAAATCCGGATTTAGTTCAAGACAGAAGCGAATTTTTATTGAAGGGAAAACCTTATCCGATGTAGCAGCAGTCCTGACTGAAAGCCTATCCTTGAAAAATTCTGAACATCCATGAGTAATGGAGGATAAAAGAATCTGCAGAATGTTAGGTGAGTTTACAACACTTGAAGTCACTTTTATAATGCCCAGCCGTAGTTGTGGTTACAATGCGGTATGGGATTGTGCTGGGTAAGAACCTTTCTTGTTCCCATTTAACCCCCTCGGTTAATAATCAATTACATGTCTTCCTTTACCCCAAAAGATGAACTTCATGAGTTATTGGTCGACCGACTTGATGCGACTACGGCGCATGGTCTCGATGAACAACTCGCGGACCCTCGTCTGCGGGTGCCTGTTCTAGAGTTACTCATTGAATTAAAAGAGATTTCCTCAAAAATACAGGGTGAAGCCGTATGGGCTCTTGGTGAGGTGTATCGAAAAAAATGCTTAGACAGTGCCATTCCGTGGTTGGATTTAGGGATAACATTCGCTCAGGCATCTGGCGCACTCGGTCTTCGATATTTCAAAGAAAGCCCTATGATTTTCGGATTTCTGGAAAAAGAGTCGAATCGGGACGAATTATTGGTCCATGTCTTGGAGTTGGCCGATGGGTCAAATGAGTCCGCTCCACAATGTGCGTATGAATGGTTCAAGGTCCTTCCCCAATTGTGCGGGGAGATTGCCTTTCCTGAGTTTCGGGAATGGGCTCGACTAGGGATGGAGCTAGCCGAATGGAATTATGTATTAGGAAATGAATTTTTCCGGGAGTGTCCCTCCATTGCTAAAGCTATTCCGTTGAGATCGGCAAGGTCCTGGATTGGGTTTGGCATGAAACTCATGGTTCAAAACAGTCTTGGAAAGCCTGATTACATTGGAACCTTGGAGTTTTTTCGTGCCAGTCCAAGTTTGTTTCTTGAGATCCATGATGAGAATGTCAAGCAAGGGGTCATTGACCTAGGTACGAACCTCGCAGATCAATCTCCCGAACAGGCGGTAGTTTTTTTGGCGAAGGCTCCAGAATTTTTGGCTAGGGTCTCGACGGTCGAGTGGAAGATTCGAATCTTGAAATTCGGCCTTCTTGTGGCGGATCGGGATCCCGAGGCTACTCTCGCGTACTTTACTCAGGTTCCCGAGGTGGTCGTCTTGGCCGGCAAGGAAGACGATTCCGGTGTGTTTGATGCGTGGTTTGGTCAGGGGATGGAGGCCCTTGAGTATAGTGTTGAGGCTGGACGAGCCTTTTTTGGTCTGGAAACGCGGCAGGCCTGTGCAGCCGTAGAGCAGGCAATGAGTGGCGTGTCGCTTCGTCAGGTCGCCAGATCGTTGAAAATGTTTGCCAGGGCGTTGTGTGGAGAGGATATGGCCATAGAGGGGCTCCCGGAGGGCGGAGGTTCAATCGGTGCCAGTCACATGTCCACGAGTCCTGTCTCTGGGAAAGCTCAGGTGAGCGCGGACGGAAAAACGGTATATCTTCCTCTGGTCATGAGGCGATCAGAGACCCGTGAAGGAAACCGACGATGGTATACGGTCATGGTCGCTCATGAAGTTGGGCACGTGGAATTTGGAACGTATGCACTCTCGACCGAAGCATTGCAGCGTGTGGCTACCCGGGTGCAGACCCGATACCACGAAGAAGTTCTGAGCCCCAACAGAGGCATCCACACATTAGGAAATCTCTTTCAACGCTACCCTCAACCCGAGATTATCCGGGATTTGTGGGAAATTGTGGAGGATGCTCGAATTGACTTTTTGCTCCGTCATGAATACCCAGGATTACAGGAGGATTTGACGTCTTTGACTAAGGAGGCCATGGAGCTCCGCACGCTTTCCCATGGGATGACGGCTCGTGAGATTGTGCTGGACGCATTGTTGTTGCTGTTTGCAGGGTTCACCAAGGAGGAATTCACTCGTCCGGGTCTTCAAGAGGTGATTGATGAAATCTGGCAGATTGCCCGAACAATCTTACACCCCACCGCGACCGTCGATGAATCTGTTGAACTTGCCGACCGGCTCTACCAGGAATTGGAACGCCGGATTGGAACCCTGGAAAAGCACAACCAAGAGCAAGACCTTGAACCCTTTTCGAATACTTCCGGGGTTTCTGACTCAGGCGGCCAACCTGAGGCGGCTGAACACTTAGAAGAGGGGTATCAGCCTTTGAGTAACTGGGGATATCGGGGCATTCTCAATCCAGACCACGTCAAAGGAGGGGAAGAGGGAGAACAGTCGTCGAAAGAGGAGACAGGAGGGCAACTGGATCAAATTGCCACAATGGGGCAAAATACTGGGGGAGATACACCCAGCCAATCTGATCGTCGATCTCCTCACCAACCCGATCCTTCGCAAGATCCGAAGAAACCAACCTTTGGTGAATCACCTATGCAGCAGTGGTTTCAACCTACGTTTCGTCCAAGCGATGGACAACAGGGGGCTCGTCTCCGTGAGGGAGAGTATCTGTATGAAGAGTGGGATGGGACGGTCCGTGACTATCGACCCCAATGGTGTCGTGTGATTGAACAGGCAGGCCGTGAAGGGTCACCAGACTTTGTAGATGCAACGTTTCAAACATATGGCCCGATGGTGCGACTCATCCGCCGTTATTTTGAAGCGATTCGTCCGGAAGCTTTTCGTCGAATGGGGCGCCAATCACATGGGGAGGACATTGATTTGGATGCCTTGGTGAATTGGATGGTTGATCGACGCCAAGGAAACGACTCTTCTGATCAGGTGTATGCCACCAGACAAAAACGTGATCGACAGGTTGCGGTGGCATTTCTGGTGGATATGAGCGGGTCGACCGGACGGCAGATTGGAACTCGAGCGCGTCCCGTCATTGACATTGAAAAGGAAGGCTTGCTCCTGCTCTCAGAAGCGTTGTCTGCGATTGGCGATCAATACGCGATATATGGCTTTTCCGGGCAATCCCGGCAATCGGTGGACATTCACGTGTTGAAAGATTTTGACCAACGACCTGGAGGGCGTGTCGGTTTGAAAATCAGCGGAGTAACTTCCAAACAGCAGAACCGTGATGGCGCCGCGATACGACATGCGACGCAGCGGTTGAAACAGCAAGCGGCGAAAGTCCGGCTTCTCATCCTGATTAGTGATGGGAAACCATTAGATGATGACTATGCGGATGAATATTCCCTGGAAGACACCAAAATGGCTCTTCGTGAAGCGCGTCTTCAAGGCGTCCATCCCTTCTGCATTACCATTGACCAAGCGCCCACCGATTATGTGAAACGGATGTATGGGGAGATTGGATATGTGGTCGTCGATGAAGTCGAATCACTTCCGATGAAATTGCCGAAAATTTATCAACGGCTTACGGCCAGATGAGCGGATATGGGAGATGTATGACCAGTTTACCTTCACAATCTGATGTGCCACCGTGGCTCTATAAGTTGTTTACCGGCCATCAATACCCCTACGTCCGACGGCAGGCGAAGTTTGACCGGAAAGATCGGCAGGAGGACGGAGAACGGTTCGAGCCAACTCAAGATGATATCCGTGAAAAATTTTGGGAAATCTTTCCTCGCTGCTCGACTAAAATGTTACAGGAGGTCAAGGTCGGCATGATTGTCGCGTTCAAGGAATTGGGAGGTTATGAGGCGGGAACCTACCAGGAGTTTATCGACCATCCGGAAGAGTTCTTGAGTCGGGAATATGGAAAGAAAAAAATCAAGGTGAATTTTTATGATGGGGACAATTTTGTGTGTACGATCAACTTTAAAGTCGCAGGGTGGACGAGCCATGACGATGATTGATTCCATATGGCTGGCGACCTCTTCAAAGGGATGGGTGGTTTCATGAGCCGTATCAAAGTGACTGTGGTGGGGGCTGGAAATGTTGGGGGATCCATCGCCCAGCGGTTGGCAGAAAAAAATTGGTACGACATTGTGCTGGTCGATATCGTCGAAGGTCTGCCGCAAGGCAAAGCCTTGGATTTGCTCGAAGCCGGTCCAATCTGTGCCTACGATTCCGCCGTGGCAGGGACGAATCAGTATGAGGCGACCAAAGATTCTGACGTTGTGGTGGTCACATCAGGCGTGCCTCGCCGGCCGGGAATGAGCCGGGATGAGTTATTGGAAACCAATACCAATATTGTGTCAGCCGTGGTCCGTGAGACGGCTAAACGTTCTCCTGATGCCATTCTCATTATTGTCTCCAACCCTCTTGATGTGATGACACACGTTGCGCATCGAGTGAGTGGGTTTCCCAGGAACCGGGTCATTGGGATGGCGGGGGTGTTGGATTCGGCCCGATTCCGGTCCTTTATAGCGGAAGCCTTGCAGGTTTCGGTCGAAAATATTCATGCGATGGTCCTGGGAGGGCATGGCGATTCGATGGTGCCCTTGAACCGATATACCACGGTGGCGGGGAGGCCGGTGACCGAATGGTTATCGGCAGAGGCATTAGAGGCCCTGATCAAGCGGACCCGCGAGGGAGGAATCGAAATCGTCAATCTACTCAAGACAGGAAGTGCCTATTATGCCCCGGCTGCCTCAGTCGTAGAAATGGTTGAAGCTATCTCTAAAGATCAAAAGAAAATCCTTCCCTGTGCGGCGTTATGCGCTGGGGAATATGGTTTTAACGACCTCTTTCTGGGTGTGCCGGTGAAACTAGGGGCAGGCGGAGCGGAAGAGATTATTGAATATGCGCTCACCCCTGAGGAACACGCGGCTCTGAAGGTTTCAGCCGAAGCCGTTAAGGAATTGTGCAGTCATGTTGATCAGATGATGAAAAAGACCCTCTAATTGTTATAAATGGCATGACGAACTTGCCCATTTTTTCTTCACTAAATAGACATGCCTTCTGGTTCTTTTGTTACCTTGACGACTTTAGCGACCCATTCGTATAGTGGGTAGTGCTCGTACGCTGAACCCGCCTTGACGCCTGATTTTCTTTAGGAATATGGAAGGAAATTTGGTTTTTCGAGGAAGGGATTTGTAAAAAAAAGACTATCGTACAAATGTTGAACATAATAGGAAAACACAAGTGGGTCCAAACCATTGATCAAGGGGGCTTCGGTGGATAACGCATTCGCACCTCGGGTGTTGCGGGAGGTAAAGGGTGAACCAGGGGACATAGAGGCGTACCGCCAGCGAGGCGGGTATGAAGCTTGGGTTCAGTGTGTCACGAAGAATGATCCGCATGCCATAATCGCACAATTGAAAGAGGCTCATCTGCGAGGACGGGGTGGCGCTGGATTTCCTACCGGACTGAAATGGGACAAGGTGGTCAATCATCGTGTCAAAGAGCGATATTTTGTCTGCAATGCCGGGGAGCATGAACCTGGGACGTTCAAAGATCGGTATTTGCTTCGACATCATCCTCACCAACTTCTCGAAGGATGCCTGATTGCGGCGTATACCGTTGGAGCGAAGGCGGCGTATATCTATTTAAATCATGAATTTTCCGAAGAGCGAGCCATCTTTGAGCGAGCTAAGGAGAAAGCCACAGAGCAGGGCTTATTAGGAAAGAATTTTCTTGGCACAGGTCTCACACTGGATATTGAAATTTTTGATGGATATGGCAGTTACGTGGCGGGTGAAGAAACTGCGATGTTGGAATCGATGCAGGGTCGTCCAGCTCAGCCTAAGCAAAAGCCACCATTTTATCCCACGGAGTTTGGACTGCATGGCAAGCCGACATTGGTTAATAATGTTGAAACGCTGTCGAATATTCCCCAACTCTTGCGGAACGGACCAGAATGGTTTCGTCAGGTCGGAACCAGTACTACTCCAGGGACGATGTTGTTTTCGCTCAGTGGAGCTGTGAATCGGCCCGGTGTGTATGAACTGCCGTTGGGCACTCCCATCCGACATCTGATTGAGGTCTGTGGGCAGGGCGTGCCGAACGGACATGGTGTCAAAGCCGTGTTTCCCGGTGGGCCGTCCTTTTCCATGGTAGGGGCGGATCAATTGGAATTACCCATGGATTTTGATTCGCTTAAGAAAGCCGGCACTGGATTAGGGTCTGCCGGCGTTATTATTGTCGATGATGCCACGTGTATGGTGGAGCAAACGCTCAAGTTTTCCGGATTTTTTGAGCGGGAAAGTTGTGGGCAATGTCCACCTTGCCGGATTGGTACCCAGGAATTAGCGATCTTAATGAGAAAAATCGAAGATGGATCAGGAGAGGAGCGCGATCTGGCTAAACTGTTGCAAATTTGTGGATTTGTCAAAGGCACGGGATTTTGCACTCTGGTGACCGGAGCTGCGGTGTTGGTACAAAATAGTCTACGCCTGTTTCGTCACGAATTCGAAGACCATATTCGCCTGGGGCGATGTCCGTTCAAACCGGTTACAGTTGGCGTTGAGTAAGGAGACTTTATGCCTCGCGTAACATTTCTTCATCCGGAAGGGAAGTCTGGCGAAGTTCCTGAAGGTCTTTCTCTCTTAGAAGTCGCGGAGCAACTCGGGTTCCCATTGAATCATGATTGTGGGGGCAACGCCTCCTGCACGACCTGCCGGGTGGATGTGATTGCGGGCGAAGGGAATCTTTCTGATATCGATTTTGACGAGCAGGATTTGCTCGATCGGGAAGCACTGACCGAGCCTTACCATCGGTTAGGGTGTCAGGCTCGAGTGTTAGGGGATGTGATTGTACAAGTCCCCGAAGAAAAATGGGGTGAGGCCGAAGTTGAACGATCTGCGTAACCTTGCCCTTTGTCCAAGAATAAAGGGAGGGAGTGAGGGTACCCACCACAGCCGTATTGTTCAAAACATGCCCTGCAATGTAAAAGAATGCTGAGACCGACTGCTATGCCGACTGCATCGTCCATCACCAGAACCTATCGGTTTTGCGCCGCCCATCGTCTTCATACTGATCAATTGCCAGAGGAAACCAATAAAAAGATTTTTGGAAAATGTAATAATCTGAACGGGCATGGGCATAATTATACGGTTCTTGTGACGGTGGCCGGAGAATTGGATATGCGCACAGGGTTGATCACAAACGTGGACGCCTTGGACCAACTCGTCAAGGACAAGATAATCGATCGTTTTGATCATCAACATCTCAATTTTGATCCCGCCTTTGCACAAGTTACGACAACTGGTGAAAATTTAGCGCGTTTAATTTGGGATCTCCTGGTTGATCAGATTCCTTCAGGGCATTTGGAGAAAATTGGGGTAATCGAAACCAGAGATAACTTCTTTGAATATATGGGTGCTCCAAGAGTGCCCAGTGAATCTTCTAACAGAAACGGGATAAAGGAGAAGTAATGCCGAGTAAGACGAAGCGACCCTCAGCTGTCAAGTCACGGGCGGTCGATCCAGACAATAGCCAGCCAGTCCGAATGCCCAATCTCGCGAATCTGGAAATCATTGTAAAGCAGCTACTGGAAAATTTGGGTGAAAATCCCCAACGGCATGGTTTAACCGATACGCCCAAGCGGGTAGCCAAGTCCATGGCCTTCCTTACCAAAGGCTATCAACAAGATATCGATGAATTATTGAATGGGGCTCTGTTCCCTATCGTATATGATGAGATGGTCATCGTGCGCGATATCGATTTTTTTAGCCTCTGTGAGCATCACCTTCTACCGTTTTTTGGGAAATGTCATATCGGGTATATTCCCAATAAGCACGTGGTGGGCTTGAGCAAAATCCCACGAATTGTCGATGCCTTTAGTCGTCGTCTGCAAGTCCAGGAACGGTTGACGGTCCAGATTGCCCACACCCTTCACACGAAGCTCAAGCCGCGTGGGGTGGGTGTTGTCATGGAAGCCCGCCATCTTTGTATGAGTATGCGTGGAGTAGAAAGGCAGAATACCGTGGCGGTCACCAGTGAAATGCTTGGTGTATTTCGCAAACAAGAACAAACCCGTGACGAATTTCTTAAGCTCATTCGCCAGCGCGGATGCGACGGCGATTAGATTGTTCCATCCATTTTATTTTTCCCGTTCAAAAATAGCTGATGGCAGGACTTTTCTAGATATTTGATTCTAATAGTGGAATCAGGTTTAATGCGACATTATTAAGTTTTCATAGGTGTTCCCACGGAAGGGCATGTCGCGCAGGAGGCGCCGGCCTCATCCTTATTTTTCTTTTTGTATTTGGTCTGGGACAGTAGAGCCTCTTTTTGATTTCCCCTCAATTTCCTTTCCGTTAGGCCCGTCGCTTCTCTATTCCTTAAGTTCCAATTCACCTCCTGCATCGGATGTTTTTCTGATCTGTTTGGCGTTGCGGCAATACTTATAACCGGTGTGTCGTGAGGAAGCTCCGAAGTGCTTCGTTGAACGCGGCGGGTTGTTCCAAGTTCGATAGATGGCCGGCTTTAGGAATGGTGACCAAGATGGAGCCGGTTATCCGTTGGGCCATGTACTGAGACTCTGAGATCGGGGTAGCGACATCATCCTCGCCCACGATGATCAAAGTCGGGCAGGTGATTGTGGATAACAGGTTCGTTGAATCAGGTCTAGCGGCCATCGCCACCAAATCGACAACAATGCCGGCCGTTGATGTTTGAAGAATCATCTGTCGAACCTGCTTCACAATTTCAGAATGACGCTCAATGGTGGAAGGGGCCAGAAGTTTGGGAAGCATGAGGTCGGCAATGGCTGGTGCTCCATCGGTAAAAGCTACTTGAGCCATCGACCCACGTCCAGCTTTCCCTTCTTCACTATCCCCTTGCGCTCTTGTATCTGCAAAAACCATGGCTTTTACCCGATCAGCATAATGTCGGTAGATCGAAAAGAGGGTATATCCGCCCATCGACAAGCCCACAAACACGCCTTGACCAATACCTAAATGATCGAGCAGGTGGATGATATCCTTGGCATAATGGTCCAAACTATCATTCCATGTCACGATGTCGGATTCTCCATGTCCTCCAAGGTCAATGGTGATCACTCGATAGGTGTTCTTTAGCGCATCGACTTGAGGTTGCCACATGGTTTTGGAAAGTGGAAAGGCATGGATGAAGACGAGCGGCGTGCCGTCCCCTTGATCGGAATACCCGACGGTCACTCCATGAATCAGCGCTTTCACCAATCTCTCCTTTTTTGTCGATGGGAGCCACCTCGAATTTTCTCGAGTGATGTCATCAAAGAGCCATATACTGGTTTCATTTGCGGGTGCATGACCGGTGGTTATAGCATACTGAGAATAGAGAGGT
This sequence comes from Candidatus Nitrospira allomarina, assembly GCF_032050975.1. Taxonomy (NCBI): domain Bacteria; kingdom Pseudomonadati; phylum Nitrospirota; class Nitrospiria; order Nitrospirales; family Nitrospiraceae; genus Nitrospira; species Candidatus Nitrospira allomarina. Next base: position 306,272 of record NZ_CP116967.1, on the reverse strand, counting down.
AATCACAGAATTGCCTGCCAGAAATGCTTAGGGGGTAAGTGCATTTTTATGGAATCCTTTGAGTCACAGTCGCAAGAAGATCTTTTCCCTGCTCAGGAAGCTTCCGATACACGCCCGACTCCATTAGCAGAGAGGATGCGGCCGCTGGATTTTGATGAGTTTGTGGGACAGGAAGACGTCTTGGCCCAAGACCAGCCGCTGCGTGTGGCCATTGAACATGATCGTGTGCCCTCACTTATTTTGTGGGGACCGCCGGGGACGGGAAAGACGACCCTAGCGAGTTTAATCGCCAAGAAAACCCAAGCGACATTCGTCCCCTTTTCAGCGGTGCTCAGTGGCGTGCCGGAGTTGCGCGGATTGTTGAAAACAGCCCAACAACGCCGGAAGGTGTCAGGACAGCGTACACTTCTTTTTGTGGATGAAATCCATCGATTCAATAAAGCGCAACAGGATGCCTTCCTCCCCTATGTTGAACGGGGAGATATCATACTCATTGGAGCCACCACACAAAATCCTTCTTTCGAAGTGATTGCTCCCTTGTTGTCCCGGTCTATGGTGGTGGTGCTTCAATCCTTAAACGAGGAGGCGTTGAGGCATATCTTGAATCGTGCCCTTTCGGATACGAAACGAGGGCTCGGTTCCTCACACGTCACCCTTACTCCCGCTGCACAGCGTCTATTGATTGGATATGGCAATGGCGATGCCCGGTCGATGTTAACGGGCCTGGAATTTGTTGTTGGCCAATATGCGAAGCCTGGCAAACCTACGACCATTGATCAACCGCACGTCGAGCAAAGCTTGAAGCAGAAGGCCTTACGATACGACCGGGATGGGGAAGAGCATTACAACCTGATTTCCGCCTTTATTAAAAGTATGCGTGATTCGGATCCGGATGGGGCGTTGTATTGGCTGGCGCGGATGTTGGAGGGTGGAGAAGAGCCCAAGTTTATCGCCAGGCGCATGATGATTTTTGCGTCAGAAGATATCGGGATGGCCGACCCGCAGGGGCTCTTGATTGCCTCGGCCGTTTTTCATGCGGTGGAGGTCATCGGATTATCCGAGGCACAAATCAACTTGGCGCATGGGGTGACCTATTTAGCCACTGCTCCAAAAAGTAATGCATCGTATATGGGGCTCCTGGCAGCAAGGAGAGACGCCAAGGAAAAGGGCAATCTCCCGGTACCGCTGCATTTGCGTAATGCGGTGACTTCGTTAATGAAGGATTTGGATTATGGAAAAGACTATCGGTATGCCCATGATGACCCCAAGGGTGCTAAAGCCCAAACTCATCTCCCCAAAGAATTAGAAGATCGCCGGTATTATAGACCCTCCGATTCTGCTACTGCTTCTCCCGTTGATGAAGAAGAAGACCTCAACTCACCCTGGTAATCATATTGGTTTGAAATTAAAGAGCCGGGTTTCGGCCCGGCAGCCGAGCCACTTTTGTTTCGGCAAAAGTGGCCAAAACCATTGACGCCCCGTCCGGCCTTATTGGATGGGACGGACGCAAGACACGGAGGGCTGGCCAACTCGCTGCGCTCAGACAGGGCCCGCCGAATTCAAAGAGCGTCCGACCCGATGGCCGGGCGGCAGGCGTGGCTTAAAAGCGAGGGAACACCGCAGCCAAGAAGGCATTGGAACTTATTAGGAAGAACAAATCTAAAAAAAGTAGTGAGGCATTTCTGAAGCAGCTGAGAAAATTGGGCAAGTGCTCAAATACAGACCCGCAAGGGCGGCCTAAGACTCAGGGGAAAAAGGTAGTGTCCTGTTCTGAACCCTCGCGAGGCGGGAGACCGGATATCTTTGAGCTAAGCGCCACCGCCTTTTGGTGTCTGGACAATGCGTTAGTAATTATCTGAATCTACTTGCCAACCTAATTTCCCGTTCAAGAAGTTCTATATACACCAGGACCATGGTGGCGGCAACTTTGACTTTATTAAGCTCAACCGGTTTCCCTGAGTCATGAGAAAATTCATTTAGCAATTCCGCCATTTTATTTAGTGAAATCTTAGAATTCTCCTCCTTAACTTTCTTCACCGCATTTGATAGCGGCCCTAGCAACATCTCAGAATAGTTACCATTAATTTTCAGGTTACGGAAGCAACACTCAATCTTTAGTGTGATCTCCAATATTCTTCTGGCGGTATTAACCTTCTCGCAGATTAAATCCTCGTCCTTGGGATCTAATTGTTCCAAGGAGCTTATGACGTTCTGAATTCGGTTTACAGACTCGGTTATATTATATAAATAAAGAAAATCTTTAGAGTCACCACTCGACATATCGCAGTTTTTAGGAATTATCGCTAGCAAAAAAATCGGAGTACAGTGAACATCAATGATTTCAATGCCGTCCGAAACCTTTCTTTCAACTCTTTTTGCAAAAAGTCCCTTGTTGATTAGCTTTATCTCGATCGCCCCCTTTTGATATGACTGCCGTATTTGTTTTTGGGTTTGCGAGTACCCATTAATTAGGAAAACTGCATAATCTTTTCCTACGATGGGAATAACGCTTTTTATATAAATATTCAGAGCATACAAAGAGACCGAAAAAAGTCCCTCTTGCATTTCTTTCGTTTCTTGGGATTCTTGTGAGCTTCGAAAGTCATGCCAGGTAAGGGTTAGGAGACCTATTTTCTCATCCAAATTGAATGAATCAATCTTGTCCCAGCAACCCAGATCGAGAAAGTCCAGGATGACCCAGCCCCCAGTCCTCTCCAGTAAGTTCTCAAAGAATTTTTTAATGTTCGCTCTTTCAGTTATTGGGGTACTGCCAAACTCCTCTGCAAGGGACTTGAAAATCATTGTTCCTTGGCTGATTGGATCCATAGTTTCCTTTGTGGCAAACACGAAATAAACGGCCCAAATACCTCAAGAATTTGCAAATTAAAATGCCAAATTTATTGGGTTACCTGAATTTCGTCAACAAGTTGTGAAAGGAAAAGGATTTAGAATCGCTTGATTCGCATCCTTTTTCTGCTGGTAATATAGGTATGTGGGAAATTATGAGATCTGGGATTGTTGTTTTTCGAGTTGGGCGCCGAGGTCGGCCCATTTGTGGGTGAGACGGTCGAGGTCATGGCCCCATTGTTCACGTTCGTGATGGAGAGAATTCCAGCGGGAGTAGTCTTGGTAGGTGGCCGGGTCGGCGAGTTCCACATCCCGAGCCTTGATCTGTTCTTCGAGCTGACCAATTTCTTTTTCCAGGGTGGCGACTTGCTTCTCCAGGCGGGCGATACTTTTTGAGAGGTCTCGTCGCGATGGAGCCTCAGGAGTGTCGACGGCTGTCCTGGCTTTCCCATTTGTGAGGTGCTCGGTGGTTGGTTTTTCCTTTTGGGGCTTCTCTTTTTTCTTCGATTTTTTCTTGTCGGGTGTGGCTTCCGGCGGAATCTGGTCTTCCAGTTCTTTGGCCCGTTTCCAGCAATAGTATTCATAGTCGCCGATGTAATCTCGGGCTTGTCCGTCGTCTATTTCCACGACGCGCGTGGCTACTCGCATAAGGAATGTGGGGTCGTGCGAGATAAACACCATGGTTCCGGGGAATTGAAGCAGTGCGTCCGTTAACATATCCACGGATGTGGGATCCAAGTGGTTGGTCGGCTCATCTAAGAGCAAGGTGTTGGCTGGCTCGACCAACATGCGGGCTAAGGCGACTCGATTACGTTCTCCGCCGCTCAAAGCTTTGATGGGTTTTTTCTGATCATCTCCAGAGAATAAAAACGCGCCGGCTAATCCTCTTAGGAAATTTCGTTCAGTCATGGGCGCGGCTTCTTCGAGTGAATCCAATATGGAATGTTCAGATTTCAGGATTTCGGCCTGGTGCTGAGCAAAGTAGTGGAGGGTGACCCCGTGACCCAAGATTCTGGACCCTTTTTCGAATTCCAAGACTCCAGCCAGGATTTTAAGAAGTGTAGATTTTCCAGCCCCATTTTCCCCGACCAAGGCCACGCGTTGTCCCCGTTCGACGGAAAAATCCAAGCCATCATAGATGATTTTATCGCCATAGCGTTTTCCGATATCCCGTAGTTCAAAAACGTCTTTTCCGCTGGCCGGCGGGTCCGGGAATTTAAATCGCAACCGTTTCGTGTCCCGCTGCAATTCAATGCGTTTCACTTTTTCAAGTTGTTTGATACGGGATTGCACCTGGCTGGCTTTGTTGGCCTGGTATCGGAACCGGTCGACGAAGTTTTGGACGCGTGCAATTTCTTTGGATTGTCGATTGGCGGCGGCCTCTTCCTGGGCGTCTCGCTCTGCCCGGAGTTTTTGAAACCGCGTATAATTGCCCCGGTATTCCTGCAAGGTATGGTTCCGGACTTCCCAAATATGCGTGACCATGTTGTCTAAAAAGCCAATGTCATGGCTGATGATCAACAGTGTGAAATTTGAAGAGAGTAAAAATGATTCCAGCCAACGCTGCGTGGGCTTGTCGAGGTGGTTGGTCGGCTCGTCCAGCATGAGGACGTCGGGGGCCGACAGCAATAAGTGGGCTAAGGCCACCCGCATGCGATAGCCGCCGGACAGGGTGTCAATCTTGCGTTCCCAATCCGACTCCTGAAATCCTAATCCGGAAAGAATCCGCTTGGCTTCGTGATCGGGAAATTGATTCCGGTGTGTGGCATCGAGAATGGTGTTTCCCGGCAAAGACTCCAGTTCCTGTGGCAGATAGCCAAGGCGAAGAAATGGACGTTGTCGAATCCTTCCGCTTTCTATTTCCTCCTCATTGAGGATCATGCGCATCAGTGAGGTTTTCCCTGATCCATTAGGACCAACGAGTCCCACACGGGTGTTGGGTTTGAGGTGAGCCGAAGCCTCAATGAACAGAGGTTTCGTGGGGTAGCTCTTGGAGATTTGTTCAATATGCAGCATGCGGAAACACCATCCAAATGTGAGATGAAAACTGAGTCAAAACCCCTTTGTCATGGTCAAAAAGACGGAAAGGAGGGATGAATTGGTGGAGCTGGCCGGGATTGAACCGGCGACCTCGTGAATGCCATTCACGCGCGCTCCCAACTGCGCTACAGCCCCACACCGAAAATGATGCTATCACGCGACTACGGTTCGGTCAAGAAAATCAGAAGCCAGAAAGGCAGAGCTCCTCGTTGACAAATTATGCGTTGAGACCTACGATTCACCCTTGAAGCTCTGGCTGACCTGCTGGCCGAGTTTTTTTTTGTCCCGTGCTCTTGTCTTGTGCGTGTGGAGGAAGCTATGACCGCATTGGTTGTTGTGGGCTCCCAATGGGGAGATGAAGGAAAAGGAAAAATTGTGGACCTTCTTGCCAAGGATGCGGATGTCATTGTCCGCTATCAAGGAGGTTCCAATGCCGGCCATACGGTCATTACCAATAAAGGCACCTTTATTTTTCATTTGATTCCTTCGGGTATTCTTTATCGAGGGAAGGTGTGCGCGTTGGGGAACGGGGTCGCCATTGATCCGGCTGGGTTGATTGAGGAGTTGGATCGTTTGACTGCCAAAGGGATTCCGGTTGGAAAACGATTTCTTATTAGTAATCGGGCTCATGTCATTATGCCCTATCATAAGGCCATTGATAAGGCTGAAGAGCAGGCGAAAGGGGCTCGCCGAATCGGGACGACGGGCCGAGGCATCGGGCCGGCGTATGTCGATAAAATGGCGCGAGTTGGCATTCGCATGGGAGATTTGCTGAATCCGGAAGTGTTGGAACAAAAGATCCGGGAAAATCTTGTAGAAATTAATGCGTTCTTAGAGCGCATTTACAATGTGGATGGTTTTACGGTTGAAAAGGTTTTTAAAGATTATCAAGCCTATGGTGAGCGACTTCGTCCGCATATTACGGATGTAGCGTTGGCCCTGGACCGGGCCTTTGAGCGAGGGAAGCGTGTTTTGTTTGAAGGGGCGCAAGGGACCCATTTAGATGTCGATTTTGGGACGTATCCCTATGTCACCTCTTCAAGTTCCTGCTCGGGTGGGGCGTGCACCGGTAGTGGGGTCGGTCCCACTACGATAACGGGAGTCTTAGGTGTCACGAAGGCCTATACGACTCGAGTGGGTGGAGGACCGTTTCCGACAGAATTGACTGATGAAATGGGTCAGCAACTCATGCAGCGTGGGAATGAATACGGGTCGACGACGGGTCGAGCCCGCCGGTGCGGCTGGTTGGATATGGTGTTATTGCGATATGCCGTTCGAATTAACGGACTTACCTCATTGGCCATCACAAAGTTGGATGTGCTGGATGGCTGCAAAGAATTGAAAATTTGTACGGGATACCGGTATCAGGGAAAACTCCACAAAGAAATGCCAGGTGACCTAAAGGTGCTGGCCGGTTGTGAACCGGTGTATGAACGATGGAGTGGGTGGACAACCGACACAACGGGATTGAAAGGGTATAAGGGACTTCCACCTGCTGCTAAAAGGTATTTAGCCAGAATTGAGGAATTAACCGGATGCCGGATTGATATGATTTCGACCGGGTCCAAACGTGAAGATACCATTGTTGTGAAGAATCCATTGACCCGGTCCCGCAAGGGCTAATGATTAACACGCTTCTTTGTGTTTTTTCGGCTGTAAGTTTGACAACAACAGAATCCATTGTTAGCATCGCGACCCGGTGAGCCGCTAGCTCAGTTGGTAGAGCATCGCCCTTTTAAGGCGAGGGTCGTGCGTTCGAGCCGCACGCGGCTCACCATAAGTATCACATCCTTACTAGTGTTTTCCTCTCAATTAAACCAGCCAGAAGTCCGGGTACATCTCCCATGGGTGAGAGTTCATTACCCGTGAAAATCCTTTAGAAAATTATGCGGCACTCTTTATCAAAAGAAGGGTGCCGCATGAAGTGCAAATATTTAGTGCTTCTGGGCTAATCGAGCCAGATTAGCGTTGGCTTGGGACAACACCAAGGCGAAGGCGGCAAAATCCGTGTCGGTCAATGGATGCCCCGTAGAATATCTATCCACCAGGATGACCCCGATAGGCCTGTTGGGCGCGTATAAGGTTCCGGCAAACCCGGGTTGGTCGCCCCAGTATTTTAAAAAGGTGGTTGGCATACCTCCGGATTCTCCTTCTTTGACCAAGGATGAATATTGAATAGGGTGAAACCTATGAAGCAGTCGATCCCAGAAGTTTCCATGAGAAAGAGGGCAATGAAACGCTGGTTGGATGGTTTCCACATGCGGACCATAACCGAGTTTGGCCTGGAGCATATCTTTTCCCGGTACGACCAATGCGAGCCAGACCCGTTCAAAACCATAGGAAGCATGGAGAGTTCGGGTGACAAAGGTAAGCAGCGAGGAGGGTTCGGAAATTTTCATGGACTGAATGGTGAAATCCAGCAATGGCCTATCGGAGGCCGGAGAGGGCTGGAAAGAAGGGGAAGCTTGCTGGGCCGAGGTTGTTGATTCTTTGGAACGAATCCCTTCGGGGTCTAGAGCCTGATGGATCGTTTGAGTGAGCCGATGGAGGTGTTGATTGTGAAGAAATAGCCCATCGGCCTCAGATGCGGGAAGAAAGTGCTGTTGGTCAATATTGATGGCCGAGGCGATTTCTGAGGCTTGGCTAAAGGCTTTGGAGACGGTGTGTTCCAATTGGATCATGGAGAGGCCGAATGGGGGAAGAAACTGTTCGATCAGGCCTTGAAGTACCTCTCCCTGCCCGGTAGCCAATGGGTTCAGGAGGCAATAACTCAATTCATTCGCGGCTCGAACAATACCTTCCATGATCTGTTGATCTGCTTCTGGATGGGATTTGGGCCAGACGGGTTTTTTCTCCAATAGCTGAACCAGGGTGTCCGGCAGATTCCAATGCTTGGCCATGGCGGCAGCGATGATATGTAGCGGTCTTCCCAAAAGAGTGAGTTCGGCTTTGGGGATCTTGGCTGGATCCTCCCGGCGTATGACTTCTAGTTGTTCGGCGATGTCGGGGCGACAGAGGGCGAGGATAAGGTCTCCTAGTGAATAGAGCATGGCATTGGTAAATAACGATCCCGTCTCCCCGTAATTGATGGCTTTTCCCAGTTCCTGTGCCTGGGTCCCCGCGACCAGAGCGCGAGCCAGTAGGTGTTTCAGATTGGTGGTATCGGCCCCAAAGGTATCGGCCTGTTCAATTAATTGGGCAGAGACCACCATGGCCCGAATGACGTCAAAACCGATAAGGGCCACCGCATAGGTTGGGGTTTTGACTGGTGTGCGGGTATGATAGGCGGGGCTATTCGCGATTTTAATGACATTGGCCATCATGGCTTGATCACGCATGATGATTTCTCCAATATCGCTGGCATTTGAGCGTTTATCCTGAGTAAGATTTAAGACTTGGATGCAACTTTGCCTGAGGATAGGCAAGGTTTCCGGGGCTTCGGCGAGCAGACTTTCCAAAAAGGAAGCAGGGGGCGCGTGGCCGGTGGATGTGGCGGATTTCATGATGGCACGTCCGGCAGGGTAGAGTGCCAGGCGGTAATTCAAGGACGTGGTAATTTTAAATCATGGCAATGGAATGTGGTAATTGGCTCTCAGGTTAATTCTCGGTAATATTTTCCGAAACATTAACCCGTCCTTACCCCTTAGAGGTGAAGGCGGACTCATTTTTTTGATTGGGTGTTACCTGTATGAGAAATAGAATTTCCTGCTCGGCTCAGGAGTTGAGCCAATTAGATGCTGACATGATTCAATCCGTGGTGGGGGGAACGGTCTTCGAAGAAGGCCATCAATATTTTTCCACCCAACGAGTCAAGATCCTTGATGCGGACCAGACCCAAATCACCGCCGAGGTCCATGGCGTCTATGGCGTGTATACGCAAACGATTAAGTTGCGAGCGGGGACCTTATCGACCAGGTGTTCTTGTCCATCGACTGAGCAACCTTTTTGTCGCCATTGTGTTGCGGTGTTACTGCATCAATTCCATAACGGTTCCTCACTCAAGTCGGGTTCCAAGGAAAATCATAAGGACCCGGCTCCTCCTTTCGATCAGCGGGGACGGGCCGAAGTACCCCGTGCGGAGGAATCCGGGGGTGCGGGTGATTTGAATTTTTGGGAAGCCATCCTGTTTATCGATTGGGTACAGAAAGCCGTTGGTCTGTTAGGTAAGGAGGCCACCCTACCCCCAGTTCCTGGTTCGCTCGGGGGTGTTGCTCGAGAATGGGTAGGTGTAGTTGAACGCCTTAATTCACAATGCCTGGAAGGAGAGGAAGATCGACTTGATGCCTTGAAGAACCTGCAATCAGCTGAAGGCATGGTTGATAACCTCACGAAGAAATTGCATGTTTTAAAGGAGGAAGCTGAGGCGGCTCAAAAGAATTGCAGGGTGTTAGAGAAAAAAGTCAAGCAATTGCAAGATTCATTGGCAGAACTCTCAAAGGCATCAAGCTAGGTCAGGTGATTTGCGGCAGGCCTCGAGGGAAATGTGACTTTTAAGTCTAGGCGAAGGTTCGTGGACGTGAGGGCAGTTTTTCGACCCTTTTTCCTATGGGAAGAGAGCCGACGGATTTTTCAAAAAAACAAGGCCATGACGTTAGTCATTATGCTCGAATCTTTCTGGGCTCTTCCACCCGGCCAATTGGTCCAGCTGTTCGCCCCACCATCTCAAGTACATTGTCGGCAATTTGGTTCAGCGCGATGGTCGCTGGAGACGTGGGGGCCAGTTCTACCACTGGAAGATATTTTAAAATGGATTGTTGCACGTGCATGTCTTCAGGGATATTTCCTAAAATAGAGAGGTCGGTTCCAACATATTGCTTAAGAAGATGTTGTAAGTGCAGCGTGTTGACCCTGGATTTGGAAGTCATGCGATTTAAAATGAGGGCCGGTTGAAACCTTTTTAAGGCTTCTTGAGCAATCTCCACACCTGATTCGTTCGTCCTTCCAACAGCTTCCAGAACTGCTGTGACACTATGAAAGTCTTTGTCCAGAAGGGCGTCCGCCACTGGGTCGCGGGCTAAAAAAGCCGTAAGGACCTTTCGAATGGCGGCAAGTTTAATGAATCGATACAGATCTAAGACCGAAGTCGGGTCAGGAGTGGCCACAGCCAGGTAATAGTCCGCGAGGAGATAAAAGTCCAGTGCGTGATAACTGGTGCCCGCCCCGACGTCCACCAGAATGATATCTGCATCCAGCTTCTGTATGTGCCGGATAAGGCGTTTTTTTTTGGCATGTTGCAAGTTTGCGGTAATCAGCGTTTCCCCGGTACCAGAAATGAGCTTCAGGGAAGAGAGACTGGGAATAGGGTGGGCGGTCTCATTTAAATTAGTGAGAGTGTTTGTCAAAAAATCTGTGAGAGTGGATGGGGGATGGAACATCCCGAACAAGATGTGGAGATTAGCTCCCCCAATGTCCATGTCGACCAGGGTAACGCGAAGTCCCTTTCTGGCGAGGAGGAGTCCAAGGTTGCTGACGACCATGCTTTTTCCAACTCCGCCCTTACCGGAGGCCACTGAGACTATACAAGGCATCGGTTTAAATCCTCTCTCGTTGATTTCACCTGAAAGTGAGTACACCTCTACTTAGAAATAGCCTATCATAGGCTCTGTCTTATGCCCATGGACCGCGACTCCACGGGTGGTGGGAGTGTTTAGGGATTTATGCGAGCTAGGGAGTGGTAGCGAATCGGGTAAGGTCTTGCCTTTAAAAATGGAAAGTGCTAGGTTATTTTCGAGTAGAGTGGGCGTGAGCCCACTTTTTTTTGGTCTTGGTTTGTGGCCGCTCGTCGTGAGGAATTGTGGTGGCCTTTTCGGCTGACAATCTTGAGCAAGAGATTCGCCAAGTGGGCGAGCCTATTGCTCGAGCCTTAGGAGTGGATATCTTCGAGGTTCAGTGCACCGGGAGACCCGCCAACCTTTTGGTTCGATTGACTCTTGATAAAAAGGGGGGAGTTGGAATTGAAGATTGTGAACAATTCCATCAATCCTTGCGTCGAACCTGGGAGGTTCTTCATCCAGAGCAAGCCGCGTATCGGTTTGAAGTTTCTTCGCCTGGTCTAGATCGACCGCTCCGAGATCTAAAAGACTATGAACGAGTGGTGGGCGAACGACTTCGAGTCACTCTGAAAAACTCGATCAACAAGCAATCAGTTGTCTTGGGGCAATTGATTACTGTTACAAACATGGGGATTCATTTAATGGATGACAAAAGCAAGAATCCCCAGGAAGTCGTTGTGCCCTGGGAAGATATTGCCAAAGCGAGATTAGAGGTTTCGTTCTAATTGTTATACTGGAAATGCGCACCAACCGCCCATGTCTGTTTGAACCGCTCATCGTGCCTTGCGAGGGATACATATGAAAAGTGAACTCATGTTGGTCATTGATCAAATCGGTCGGGAGAAAGGAATTGATAAGGCCAAAGTCATTTTGGCCTTGGAGTCAGCGCTCCTCACGGCCGCGAAGAAACGATTTGGGCATGGTGAAAATATTCAAGTCGACATTGATACGGAAACCGGCGAAATTTCTATCGTGAAGAAAAAGACGATTGCCGAGAACGTGTTGGATTCTAAAACAGAGATTTCATTAGAAGACGCCAGAAAAATTGATGATGAAGCTGAAATGGGAGACGAAATTGGTTCACTCATTGATTTGGAAGAATTTGGGCGAATAGCTGCACAGGCCGCAAAGCAGGTCATTTGTCAAAAAGTTCGAGAGGCTGAATGGGAATCGATTGAACGGGAATATTCCAAAAAAGAAGGGGAGCTGGTTCATGGGGTAATTTTAGGCCAGGAGCGTCGAAATTACTTGGTCGACATTGGAAAAACAGAGGCCCTTCTCCCCATTCAGGAACAAATCCCACGGGAAGCTCATAGACGGGGCGATCGAGTGCGGGCTTTGCTGTTAGAAGTGCGACGAACTCCAAAGGACGTGCAGGTGATTCTTTCCCGAGCGCATCCTCAATTCGTGGTGAAATTGTTTGGCCTTGAAGTGCCTGAAATTACAGAGAAAATTGTTGAAATTAAAGGGGTGGTACGTGAGCCGGGTGACCGGACGAAGATTTCAGTGGCTTCGCGGGATAAGGCCGTTGATCCGGTTGGCGCATGCGTTGGCGTCAAAGGTTCACGGGTACAGGCCATTGTTCGGGAACTGCATGGCGAGAAAATAGATATCATTCCATGGACAAATGATCCTCGGGTTTTTATCGGGGAAGCCCTGAACCCCGCCTCCATTGAAAAAGTAGGGATTGACGAACAAAAGAAGTCTGCCTTGGTGGTGGTGGCCGATTCGCAGCTCTCTTTGGCCATCGGGAAAAATGGGCAAAATGTACGATTGGCAGCAAAATTGACAGGTTGGAAGATTGACATCATTAGCTCCACAGAATACGAAAAGCAAAAGCTTGAACGAGACCAGGAAATTAAAGCAGCTTTGGCTGAAGAGGCTGCTCAAATTACGGAAGACCCTGCGGCGGACAACGCCAAGGAAATTGAAAGATCCTCACAAGAGGAAATCGTGGAGAATCCAGCGGTGGCACCCACAGAGTCAGGGCAGAGCTCGGGATCGTAAGGATACGGCTTCACAGTAAAGGACGTGCATGAGAGTTCATGAGATAGCCAAAAAAATTGGGATGGAGAGCCGTTTGCTTATTCCTGAATTGGTGCGACTGGGCATTCAGGTTAGTTCCCATAGTAATACCGTGGAAGACAATATGGCCAAATGGGCGATGAATATTATTCTTGGTAAAATTCCTGAAACAACGCCCAAACCTGGGGAATCATCTGTTTCAGGGCCTGTTGGTGTAAAAAGCTCTGAGGGGGGGCGCCTTCTGAAAAAAGAATCGTCGACTTCCGGAAGACATCGGTCTGAGGCAGTGGCCGAAGAACCTAAAAAAGTTGAAAAAAAGCACATACTGATTAAGAAGAAAAAAACAGAAGAAGAAATCCTGGAAGAGATGGCGGAATTGTCTCCAGTCGGGGAAAGTGAGGGAGAAGAATCATCGGTCATCCAGGAGGAGTCAGAGGCTCCATTGGAGACAGGTCCCGTTTTGACTCAGGGCCCTGGCCTATCGGCCGTGGAATCTCATCAAGAGGTTCCCGACTTATCGCCCACTGAATCGGGAGGGCTTCAGGGCGTTATGACTCCACCGCCTGTCCTTGAGGAGAAAAGTGTCGCAACCCCTCCATCTGGTAAATCTCCTGAAAAAGAGAGGAAAGCCGAAGGAAAGCCCGACAAGAAGGCTGGGGTTATTTCGCGAGAGGTTCCAATAGAGGAAAAAGGCAAAAAAATTAAAAAAGTTGCGCGTGTCAAAGACGAAGATCTCTTTGCTGCACGGTTTGAGGATGCGGCGGTCTGGCAGGATCTTCGGCCATTACCAACGTTGCGACGTGAGGAACGTACCCGTCAGGTTCAACAGCCTTCGGTGGGTGAAGTCACAAAACCCCGGAAAAAAGTTATGAAGGTCACTGCTGGGATATCCGTGAAAGATTTTGCCGAAGTGATCGGCCAAAAACCCACGGAAATTATTCGCAAATTAATGGACTTAAATATTGCAAAAACCCTCAATCAACCTATGGATTTAGAAGCTGGCGTGCTCATTGCGGAGAGCTATGGCCTCGTAGTGGAAGCGGTGGCTGCAAAGGGAGGGGAAGCCCTCTTGGAGGAGGTGCTTGAGGGAGGAGAGCAAGGAAATTTAGAACCTCGAGCGCCTGTGGTGACGGTCATGGGACATGTCGATCATGGAAAAACCTCGCTATTGGATGCCATTCGGCAGACCCAGGTGACCGACCAGGAGGCGGGAGGAATTACTCAGCACATCGGGGCGTCATTTGTGAAGGCTGGTGAACGTGGGGTGACGTTCTTGGATACCCCAGGCCATGAAGCCTTTACGGCCATGCGGGCTCGTGGGGCCCAGGTTACTGATATTGTAGTCTTGGTTGTGGCTGCAGACGACGGGCCGATGCCTCAGACCATTGAAGCAATTAATCATGCGCAAGCGGCAAATGTGCCGATTATTGTGGCCGTGAATAAAATGGACAAACCGGGGGCTAATCCTGATCGGGTCAAGCAAAGTTTAGCCGAGCATGGCTTGCAACCTGAAGCATGGGGAGGCCAAACCATTTTTGTTGAAGTATCGGCAAAGCAAAACAAGGGGTTAGACCAGTTGCTCGACATGTTGTTACTTCAAGCAGAAATTATGGAATTGAAAGGCGATTCTACCTGTTCCGCTCGAGGGATTGTCTTGGAGGCGAAATTGGATAAGGGGCGTGGACCTGTTGCCACGGTGTTAATTCAAGCCGGAACCTTACGAATCGGGGATTCGTTTGTCGTGGGGTCAGTGAGCGGCCGGGTGCGAGGGTTAACATCGGACAAAGGTGAACGTTTGAAGGAAGCTGGGCCATCAATACCAATTGAAGTCATTGGCTTATTGGGGGTTCCTGAAGCCGGGGATCAGCTGGTCGTGGTGAAGGATGAGCGGGCTGCGAGAGAAATTGCCCAGGCCAGGCAGCAAAAGCAAAAAGATGTAGGCCTCGCATCCACGTCCAGAAGAACCCTAGAGGAGCTTTATGCAGAATCTAAAGATGGAGAAATTAAGGAATTGCCACTTCTGGTTAAGGCCGATGTGCAAGGATCGGTGGGGGCGTTAGGCGATGCACTTCTGAAGATTTCTACCGACGCGGTAAAGCTGAAGATCATTCATAGTGGCGTAGGAGGCATCAATGAAACCGATGTGTTATTAGCGGCTGCGTCAAAAGCGATTATCATTGGATTTCATGTTCGTCCGGATTCGAAGGCGGCTGCTATTGCGGAACGTGAGGGTGTGGAAATTCGGTTGTACACCATTATTTATAATATTCTTGACGATATTCGTTCGGCTGCAGAGGGGCTATTGGGCCCCAACGATCAAGGAGCGAGTGATGGGGCATGCGGAGGTTCGGCAATTATTCACTGTTCCGAAAATGGGCACGATTGCCGGCTGTTATGTGAATGATGGGTTGATATCCCGTTCAAATACCAAAGTGAGAGTTGTTCGTGATCAGGTGATGGTCTATGAAGGAAAAATTGGATCATTAAGGCGGTTTAAGGATGATGCACGGGAAGTTCAGCAGGGCTATGAATGCGGAATTGGAGTTGAGAATTTTAATGATTTAAAAATTGGTGATGTGTTAGAGGCCTACGTTTTGGAGGAGGAGGCCACGAAATTATAATGCTGCATGGATAAGGTGATGCTGAATGGGGATGATCGTGGGGTTGTGCACACTCGAACTCCATATCCCTGATGTCCAATCGTTGAAGGGGAAACGTCAGGTCCTCTCAAGCTTAATTACCCGATTGCGAAATCGATTTAATGTTTCCGTTGCTGAAATTGATGAACAAGACCTTTGGCAAAAAGCCATTTTGGGGGTGGCGTGTGTGGCGAATGACACGGGAAGGGTCAATCAAGTCTTAGACCAGGTCCTCAACTTTATACGATCAAATCCCTCCCTCGAGATTTTACGATCCCAGATTGAAGTCTTGTAAGCTCCCATTATTTTTTCACGTCATGGCAAAAATTAATAGTAGTCGGGCAACGCGGGTTGCCGATCAGATCCGGATGGAAGTGGCAGAGATTCTTGCCAGAAAAACGAAAGATCCCCGTATCCAATTTGTGACCGTGACAGGTGTGAAGATGACGGCTGATCTCAAAATTGCACGGATATATGTGACCACTTTGGATCAAGCCCATTTTGATCAGGTGACGGGTCCCGGTTTAAAAAGCGCAGTGGGGTTTGTTCGAACCGAATTGGGACGACGATTAAATCTGCGCTATACGCCGGAATTAGTCTTTTATCGTGATACGAGTGCTGAGTATGGGAATCGAATGGAAAAGTTATTGGATTCTCTTCACCAGGAATCTGGGGATTCCGGGGAAACGGAGGCATCCTCCTCTCTCCCCAAAAAGAGTGAAAGTATAGAGGGGTAATGGCACCAGTGGCGTCTTGTATCGACCATTCTAACTCGGGGAAGGCAGCGAAGGGGATGGCCTTACATGGAGTTCTGAACGTCAATAAGCCTGATGGATGGACGTCGCATGATGTGGTGCAACGCCTCAGGTCGGGTTTGGGTATTCAGAAAGTCGGACACGCTGGTACCTTGGATCCCCATGCGACAGGGGTATTGCCGATTTTAATTGGAAAAGGAACCAAAATTGCCCAGTATCTATTGGGATGGGATAAAGAATATGGCGCCGTGCTTCAATTGGGTCAACGGACTGATACGCAGGATGCGTGGGGCACGGTATTAGAAGAATCTCCGGTGGAATCTCTGACGGAGGACCGTATTCGGTCAGTCTTTGCGACCTTTCAAGGGTCTATCCAGCAAGTGCCACCCATGTATTCGGCGGTGAAAATCGCAGGGCAGCCCTTGTATAAAAAAGCCAGAAAAGGGGAAACGGTTGACCGACCGGCAAAAACCGTGGTGATCCATGATTTAGAAATCCAAAGACTGAATGTCCCTGAGGTCGCATTTCGGGTTGTCTGTTCTAAGGGAACCTATGTTCGAACGCTCTGCGAGGATATTGGAAACATATTGCAGGTGGGTGGACATTTGAAATGGCTTCAACGACGACGGGTCGGGCCTATTCATGTTGATCAGGCTGTTGAGATAGAATCCCTGCTTGGGGGACTTGAATTTTCCAGTCTGGATGGTGCATTTTTGGGCTTAGACCAGGCTTTAGAAGGGTTTCCCGCTGTGGAGGTCGATGGAAATGACGCTCGAAAGGTGCTCCATGGCAATGCGATCTCCTGGGATCGTGTGGTTAACTCATATTTGGAACCAAAAGCTTCGCTCATGGGGGACAATATGGTGAGGGTAAAACAGAAAGATGGGCAATTACTTGCTTTGGGGAGAGGCCCGGTGTTTCAGTCAGCCAAGGGAGGTCCCGTATTAGCGATTGAAACGGTGTTTGCCTAGTCTATAAAAAACCGGGTTTGTTTAGTGAGGATAAGACCATATTCGTAAAAAGGAATTTCTTACTGAATTCACGTAATCTTGAGGAACTGGAGGAGGAGTTATGGGTTTAACAAAAGAAGCAAAAACCGCGGCAATAGAATCGCATCGGATTCACGACAAGGATACGGGTTCGTCTGAAGTGCAGATTTCCTTGTTGACGAATAGAATTACAAGTTTGACCGAACATTTCAAGACACACAAAAAAGACCATCATTCCCGACGGGGCCTTTTGCGAATGGTGAGCAAGCGAAGAAAATTATTAGATTATTTGCGGCGTCGGGATGAGGGAAAATACCAAGCGGTGATTGCTGCACTGGGCATACGAAAATAAGACAGATTACAGGTTTTAGGGTGAGCAGAATCAATGAGATGGGAGACAGATGCCCGGTTCTCAATGCGAAGCGAAGCCTCACACTCCATATCAATATATCCACTCAAGGATCAGAAAGGTTGAAACATGATTCATTTCGTTGAAATGGAAGTTGGTGGTCGCCCGCTTCGTTTGGAAACTGGTCGCATGGCAAAGCAAGCGGATGGTGCCGTGTTGGCAACCTATGCAGATACTGTGGTGCTAGCCACGGCGGTAGCCTCAAAGACCTTGAAGGCCGACGCCGATTTCTTGCCTCTGACCGTGAACTATCAAGAAAAGGCCTACTCAGCCGGGAAAATACCTGGCGGGTTTTTCAAGCGGGAAGGGGCCCCCAGCGAAAAAGAGGTGTTAACCAGCCGACTTATTGACCGTCCGATTCGGCCATTAATGCCGGAAGGGTACTTTTATGAGACCCAGATCATTGTATCAGTGCTTTCTATTGATCAGACCATGTCTTCGGACGTCATCGGCATTGTGGCCGCATCGGCAGCACTCGCCGTTTCTGATATTCCAGGGTCGGGGTTATTAGCAGGGGTACGAATTGGAAGAGTGAACGGTCAATTTGTGGTCAATCCCGATAAGAAGGCCCAGGAGGAAAGCGAGTTAAATCTCGTGGTGGCCGGAACGAAGGACGCCGTGATGATGGTCGAGGCTGGTGCAGACGGGCTTTCGGAAGACACAATGATTGATGCGATCGAACTGGCTCATCGTGAAATCAAAAATATTGTTGCCAAAATTGAAGAATTGCAAGCGAAGGCGGGCAAAGCCAAGCGGGTATTGCAGGTGGAAGCCATCGACCCTGAACTTGAGCAAGCCGTACGCCAAGTCGCAGCCGCTCCCATTTGTGAGGCCATGTATATTGCAGCTAAATCCGAACGCCAGGATCGGTTTGGCCAAATTCTTCAAGAAGCGATTGAGACCGTGGCCGGAGACGATGCCGATCGTAAAGCCAAGGTTAAAAAAGTCTTTGCAGATTTAGAATATTCCGAGGTCCGGAGAATGATCCTGGAAAAAAAGAAGAGAGCCGACGGCCGTGGTTTATCCGACATTCGTCCCATATCTTCTGAGGCAGGGATTCTTCCTCGGACTCATGGCTCTGCATTATTTACGAGGGGAGAAACCCAGGCATTGGCTGTCGTGACCTTGGGCACTTCAGACGATGAGCAACGGATTGATGCGTTGGAAGGGGAGTATTTCCGGTCATTTATGTTGCATTACAATTTCCCGCCTTTTAGTGTGGGTGAGGCGAAAATGCTTCGTGGTCCGGGTCGGCGTGAAGTCGGCCATGGCAAATTAGCCGAACGTGCGTTAGCAGCAGTGCTTCCCACCAAGGAAGAGTTCCCCTATACCATTCGACTTGTCTCGGATATTCTGGAATCAAACGGGTCCTCTTCAATGGCCACGATTTGTGGTGGAGCATTAGCCATGATGGACGCGGGAGTACCCATTAAAACGCCAGTGGCAGGAATCGCGATGGGGTTAATTTTAGAACAAGGTGGTGTCGCGATTCTTTCAGATATTTTAGGAATGGAAGACCATTTGGGCGATATGGATTTCAAAGTTGCAGGAACGCGAGATGGAGTCACAGCCCTGCAGATGGATATTAAGATTGCCGGAATAACCTCCGACCTGATGCGGCAGGCGTTGGCGCAGGCCCGTGAGGGGCGATTGCACATCCTTGGGAAAATGGATGAATGCTTGGCTGTTCCTCGTACCGGACTGGCAGCCTATGCGCCACGTATCACCACCATCCAGATCAAACAAGATAAAATTCGGGATCTCATTGGGCCCGGCGGCAAAATGATTCGTAGCATCATTGCCGATTGTGGAGTGAAAGTGAATGTCGATGATTCAGGAGTGGTTACGATTGCAGCCGTAGACGGGGAGTCGGCCCAAAAGGCAATGGATATGGTTCAGCGGATTGTTGAAGAAGCGGAGGTTGGAAAAATCTATCTCGGGACGGTGCGAAAGATTGTAGATTTTGGCGCCTTTGTGGAGATTCTCCCCGGTATGGATGGGCTGGTGCACATTTCGCAATTGGCCCCGCACCGTGTGGCATCGGTTACGGACGAAATTTCCGAAGGGGAACAGATTCTGGTGAAAGTTCTGGAAATCGATCGACAAGGGAAGATCCGTCTTAGCCGGAAAGATGCCATGGCCGAACAGACGGGCAAGGACCAGCTCACCTCTTAAGCCTGCCTGAGTAACAACCCGTGTATAAAAAAGTCATATTGGATAATGGAGTCCGGGTTGTCCTGGAGCGGATGTCATCTTTGAAATCCGTGGCTTTAGGAGTATGGGCCACGGTTGGAAGTCGGGATGAAAAAAAGGGTGAGGGTGGCCTCTCTCATTTCATTGAGCATATGATGTTCAAGGGCACGCCGAAACGGACTGCGTCCCAAATTTCCAATGAGATCGATGCCTTGGGTGGTGAAATGAATGCCTTTACTACTCATGAGGCCACGGCTTTTTATGTAAAGGTTCTGGATCAGCAGATGAGGCTGGCTTTTGACCTCATTGCCGATCTTTTTCACCATTCAAGGTTTTCGGCCAAAGACATTGCAAAGGAAAAACAAATCGTCCTTGAGGAGATCCGTACGGTCCAGGACGACCCAGAGGACTATATTCATGAACTGCATGCCAAGGATATCTTCGGCTCCCATCCGTTGGGGCGTCCGATCCTTGGAGAGCCTGGGGTGATGAAAAGACTCAGCCGTCAAGCGCTGATGCAGTATAGGCAACGGCATTATCGCCCTGAACACACGATTGTCGCAGTGGCCGGCAACTTTTCCTTTCCAGAAATCATTGATACCGTCAACACATATTTTGGCAAGTGGAAGCATGGTGAATACGGTAAGGGTTCCTCATCCGTCCAGAAAACACCATGGCCCGATCAGCCGCAGGAACGCCAAAGTCTTCATGTTAAGCCTTTGGAGCAGGTTCATGTGTGTGTGGGGTTTAAGGGGTTGCCTGTAGGGCATCCGGATCGGTATGCGGCGCATGTCTTAAGCACAATTCTTGGAGGCGGAGTCAGTTCGCGATTATTTCAGGAAATCCGCGAAAAACGTGGATTGGCCTATACCATTTATTCTCATCTTTCTGGTTTTTTGGATGGCGGGACGCTTACCGTGTATGCCGCCACTCGCCCGAATGAAATGGCAGCCGTCGTTGACCGAATTTGTCAAGAGACCAGGAAATTATGTCGTCGGGAAGTGGCAAGTAATGAGTTAGAGCGAACCAAAACTCAATTAAAAGGAAGTTTGATGTTGGGCTTGGAAGGAACATACGGGCGGATGAATAAATTGGCCAAAGACGAAATGTACCAAGGGCGTCATGTCACCCTGCAGGAGATGGTAAAGGCGATTGATCGGATTTCCCCTGAACAAATTCGTCATTTAAGCCAGAAATTATTTGATCTACAGCAGTTTGTGGTCACGGCATTGGGACCCATCCCAAAAAGGGGAATTCCGAGGTGGGGATGATCATCAAAACCGCTTATTTTTTCGCTTGACAACCATGCCCTGGATGAGTAGCATTGGACCCTCTCGAATACCTGGTTTTCCTTTTGGGATTAGGGGTATGCAGAACTGGGGAAAAGTGGTTTTTGAAGATAAACAAAGGGTAAGTCGTTTTTTAATTTTTTGTCATTCTAACACTGTAAGGAGGGAGCAGATGAAGAAGTCATCTCTACGTCAGGAATTGGTAGCTCTCTGTGCCTTTGGCCTGTTGAGTCTTGGATTAGTAAGCGTTGGGTATGCAGCTGGTCCTGGTCCTGACAAGTCAAAGGGTGACCCAAATGATATCACTCACCAGGGTGATCTTTCTTTTAAAGGTGTACCAGCTACCAGTTTAAAGGGGCGGGTTTTTGGCCATTGGGCGGACAACCCTGAGGGAGAAATTTTATTCGGAATTCAGTATTGGAATACCTCTGGACCGGCAGAAACAGGCAATCCTCCAGGCAGAGCTTCCGACGATCGAATTCAAACGCTTCCTGACTCATTGTATTCCTGTTGTGCCTGGGGTTATCAGGGCGGTAACGAAAAGAACAATCCATATTCAGGATGGTATACCCCACAAACGACAGTCCGTTTAGCAGTCAAAGATAAAGCGTTAATGGACCAAATCACGAAAGCGGCCCAAGATTTCGTGGCCATGGAAGTGCAAGTAGATGGTCGTACGGTCACGGGATTTAAACTGTTACAAGAAGAATAAACATTTGTCTGTAATTCATGATTAGAATTAAAATTTTAGTCGAGGAGGGAAGCCATTATGAAAAGTGCTAAGAAGAAAGGGTTGGCCCTTGTTGGAGCCGTGGCGCTAGTTGGGGCTATGGCCTCGAGTGCAATGGCAATCGAAGCTTTCCAGGAGCGGTTTGAGTGGGGTGACTTAAGCAAGCCAACGACCCTTCAGGGGCGCGTGGCTGTGGTCGATCCCTACGATAAGGCCGTTTGGGTTAATGTTGCCGTATTTGGTGGGAATGCGGAGAGTGGGTATTATTGGCAAAAGTATTACCCTGGCAAAAACATCAAGGTGTATCCAGGCAACGAAGAAGTCTGGAAAACTCTTGTCCAGGCAGGGAAAGACTCATCTAGTCAGGCTGTAATGACCGACACGAAACCATCAAATTATGGCTTGGTGGAGATTGTTGTTCAAGAAACCGAGCAAAATCATCGGGTGGTTTCATCAGCCAAGGCAGTTCAAGAGGTAGCAGGAACTCCTGAAAAGCCACGGAATATTCATAGTCTCCGGTCAACCCCTATATTGGAAGCTATGAGGGCTGATAGTTGGCCCAATAATCGCAAAATGCTTTATGATGTTTTAATCCCAGACGGGCAGGCCATTGTTGGTGTCATTCCCTACTCTGATCAAGGGACTGGCCAAATATACGATCCTGCACAAGGGAAGTTTGAGAAAGTAGAACCATATAAGGTGCCGGCTAAGTCGGGAGGGGGCGAATAAGATTAAGTAGCAATAAACCTTCTTAAAAGGTATTTGTTAAAAGGGCCTGTGGGACATCCACAGGCCCTTTTTTTATATATCGCCCGCATTCAATCTGGCTTTGAAATCAGCGAGTCTATTGAGGGCCTCAAGGGGAGTCATCGAAAAAAGATCCATTTGTTTAACTTCATCCAGTATAACATGTGGTTTTGGTGAGAGGTGTTCGAGATGAGTGGAATCTAAGGACTCCTCACAGATTGACACATTTGCAGACGAGGTATCCTGTTCAAGCTGAGCAAGAATATTTTTTGCACGGTCCAATACCGGTTTTGGTATCCCTGCCAGTTTGGCGACCTGAATCCCGTAGCTTCGATCGGCCTTTCCCTGGACGATCTTTCTCAAGAACAACACATCCTGCCCTTTCTCCTGGACGAGGACTGTATAGTTCCTGATTCCTTCCCGGAGTGCCTCTAATTGAGTCATTTCATGGTAATGGGTGGCAAACAGGGTTCGTGCCCCGAGTTGTCCACGGTCTAAGATGTATTCGGCCAATGCCCATGCGATACTCAGTCCGTCATAGGTGCTGGTTCCTCTGCCAACTTCATCCAGCAACAATAAGCTTCGCGAAGTCGCGGTGTCCAGAATTCTTGCTGTTTCACTCATTTCCACCATGAATGTACTTTGGCCGGCGCTGAGGTCGTCTGCTGCACCCACTCTGGTAAAAATCCGGTCTACGATTCCTATTCTGGCGGATTCAGCCGGCACAAAGCTTCCCATTTGAGCCATCAGCACAATAAGGGCAACCTGCCGCAGGTAAGTGCTTTTCCCTGCCATATTTGGACCGGTTATTAATAGAAGTCTGTTTGTGTCCAGGTCTAGTATTGTATCGTTTGGGATAAATCCTTCAGTCTGTTGGAGATGCTCAATGACCGGATGTCGACCATCCGTGATCTGAATTGTACCGCCTTCATGGACCGTTGGCTGATGATACCGGTTGACAGCAGCTGCCTCCGCTAACCCTGTCAGGACATCCAGCCTGGCCAGTTGCTGCGCCATTCCCTGGATTCTGATGGTGGCAGATGCGACACGGCGACGGATTTCACCAAATAACTGCCCTTCCAGATTTTTCATCTTTTGGTCTGCGCTCGAGAGCCGACCTTCGAGGTCCTGTAGTTCACTCGTAGTAAACCGTTCGGCATTGACCAGGGTTTGTTTCCGGTGGTAATCGGCAGGGACTCTCGATAAATTCGCTTTCGTTACTTCAATGTAATAGCCAAAGACCTGATTAAATTTCACCTTGAGAGAGTCGATGCCGGTCCGGTTACGTTCACGAGTTTCCATTTCGGCCAGTAACCTGGTGCCTTCTTTTGCCAGAACTCGCAACTCATCGAGTTCTGCATTCACCCCTGCTTGAATAATGCCTCCTTCCTTTGCCGAAAGGGGTGGATTGGAAATAATGGTGTCGCCAATCCAGGAAGAGACATCCTGGAGGGGATCCCACGCCTCATGGATGGTTTGTAGCATGGGAGACGTGAGAGACGATAAGAGTTGTTGAAGTACGAGCAAATTTTCAAGGGAGCGATGGAGATTCAAGAGGTCGCGAGGGTTGGCCACTTCCAGGACAATCCGACTATTCAGTCGTTCAAGGTCTTGTACCGTTTTCAGATGCTCACGAATCGTCATGCGAATCCCAAGATGAAGGACCAATTCCTTCACGGCTTCCTGGCGTAGTTGTATGGCCGGGACCTGGGTCAGGGGACGGACGATCCACTCCCGTAAAAGTCTTGTGCCCATTGGAGTTTTGGTTTTGTCCAATGTCGTGAGTAAGGTAGGGCTTTGTCGTTGTTCGGATACGGGCTTGAGAACTTCTAAATTTCGTAGGGTGGTCTGATCCAGTTGCATTTCATGTTCGAGGAGTCGAATCCATGGACGCCGTATATGGGCATGCACGAGCGTGGGCTGAGTGTCAGCCAGGTAGTGTAAAAGGCCGCCCGCAGCTTGAAGTCCGGAATGAAGGCCATGTAGCTGGAGGTCTTCGATGCGATCGACTTGGAAAATTCTTGTGAGAATGGTTTTGCTTTCCTCAAGGCCAAACGTCGTGGCATCACGAGGCACGATACGGGCGATAGGCAAAGATTGGAATGCGGAGGTCATTGCCTCCTGTATTCCAGAGGGAAAGATGACTTCTTTGGGCTCAAGGCGGACCAGTTCATCGACGACACTTTGTAGCGAATGCTTCATCCAGGACTCCGAGATCCAAAATTCCCCGGTTGAGAGGTCTAGGGAGGCCAGTCCGAAGCGATTGGCTAAAGTGGTATTCCCCGATATGGATAACGGGGTATAACACAGCGCTGACAGAAAATTTGCCTCTCCTGCCGGAAGCAACTCATGATCGTATAAGGTTCCAGGGGTATAGACCCGTACGACTTCACGACGGACGAGACCTTTGGCAAGCTTGGGGTCCTCGACTTGTTCGCATAAGGCCACTATTTTTCCAGCCTTTAAGAGCTTTGCGATATAGCCGGTTGAGGTGTGATAGGGGACTCCGCAAAGAGGGATGGCTTCCCCTTTGGCCTTGCCTCGTGCTGTTAATACGATGCCAAGGAGCTTCGAGGCTTCTTCGGCGTCCTCAAAAAACATTTCATAAAAATCCCCGACACGAAAAAATACAATGGCATCAGGATGTTGAGCCTTTACATCCTGAAATTGGCGCATGAGCGGGGAGAGTTCTTGGTCTTTCATCAGGCGAGCTGTTTCATTTTTATAATTGTTGGATGTGGTAAGAGTCGTCTGAAATGAATGTGCAGATTATGTCCTGTGTGGATCCATGCCGCGCCTTCTTTCTTGAATTCGGATGGGATGGCCGACGAATATGTCGCTTCAGTTGTATGCGGTACCGATAAGTTGAGTCAATGTGGGTTTGACAAATTTCCGTGTATGTTGGCTACTTTGCGGATAGTTTTGGGTCCGGTTCCAGACAGGGTTACGAGGCGGATGTTTTCTTCCTCTCCGTATTCCAAGCAAATGGCCATATGGTCGGAAGGTAATATCTGAGGGAACCGTTCCGCCCATTCAATCAGGACAATGGTGTTTGGAGTAAAATATTCCTCTAAACCTAATGTGGATATATCGGATGGCC
Organism: Candidatus Nitrospira allomarina; assembly: GCF_032050975.1. Lineage (NCBI taxonomy): Bacteria > Pseudomonadati > Nitrospirota > Nitrospiria > Nitrospirales > Nitrospiraceae > Nitrospira > Candidatus Nitrospira allomarina. The sequence continues at coordinate 280,957 of NZ_CP116967.1, read as the reverse complement.
CCTCAAGACGATATAAATCCACATGAATAAGCGGAATAGGCCCTTGATATTCTTGAATAAGGGTAAACGTGGGACTGCTGACTTGATCCATGGGAATTCCTAGCCCACAGGCGATACCACAGGTAAGAACGGTTTTTCCTGCTCCTAAGTCACCCGTAAGAGCCAGCACGTCTCCTCCTGTTAACTGTTGCCCTAACCGTTCACCGAATCGGATGGTTTCCTGGGCAGATGCCATCCGTAGTTGAAGTGCGTTCCCATCTGGGGTCTGATCAGGTGTGGGGTGAGAGGGATTCAGATTCATGAGCCTACGAATGAGATCGGGTATGGGTCAATGCATGAGGAATAGTGGTCAACACATCCCCCGCGATCATTCCTGCTTCACCGATGGTGGCGGCAGCCAGATCGCCTGCCAATCCATGCAGATAGACGCCGGCCCGGGCCGCATCCCAACCGCTCAATCCCTGAGCTAATAAACCGGTAATGATTCCGGTTAGAACATCTCCCATTCCGGCTGAAGCCATTCCGGGATTTCCTGTCGGACAAATAGCCACCTGTCCCTGGGGTTCGGCGATGACCGTTCGAGCGCCTTTTAGTACCAAGATCACCTGATGTTTCATGGCAAACCGTCTGCTTATGCCGATGCGATCCTCATTGACCCTTTTGGAGGAGGATCCAAGAAGCCTGGCCATCTCTCCAGGATGTGGGGTCAGAATTGGGGGTCGTTTCAAGGCTGAAAATATTTGGGAATGTTGGGCTAAGCCGTTGAGGGCATCGGCATCGAGAACGCAGGGGGCCTCCAGTTGAGGGAGGAGATGGCGCAAGACCTCTGTTGTTTCAGGGGAGGTCCCCAGACCTGGTCCGAAAGCCAGAGCCGATTTTGTAGCGGCGAAATCAAGCAGGCCTGGATAGGCTTCCATTCCCAGGAGGTGTTGGGACGATTCCGGCATGGGCTCAGTCATCACCTCCAGGAGTTTTGACTCCAAAATGGGGGAAATGCTTTGAGGAGTAGCCACGGTTGCCAGGCCGGCTCCAACACGAAGTGCCCCTAGTCCAGCCATAGCCGGAGCCCCTGTTTTCCCCTGTGAACCACCAACAATTCCTGCATGTCCAAAGGTCCCCTTGTGTGAGGACAGGAGGCGAAGAGGAATAAGGGGGCGAATCATCTTTTGTGACAGAAGATGAACCTGGGGGTCCAGATCTACCACAAATTCCTGGGGAATCCCAATATCGACGATTTGGATGCTACCAACTTTGTCGATGGCCGAACCAAGATACAGGCCGAGTTTCGGGCATCCGAACGTCACGGTGAGATCGGCCTGAACAGCGGCTCCCAGGATGGCTCCGGTGTTGCTATCCAAGCCGGACGGAATATCTATGGCCAGGGTAAAGGCCTGCGAGGCATTCATGGCTCCGATGGCGGAGGAGTAAGGTGGGCGAACTGCAGAAGAAAGGCCCGTACCAAGGAGCGCATCGACCAGAATATCCGCGTCCTGGGTGAGGGAATGCAGGGATTCCTCCGAGGGATTGACGGTTAACAGAGATGGTCTGATGATTTTGCTAAGTCGTCGATACATAATCTTTGCATCGGGACTGAGTGCCTTGAGTGGAGCCATCAAGACTACCTTCAGCTTTGCCCCCTTTTTTGCCATGAGTCTGGCAACAACCAAACCATCCCCACCATTATTGCCCTTGCCACAGAGAATGACGACCTTTTTGCCTTTAGGGGAACCATAGGCTTCGATAAGGTGGCTCATCGCACCGGTTCCCGCCCGCTCCATTAAGGTTAGGCCGGGAACCCTGGTTTCTTGAATCGTGCGCCGATCAAGTGTTTGCATCTGTTCAGCGGTCACGACCCACATAGGCAAATCATAGGAACAAGGAGACATGGATGGTTAAGGCATGAGCAACAGCAAGTCATGCGTAGACGGGTTTGGACGACATTCGGGTTCTATACGGTTTTTGAGTTGACTCCTGGGTATCTTCGGATCATTCACCATGCACATTGATGAGATCCTGTTTCTTCTCGTAGACGTTATCCCAGGAGATGTTTCATGTCTCGGACCGCTCGTTCAAGTCCGACAAACATGGCATGAGCAATAATGCTATGACCGATGTTGAATTCTTCAAATTCTGAGATGCCGGTCAGCCGCCTGATATTCCGATAATTCAGACCATGCCCTGCACTCACACGTAATCCTAATTTCGACGCAAGTTTGGCCGTTTGAACCAACGCGTCAAGCTCGGCATCTTCCTCCTGCTGACGGCGGGTGTTGGCGTACCGCCCGGTATGGATTTCTATGCAGTCTGCTTGGACCTTGTGGGCGGCGCGAAGTTGGTTGACATCAGGATCAATGAACAGACTGACCGGAATGCCGCCTTCATGGAGTAATTGCACCATGGCCTGGATACGGTCCCGATGTTCGATCACGTTCAACCCACCTTCTGTGGTGAGTTCCTGGCGCCGTTCGGGCACGAGGGTCACCAGATCGGGTTTAATGTTCAAGGCAATTTTGGCCACAGCATCGTCAGTGGCCATTTCTAAGTTGAGATGCGTCTGCACGGTTTCACGCAAAATGGTCAGATCCCGATCCTGAATATGCCGCCGGTCCTCACGGAGGTGCACCACAATGCCATCGGCCCCGGCAAGATGCGCCAATGAAGCCGCAACAATGGGATCTGGTTCATGTCCTCCACGAGCTTGGCGAAGAGTCGCCACATGGTCGATATTCAGGCCGAGTCGTGCCATGGAAGTCCTTTAAAGTTCGGGCGAGTGATGAATCAACAAGATCTCATTATGGCAAAAGGGAAAATCTTCCTGCAATAAAGCGATTTTCAGTTCAGTGGGAGTGAATCGGGGAAAATTGACTGAAAAAATTCTCATCCTCTGAAATTGACTGGTCGCGTCACCTCATCTAGAATAAAAACTCTATTAAATCGTACGATTATCTATCCATTTCCTTCCCAAACCATCAAGGACGATTCGTCATTTTACACACACAATGGAACCTTTTTACCGCATTCAACGTCTGCCAGGATACGTCTTCTCTCAGGTTCAAGAGTTAAAACTCCAAGCCCGGAAGCGGGGAGAAGATATCATTGATTTAGGTATGGGTAATCCTGACCAGCCCACACCCCGTCATATCGTAGACAAATTGATTGAGACCGCGCGACTCGGGCGCAATCATCGCTATTCGGCTTCACGCGGTATTACGAAATTGCGTCATGCGATTTGCGATTGGTATCAACGAAATTACGAGGTCAGTCTCGATCCGGAGACGGAAGCGATTGTGACCCTTGGGGTGAAGGAAGGGTTGGCGCATCTGGCCCTGGCCATGGTGGGACCTGGTGACGTGGTTCTAGCGCCGACCCCCACGTATCCGATTCATATGTACAGTGTGATCATCGCAGGTGGTGAAGTCCGCGGGGTTGAACTCGGGCCGGATTCGGATTTTTTCGAAAATCTGAAAAAGGCCTTCAAGCAGACGCAGCCGGCTCCTCGGGCGTTGATCATCAGTTTTCCTCATAATCCAACCACTCGCGTCGTTGATCTGGAATTTTTTAAAAAGGTGGTGGAGTTTGCTCTGGAACACCAAGTCTGGGTCATTCATGATTTGGCCTATGCCGATATCGTGTTCGATGGTTACAAAGCTCCCAGCCTTCTTCAAATTCCTGAGGCCAAACAAATAGGCGTAGAATTTTACTCCCTCTCGAAGAGCTATAACATGCCGGGGTGGCGGGTTGGATTTTGTGTCGGGAATCGTGAAGTCATTGGTGCGTTGACCAAGATCAAAAGTTATCTGGATTATGGCATGTTCCAGCCTATTCAAATTGCCAGTATTATTGCCCTGAACGGTCCGCAGGATTGCGTAAAGGAAATTGTTGGACGATATGAGCGACGGCGCAATGCTCTGGTCCGCGGTCTCAATCGCATTGGTTGGTCGATCGACTATCCTCGCGCCACCATGTTTGCCTGGGCAAAAATCCCACAACCTTATCTTGGGATGGGATCGTTGGAGTTTTCGAAGTTATTGTTACGAGATGCCAAAGTGGCAGTGTCACCGGGAATAGGATTTGGCGAGGGCGGCGATGATTATGTTCGCTTTGCCTTAGTCGAAAATGAGCACCGGATTTTCCAGGCCGTTCGAGGAATCCGTCAGGCGTTAAAACTGGATGGAGAGGTATAATGCGAAAGACGATCCAGGTTGGGCTGATCGGGTTTGGGACGGTGGGGACAGGAGTGGTGAAAATTCTCCAGGAAAATGTCAGTCTCATCACGAAACGGGTTGGAGTTCCGGTGGCACTCGTGCGAATTGCGGACTTGGATGTGAGAACCGATCGCGGGGTTTCGGTACCTCAAGGGGTACTCACGACGGATGTCAGGGACATTCTGGATGATTCGGCTATTGATATTGTGGTGGAATTAATTGGCGGGCTTGAACCGGCCAAACGGTTTATTCTTCAAGCGCTTGAACGAAAAAAGTGTGTGGTCACGGCGAATAAAGCGTTGTTGGCCGACCATGGGGAAGAGATATTTGAGGCGGCATTTAAGGCAGGCGTTGATCTCGGGTTTGAAGCGAGTGTGGGTGGAGGCATTCCCATCATTCGCTCGCTTTCCGAAGGCTTAGCGGCAAACCGGATCCTGTCGATTACGGGGATCATGAATGGCACGTCAAATTATATTCTGACCCGGATGACCAATGAGCACCGTGATTTTGAGGAAATATTACAGGAAGCGAAACGGGAAGGGTATGCCGAAGCGGATCCATCACTGGATGTGGATGGCGTGGATGCCGCTCACAAACTGGCTATTATGGTGAATCTGGCGTATGGGACTCCCGTGCCCATGGGAGCCATCTTCACTGAGGGAATTTCCCGTATTTCGACGGTGGATATCGAGTTTGCCCGTGAACTCGGGTTTACCATTAAATTGCTGGGAATCGCAAAACTTCAAGAGCATGCCATTGAGGCCCGAGTGCATCCCGCTCTGGTGCCCGCCGGATCTCCCATTGCACAGGTCAATGGGGTCTATAATGCCATTCATCTGATTGGTGACGCGGTTGGAGATGTTGTGCTCTACGGCAAAGGGGCTGGATCGCTTCCCACAGCTAGTGCCGTAGTGGGAGACATTATCGATCTGGCACGCAACCGAATCGCCGGAGTTGCCGGGCGGGTTCCGGTGACCTCATTCCAATGGGAATCGCGTGAGCCTATTGCCATACGGCCGATGGACGAGATTGAAAGCCGGTATTATTTGCGGTGCATGGTTAAAGATCAAACCGGCGTTCTATCGGCCATATCGGGAATTCTTGGACAGCGTGGGATCAGCATCTCATCTGTCCTGCAAAAAGGGCGAAAGGAAGGACAAACGGTGCCGTTGGTCATCTTAACACATCGCTCGGTGGAGCGAGCGGTTCAAGAGGCACTCCAGGAAATTAATGCGCTTCCTTTGGTATCAGAGCCAACGACGGTACTTCGGATGGAAGGGGTGGAATAACACATGAAGCCAAATTGCGTCACGAAGGGGGACAAGCCATTATGATTCCTTGGCGTGGCATTATCGAGGAATATCGGAAATTCCTCCCGGTGGGAGAGCAGACTCCGATTGTGTCACTATTGGAGGGGAATACTCCACTCATTCCAGCAAAGCGCTTAGCGGGGAAAATTTGTCCTGGCCTGGGTCTGTATTTGAAGATAGAAGGGGCCAACCCAACCGGTTCATTTAAGGACCGGGGGATGACCATGGCGGTTTCCAAGGCCGTAGAAAGTAAGGCCAGGGGACTCATGTGCGCCTCAACAGGCAACACTTCCGCTTCGGCAGCGGCCTATGGGGCGAAGGCGGGGTTGCCGGTCTATGTCGTCGTGCCGGCAGGGAATATTGCTTTGGGTAAGTTGACGCAGGCGCTTATGCATGGGGCTCGAGTCATTCAGATTGAAGGAAACTTTGATCAGGCTTTAACGATCGTAAAAGATTTGTGCGAGGAAACCGCCATTGAATTGGTTAATTCAATTAACCCGTTTCGTTTGGAGGGCCAAAAAACGGCGGCCATGGAAATCTGTGATCAGTTAAGGTATGCCCCAATCATTCATGCCCTTCCGGTAGGGAACGCCGGGAATATTACTGCGTATTGGCGAGGATATCAGGAGTACCACAAGGCCGGACAAACGCAAGGGTTGCCTCGTATGGTCGGGTTTCAAGCGGAAGGCGCCGCGCCCTTGGTCAGAGGGCATGTCGTGGAGGAGCCGAAAACCATTGCTTCAGCCATTCGGATTGGCAATCCGGCCAGTTGGTGTTTGGCTCTGGAAGCGGTGGAAGAATCACACGGATATCTGGACATGGTCTCGGACGAAGAAATTCTTCGAGCGTATCAAATGGTGGCGAGTGAAGAAGGGGTCTTTTGCGAGCCCGCTTCCGCTGCGTCTCTGGCTGGGATTGACAAAATGAATCGCGCCGGGTTGTTGCCCAAGGAGGGGGACATTGTGTGTACCTTAACCGGACACGGGTTAAAGGATCCGGATACCGCCATCTCGGTCTCCTATCGACCGGTGACGGTTCCTGCAACACATGAAGCGGTCAGAGCGCAATTAACGAATCAATAATCCCTCATGGTCTTCTGAAAACCCGGATTGTTCGTTCAACTACTCATTAACTCAACACAGTGAGGCTCAGGTCGTGCGAAAAACGATCGTGATTCACGTCGACGGATTGACAGGACAGTCGTATCAAGAATTAGGAGACCAAACCGTCTTACAATCGGCACGGACACCGCATCTGGATGAATTGGCGGAGCATGGGGAAGTAGGGCGCTTAGGGGTTCCCCGTGAAACTCGCCCCTTTTGCGGGGAAATGGCCCTGCTGGCTTTATTGGGATACGATCCTCATAAATGGTATACCGGTCCTGGTGCCTTTGAGGCAGGGGGATTAGAAGTTGTTTTGGACGCCCATGATGTGGCCTATCTTTGTCACTTAGTGACTCTCCGGGGTCAGGATGGATGGGGGGATGAGAAAAAAATTGGTCCTCACCTATTCATGGCCGACCCCTATGGCGGAGGAATCGGGACTGAGGAGGCCCGAGAACTCATTGATGCCGTTAATGAACAATTGATTTCTGAAAATATTCAATTTTACATGGGCAGCCATCATCGGCATCTTATGGTCTGGGTGGGTGCGAGCGGGAAAGTGGCCTGTCGCAACCCCTATGAGGCTTTAGGACAGTCGATCGAGGCGTACCTGCCGACCGGAGATGGTTCGCACATCTTACGTGAGCTCATGGCGGCTTCCCGGGTGATCCTCTGCCATCATCCTGTGAATCACGAACGCCTAAATACCGGATTGAAACCGGCCAATTGTTTGTGGTTGTGGGGGTCAGGAAAACCTGTGGAATTGCCTCATTTACATGAGCGGTGGCCAGTCAACGGTCTCGTGATATCGCCCGATGGGCCGTATATCGGTGTTGGAATGGCCGCCGGACTTCAGACGGTCAAGGTCGAGCATGTGGGAGGGGGAGATATCGAGTGGTTGCAGTCCGTAGCTAGTCAGGCCTCGACGGCCTTGGACAGGCATGATCTGGTCTGTCTGCACATCCCCTTTTACGAGTGGGGCTTAAAGGATGGTCAAGTGATGCCACCCGCACAATTAGTGGAATATCTTGGGCAAGTGGACGAACAGGTCATTGGAGCTATTCATGCGTCTGTTGGAAGCACCAACTCCATCCGTATCGTCGTCATGGTGACTCCATGGCAGAAGGATGGAGGGTCTTCCATATCGCCCTATCTGGTGTTTGAAGGGTCAGGGGAAAAATCTGAAAATCATGCGGGACCCATGAATGAACGTGAGGTGGCCAATCGCCCTCTCCGTGATGCTACCAAACTGTTTGAGCGATTTATGGTCACTCACTAAAACCATGGCCCTGTATATTCAAAAATTCGGCGGTACATCAGTGGGGAGCCTGGAACGCATTCAAAACGTGGCCCGGCTTATTCAGCACACTTTCCGGGAAGGGCATCAACTGGTGGTCGTGTTGTCCGCGATGAGCGGGGAAACGGATCGCCTCATGAAAATGGCCAAAACCTTGAGTGTCGATCCAGATGATCGGGAGCTGGATGTGCTCCTTTCTTCTGGAGAACGGGTCACGATTGCGCTGATGGCGATGACCCTCAAGAGTCTTGGGGTCAGGGCACAATCCTTTACGGGACGTCAGGTTGGGATTGTGACCGATAGCACACATACCAAAGCTCGGGTCTCCCGTGTCGATACGGACCGGGTGCTGGGAGCCTTGCGTGACGGGATTGTTCCCATTGTGGCCGGGTTTCAAGGTATCAACGCCGCATCCGATGTGACCACGTTAGGGCGCGGCGGCTCGGATCTGACGGCCGTGGTCCTGGCGGCGGCGCTCAAGGCCGATACCTGCTTTATTTATACCGATGTGGATGGGGTGTATACTGCCGATCCCAATATTGTGCCGGGCGCGAGAAGATTGGATAAAATCTCCTATGAAGAAATGTTAGAGTTAGCGAGTCTGGGTGCGAAAGTCCTACAGTCTCGTTCGGTGGAGTTAGCGGCGAAATATCAGGTACCTGTGGAAGTGCGATCCAGTTTTCAAGACGGGCCTGGAACCTGCGTGGTAAAAGAGGATGTCGATATGGAAGAAGTCTTAGTCTCGGGGGTCACGGGCGACCGGAATCAAGCCAAGGTCACGGTGGTCGGGGTCCCGGATCACCCTGGAATTGCGGCCACATTGTTCTGCTCCATTGCGGATGCCGCCATCAATGTGGATATGATTATACAAAATGTGAGTCAGGATTCCCTGACGGATATTTCCTTTACCGTGCCGAGAGCTGACCTTCCGAGAGGCATGGGTCTCATCAGAGACATTGCCAAATCGGTGGAAGCGCGGACGGTCGAGGTGAACGAATCCATTGCCAAAGTTTCGTTAGTGGGAGTGGGAATGCGTTCGCATTCCGGTGTCGCAGCCAGAATGTTTCAGACGCTCTCACGTGAAGGCATTAATATCATGATGATCAGTACCTCGGAGATAAAAATCTCTTGTGTGGTGGAAGAAAAATATATGGAGTTAGCTGTTCGGGCCTTGCACCAGGAGTTTGAATTAGAAGTTCCTCCGGGGAACAGAAAGGCCTAGCGTGGGGATGTGTGTCGACACCGATGGTGGGAATGCGTGATATGAATTCTCAATTTCCAGTCATTGAAATCTACGATACGACCCTCCGGGATGGAGCTCAGGCCGAAGATGTCAGCTTTTCGGTGGAGGATAAGGTTCGTATCGCCCTTAAATTAGATGAGCTAGGGGTCCATTTCATAGAAGGAGGGTGGCCGGGAGCCAACCCGAAGGACATTGAGTTTTTCCAAGTTATGAAATCGACGCCATTGCAGCACGCCAAAATTGTGGCATTTGGTTCGACGCGAAAAGCCAAAAATACGGCCAAGGCCGATCCGACGCTGGAAGCCCTCTTATCCGCGGAGACGGATATTGTGACCATCTTCGGGAAAAGTTGGACCCTCCATGTGACGGAAGCCTTGGAAACGACGTTGGCCATCAATTTAGAACTGATTGCCGATTCCATCTCCTATCTCCGGTCGAGGGGACGGCAGGTCTTTTACGATGCCGAACATTTTTTCGATGGCTATAAAACGGATCCCGCCTATGCCATGAAAACCATTCACGTTGCGGCAGAAGCCGGGGCGGAACGAATCGTGTTGTGCGATACGAATGGGGGATCGATGCCATGGGATATTGGGGAGATTTTTGCAAAAATCCGCAAGAACTGTTCTGTGCCGTTAGGCATCCATGCACACAATGATGCGGAGATGGGGGTCGCCAATTCATTGATCGCCGTGCAAGCAGGAGCGATCCAGGTCCAGGGAACGATCAATGGCATTGGAGAGCGGTGCGGAAATGCCAACCTATGTTCCGTGATGGCCAATTTGGAATTAAAAATGGAGCGAACGGCTTTGGGGGATGGACGTTTGGCACACCTTCGCGCCATTTCTCATTATGTGGCCGAGATGGCCAATCTGACTCCCAACAAACGGCAGCCTTATGTGGGAGATACGGCGTTTGCTCATAAGGGTGGGGTGCATATACATGCGGTGCAAAAAAACCCGCTCACCTATGAACATGTGAATCCCGATATTGTCGGCAACCACCGCCGCGTTTTAATTTCCGATAGCAGTGGAAGAAGTGCCGTGTTTGGAAAGATGGAAACGTTCGGACTGGACCTTCCTCAGGATAATCCCAAGGTCCTCGAATTACTGGATTCCCTCAAAACGTTGGAATATGAAGGGTACCAATTTGAAGGCGCGGAAGGGTCTTTTGAATTGTTAGTGCGGAAAGCCATGGGGACCTATACTCCATCCTTCGAATTCCTGGGGTGCCGGATCATTGTAGAAAAACGAAAAACGAATGAAGATCCAATTTCCGAAGCCACAATAATGGTCAAAGTCGGGGAGGTGGTTGAACATACCGCCGCGGTCGGTGATGGGCCGGTAAATGCGCTCGATCATGCCCTTCGAAAAGCGCTGGAGCATTTCTATCCGCAGTTAAGGGAAGTCAAACTTCTGGACTATAAGGTCCGTGTGTTGACGGGGCGACGTGGAACGGGTTCTCGTGTGCGAGTCCTGATTGAGTCGGGGGATCACAAGGAAAAATGGGGGACGGTCGGGGTATCGGAGAACATCATTGAAGCCAGTTGGCAGGCCCTGGCCGACAGTATTGAGTATAAGCTCATGAAGGAGAAGCCGTAAACGTGATAGCGGTCCCTCCGAGGATAAGCTGACAAATGGGAATCCACTGAAGAGCCCGGTTCTTGACATCATCTGCGTTGCCCGTTACGTTGCTGCCAGCAACAACGGTCAAAGGCGTGAATTCACAATCCATATGTACGGTCTTCAAGACCACTGGTGAGGGGGTTTTGATTTATGCGCAAGGCTGACATTGCCGAAATCATCACAGAAACGGCAGCTATCCAAAAAACCGACTCCATGGAAATGGTGGAGCATGTCTTGGATTTGATCAAGTCCATGCTTCAACAAGGGGAAGTCGTCAAAATTGCCGGATTCGGGAACTTTGTGGTTCGGAATAAGGGAGAGCGGAAAGGCAGAAACCCGAGGACCGGAGAAGAAATTGCCATTACGCCCAGACGCGTGGTGACCTTCCGACCAAGCCAACTTTTTAAGAAATATGTCAATTCTTGACGGGCGAGAATCTCGCAATCGGTCCCGTTCACTCTCTTGCTAGATACACCGTGGGGTGATTGCAGGTATGGGAGGTGGAACCAAATACGAGGATAAGGCCTTTTATAAAATAGGGGAAGTCGCCGATTTGACGAATCTTCCCGCGTATGTCCTGCGGTTTTGGGAGTCGGAATTCATTTTTCTCAAACCGAAGAAAAGTCAGGGCAAACATCGGGTTTATTCGAAAGCCGACATTGAAACGGTTTTTGAAATTAAACGCATGCTCTATGATGAAGGGTATACGATTGCGGGCCTGAAGCGATATTGGTATCGCAAAAAACGGTCGGAAAAATCCGTGCAAGTCCCAAAAGACCGTGTGGAAAAAGCGAAGGTGGAACTGCAAGGTATTCTGAAAATTTTGGGGCGAACGACGGTGTAGGTTTTCGGGCAAGGGCGACGGATGGGAATACGACTGGTCAGAATAATGTCGGGGCGTAGCGCAGCCCGGTAGCGCACTCGCTTGGGGTGCGAGAGGTCGGAGGTTCAAATCCTCTCGCCCCGACCATGTTTTCTTTTCAGCAGAAAGGGTTTCTTCGTCTCCTCGATCAGTTCATAGGGAGAGTCGATTGGGCAGTACGTAGGCTCGCTAGGCTTGTAAGTCCTCCTCTTCAGCCAGCTCCTCACCCTCGGGCATTCCATACGCCACATATTTCGCATAGGAGAGATAGATCTGGCTGCTATCTCTCATGGCCTTTGAGCCAGCTTTCATTCTATGGAATCGGTTTTTTGATTCCGGATCGGTCTGTGTTTCGAGCCGGCTCACATGCTCCTGTAATAACATGGAATAGCGCTGCATCGCTTGCTCTATTTCCAAATAGGCTTGAAGAATGTCTTCTTGCATGAATGTTCCTCCTTCATAATGTCCTCCACCTTACAAAAGGCTGTTCCCGTGGTCAACTTACTGTGACCGTCGGTGTGGAGTGTAGCATGAGGATCACGGGAATTCGGGGAGAGCCTCTCGTGATAAAGGATCGTTTGACCGATTTTTTAGATATTCAGTAAAATGGTGACCGGGTAGGAGGGTCCGCAACGTGTGTTTTGTCATTATTTTGCAATCTGTAGCGTAGTCCGCGCAATCCATGAGTCTCCACCCGCCGCGCCATTGGATTTCCGTTGTCATTCCTATTAAAGATGAGCGGGAGAACATCCCGCTATTAGCGAGCCAATTACTCAAGTTTTTTGAGTCAAGGCCTGAAAGTGGCTCCGCGGCATTTGAACTTGTCTTTGTGGATGATGGAAGTGTGGACGGGAGTGGGCCGTTGCTGGATGAATTATCCAAACAGTTTCCTACGATACGGGTGATTCATTTAGACCGGAATCACGGGCAAACGGCGGCATTCGATGCCGGCTTTCGGGAGGCCAGAGGAGAACTCGTCGCCACCATGGACGGTGATCTGCAGTATGACCCGAATGACTTTGCTAAACTTCTTCCCTTCGTGGAACAGTATGATTTAGTGTGTGGGCGACGACAAGCCAGACATGACAATCTGGTTCGTCGATGGTCGTCAAAAGTTGCCAACCAGGTTCGCAATTGGGCTGTCCATGACGGCATTTCAGATACCGGCTGTTCCTTGAAGGTCTTTAAGCAGGCCGTGGTCAAACGACTTCCTCCATTTAAAAACATGCACCGGTTTTTCCCGGCGCTGGCCAAAATGTATGGATTTACGGTGACTGAAATACCCGTCCAGCATTTTCCAAGAGCCCATGGGACATCAAAATACGGAATTGGCAACAGGCTTTTTGCCGGTTTGTATGATCTCTTCGCAGTCAGATGGATGCAAAAACGCTGTTTGAACTACACCATGAAGGGTAGCCATCCCGAAAAATCCGAACCGTAGCATTATTGAGTTGACCACCTGCTGGAAATAATTGACGTATTATAAACCTTTAAGGCACCGGCAGGGATCTGAATTGATGGACTCCCTTCGGCGATTCATGCCCTGTTTCTAACGATGTTCGAATCCTTCACGCACTCTCTCCTGGCCATGTCGTATGAGGAACTCCTCTGGATCGGCTTTGGTTTTTTGGGGCAAGGCATTTTTTTCTCACGCTGGTTGGTGCAATGGGTGGTGTCGGAACGCAACGAGGAAAGCCAAATTCCCATGTCGTTCTGGTACATGAGCCTGGTTGGGAGTGTGATTGTGCTGACCTATGCCATTCACATCGCCGATCTGGTATTCATGGCCGGCCAAAGCGTCGGAACCGTGGTATATGTCCGCAATATTATGCTGCTCCATCAGGCCAATAAGCGAGTCATGAGTGGATAGCCCTCCCCCTCAAGCACTCTTTCCGTCCTCTTTCCGCTCTTCAATAACGCCATCGCCTCTTTTTCAGTTGGGGTGTGTGCTGCTCCTGGCTGCCTGGCTCTTGGGCGTAGATGGTGGATGGTTCTTTGGCCCGGATCTGGGCGCGTTGGGGCTGACGGATCGGGATGAGGGAAGTAATGCCGAAGCGGCCCGGGAAATGCTGGAGACCGGTGATTGGATTTCCCCTACTCTCAACTATGAACCACGATATGCCAAACCGGCTTTTGTGTATTGGCTCATCAGCGGGTCGTATTCCCTGTTTGGCATCAATGAATTTGCCGCGCGGTTGCCGTCGGCTTTGTCCGGTCTCTGCCTGTTATTGCTCCAGTACCTATTTGTGCAAAGGTGGGCCGGCCCCATGGTGGCTCTGTCCGCTTCCTGCATGTTGCTGCTGAATTTGGAGTTTTTGGGCATCAATCGGATGGTGCTGACCGATCCGGAACTGGTCGTGTTCACCACATTGGCCGGCTATAGCTTTTGGCACGCGCTCCACCATGAACAGGCCCGGCGATGGCTTTTCGCCATCTTTTACCTGGCCATGGGATGTGGCATGTTGGTTAAGGGGCCCGTGGGCATCATCATTCCGCTGGTGGGCGTGATCCCGTATCTCACTCTCACGCGCCAATGGGGAACCTTCTGGCAACGGGGCTTTCCCCTTGTCGGAATCCTTGCGGTCGCCGCTGTCGCCGCTCCCTGGTATGTGATGATGTTTCAAATACATGGAGAGGCCTATTGGGCTGCCGCGCAGGCCAATACCACCGGGCGGTTCATGAATCCCATGGAAGGCCATGGGGGGACGCTCTTGTTTTATGTGCCGGTGTTGTTAGTTGGATTTTTCCCATGGAGTGCCTTTCTCCCTTCCGTGTTGTATCACACGTTGAGGCGCTGGAAAGCGTTCTGGCAGGGACAAGGCCTTGCCACGCAAGAGCAACATTTGGAGTGTTTCCTAAGCCTCTGGGTGGTGGGATTGTTGCTGTTCTTTACCTTCTCAGCCACGCGCCTGCCTCATTATATCTATCCTCTATTTCCGGCCGCAGCCGTGCTAATCGCACTGTGGTGGAAGCGTTTTTTGACAGAAGAAAGGCCTGTTGGACTGACCGCCTCCACTCGGGTCCTCATTGGGGTGGGATATCTCTTGGGCATCGCAATGATGTTTGTGCCGGCGGTCTTTCAGTTGTTCATGAAGCAAATTGCCAAAGAGTTTCCGGCTGCAGTCCAGGTAGATCTGGCATGGCTTCCGTCGCTGGTAGGTCTTGTCATGGTACTAGGAACCATGCTCATGCGTCAGTGTATGCGATCTGACACCAAGCGCCATCTGGCCTTTTGGGTGGGATGCTGGATGATGCTGATCTTTACGGTATTGGTCGCACGAGGAGGACTCTCAATTTACCAACAGTATTTTATCGGACCACCGCAGGAGTTAGCCGTCATCGCCGGCTATAACTTAGGCCGGGATGACCGATTGATTCAATTTGGCCGGAAGCGCCCCTCCCTCAGTTTTTATGCCAAACGCAAAGTGTACTTTCTTGGAGTGAATGACGAAGAACTCCCCCAACACCTCGCAGCCCCCGGCCGAAAAATGGCCATTATCCAAACTCAGCTTCGAGGACAACTTCCTGAAGCCATGGCCCATTGGACTATCGTTCTGGACCACGGCGGTTTTTCTCTCCTCACCAGCGAACCCTTGCTCTAACTAAAAATGGAAGGCCAGGGTTTTCAGGAATTTCTACTGGCGTAAGAGCTGAGCTCCCCGGGTCATTGAGCCCCCGGTCTCAAGAATTTCCAGCGAATCATCGCACATGCGCCTTTTTATTTGATGGCACAGGAGTCGTCCGCGCACGAATGCTTCGACAGACGCTCGGGTGTTGCTGGGAGTTTTCCAGAGGATGTTGCGTGGTCCCGCAATAATCCAAGTTCCGCTCCGAGAAGGAGATCGTCATGCACTCCGAACACCTGTCGGTGCAGCCTGCCTTGTGCGTCAATCAACACGGTAGTTGGGGTTCCCCTCATCGCATACGCTCGCATGGTCCGGGGAAGCGGATTGCCATCCGGTCCTGGCAGGTCGACTGCAACTGGAAAACGAATGCGGTACTCATGCAGAAACGCGCGCAGCGACGACAACCCCATAGCCTCATGGTGCTCGAACACCGTATGCAACCCGATGACCCGGACGTCGGGAAAGAGCTTGGCGACCCGCTGAGCCTGTGGTAGGCCATGCGACACACAGCCGGGACAGAGCATCTGAAATGCATGAAGAAGCACGACTTGTCCCCGAAGGTCGGCCAGGCTGAGAGGCTCGGGAGTATTGAACCAGTCTGCGGTCTGCCATTCTGGAGCTAACTGGATTTCCATCAAAAGTCTCCTTCGTTGATTGATGGTTGAGTATTGGTCTTTCATGCAAGATACTAAGCCTGCAGGAGTCTCTCAAGAAGGCACTTTTTGGTAAGGGGGTAACCGAATGGTTCAGGAAATCCGTCGATGAGCGTCGAGCCGGAGTTGCAGGCTGCCAAGAAAATTCCTGTGGCCTCAATGGTGGAGAGTATTGTGGGCTGTAAGTGGTCTGTCCGCTTACTTCAGCTTTGTGCCGAGGGGCACAATCGCCCTGGTAAGGTGCTCCGGGCCTGTCCGGGTTTATCGGCCAAAGTGATGAATGAGCGATGGCGAAAGATGATCCGTTTCGGCATCATGCGGCGCATGGTGTTGGGACAAAAGCCTCCGGTTGAAGTGGAATATCAACTCACCCCGTTCGGTCGGCGGTTCTTGAAAATTCTTGATGAAGTGCGAAGGCTGCAGGAGGCTGTGGATGTTGGGGGCATCTCGGAAACCACCCAAACCCCCAAGAAGGCTAAGTCGAGTGGTCGCGTTATGCCTTCAAAAACAACGAGACTCCGCTCCGCGCCTGGTTCTTCTTCAAAAGGCTCGTAAGACATTCATAAATGTCTGCCTCCACTTCTGCCTCTCTTTTTCTGGAACATATAGAATTAATTGTTTTGGCTTTATAGCTTTAGGATGTGTATTGGGAATCCATCTTCGGGTTTTCCAGAAAAAGGTGCTGGCAGGTGAATGCATCGCACTTGGACCCAAATCTCGAATCAACATGATTATCTGAGTTGCCGGATTTCGCCCCGGAAGGCGAGGTCCTTTTGTTTCGGCAAAAGGACCAAACAGCGGTTGCACTCTACGAGATGCAACAAACAAATTGACGCCCCGTCCGGCCTGATCGAATGGGGCGGACACAGGCCACGGAAGGGCGGACCAACTCGCGGAGCTTGTCCTGAGGTTTCTCGAAGGGCTCAAACAAGGCCCGACCAATGATAAGAGTGTCCGCTCCTGGAGCCGGGCGGCAGGCATCGGACAATCATGTGAAGAAAAATGAATTTGCGGGCCATTGCGCTAAATAGCCTTGATTGAGGGGGGCATGAAGACAATAAACCATATTTTGTGCGTATCAATCTAATCGAGTTTTTTTATTATGAAAATAGTCAGTTGGAACTGTAATGGAGCACTTAGAAGAAAGATGCAACAGCTTTCCACGTTGGAAGCTGACATCTATGTCATTCAAGAGTGTGAAGATCCAAAACCATCACCAGTTCAAGTGTATAAAGATTGGGGCAAGAACTATCTATGGATAGGCAAGAATAAGAGTAGGGGGATAGGAATATTTGCCAAGCCAGATATCTCCTTGGAACTAATGACGATAGATTCTGGTCGGCTTGAGTATTTTTTGCCCTGCTTAGTCAATAAGAGCTTTTTTCTTTTAGCCGTGTGGACAAGGGAGGCTAATTCACCGACTTTTAAGTACGTCGGCCAAATGTGGAAGTATCTTCAGCAAAATAAAAGCCACTTTTCAAATCAGGATGCTGTCATAATTGGAGATTTTAATAGTAATTCACGGTGGGATGCCTGGGATCGTTGGTGGAACCATTCCGATGTAGTAAGGGAATTGCAAGATTTGGGGATCGTCAGTCTTTACCACGCTCAAACTGGAGAGGAGCAAGGCAAGGAGAAACAGCCAACATTCTTTATGTATAGAAAGCCCGAGAAACCCTACCACATTGATTACGCATTCATTTCAAGGGACATGTTGCGTGGTTCAAGGATGTAAATTGAGTCCCCCTTAGATTGGCTTGCATTTAGTGATCATATGCCATTAGCAGTAGATCTAATGCCGCACAACGCCGATTCAACACCGGGGTCACTCTACCCAAAAGGATAGAATACCTGTCTCTCCATGCCGGAGACAGAATAGTGAAGGTCTTCCAATCAAGCATCAAGCTATTTCCTTGGTTTTGAGGGAGACATCGTTTTTTGGGGGACAAATTCCAGGAAGTATTGGCGGGGGAGGAAGGTGTGTTCTTTGGCTAAAATAAACCCGGCTTGTTCCATGTCCTTGATGACTTGTTCTTTTGGAACAAGGTGGCGTTTTGAAAAGCCGAGTGTGCCGGATCGTGCATCGGCATAGTAATCGATAATGACCACACGCCCGTTTGGTTTGAGCGCAGACTTGGTGTTGGCCAGATAGTCGATCTGGTCTTCCAAGTGATGATAGACATCGCATAAGAATACGATGTCTGCATTGTTCCCGGAAAATGTGGGACCTTCTTTTTCGGCCAGAATAAACCGGACTCTGTTAGCGAGCCCAAGTTTTTCCAACTGCTGTTTGTTGTAATTCAGCATTTTCTGTTCAACATCGATGGCGATGACCCGCCCCTTGTCTCCCACCGATTGTGCGAAGCGCCGGGTGAAATAACCCGAGCCTGCCCCGATATCAATCACCATCATGCCAGGAGTGAGGTTCAGGGCCTCAATGACTTTTTCTGGCTGTTGGTGCTGATCACGTTCCGGGCGTTCAAGGGCGTGAATGTATCGGTTGATATCCCATGTTTTATGCGCGCAGCTTGCGGTAAGACTTAGGAGAACAGAAAGTAACAGGAGAGAGGAAATCGTTGACCTTTTGGGTGTTTGTCCTAAAGGTGTCGAGCGTTGGTTCATAGGCATCATCCTTACGTTCTTGTCTGGTATTCGAGTTGTGAGGTCACTGCCATGCAGTTTCCTTTTATAACGGTTGGGAAGATGAGTTTCAAGTGAAATACTGAAAGGAGCATCTGTAGGAAAATGTAAATATTTTCCATGGGTTACTGCACTTAGGCATTTCTCTCGGCACCCGACATGCCAGATCAGCTAGGCCTAGATTTGGCTATTCCTTTGGGCAATTCATAACAGAAATACATGAAAAATGGCCTTCAAGGGTTATTGACAGTTACGGGTTTGCAAATGGGGTATAGGATGAAATTAATACCCATTAATCATCTGTCTGCTGGAGCCTCAATTTTTTTATTGCTTTTCGGGAAGGAGGCTTACAAGAAAGCATTTTTTTCTGCCCTAAATTGGGCTCTTTTGGAGATTACTCTTAATGAAGCTTTAGGAAGAGAAAAATGAAGCTGAGGATCCAGGAAATTTCTGGGTATGGCAAGCTCTTTGAGCCCTACACCTAAATTAAATCAGGAGGCATTATGAAAAACGTGATGAAGAATAAATCTATTGTGATATTAGGAAGTTTGGCCGGAACATGTTTGCTGGCCACCGTAGCCTTTGCCAATCCCGCATTAGTGCCGGATCATCCAGGGTATCCGATGAAAGAATCCAAAAGTCCGGTAAGTGGCGTCACCACGGCTAATGATCCGGGACAAGAAAATTTTTACGGCCAAAAAGCCTTGAACGCTGCCACTAAAGGATATACTGACGATCTGGAAACCCGTCGGTCCGGGGCAATGGGAGCAAAAGAATCAGAGAGCCAGAATAAGATGGGTGACCGCTCCCAAATGGGTGGACAGGATCAAAAGATGGGACAGGAACATATGACGAGCCAACATCAAATGGGTCATCAGAAATAAATAGAAGAAGAGGACCATTCAGGACCCCGGCCAATTTTGAGACCCTCATTGGGACTCTGGTTGATGGAAATTTTTTTGAACGGGGGCTTTAGAAGGTAATCCGAGGGGGACTGTAATGGTCCTCCTCGGTAGAAAACATAGAAGGGTTGTTTCGCAAGAAATTTAAAAAGAGGAAATTGCGGAAGAATCTGAAATTCTGGCACAATTGGCAGAAGTTAAGCGGACCGGATGAAATAAATCAGAATTGTGAGGAAAAACATTGCAAGTCCTCTGATTGTTTCGATCCAAATGGGATCGATTCCGTCCAGAAAGCTGTTCTTAACCTCAGTGGGTGTTTCTGATTGAGTCCCCTGCCACCAGATAATTCCCGTTATCAAGCTTGCTCCCAGAATCACCACGCTACCCGTAGTGGTGGCTAGGCCAAGGCCCATAAGTAGTCGTGGCCATTGAGGGAGCCATCGTTCAGGAGATGGGGTTCCTTCGATGATGACTTCCCGTATCCACCAGAGCCTTAGCCCTAATCCTACTCCTATGGCCATCAGTCCCAGAATGAGCGAGAGGGATGGTCGCAATTCAATACCTGGATGGGGAACAATGATCCATACGGTTCCAAAGGCGGTAATCAGCCAGGGGAGACCATGAGTGAGTGTGTGTTGAAAGAAGGTCTTCCATTTTTCGGGAGGATGAATGATGATGAGCGCGGTTCCGATCCCCACCAGAACACCGCCAAGCACATCGGTAGGGAAATGGGCGCCGGTGATGACGCGGCAGGTTCCATTAAATGCAGCAAGTCCGAACCAGAGCATTTTGGCTTTTGGGAAATGATAGGCCAGGACTGTGGCTACGGCAAAGGATGCGGTGGTATGACCGGAGGGAAAAGAGTCCCATCCACCTTCAAGTGACGGGGCAATTTCCCAGTCCTGGCCTTGTTTGAGTCTCGGGCGTGGGCGGCCGATGGTGTGTTTCAATATTTGGGTAAAGAGTCCGGCTACTCCGTGTGCGAGTAAGGTATGAATACAGGCGGACTTCCAGGTCGGCCAACCGAATCGAAATCCCACGGCTCCAATACCCAATGATATGAGCACCAGGGTGACCCCGTCTCCTATATGGTTTCCTATAGTGCCGATGTGGTCGATGGCAGGATGCGTGAAGCTGTGAACGATCCGGAGGGTTGGACCATCTACCTGAGCCAGAAACGCGAATAAGCCAAGAAACAGGAGCCCGGATAGCCCGAATATCACAAGAGGAGTCTGGCGGAGAAGAAACTGCGGACGTCGAGGTGAAGGAGGTGCGGGTGATTGGTCAGTCACAGGATTGGGGAACGGGATTCGTCAACAGCCTTGGGCGTATTTATTCTTCCGTCAATGGGAATACTTCCCCTCCTTGATCCTCCCGCTCGACCAGGGAAGATCAAAGCGAGGAATCAAAGCGCTCAGTTCACATGCCATTCGTCAGGTTAGGGTACCCAGTCAGCGAGAAAGATGTTGAATTCTTTCGGGTTGGCGGCATTCCGATCGGAAGACCATACCATCTGTTTTCCGTCAGGTGAGAACATTGGAAAGCTATTGAAGTGCCCTTTGAATGTAATTTGTTCCGGGTGCGTGCCATCCTTATTGATCATATGCAAGTGAAAAGAGGGACGTCCCTGATGATCGGGCGGTGTCGATAAGTTGGAGGAATAGATGATGCGTTTCCCATCGTGGGCAAAGAAGGGAGCAAAATTCGACCGCCCGTTGTGAGTGACCTGTATCTTGTTGGAGCCATCAGCATTCATGATGAAGATTTCCAGGTTTGAGGGTTCCACAAGGTTTTGACTGAGCAGGTCACGATAGGCCTTCACGTCCTCGGCAGTTTTGGGATGATGGGCCCGATAGACAATTCGTGTATTGTCGGGAGAAAAAAAGGCCCCGCCATCATATCCGACTTCCTGTGTCAGTCTCTTCAGATTCTTTCCATCGATATCCATGGTGTACACATCTAAATCTCCATCACGTATGGAGGTGAAGACAATGGTTTTCCCATCTGGAGAAATGGTGGCTTCGGCATCGTACCCATGGGCGGAGGTCAACCGTTGTACGTCCCGGCCGCCGATATTCATGGAGAAGATGTCATAATCATCGAGAGCCCACCGGTAGCGTTCGGTCCTTTCGGGGACAGGTGGACAAAATTGACTACTGATATGCGTGGAGGAAAAAAGGACACGCCGGCCACCGGGGAAAAAGTATCCGCAGGTGGTGCCGCCCAAGCCCAGGCTGACTCGCCGGACATTCGTCCCATCAAGGTCCATAATATAGATTTGATAGCAGGACCTGAGCGTTTTACCATCAGGTTCCAGGGTTGATTGGTACACCAATCGGTTGCCCTCATCCGAAAAATAGGCTTCGGCATTTTTCCCTGAAAAGGTGAGCTGCCGGATATTGGCCAAATGAGGTTCCGGTTGATCCTGATCCGTCGGTGGTTCGGTAGCCAGGGCCGTATTCCACACTAGCAACAATGAAAGCAGGGTTAACGGGAGAATGTTTTGTATCGAGCATGTAGATAAGGTCGGATGCATTCATGAACCTCACGGTGAATGGCGAATAATCTCGCGTGTGGAGTGTACGGGTTGAAACATCCCTCGGGCAATCACTTTCCCCTGCTTGAAGACCAGATAGCTATCCCACCCGTAGAAAAACAACAGCCGTGAAACGGGCTTGACGGCTTCGGGCGACCATCCGAAAAAGAATGTGACGGTATGGGTCGCATCTTGGGGGTGGGCGCACGAAATCAGGAAGGCCATCTCCGGGCCTTCGAATGTCTGTTCCTCAAGGGAGAGGTGTCCCGGATGAATGTCCATGGACTTTTCGCAACTATTGAAGGAATCGGATTCCAACAGACGACGGGCAGAGGGTCCGATGACCAGATAGGAGGCCGATTCAGCAATGACCGGATCATCGGCTTGGATCGTTTCGATGCCGGGTTGTTCCTTAAGACGGTGAAACAGAGGTTCTAAGCTTTGAGCTTCCTCGTTTGTCAGGGTCTGAGGTCTGATGAGAATTCGACGGGTGTCGGTTTCCCACTTATTTAACATGGGCGGGATTTGTGCACGGAGAAGGTGGAGCAGAACATGGTGCTCGGGATCAATGGCGAGTGTTATCGGACTCGCCGGAAGAGGCAGCGTGAACGGTTGTGTGGCCCGATCCACCTTGAGGACGACGTCATGCATGACTCCCCCTTGGAGATCGAGGTGGAGGGGAAGGCGGATGGTAAACATCGGGCCCGCCTGCAGAATGGTTCCGGTCAGGGTGAACTGTCCCTGTTGCGTGGGATCTTCCTGGACCAGGATATTCTGAATCTTTACGATTGGTGCGCCGGGTTGATCGATCCATTGTTGGAAAAACCAACCAAGGTCTCTTTCCGCCGCCTGTGAAAAAATCCCGAGAAGATCGTTCCACTCCAAAGAGGTTCCCGTTCCGTCCTGAATAATCCCGCGAACCCCCTTGAAAAAAGCCCCCTCTCCCATTTCTTGTCTGAGCATATGAAACACCATGGCTGTTTTTTGGTAGCCAATGGCATTATCCTGCCGGGTTTCTTTGTGGTGGAATGCCCGCACGGGATATTCCTTGTCCGGCTCCGCATACAGATTATATTCGTAGACCATCCGCCGTCGGGTATTGAAGGCCTCCTGCTGATGCCCTTTGGCCTCGTCATAATAGTAATTGGAAAGATAAGTCGTGAGCCCTTCAACCCAATTGCCCTGAGCAAAGTCATTGAAGACGGAATTTCCAAACCAGGAATGGACGATTTCATGACCGAGAGAATAGGGTTGGGTATATCCGCGCCGAATGACCCCTTCACCTAAGAGGGTGAATGAGGGGAGACCAAGTCCGCTTGGGAAAAAGTTTTCCACGACGGCAAATTTTGTAAACGGGTAAGGACCCAAAAGATTAGTATACATTTGAAGATAGTCAATGGTCGCTTCTATATATTGCGGAGCCAAGTGCGCGTCTTCGGGGAAAAGATAGGTGGCGAGTTGAATGCCCCTCCATTCCTGCTTCTGCACCACAAAATGATTGGCAGCCAACGTCAGAGCTTCACTTGGGAGGTTCACCTTCCATTGGGTGGTTCGGCGTCCGTCAGTGACGGTATTAATAACTTCACGACCTTGCGTGATCGTTTCCCAGTCTGAAGGGAGGCTGAGGGTGAGATCATATGTCGAGAGGGTCTGTTCCCATGTGGGATGCCAGAATGTTTCATAGGTCAAATACACCCCGTTGGGTCCAATATGTCCGTTGGTGTCATCCGGTCTGACGAAGCGAAGTCCACCTGAGGCTTTTGGAGAATCATCAATTTGCCCGTGATACGTCACTGTAAGGGCTGCCGGTTGGTCCGGATCGTCAAGAGGAGGTAAGGGAATTTCAATAACCCGGCGCGTTGATGACGGCAGGATGGCGGTTTCTGAGAGATGGGGGATTGGAAGCCGAGTGCCGTTGAATTCAACCAGATCGATTGAGAGCTGAGGATGCAGGATAAATGAGACAGATGAGTTGGCGCGATGGGATGGAGGAAGATGAACGGTGTCCGATCCGGTAATGGCATGGGTGCCCGGATTCAATTCAATATGTAATTCATGGTGAATAGGCATCAACCCCTGGGCTTGGAGGGGATTGGCCGTCGCCAGGCACAGCATAATCAACCCGAGGACAAATAATGGGACTCGTATTGCTTGCGGGAAGATTCGGTGAATGAAGTTCACAAGCCAAGTTCCTTAATTACATTCCGAACACCATGTGTTTCTCCAACAGAATGCTGTGTGGAAGCAAGCCGGGAGGTATCAGGCCTCTGAGTCTTCTGTCGGGAGCAAGGCCTCCACAAACGCTGAAGCCTGAAAATCCTGGAGGTCCGCTTCCCCTTCCCCCACACCTATCAATCGAATGGGAAGATTGAGTTCGTCGACGATCGCCACGACCACTCCGCCTTTGGAGGTTCCATCCAGTTTGGTCAAGGCCAAGCCGGTGACGCCGAGTGACTCATGAAATTGTCGGGCTTGGGCAATAGCATTCTGCCCCAGTGTGCCATCCAGGACCAGGAGGGTTTCGTGTGGGGCGTCGGGCATTTCCCGTGCAATAATTCGTTTGATTTTTTTCAATTCATCCATCAAATTAATCTTGGTATGCAGCCGGCCGGCGGTATCGATGAGAACGACGTCCACATTTCGAGCTTTCGCCGCGACCATGCCATCAAACACCACGGCGGCAGGGTCGGAGCCCTGCTTCTGCTTAATCACCTCGATGCCTGTGCGCTTTCCCCAAATATCCAGTTGTTCTATCGCCGCAGCCCGGAAGGTGTCCCCGGCGACAAAGAGTGTGTGTAACCCTTGTTGCTTCAACCGATGCCCGAGTTTGGCAATTGTCGTGGTTTTGCCGACACCGTTGATGCCGATGATCAAGATCACAAATGGACGAGGGCCGCGTCGAATGAGTTGTTCCAGCGGTTCGGTTTCGCCCTTCCGAAGAATGTCCGTGAGGAGAGTATGGAGGACCGTTGTGGGATCGGTCCCACTGAACAACCGGGTTTTATCTTTCAGCATCTCAAGAAATCGCTCGACCGTGTGTATGCCGACATCCGCTTCCAGGAGACTAATTTCGACATCCTCCAGGGCGACGGGATCCAGGTGGCCACGCCCCAGGCGACGCAATGACGTTTGAACGGTCTGACGTGTTTTTGCTAACCCTTTCTGAAGACGTTCAACCCATTTCATAAATGATCTTTCCGACGATTACGACAAATAAGTGATGCATGGCTTTTTATTATGCAAGAAGACGGAGTGCCGGCGCAGAAAGGCGACCGAAAATCGTGCGTTCTTTTCGCGTCATCCGTTTGGCTTCCCGTTCGGTTGTTTCATGGTCATATCCCAGCAGATGAAGGGTGCCATGAATGAGTAAACGCAGGATTTCCTCATCGGCGGTGTTGCCAAACCGTGGAGCTTGAGCCAGTGCCACGGGAAGACAAATCACGACATCACCCACGAAGGCCAGTGGCGACTGTAAGGCATCCTGCATGGGGAAGGCTAGCACATCGGTCGCATAGTCCCGCTGCCGATACGTTCGGTTGAGTGTCTGCATGCGAGCCTTGCCGACGAAGGTGAGACTCAGATCAGCCGAAGGATACCCTGCCTGTTGTAACACGGCTTGTGTCAGTCGGCACACAGTTTTGTGGCGAACGGATACTCGCCGGAGGTGAGAACGAAGCCACACAGCCATCCGGTGTTACCGCGTCGGCCTCTCGCCGTTGGAGTCTGATTTTGAATGAATTCCGGGAGATGCGGTCGAATGGCCGGGTGATATGTTGTGCGGGCTGTTATTGGACAGTTGGTGTTCAAACCGATCGTACGCTTTGATAATTTCTTTGACCAATCGATGCCGGACCACATCTTGTTCGGAAAAATACACAAATTGAATTCCGTCAATATTGAGGAGAATGTCAGCAATTTGCGCCAATCCGGATTTCTGTGAATCGGGGAGATCAATTTGGGTGATATCCCCGGTCACAATGGCCTTGGAATTCAGTCCGAGTCTCGTCAAAAACATTTTCATTTGTTCGGTGGTGGCGTTTTGGGCTTCATCCAGAATGACAAAGGCATCGTCCAGCGTTCGTCCCCGCATGAACGCCAGCGGGGCGATTTCAATTTCGCCACGTTCAATGAGCCGATTGGCCCGATCAATATCCATCATGGTGTACAATGCATCGTACAATGGACGTAAGTAGGGGTGCACTTTGGCAAAGAGGTCGCCCGGAAGAAAGCCGAGATGTTCCCCTGCTTCCACGGCCGGCCGTGCGAGAATGATGCGACTGACTTGTTTATGCGTGAGAGCGGCAAGGGCCATGGCCATCGCCAAATAGGTTTTCCCGGTCCCGGCGGGGCCAATGGCTATGACGAGATCTGACTTGTTAATGGCTTCCAGATAGGCCTGTTGATTGGGAGTTTTCGGATTGACATTCCCTTTTTTTGTCGGAAGCGCGCTTGCCGAAACGGTATAGGGTTTGAGTGGGGTATCTCGTTTTTCTTCTGTTGCCAGAATGGCTCGTGAAATATCGTCGGGTTTCAATTCGTAATAGGTTCGGGTCCAATCAGCCAACTCCCGCAAAATATGTTCGGCCCGCAGAACTGACTCCGGTTGACCATGAAGGGTAATTTCATCGCCCCTGGCTGCCATTCGCACCTGGAGCTCCCCTTCGATCATTTTGAGGTGCAGATCGTGCGGGCCGAAAAGATTGGCTAAATCGACCCCTTCTCGTAGTTTAATTTTTCGCACGTCGTATTCGACTCAACCTCCGGTTAGCCGCCATTAAACTGATACTTGATTCTAGCAAAGGTTTCAGTTTGGCTCAAGGAACGAAATTGGAGGCTACCGTCTCTTTTGGCAGATCGAACAAAAGAACGAGCTGCGTTCACTTTGCAAGCGGGTAATCAGAGTGGGGCATCCATGCAAGCAAGGCAATCCTGCCTTCTGATATATCTGGTGCGCTTGCTGGAACCGTCCATACGAACCATCCGGAGCACGAAAATCTCTGATGGAGGACCCTCCAGCGGCAATGGCTTCACCTAATACGGTATGCATGGTGTCATAAAGCCGTTGACAGGCTGAGGCCCCCAGCCGATAGCCGCGAGCTTGTGGGTGCACCCTGGCCCGAAAGAGGATTTCATTGACATAAATGTTTCCAATACCCGCGAGCCGATGTTGATCGAGAAGAAAGGGTTTCAGCCTGCCTCGACAGCTTTGAATGAGCTGGATAAAGGATTGTGCACCAATATCCATGGCGTCAGCACCGAATCGGCGATGCATGAAGGCTTCCAATTCCGGTGGGGTGAACAGCCAGAGCCGGCCAAACCGTCGAGGATTCCAGTAATGCAGTTCAGTGGCCGCAGCTCCGGAAATCTCAATGCGGCAATGGATGTGTTGAGGAGTTGAGGCCAAGGCAGGATTGAAAAACCAGAGTCCGGTCATTCCCTGCTCCGAAAGCAGATACCGGATTTCGTTGGCTCGATGGCAGGTAAAGATGAGACATTTGCCCTTCCGGGCGATATGGGTGATCGTGGAACGCTGAAACCAGGGGATGAGGTCGTGTCCGGTGCGCACAATATCCGAACGGTGGATGGTGAATGTTGAAATGTTCCCACCCAGGACATGGCGGTTCAGATGGTTGAGGATGACTTCGACTTCAGGGAGCTCGGGCATAGAGGGTGATAGTGTAGGGTGATAATGTGAGGAATATAAAAGGGTTGAGCGTGCGTTGGTCAGGTTTTCCTTAGGCCTGGAAGGTTGTATCAGATTAGCAGGGTGTTGAAAAAGCCCTTCAGCGGCGTTCCCTGCGTTCGCCGGCGCGGCCTCCCGTCTACACGCTGAAGCACTTCGACTCGCCAACGCGAAAGCAGGCCGCCTCTTGGCCATACTCACGTACTTCTCGGTATGCTCCACCAGTCCAGGCGGCAACGGTCTTCCCTTCAAGGGGCCTCAGGGCAGGTCTGGACCGGCCATTTGGGTTATCCTCCGTCGCCCATAAAAGCTCGTAAAAATTTTGATCCCGATAAGCTCTCAGAAAATTTTTGAGTCTTGCAACAGTTTGTTGGAAGTGGCACTGGGTATTGCCATGTTTTTTTGGTGAGGTATCCATTAGGTCAAGCCATAACCCCCCGGGTGATGGATGTTCAGATGGGATTGAGCCAACCTCTGAACGGGAAGCCCTGGCCTGTGAAGAGGATCTGGAGTGTTTGGTTGCGGGATCTCTGGGAAGAAGCCTATACTTTAGAGCGGGACCTGTGCTCAATAGCGTGGATAAGGAAGAAGCATGACACAATTAAGCATCAAACAAATTGAAGAACGGTTAGGGGAGGTGAAGTGTCCTATTTGTAAAGCCAACCGTTTTGGAATCGACTCCAGGACAGCAACGGAAGACGGCGAATGGAAAGCGATTTGTATTGGGTGCCACTATATGTTTCCCGTCCATACCGATATGGAGTTTTATGTACAAACACAGCCGGATATCCCCTATCATCTGAAGGAAATTCCATGCCCATCTTGTCGGCATCGCGGAGTGTCCCTGGATTTTAGAGCGGTGCTTTCGGTTCGTGAATCGGTTTATTTTGTGACCTGTCCCAGTTGTCAGCTTAAGTTTCCTGAGCGGTCCCATTTGGAATCGTTTGAGTAAACATTGTAGAGGAGAATGTCATCATGAATCACGATAACACGCCCGAAGAACCCAACGATTCTAAACTTAACGATGCCGAGGATCCCAAGGTTGTCTCTCCAAAAAAAATAAAAAAAGAATTGTCCGTTGTGTCTCTCCCGCATGATAATGATGTGATGGCTCAAGAAATGGCCGATCTGTTTGACGAAGATCGAGTCACGCATAAACATGGAAATGCCGAACCCGAAAAAGATTAGTAAAAAGGCCAATCAAACTTCCTGCCCTTACTAAACTTTTTATCCCCATTCCCCTATATCGTGTTTGTATTCCTCGCGTTACATCAATAGAGAGATTCTTGGGTTTAGCCATTCCAACGCGTAGGTATTCCCTCTGTCCTTGTTGAGACGATCATTAATGATTTATTGCTTTAAGTGCATGAATTCATTATGCATTAAGATTGAAATGCTCATTGAGAATTGGAGGTGGTGTTCCAAATACGTGTGGCCGTTTCATCCCTGTGCTGTAATAAAAAATGAAGGGGATTTTGCCTCTTTTACAAAACATTCACCTATAAGGTGAAATTTTTCCTCTGCATTTGCCGGGGTGTGGCGTCTTGTTACCATTTTTTACCAATGTTAGGATAATGGCGCTTAAGGAGTGTCCCCTAAGACGTAGAAGTTGTTGACCGACCTTGTGGAGTGACGACTATGAGCGTGATCGAGCCCTCAAAAAAAACATTCAAAAACGTGGCCTATGAAGTTTCAAGTTCCTCTGAGGGAAATTCGTCATCTCAAGAGGAGGAGTGGGCAACGCAGTCGGAAGAGGGGAGCCTGGATAAAGTTCGGGATATTCTCTTCGGGGCCCAAAGTCGGGAAATCGACAAACGATTCGCTGTATTGGAGAATCGGTTGTTACAGGAAAGCGGACGGCTACGAGAAGACCTCTCCAAGTCCGTTGAGGATTTGAAAATGCAAATGAATCAGGAAATCCTGGGGTTGGTCGGGAAACTACAGCAGGAACAGGACCGACGCGTCTCTACCATTCAGGACATGGGACAAACAGTCAAGACCGTTGAAGCCCAAATCAGTCAACGGATTTTGGAATTAACGGAGCATGCTTCGAATCGATTCCAGGCGATGAACGCAGACATGCAGAAGCAAAAGCATGAGCTGATTGAGCAGGATCAGGAGGCCATGCGCCGAATGGAATCTCAATTTCAACAAGCGGTCAATGAGTTGAAGATTGAGAAAACCGATCGGGCAGTATTGGCCGAAATGTTGATGGAAGTCGCCTTGCGCCTCAAAGTGGGGGCTAAAGACACTGAGAACCAATCATGAAGCCTTGATAGCGGTCTTTGGGGTATAGCTCCCATGACGAAGGCAGACGATCAATTCCACGCATTTTTTCCCCCTCCCACCATCAGAAAAACGTCAGCTTCCCCCTGAAGGGCAATTATGGAACGTACGGGTCGTTCGTCTCCAACTCAGGCACCATCGGAATATGACAAAGGAAAGTCTGAGGATTTTTCGGCCCTTCGGCGGCTGTTGCTGTCACCCGAGCAGGTTCAACTAGATCGGCTACGACAACGACTCGATACGTTGGTGGTCGATGCGCAGGAGGTGAGCCGCGTCCTTCCGGATGCGATACGACTTCGAGCTCGGCAGGATAATCGGTTATTGGCTTCAATGCTGCCGATTACACAAGAAGCGTTGGCCCTTTCCATCAAACAATCCCCCCAGCTTATTAGTGATTCCATCGCCCCCATCCTGGGATCCGCCATTCGAAAAGCCATTTCCCGGGCAATGCGGGAAATGCTCCAATCTCTCAACCAGACGTTGGAATATAGTATGTCCTGGCAAGGACTTCAGTGGCGATGGGAGGCCTGGAAAACGGGAAGACCTTTTGTGGAAGTGGTGTTGTTACATACTCTTCGATTTAGAGTGGAACAGGTATTTTTCATTCATAAAAAAACGGGATTGTTACTCAATCATGTAATGGCCGAAGGGATTTCCAGCCAGGGGGAAGCGGCCATTTCCGGCATGTTGACGGCCATTCAGGATTTTGTGAGAGATTCGTTTCAGCAAGGTCAGGATGAAGGATTGGAATCGCTCAGGATAGGCGATTTGACGGTCTGGATAGAACAGGGGGCCAGGGCTATTTTGGCCACAGTGATTCGGGGAACCCCTCCTGTAAAATTACGGGATTTTCTTCAAAACACGCTTGAATCCCTTCATGCCCAATATTCCGATTCTCTGCAGAATTTTCAAGGCGATGCCACTGTTTTTTTAGAGACCAGGCCTCATTTGGAAGATTGTCTCCAAGCACAATTCGTGAAAAAACGAAAAGGTCTTCCGGTCGTATTCTGGGTATTAAGTGCGCTTCTTCTGGCCCTTTTGGGATGGTGGGCCTATCAGGCCTCTCTCAATCATCAACAGTGGACTGAGTTATTGAAGCGCATCGGGGCCGAGCCGGGGATTGTGGTGACGACTATTCAGGAGGAAGGGGGGCGAACAGTATTCCATGGACTGAGAGACCCTCTGGCGATTGACCCTGAACGGTTGCTGGAAGAGGTGGGATATCCTTCCCATGCGGTCGACTTTCATTTTGAATCGTTCATTGCCCTCACTCCGGAGATGATTCGTAGGCGGGCAGTGACAGTTTTACAGCCACCCGAATCGGTGGAGGTAAGCGTTGAGGGGAGCCGGATCATGCTAATGGGAGAAAGCTCTCATGCCTGGATTTCCAAAGTAAAGCAATCCGCCTCGGCAATCCCGGGGATTTTGGAGATTTCCTTGGAACGTCTCATAGACACAGACATGAAACAATTTGAAGCACTTCGAAATGCTCTGGAAGGCCAAGCCATATTCTTTATGGAAGGACAGGGAAGTTTGCCGGATGGTGAATTGGATAAAATTCAACAGGTGAAACACATCCTCCATGAATTGGATAAGGAAGCCATAAAGTTAGGTCGGAGCCCCTCCATTGTTGTCATGGGATATTCCAGCCCTGTGGGCTCTCGAACGACTAATCTTTTACTGAGTGAAATGCGAGCGAAAAAGGTATTGGGAATTCTCCGTGAGCCACCCTTTCAAGTATTAAAACTGTCAGCCATGGGCAATGGGGTTGATCCTGATGTGACATCTCTTGCCGGGGAAGAAAAGGGGTATTCCAGAAGTAGGCGCGTGTCCTTTAAGGTCGTAGAACCCGGGGTACCCCAGCGCAGGTAAATGGAAGCGAGGATCGGATCGTGATTCAGAAAAAAATTTGTATGTTGGGTGGGTTTGCCGTGGGGAAAACGAGCCTGGTGAAACGATTGGTCTCCGGCATTTTTTCCGAAAAATATCTCACCACTGTTGGCGTCAAGATCGATCAAAAATCTTTGTCGGTCCGCGGACAAGACATTCTGCTGGTTCTTTGGGATCTCTATGGCGATGATGACTTCCAAAAGGTTCGGGCGTCATATTTGCAAGGGTCATCGGGATATATTCTGGTGATTGATGGAACAAGGCAAGAAACGGTTGATGTGGCATGCAGGTTACATGAATTAGCCCTGAAGACCATCGGCCCGGTTCCTTTTGTCCTCCTGCTTAATAAACATGATTTGGTGGACGAGTGGGTGGTGGAGTGTCCCATGGTTTCTGATCTCAGTGGCAAAGCCTGTCTGGTGTCCATGGTTAGCGCAAAAACCGGTGAGGGTGTCGAGGCGGCGTTTTCCGCGTTATCTGAAGCGATGCTGAAATCCTGAAGACGGGCTGGATGAAAGACGCGTTAACCGGTAGATATTCTTGGGCACACTCCACAAAATTTCCTCATCCCCTTGTCGCTAGCGGAGATTGGTGAGACTCATGCCTGGTTCCATCTACGATCCCGCTCTTTTCAGTGTCTTTGATGCGTTAATTTTCCAAAAAAAAACAGCGGATCGTTTTGACTGTGTGGGTGATCTGCCCAGTTGGTTCCCTCCTCCTGGCATGACCCAGGGGAGTGAGGTGTTTCCTGGCCAATTATTGGGACATTCGTTTTTTCTTCAACATTTTCTCCATGAAGCGCAGCTATGGTGGGATTCAGCTGAGACAGGTCAATGGAAATCCGGTTTGTGGAGTGAACCGGCATTATTTGGAGAAGACGTTGTCCTGGAAGCCACTGCCGTCCGTCATGGGTCTGTTCGGTATGTGATTCTACAACGCTTTGGACCCGAGATCCTTCCGATCCAGCCCTTATTGCAAAAGGCACGAGAAGAACAGCTTTCGCACCGTCAGGCCGTCAATCATCATGAACGCACGGAAGCTCAGCTTGGTACTCGATTAGCGAAAAGCGAACAAGAACGGGATGATGTGATGGCCCTGCTCGACGGGCTGGGATTGGGAGCCATCATGGTCGATTCCAATCGGGAGGTGACGTTTGTGAGTGGAAAAGCCCGTGAGTTATTGCAGATCGATCCTGACACCATGATCGGCCGCTCTCTGGGTAAGGGCCTCCCGTGGAAAACAGAAGACAATGCCAGGATCGAGGCCATGGGACGATTACCCGGGTCGCAGCGTCAGGTTGTGTCGGTAGTGATGGATGGGAGAAACCGTTCTACCCGCGCGTTGGAAGTTGAAGTTCAAGATGATCCTCGAGATTCTCGAAGAACCATTTTGTTGTTAACAGATGTCACTGAGATAGAGGAGTTGCGCCGGCAGTTGGTGGGACCAACACAATTTCACGATCTGGTTGGGAAATGTCCCGCCATGCGCATGATATATGAACGGATTCGAGACATTGCCACGGTAGATGTGCCCGTGCTTATTGATGGGGAAACCGGGACGGGCAAAGAATTAGTCGCCCGTGCGTTACATCAATTAAGTCCGCGTCATGATCATCCATTTCTGCCGGTCAATTGTGCAGGATTGACCGATTCCCTCTTGGGGAGTCAGTTATTTGGTCACAAGCGCGGCGCCTTTACGGGAGCGACGAGTGACCATGCAGGATTTTTCGAGTCGGCTGAAGGCGGCACGTTATTGTTGGATGAAATCGGAGATATGCCGTTATCGATTCAGACGACCCTGCTCCGTGTGCTGCAAGAGGGAGAAATTATTCGTCTCGGGGAGTCCCGGCCACGGAAGGTGAATGTCCGGGTATTGGCGGCCACCAATCAGCAGCTTCAAGAATTGGTCGACAAGGGTGCCTTCCGTGCGGATTTACTCTATCGGATCCGTGTCGCGCGATTAAGGCTTCCCCCTCTGCGAGAGCGCCGCGAGGATATTCCGTTGTTGAGCACGGCCTTTTTCGTAAAAAGCCGCGTCGCGCTTGGAAAAATGCACGTTCTGAGTATTGCTCCGGAAACGATGCAGCAGTTCTTACGTTATTCCTGGCCGGGGAATGTCCGGGAATTAAAAGGGGCCTTGGAATATGCACTGATACATTGCCGTGGAGAAAGTGTCCTTCCGACCGATCTGCCTCCTGAATTGTGTGACGTGTCTCCGATTGTTCAGGCATCGCCTTTTTGTAAACCGAATGAACGCCAGCTTATTCTTGATGCCCTGACACAAACGAAAGGAAAACGTGCGCAAGCCGCAAAATTGGTCGGTATGAGCCGTTCTACCTTTTATCGCCGCTTAACCGAGTTGAATATCTCTCAAGAAGAGTCCTCCCGCTGATTCCGCCATTTCTGTAAAAATTCTGAACATTCTTCGGTGATTAAACCGGGTCCATGTGATGGGGTGTTCGTCAATATCGTTTGCAATCGACGGCCTATGTGCATGCCCATATGGCATAGAACTTCAGGCTCCTGGAACCAAAAAAGCGGAAACCCAATATATCCTGTCGTCCGGCTAGGCATTTGATGCATAAGTCGAGGTTCTATTTGGAGGGCTCGGACATGGCAAATGTTCGGGCCTTCAACTTTTTGTTTCTTTCCTGTGTCCTTTCGGTTTTTTTACTCGCCTGCTTCAAAGTGTTTTTTACTGGGACACCCTGAGACACCCTGGTGTTTCACAATGGGAAACATTCCCCATGAAAGACGGGATTGATTGAAATTTAAGGAAATTTCATTTGGCATCATTATTGTTAATAAATATGGGTACAGAATGAGATAGGTGGAACCCAACCAATGAACATTCAAAGCTTCCAAACAATTACCTTCATGAGTCTTTGTGGTGCGATCGGAATGTTAGGCGTGTTGTTTTTCACTTTGGGAAAAGAACCGGCAGCGCTGGAGCCACTGATTGCGTGGGATGCCATGGACATTTCCCCGAGGCCAGCCATCTATTCAAAATGTGACGGGACGGTTCAGGTGGGGATATCAGTCATCGAAGTGGTCAAAAAAGAAAAGGGAACGGTCATCACGGTCAGGAGTTATGTTCCGGAGGTGTCGAGGGATCTGTCATTCCTCACGGAATTCGCATCGGACCCAGATATCCTTCGGCAAAGAGAAGCGTTCTGCTGGAGAAGGAATAGAGAAGACCCATCAAAAATCAGTGAGTCGAACGGAAGATGGGGGCCTGTCTGAACGCCTGGAGAGAATGGTGCCTCTTTCAAATTGGGGTTCAGACATGATGATCATTGAGCAACGAACTCTGAAAGAGACGTGTCGAGAACAAACTTTTTTGCGCAGCTTCCGGGAAGGAAGAGACCTTATGGGAACGGCGAAAAATGAGGGTCTTCAGTCGAATCCCGGATCAGGTCGCGTCTTGGTCGTCACGAGGGATCATTTTATTCGTGATTTCCTGGGACAAATTATAAAATTACACGGGTATGAATGCGAGTACCTTGAGGAATTGCCAAAGGCCATGATGGAGAAAACTTGGAAAAGTTTTGATGCCCTATTCATTGAAAGCCACTCTCTGGAACAATTGAAACGTGGCATGAGCACTGGAATCTCCCATGCCTCAGTTTCTCCGATGGTGGTGGTATTGGGAGATCTTCCTCCATCGGATGAAACGGGGCATTTTCGTGAGCTGAAAAAACCTTTGGATTATCGTCAGATGGGAAGATTAATGGATGAATGTCATTTTTTGAAATCGCAAAGATGCGCATCACAAGGCGATTAGAAGGGGGATCGTAACGGTAGACTGTTTGTCAGGGTGCGGAACACCCAGGGCGGCTAACCTATTCGAGCTGACCTTGACAGTTGGGGCTTTTAGAGGGGGTCTTCAACTGGAAAAAGGCGAGGATAGGCCGGCCGCCCCAGGTTGTTTTTAACGGTCGCCAGTCCTGTAGTTACACGGATAAAAAATAATGGAGATGAAAGCCGGTCAGGCGAAGGACGGGAAGCTCTGGAATAATCTTGCATTTGTGTTTGTGTTGAGAGAGGATGATGCAGCCTTTTTTATGATCATCCTGGACAACAACCGGTTCTAGAGTTCACCCTCATGATAAGGAGGATGTGATGCTTAAAGAGTTCAAAGAGTTTGCCATGCGGGG
The DNA here is from genome assembly GCF_032050975.1 of Candidatus Nitrospira allomarina. Classification (NCBI taxonomy): domain Bacteria; kingdom Pseudomonadati; phylum Nitrospirota; class Nitrospiria; order Nitrospirales; family Nitrospiraceae; genus Nitrospira; species Candidatus Nitrospira allomarina. Next base: position 244,940 of record NZ_CP116967.1, on the reverse strand, counting down.
CAATGTTATCGATATGGCAGTCGGTGTCATTGTTGGAGGGGCCTTTGGCACCATTGCCAAATCGCTGGTGGCCGATGTGTTGATGCCCCCGATTGGACTCTTGTTGGGTGGCGTTGATTTTTCCAACCTGTTTGTCACCCTTAAGGAGGGGGTGCCTCCAGGGCCATATCTGGCCTTGTCCGACGCTCAGGCAGCGGGCGCTGTCACCATGAATTATGGAGTATTTCTCAATTCGGTTATTAGCTTTCTTATTGTGGCCTTTGCCGTTTTTATGGTGATTAGAGCCATCAATCAGATGAAACGTGAAGAAAAAGAGGCCCCGCCTGCGGATCCTACAACGAAAGAATGCAAATTCTGCCACATGACGATTCCCATTCAGGCCACCAAGTGCGGACATTGTACTTCCGAATTAGCGAAGTCCGCATAGTGGATCATATCTGGCCCAGGGTTGGCATAAGAGAGAAAAAATGGAAGTGGCCTTGTGAGCAGCCGACTTATCATTTGAAAAAATGTGCTGATGCCACAAACCCGATTTGATGGGGGAGAACAGAATCAAGCGGTGGGTGGCATTCCTCATGACAGGGATGCCGCTTATTTTTTCTGACCGTGTGGCCCAGACCGACAATGAGCTGATGCCGTATTTTATATATTTAGAAAAATCTCCAGGAAATTAAGGTTTTCTGCGCCTAGGTGGACTTAATTTTCCTCAATTGTTAAGGTAAGAGCCTTCCTAACTCGATAGCTACCTTTCGTATTACTCTCAATATAAGCTGACCAATAGTTTCTTCCTGTCTCACCATCAAACTGTAGAGAATATCTACGGGGTGGCCGGTGTTCTGTATTTTTATTGAAAGGAGTGATCTATGGACATGAGTAAATTGACCGAAACGTTACAAGTGAATCTTGGGGAAACGTTGCCCAATGTATTGGGTGCATTGGGCATCCTCCTTCTGGGGTGGATAGTGGCTCTGCTTGTGAGAGCTGGAATCAGGAAGGCTCTGGGCATGTTGAACGTCAATCAGCGATTGCGTTCGACCACCGGTACCACCATGGATGTGGAAGGCGGTACAGCCGTAGGAATCTATTATTTAATTCTTTTATTAGTTTTAGTGGCATTTTTTAACGCGTTACACTTGGAAATGGTCTCCGGTCCTCTAGGGACTTTGGTCGATCAGGTGATGGCCTTTGTTCCGAAATTAGTGGCTGGGGGAATATTGATGTTAATCGTGTGGATTATCGCCACCGTACTTCGAACCCTTGTGGCCAAGGCTTTGCAATCGACGACGATGGATGAAAAATTGAGTGCGGGAGCCGGGGTGCGACCCATCAGCGCTAATTTGGGGAATGTCGTGTTTTGGCTGGTTGTGCTGCTATTCCTCCCCGCTATCTTAGGGACCCTGGAGATTGACGGCCTGTTGGTTCCGGTCCAAAACATGGTCAATGAAATGTTAAGCATGCTCCCGAATATTTTCGGGGCAGTGTTAATTGGAGTTGCTGGATGGTTCTTGGCCAAAATCGTCAGGGACTTGGTGAGTAACCTGTTGACGGCAGCCGGAACCGATCGGCTGGGTGAACAAATAGGATTGCGCGGAACGATGTCCTTGTCTCATTTACTGGCTTTGGTGGTGTATATCCTGATTTTGGTCCCTGCGGTCGTTGCCGCACTGCAAGCCTTGGAAATTGACGTGATTACAGGACCAGCCACCGATATGTTGAATACCATGATGTCGGCCATCCCCGATATTTTTGCGGCGGCGATTATTTTAGGAATCGCCTTTGCGATTTCCCGATTAGTCTCGCAAATAGTGGCGAGTTTATTAGGCGGACTCGGTTTCGACGCTCTGCCGGAAAAGTTGGGGTTGGGACAGGCATTTACGGGTCAAACCACTCCTTCGTCTGTGGTCGGAAGTGTCCTGGCTTTTTTTATTATGTTATTTGCGGTTGTCGAAGCGGCCAACCAGTTAGGTTTTCATCAGGTGTCCGAATTGGTCACCATGTTTATAGAGTTTGGTAGCCAGGTGTTATTGGGCAGTGCCATCATTGCCATCGGATTCTGGTTGTCGAATCTCGCATATGAAACCATCATTCGTGTTCATGGAGTGAATTCTGGAGGGGTTGCAAGCATTGCCCGATTCGCGATTCTCGGGTTGGTGCTCGCCATGGGTCTTCGAGCCATGGGGTTGGCCAATGAAATCGTTAATCTGGCATTTGGCCTGACTCTCGGAGCCATTGCTGTGGCGGTGGCGTTATCCTTTGGTCTAGGAGGCCGGGAAGCAGCAGGCAAACAAATGGAGTATTGGCTCAGTCAAGCGCGTGGCGAACGTCGAGGGTAAAGCCTACCTCCCCCACGGCTGTTATACATGGCCGTGGGGGACCCTGTTTGTTCAGTCGGGATGGGCCTGCAAATTTGGTGTGATGTTATTGACTCTAACCTAGCAATCGGCCGCAACCTGATGCCGGTATCGTGGCTGAACCACTCTCCCCCAGCCCTCAGTTGAAAGTACAATTTGCTTCAAGCTGAAGGCTGTTCTAACGAGATAAACCGATACTCGCAGGCGAGGAAGACGTGTTACCCACTTTTGAGAGTCAGCATGTAATTGGTGAGGTCGTTCAGCTGTTTGTCGTTTAGAGGAAATTTTGGCATGAAGGAGCCGGGGGAAACGGATTGCGGATCCTTAAAATGCTGAAGATGCCATTCTCGGTCTGGTCGTCGATCGGCGACAAAAGAAAGGTCTGGCCCAACATTTACACCTTCCCCGTGAATACGATGACAGGTTTTGCAATGGAATTGCTCCACTAAAGCCATGCCTCGAATCACTGAGGGGTCACGTTTGGGCACGGCGTACAGATCACGAAGAGAGATACTCAACAGGCTGAGCACGATAATCAAAAATCCCAACCCCGCACCCAACACGACGCGACGTGAGGATGGGTGTCGTTCGGGATTTCGATCCACAAAGGGCAAGAGCAGCAATCCGGTGAAAAAGAGTGCGGGAAGAAGCCAGGTCGCCAGAGGTCCCCATGCCCCTGGGGCATATTTGAGAAGCTGATAAAAAAACAGAAAATACCATTCCGGGACGGGGACAAATGAATGGTCTGACGGATCGGCCCGATCAGCCAAAGGGAATTCCACGCTGATCGCCAACATGGCGACGACGCCAAACACTCCAAGCATGACCACCGCATCCATGAAGACCTGCCGTGGGTAGAAGGTTTCACTCCCGGCTCGGGCTCTCGTTTCATCATGAGGGCCGGCGGGTCCAACTCGTCTGAGAATAAAGAGATGGAGCATGATTCCCACTGCAATGATGAGGGGAAGAAAGGCAACGTGAATGGCAAAAAATCGTGAGATGGTCAGGGCGCCGAGCGTTTCCCCACCACGAAGAGCTTTCACCAGGAAATCTCCGATAAGGGGAACGCTGCCGACCATGTTGATTCCCACCTGGGTCGCCCAATAGGCGTTTTGATCCCACGGTAGCAAATATCCCGTAAATCCGAACGCCAGCATGATGGCGAGCAGGATGACGCCCACGATCCACATAAGTTCCCGAGGCCGTTTATAGGCACCATCAAAAAACACCTGCAACATGTGGAGCCCGATGGCCAACATGACGCCTGAGGCCCCCCAATGATGCAGGCCACGGACAAACCATCCACCCCAGACCTCATGTTGAATATACTGAACGGTGTCGTAGGCATGGTCGGTCGCTGGGACGTAATAGATCATCAAAAACATGCCCGTCAGGGCTTGCAAGACAAAGAGGAACAGCGTGGCCGAGCCGAAGACATAGTTCCAGCTGGCACCTCCGGGAATGGGTTCGTCCAGGAGGGTTTGCTCGAGGGGTTTGAGTTTCAGGCGCTGGTCGATCCATTGATAGAGACGTGAGGCCATGCTTAGAGTTCAACCTTTTTTGCCAGACCGGATTTATATTCCTCGTATTGGACCAGCAAGTCACCATTTTCGATTTTGGATGGCAGGGTGTCCAATGGGCGTGGTGCGGGGCCGGCTTTTACGGTTCCGTTCATGTCATAGACGCTTCCATGGCAGGGGCATTTAAAGAGACGGTCCTGTTGGTCCCATCGATAACCACAACCTAAATGAGGACAGATAGGCGAAAATACTGTCACCTCTCCATCGGGCTGTTTTACCGCCCACACGCCCTTGGTGGTGTGGATTTCCTGCCATCCATCCTTTTCCGTCATGGTGTAATCCATCGGCTTAGGTTCACCAACCGGTAGCGCATCGGCTTTTCCCAGTGAAACCCATTCCTTGTTTCGTCGTTGAAGAGCAGGGGCGATGACGTATCCGATCAATGGGACAGCAAGGGAAATTCCAATAAGGGAGGAAATAAAGACGGTGGTTTTTACAAAGAATGACCGGCGGGTTCCTACCGGGGTGGATAAGCCATCTTCCATCATGAGGGTTCCTTTTGGAAAAGCGGATAATACGATGTCTGACTCATTTGAGGAGGGCATGCTCCATCCTGTTCACATAAAGATAGCATAGTTCGTGGTGAGAGCCGGAAAAAGGCGGGATTCAGATAAAAGACCATTAAAAAAATGCCCACGTAAAAGGCTAGCACAGAAGTAGGGACAGTCAATATCAAAAAGATTTCATTGACGGGGTTGAGTTTGACGAGACTTGTCCTTCTAAAAGGCATGACTCACATCGTCGAAGCATCAATGTGAAGGAATATGTGCAGAGTCAAAGGGTGGGATCTCTGCGAGAGAGACTCTGTGCGTCTCTGATCGAGTGCCACGGGAACTCAAAATCAGATGAAATCTTTGGAAGCCTTAAGCCCTGCTGTTAAACCGATTGAAGTATGCCGTGAAAGAGGAAAATCCTGAATGGGTTGCTTCCCATTTGTGCCAATTGCAAAGTGATTCGTAACGAAACAGGGGAGTGGCTGCCACTTGAAACGTATAGTCGGGACCGGTCCCATGCAGAATTTACCCATGGAATCTGCCTATCCTGCAAGCAGGATTTAAATTACCCTTTAAAGGACTATTCCTCATAGCCCTTATAAAACCGGAAGATGTTGTTGGAACGTGATAATGAAAGGAAGAATTACCAGTACCGGACCGCTCCGGTATCGATATGAATGAATCCTCGTCGGCCGTAATAGCCGACTCCACCCAATCGAAGCTTTACAGCGGCGCGTCGGATTTTTGAAAGTCGAACGCCGGGAATCGAGAAGTCCATCGCTTGTCCGACCGTATGGAGGCTATTTGGCGCGGCGCCTCGACCAAGGCGAATCAACAATTTGTTGTATGAGGGCGAACGGTAGGCAGAGTAAACGTGAATTTCCTTCCCCTGTCCAACTAACTTTTCTACCTGATTCATATATTCCAGTAACTGGATGTCCATCTGGCATATTTTTTTGGAATGATGGCATCGCAGGAGATAATTAATGTCTTTTAAGGCTTCCTGGTCATATTGGCCGGATTGATTGCGATAGGTCACCTGGAGTCGTTCGTCAGTGTGAGCATTGTAGAGGTGAAGCCGGCCCTCAGGCAGGGACTGGGCCCATGCTGATTCCGGAAACATCAATCGGCTACCAAGAATCATCATGCCTGCAAGGGAGGACTTCAGGAAGAAACGCCTGGACCAAAGTTCTTCTGTTTCCTGAGACATGGTGACACCCTCCGAACTATGAATGGGGAAGTGTAGCGGGAGAATAAAGCGGCATGAAACATTGATTGTTTAACAAAATAGGATGATGAGGTCAACCAATTTTTGGAAAATTTTCGTTCTTCCCCTCACCCATTATTCTTGAAGCCACAACGGAAATGGATGGAAATGCCCAATCGCCACTGTTGGCGCCTTTTTTTCGCGGACACCCACCTGCACCGATTGGCATGTTCCATTCTCTCCTGGTGTCATTTCCTCATTTCCTTACAGCCCAATCAGTGGGCGTAACAGGGCGCACCGGGCTGTCCACGAATCCCGTTTTGGAAGTGCATTTCCAGAATGTCCCACCTGTTTCAGATTCTCTTGAACTTCGAAGTTCCCTCCATATCCAAATTTTTACCAAGCCAGGAAGGGGGATCCGGTTATCTAAACAGATAAAAATTTCTAACAATCGGATACACCGTGAACGTTATGAAAGGAACGCCTGCGTCAGATGAGCTCTGAAGAAACGGTTGAAAAGAGTTGAATTACAAAGGGGATCGGTCTGCACAACACTCGTCAACGTACCATATGCAAATCGGGAATAAGTTTTGCTCATGTCAATAAATTAAGGGGCCAACTATTTAATATCTACGGACCCTGTAAAGGGTTCGTTTTACTGTAAGGAGGAGTCGTCATGCCACAGGTTGAACCGAGCGTTATGCTTAATTCGATTATGGGGAAAATCTACAATGTGCTGACCAATGGGGATGATACCGTCCCAAAATCGGAAGACAACTTTTTTAGTTGGTGTACACCCGGCCTGGCTGTTGAACCTGATGATTTTGATTTTTTAACACAAGGGTTAACGGGTGTGGTGAAAAAGAAAGCCCTGAAGGACATGGTGCTTGAAGGTGAGGGAGGGGAATCGAAGCCACCAGAACTGACACCGGCAGTATTAGAAGGATTGCGTGCGCAAGATGCCAGCAAACAGTATATGAATGCAGAAAGTTTTGCGCGGCTCGTCGATTTTGTTCCCGACCTGGCTGCAACCACGAATAATCAATTCGCGGCCATGAGTATCATGAACAATGAAGGATCGCTTTCAGAGCGCTTCGAGTATATTTTACGCATGAGTCAAATCATGGAAACCAAATTGGATGAAAAAACCAAAGGAAAAATTGAAAAATTCAGAGGGCTGCTTTCCACGACAAGGGTAAAAAAGGATCTTCTGACTGATGAAGAGATCGAGGTTTCAGAGCCTAGCGCGTTAGTGAATGTGTATAACCAGAAGATGACGGACTATGAAGCGGCGGCATTGGCCTACAACAGTGCCCGTATCGATGCCCTGACAGCCGACAATGTCAAAGCGGTTCATTATTGGGGGATGAACGCCAATATTCTGCGCAATAGGGTCAAGGCGGCTATGGGAGATTGGGTCAGTAATGGGTACAAAAATGATTATGAAGGCATTAACGCATTTATTGACCAGGTCATGAGACGGGATATGGCACTGCTGAAAGCCCAATATCAGGATGATTTGGAGAAAGCCAGAATCACCGGGATGTCATCCGGCAGCGATTTTTTCTATACCTCGCTCGTGCCCAGCAACCCCATGCAGGCGGCAGGATGGACTAACTTTAGTTTTCAATCTTCGGATTATAATAATTCCTCCAATTCCAGTTACCAAATGAAACGGTCCAGGACAAGTGCCGGAGGGGGATGGTTAGGCATTTTCGGCGGGGGCGGTTCTGCCAGCAATGCCAGTGGACAGTCGGAATCTAAAATCACGTTTGACAGCAACCAATTTTATATGAATTTTTCGATTACCCAATGCCAAATTGTTCGGCCTTGGTTTAAAACAAGTTTTATCAATAGTAAGTTGTGGCGCTTTGACCAAAATAATCCCGAATCATCAAAGCAAATTGTCAGTGACGGCGGCAAACCGGCAACAGGACTTTGCCCAGCCTATCCCACGGCCATCATTTTCATTAAAGATCTCGTGATTGGCTTTCGGAATAGCAGTGGTTTTGCAGAGGCCGCACAAAGTTGGGAACGATCCTCGGCGAGTGGTGGTGGCGCCGTGCATTTCGGTCCATTCCATTTCGGTGGCTCGCATGGCCGTAGTTCTGCCAGCGGAGAACGTTCCTCAAAATTCCACTACGATTCGGAAAAACAAGAAATGAGAGTGCCGGGTCATCAAATTATTGGATTCAAATGCCATGTGTTCCCAAAGAGTCCTGATCCATTGAGCGGAATCACTGATTGGATTTAACTTTCGAGGTAGCCCTGCCTCACGGTCAATGTTGAGGCGGGGCCACCAGGGGAATGGGGCAATTCGACCAACATAATTACTTGATGAGGTAATACATGGCTATCGACTCTATCGTGCAATTGGCCTTGATGTCCAAAGCCAAAAAGGTTTTTGAAAAGGAAGGAACATTTCTGAGTTTTCCTGTGACACCGTTGGCCTATACAAAAGAGGATCTGGATTTCTTTTCACAGGAAACCGGGAGTGATCTTCTCAAGAGCAAGGCCAATCTGGCCGCGTTTTCAACGCTCGTGAATTTAATTCCCCATGACGAGGCCTGGTTACCCACTGATGCCCGATTTTTATGGAATGAGTTGGAATATGTGCTGAGAGAAGGCAGGCTTGCTTCTTCGACGCGTACACCGGAAGAAGAAGTGGCCTATCAGGAGGCGTTGGCCGTTCTGAAAGTCCCGGGTGAGGGAGGCCTTCTACAGGACAGCCCGAAGGTCAGGGTCTATAACCAGTATAAGGATGCCTATATTATGGCTGAGCAGGAATTCATGGAGGCGAGAAGTACGGGTGAGGCCGCAGAGGACGAATCCGAGAAAAAACACTGGCGGGAGGTCGATGAGCCTGCGTTTCGGGCAAAGCTGAAGGATCTGGATAATCAGTGGATCCTGGAGGGTTACAAGAATGAAGTCAATATCGCCCGAAGTCAGTACCAGAATCTTGGAGCCAAATCTCCCACAATAACCTGGGATGAGTGGAAGGGATCTTTCAATCAGGATCTTGATAGTGAGACCACTGCGCAGGATAATTTCACGGTATTCCCAAGCAGCTTTACCCCGTCGAATGCGTTGGAAGAAGGATCGTGGAATCCTTTCTCTCTGAGCGAGGCGGAAATCAAAACCTTGGTGAATGAAGCGCCGGCAGATCTTCGCGAGCGATTCTCGGCTGATGGAAAAGAGTCCACGATGAAATCTGTGACCTTGGAATTCAGTTCTGCGGCCATCAAGCGGTCCTGGTTTGATTCTGAAATATTCCGGTCACGGTTCTGGCGGTTGTCAGATTCGACCAAGGTTTTTTCTGACGGCGGCAGTCCGCCTTCCGGAGATTGTCCGGCCTATGTCACGGCAATCGTCTTTGCCCGGAAGGTGGTCGTCGAGGCAAAACCAACCCAATCAACTTCCTCCAACCCGAAAATGTCTGTGGATCTGCGTTTTAACTATGCGGTGAATGATCAAAATTCGATAAAAAGGATAAACCCTGCTGTCTTGCAAGCCGTGCAACCACAATTGATGAAAAGGCCATCGATACCACCACAACAAATGAAAGCCCAACCTGTGCAGCCCTTAGTCATGAAAATGCGGCCCCAGGCGATGGCCTCGTTTAAGTCCACGGCCATCAGGGTGCCAACTCAGCCAACCAGAGGGAATGTCTTGTTACAACCAGCGGTCATGACTCCTATGGTTGCTCGCCCGGCTTACTCCCGGTCCATGGTGACCCTGAAGGCGTCGGCCTATACTAGGTTGCCAACCACGCCGGTGCGAAGGCCGGCGCCACGTACTGCAACACCGGCCTCCCCCCCGCCCAATATTCCCGACAAGAACATTTATATATTGGCGTTCATTTGTAAGCCATTACCGAAATGCCCCGATCCCGATATGGCCTTACAGTGGTAATTCGGAAATAAAGAAAAGTGGTAAAGCCAAACCATGTCAGGTATTGAAACTTCATCCATTTGAACATTAAAGCGGGGATATGAATCATGATGAAAGTCGGGATGGTTTTACAGTGTGGTCCAGATTATCCGGATGGAGCAAACAGGATTTCATACTGAAAGTCATGAAAGGGAAAATCTTGAAAACGGAGACATCTCATTCAATTTTGACCATATGAGGCCCGGCAAGTGATTGGGGGAAGAAAGAGGGGTGAAAATAAACGGACAAGCAGTAGAGGGTGTTTAGTAAAAATGAATATGAGGCGGTCCGAGCCGAGTGGTGGTAGAGTTCCCAGGTTTTCCCGTCCGGCCTTCCCTATGAGTGAATATCGGCAGGGGGCGTGACTGATATGGGAGGAGGAGGGTGAATAATCTCCTCGGGTTTGGCCTCGGCAGAGGCCTTCGGGCCTTGAATGGCATAGTCGACGAGAGACATTTGACAGGACGAATCGTTCTCCTGGCTTTCCGGAAAACACTGAGTCGAATTCGAGAATTCGTTCAGTATTTTTGTAGCGGCGTCAATTGCGTGTTGCATAGAAAGTATGCGAATAGATTTGGTCATGGTCATTCTCACATCAATCCGGTCGTTCTAGGGGAGAATCCTCCTCTTCCCATTTCCGATTATTGAGATATAAAAAGCATAAGGCGTGCCAATGACATCCGACGGTATGCACTCGCGGGTCATGCTACAGGATGAATGAATTCAAATGGAAATTTCCCTGAAATCTCAGGACCTTCTTTTGTCCTAGAAATATCCTGCTTCCTTTTATTCCAAACAAATGAAGAGCCTGATTTTGGAATAACAGACAAATTGATCCATCACACGACAGATTTTCTTATCTTCAAATTGACTCTGTTGATTCAGCAAGATTGATAGGTATGTGTCCAATTTCCTAAAGATTGCCAAAAGAAAAGAGGCAAGGGTTTCCCGATATGGAAAGCGATGGAAGTTTGTGTGAAGGGTCTATCTGGTAAGAAGGCGGGGCGAGGTCCAAGAGAATTCGGAATGAAAACATCCGAACGACAATCTAAACGGGTTAGGGGGTGTTCTCTTAGAAAGATTGAACGTTAAAAGCGTATACGAAGGTCCGCGACAAGCGGGAGGTGATCTGAGGCGATGAGTGCAGCACGAGATTTCGGAAGATGCACATGGTTTACGTCAATCCGGCCCTCGTAAAAAATATGGTCGAGATGCAAGAGGGGCAAAAATCCCGGATAGGTTCGGCGTCGTTTGACAAATGGGCGAATGTCCAGGCTCTGAAATCGTGGGGTCAGGATATCAGTGGTCACACCACGCCCCCACTCGTTGAAATCCCCGAGAATGATTTTTGGACCGGCTCCTTGATGCTGATCCAATATCATAGCCAAACGCTCCGCTTGATACTTGCGTTCCCGCAAACCGGTCCCCATATGCACGTTGTAGACATGTAAGGTTTGATTTCCCAGCCGGAGATCGGCGCGTTGGCAACATCGGCCACGCCGGGTTCTCCAGGTCAAGTCATGTTGCGCATCGTTGACAATCGGGAATCGGCTCAAAATCATGTTTCCAAAAGGATATCCGTGACGCAGCCTGGCAGATGCCATCACCCATCCCATTCCCATCAACGCACCAAGCAGTTCATCTTGCCCCCGGCCCTTGGGGCCAAGCCCCAGGACTTCCTGTAAAGCAATGACATCCGGATGCAGGTCCGACAGAACTTCCGCAATCCGTCTGGGCATGATTCGACGATCCATCCCGCAACACCGGTGAATATTATAGGTCACAATCCGAATGTCGAGGGAAGTCGGCGGTAGGGGAACCTGTTGAAGTGTCCGGGCCATAGGTGGATGAAAAATCCTTTTAAATCAGGAAGCGGCCATTGCTATATTGACCATATCATGCCGCGATATTGATCTGAGACATTAAAAAAATATCCCATTATTTTAATTGGCAAATTACAGACCAGGAGAGAAAAATGCCGTCCACAAATTTTGTGGATAACTTGGTGGTTAATGGCAAGGGCAGGCCTTTTTCTAAAGGATTGATAAAGAAATGAGCGGAATGCACATATTTTGGGCATTGTATGAAAATTATTTTTGGGTACAACATATAGGGGTGATAAATTTTTGGCGTAGTCGTAAAGGTAGATGGCAGATTTTATCTTGACTTTTTTGATTTAGTTGATCCTCGGGAGTGTCCTTAAACTCTCATTATGATCCTATAAAAATGCCTTATCCACAGAATGGCTTTTGCCTTGTTGATAATCAACTAAATGAGAATGATTTTATTGGCTCCTATAGGGCATTTTCGTCTGGCCAATCCGTTTTCGCTTGTGTTCATCGGGCATTTCTCAGACCTTGAAATGTTTCACGGGCAACCCACGATTCTTCGTCGGTTCCAATTACCAGCAATTTAATAGCGGATTCCTTGCCGTTAATGGAAATGGCCTCTCCTGCCTGCACATCAGAGGCCTCGAGATTTCGAGGGTAATCCAGTGAGAGACCGCACCAGTCCATTCCCTGACAAATTCGGGCGCGGATGTCAGATGCCCGCTCACCAATCCCGCCTCCAAAAATGACCGCATCGGCTCCACCCAGGATGGCCAGATAGGCTCCCAGATATTTTCGCGCGCGATGACAGAACACCTCAATGGCCAGAGTGGCCCGAGGGTCCTGTTGCTCGACGGCTTGGAGAAGTTGCCGCATATCGGAGGTCTGGCCGGACAAGCCGAGGAGCCCGGATTGCGTATTCAAGAGATGGTCGATCTCTTTTATCGAAAGTTGTCCATGTTCGGCGACGTATCCAATAATGGCCGGATCCATATCTCCACATCGTGTGCCCATCACCAGCCCTTCCAACGGGGTGAATCCCATTGACGTGTCAACCACAGCCCCGTTCTGAATGGCCGAAACCGAGCAGCCTTGCCCCAATTGAAACGTAATAAGACGGGTTCCCTCCAACGATCGACCGGAAAAGCGGGCATAGCTGTAGGCCAGAGACGCATGGGCAATCCCATGAAAGCCAAAGCGCTCAATGCCATGCTGTGCCGTCCATTCCAGGGGAATCGCATAGGTACGGGCATGGTCGGGAAGCGTGCGATGAAAGCTGGTATCAAATACCGCCACGATGGGTATCTGTGGACCCAGTAGAGCACGAATCTGATAGATGCCTTCCAGGCAGGGGGGATTATGGAGCGGAGCCAAGGGGCTCAATTCTTCAATTTGGCCTAAGACGGTCTCATCGATCAGGACGGATTTTGTAAACCGGTGGCCGCCATGCACCACGCGAACGCCGACCGCATCAATGGTGATCCCGGGTCCTTTTAAGGTTTCTCCGTCCTCCCGGCTCAGGTCTTGAAGGCTTTCCCATACCCACGCCACAGCCTGCCCATGATTCAGAACATCTTGCCGGGTGGCGGTAAAAGGGGCGTGCTCGGGAGCACTGATCTTCAGGGATGCCTCTTTCCCGATGCCCGTCACGATCCCCTGCCTTAACGTTAATGGATTGGTGTCGGCTGTGGGCGAGGATGTCGGGTAAACAACCAGCCGGAATTTCAGTGAGGAACTTCCGCTGTTCAAAATAAGAATGCGCATGGAACAATTATATAACGTCTGCTGCAATGGGCATGAAACACTTTAGTCGGTAGGGAAACATGAGAAGCAAGCGAACCGTCAATAAACCGTTATCCTGATCCAAGGGCGAAAGATCGGTGCTCAGATTGAGAAGCCGTGATTTCTTGGGATCACGAGGAGATTTGGTGACCGAAGTTCAGCGTCAATTCAGGTCTGAATGACTCGAAGCTCCTCCTTCGCTCCTCGCAAGACGAATAACGCTGACCGCAAAAAAAGGGCTGAAAGTGCCAGGCCAACAAGAATATCCGGCCAGCCCGAACTGGTGAGCCATACGCCCACGGCGGCACACAGCACCGACACATTCGCAATAATATCGTTGCGGGAACATAGCCACACCGAACTCATATTGATGTCATCGGCCCGATGGCGCCAGAGCAATAGAAGGCAGAGGCTATTGGCCGCAAGTGCCAGTAGGCCAATGGCCCCAATAGCCTCGAATACGGGGACCTGTGGAAACACCATCTTAAAAACCGCCTGCCCAAACACGAATAATCCGAAGGCCGCCATGATTGCGCCCTTGAGGAAGGCGGCCTTGGCCTTCATTCTTGCGCCTCGCGCGACGACGTAAATGCTGAAGCCATACACCAGCGCATCACCCAGCATATCCAGGGAGTCCGCTATTAAGGAAACAGAACCCGCGAGCAGCCCTGCGGTGAGTTCTACCAGGAACATTACAGCATTGATCGCCAACACGATTTTGAGTATGGAGCTTTGGCGATCTTGAAGGGCCTCGATCTCACATGCTTTGTCATTACAACAATCAGCCATAGTTAAATCTTTGCAAATTTGAAGCGGGATAACTAAAGAAGCCTAACACCTTAAAGAGGTTATCATAGTAAATGAGAGTCCGTGAACAGTAAGGGAGGAAACGGCTTGGCTTAATATTGAGGGTATTTCAATTACCTGATGAAGGGCTATCCGGAATGAGAGCATACATACCCTAACACAAGTGGGAAAACATGCGAAGACAGAGCGATCAACGGATTGTCATCCTGAGCTATCGGCGAAGGATCTGGGCCCAGGTGGAATAGCCAAGGTCTAGCGAAATCTTGCCTGAATTCTGTCCTGAGTTTGGCAGGAAAACGTGTGGGCAGGTGAAGCCATCGCACGTGTGTTCTCACTCTTGTTCTCACGTGATGCTTTGTGTTGCCGGGTTTCGCCCCGGCAGGCGAGCCACTTTTGTTCCGGCAAAAGTAGCCAAAACCAATGACGCCCCGCCCGTCTTATCTGATTGATCGGACGCTAATCACGGGAGAGCGGGCCAACTCGCCAGGCTCACACAAGGCCCGCCAGGAAAAAGAGCGTCCGATCATGGGATGGGCGGCAGGCGTCGGAACCGTTGAGAAGATATGTCTGCCAGTAGGCGAAGACAGAACTCCGGAAGCGGTATGAATGAAGATCAGTATTCTTGACGTAATTCCTTCGTTGTCCGGGAATTTGTCGAATCGAGAGAAGTGGGATGGTGTGGTTTAATTATGTTTCGAGTGCACAAATACGTGAGAGGATTTGTCAGCCAGTTCCATGAATAATTACGAGAGGCAGATGTTACCGGATGGCATTTTGGGGGAACTTATTGACTGGCGTGTAATACGGACAGAAACAGGCAGATCCAGCTCCTATGCGAATCCGCCTAAACATTGTGAGCCCGCTACGCGATACTTTACGACGTTTACGGGCGGGTAATTTTACTACTATAAATTAACCAGGAGTGCACCGGATTACTCCGGTAAAAAAACACTATGCCCAATCATTATCAATCTCTGCCCGGCAAGCCGAATTCACTCTGGCTCGACACGACCCCGGAAACACGTTTTCCGTCTTTACAAAGCGGATTGACTGTGGATGTGGCCATTATAGGCGGAGGACTGGTCGGCCTAACGGCGGCAACGCTGCTCAAGGCTCAGGGAAAAACCGTCGCGGTGCTGGAAGCCGGGCGCATCATTCAGGGTGTGACCGGCTACACGACCGCCAAAATAACTTCACAGCACAAATTGATTTACGATGATCTCATCCGCCATTTCGGGGAAGAGAAGGCGCGTGCGTACGCCGAGGCGAATCAGGCCGCCATCGAACAGATCGCCGACCTGGTTCGAGCTAAACACATCGACTGCGATTTTTTCCGCAGCGAGGCCTACACCTATACGGAGTCTGAGGACGAGGTAAATCAGATCAAGGCTGAAGCGGACGCGGCATTGAAGCTTGGGCTTCCGGCCACTTTCACGCATGAAACGCCGTTGCCCTTTTCGGTACAAGCCGCTGTGCGTTTCGACAATCAGGCGCAATTCCATCCGCGTAAATACTTGCTGGCTTTGGCGCAAGACATCCCCGGCGAGGACAGTTATATTTTTGAAAGAACTCGCGTCGTGAATGTGGAAGAAGGCGAGCCGTGCGCTATCACCACCGAGCAGGGCGCGATTGCCGCGCGCTCGGTCATCGTAGCCAGCCACTTTCCGTTTAACGACAAAGCTCTGTACTCCTTTCGTCTGCAGTCGCATCGGTCCTATGTGTTGGCCGCCCGCGTGGGGGAGCCGGTGCCGCTTGGCATGTTTATCAGCACGGAGCCGTCCTACTCTGTGCGGAGCTATCCGGTGCCCGGGGGTGACTGGCTTTTGGTCGGCGGCGAAGGACACAAAACCGGACAGGGCGATGATACCGTGGCCCGTTATCAAAGGCTCGAGCAATGGGCGCGCGAGCGGTTTGCTATCGAGTCGGTGGAATATCGCTGGTCAACACAGGACAATCGCACCATTGACGGAGTGCCGTACATCGGACGGTATGGACCATCTTCACGGCATCTCTATGTCGCCACCGGGTTTGCTGGCTGGGGCATGACTAATAGCACCGTGGCCGGAATGCTCTTGCGCGATTTGATTTTAAATCGCGAGAATTCGTGGGCGGAAGTGTTCGATCCGAACCGCGCAAATCTGGCGGGAGTCCCGGATTTAGTCGGGCAGGGAGCCGATATTGTTAAACATTTCGTCGGCGACCGCATGACGAACGAAACACCCGATAGCATCCCGCTTGGTGAGGGTAAGATTGTGAAAACGGAACGGGGAAAAGTGGCGATGTATAAAGCGGAAGACGGTACGGTGAGTACCCTGTCGCCGGCCTGTACTCATATGGGTTGCTTCGTACAGTGGAACCCGGCGGAAAAGAGTTGGGATTGTCCCTGTCACGGCTCGCGTTTCGCTGCTGATGGCAAAGTACTGCATGGACCGGCCATCAAAGATATGGAGCAAATGTAAGCCTTCCGGACACTTAAGGATTGCAGATCAGTTCCGCAAGTGCCCTACGGCGGGCTAGGAAGGTGAAATACCCAACTGCCTTCAGCCTCTTCAATCCAGCCGTCTGCGGCAGCCGAATGCGCTGCTCGACTCGACGCGCTTACCCCCTTTTTTAACTCAGCGAGTTACTCTCCCTTGTGATCAGCTTCAATCTGCTGATCCCCAGGCACGTGCATCGAACTCAAGGAACCATTCCCGAAACTGAGCCGGGTCTTGGGGCGGCAGATTCAGGACCTGTTGCTCCAGCTGTTCCAGTTCACTCATGAGTTACCCTTCCTCCAGCGTTTGACTCAATTCTACATAAATCCCAATGTCCAGCCCAACCAAGAGTAATTTGAGGGGGTGAAGTTCAGCGGAAGTCTATTGGCTGGAAAGTTTCCATGACTATTGCCGGAATTAAAACAAACATCGAAGGCCGGTTTAAAAATAAGAAAGAGTGAGCCATAAACAGATTGTCATCCTGAGCCGGCGGCGAAGGATCTGTGCCCAGGTGGAGAGACCGCGGTCTTAGCGAAAGCTTTCCTGAATTTTGTCCTGAATTAGACAGTAAAACGTGTGGGTAGGTGAAGGCATCGTACATAGGTTCCCCACCTATACTCACGTGCTGTGTTGCCGGGTTTCGCCCCGGCAGACGTCGGAGCAGGGGAGAGGAAAATTTTAGAGTCAGGGTAACAAATCAATTGTCGACGAAATTTTGCCTCCATCTGTCCAATCTGTTTCCTGAAGCCTTTGCCTGCGGACTGCTACCCCCTATCTATGCACGACACGCTCAATAAAATATTTGAATCCTGTTTCGTTTCTTTTGAACATCCTCAAAAGGGGGGCATGCACCTTACGAGGAAGAGCGATAAACTGATTGTCATCCTGAGCCGGCGGCGAAGGATCTGTGCCCAGCTGGAGAGGCCAGGGTCTTAGCGAAAGCTTTCCTGAATTCTGTCCTGAGTTTGGGCGGCAGGCCTGTTTTATCTTAAGAAGGTACATCGTCTCAATCTCTATCTGGTGGAAAATGTTATTGCGCGAAAGATCACTCAGAGTCCTATCCGGGCCGGAGCAGATATTTGTTTAGCAGGAGGCAAAAAAAACCTCTGGAAACATTATGAAAGAAGATTTTAATTCTTGACATATGTACAACATTATTCAAGAATCGGTCGCATCGAAACTGGCTGGATGGTGTGCCCCAGGGGTTTCGGGAATACACATGGGTGACCGAAAATGGATCGCAGTTCCCATGGCCGTAGTGCATACCTTTCCACCTTGCCATCATCCCAAGAGGCTCAATGTCACCACCCTCAGCAACACCCGCATTGCAATCCGACTACGATAGGGCTATCGCCACTCTCGTGACCGCGTTTGTCTCCGATCCGTTCATTCGCTGGATGTTTCCCGATGCCAAACAGTATCTTCATTACTTCCCACTAGCATTGAAGCACTTTGCTGGACGCGCTTTCGACCACGAAACGGCCTATCGTTCGGAAGATTATAAAGCCGTAGCGCTCTGGCTGCCTCCCGGTGTCGGTCCTGACGAAGAGGGGGTCACTACTGTCATGCAAGAAGGCGTGGACCCTGAACTGCAAGGGGATGCGTTGGCCTTACTGGAACAAGCCGGCGCGTCGCATCCGCCGGTTCCACATTGGTACCTGCCTGCCATTGGGGTTGAGCCAATGTTTCAGGGCCAGGGTTACGCCAGTGCGTTGCTTGCACAGGGCGTTGAGGGGAGTGATGGCGCTCACGTTGCGGCTTACCTTGAGGCGACCAACCCGGCCAATATTCCTCTCTATAGACGCTTTGGATTCAAGGTTGTGGGAGAAATTCAGGCTGGCAGTTCACCACGGATTTTCCCCATGCTCCGTGCCGCACGTTAAGTGAAACCATATGGCCCTTGTGTTTCGAGAGAACACTTAACGGAAGAAGATGCTACCGGATGCCATTTGGGTGATCTCATTGAACTGGCAACGATCATATCCTTGTTTTCAGAAAATTCGGTGGTGTGTGATACGCACAGGAATGGGCAGATCCCGCTCTTATGCGGATCCGCCTAAACCTTGTTCGGCCAGCTAAACAAGGTCGTATGAAAACTCACATGCACAAACAAATATTTGGATTTCTGGGGATTGTCTTAATCATATGCTTTCTCGGATGGATTGACTGGCAGACAGGATATGAACTTAATTTCTTTGTGTTTTACTTCATTCCCGTAATCATTGCAGCTTGGTTTTATGGCATTCACCTAACAATAGCAATCTCAATAATATGCGCATGTGTCTGGTTTGTTGCAGACAAACTATCGGGACATAATTATTCCTCAAATATTTTGGCTATATGGAATACATTTATTAGGCTTAGTTCTTTCGTAATTATTGGTTTGTCGATATGTAAAATTAATATTTTATTACAATTAGAAAAAAATAAAGCAGATGATCTTAGAAAAGCGCTGTTGGAAATAAAAATGCTTGAAAGCTTTTTGTCGATTTGCAGTGTCTGCAAGAAAATTCGAAATGAAGAAGGCAATTGGCAACAAATTGAATCTTATATTTCCAAACATTCTGGCACTGAATTTTCTCACGGCTACTGTCCGGAATGTGCCAAGAAAGCACTAGAAGAACTGGATTAACAAAGATAACCGAACAACCTTATTAACACCGACGCCGGGAAGCGGACGGCGCTATGCGGGTCTTTTCCTCTGCTCTGAAGCCTGCTGTCTCGAGATTACCTTACTCAGGCCTGACCCCATTACTGATACGAGACGCTATTGCGCGAAACCACGCTGAGGGTTTCATCCGGACCGGACAAGATTTTCGACTTGCGGGAGGCGAAGAAAGCGCTTCCGAAGCGGTATGAATGAAGATCAGTATCCTTGATTTCGTTCCAACATTGTTCAAGAATACGTTGCATTGAGGGGCTTTCTGTATTGTGCGGTCCAGGGTTTCGAGAGCACACCCGAGTGACCGAAAATATCAGGGAACCGCATGAACATTTAAGGGAAGAAGACGCGACCGGATGCCATTCGGGTGAACTCATTAAAATGGCAACGTGCATGTCGTTATTTTCAGAAAACTCGATGGCGTGTTATACGGACAGAAATGGGCAGATCCGGCTCTTATGCGGATCCGTCTAAACATTGTTCGGCGTCTGAATTATGATCCCCATCTTCGAACAAGGCAACGGGAACGGCATAGGCCACGGCCTGGAATCGTTCCTTGCGCGCTTTGATGAGATCTGCGCTCAACACCTGGCTCAAGGCCGAGCGCGGTCATTCGCTTTCATCTTCTACGACTTCACAGATCAAGAGCTTCGCAAGATTCTCAAGAACCAGGGCGTCTTTGCCAAGCTTGATCGTCTGTCCGGCACTCGGTTGAGCGTCTTCTACTTGCATGCTGGTACACGAGCCGCCGTGGAGGGATTCAACACGCACTTTTTCCGTGCACTTGGAATCGAAGGCCAAGCAACGCTTCCATGTGTAGTCTTCTTTCGTATACACGAGGGGGCCATAGAGGACATTCAAATTGCGCAGCTCGAAAGTGCTGATCTGGTACACGGATTCTCAGAGATTTACACCGCTATCGAGAATTACCTATCAGCCCAACCCGCCAGTCCCGCAGAACCATCGCGCGCGGTTCGTTGGCTGAAGGGCAGTGCCAAGTTCCTATCAGTCGAGGTCTTTCGTGCCGCACTCAAGAAATGCTTCGAGCTCTTTTTCTAGTGCCGTGAGCAGACGCCGAACCATTCGTTTCAGCGGACAGCCTACGGCTGCCGCTAAACTCAAAAGTTATGTGCCCTATAGGTGTAGATCATGAATGGGCTGGTAACTATAGTAGAATCATCTTCTTTGATCCCATCTCGACACTGCTTGCGGAACTAAGGTATGGGTGACCTCTGTTCTCATGTCAAATAATTGGAATATTCCAGACTGGCTTGAAAAGGAAGTAAGGGAAAGAGATAAAAAGTGTGTCTACTGTGGCGTTGAATTTACACTAGCAAAGGTATCTATTAAAACTGCCGCAAGTTGGGAGCATATAATCAATGATGCAAAAATTATCACTAGAGGAAATATTGTACTTTGTTGCCGCGGCTGTAATGCAAGCAAAGGTCAAAAACAACTTTCGGTTTGGTTTCAATCAAAATATTGTAAAGAACGTAACATTAGCCCTGATACAGTAGCTTCAATAATTAAACAGACAATTGAAAGATAGGGGGGTCAGGCATGACTATTGATTTAATTTAAATGGCATGCATGATGCTTGGGATCATCCGTCGCAACAGGATAGAGGGTAATGCGGTGGTTGTCTCAGGCAATGAGGTGAGAAAGGGCGTCATGGAATTTCAACGCGGTGTTCCAGCCATAGCTGGAACCTTCAAAAGCCACACATAGAACAATTATCAATACTCATGCCTAACCCCATTATCCCAAGGTTTGAATCCTCGGCCTGGAAACGTGTTGTGAATCTTTTCCCGCTCTGACGCCTGCCGGCCGGCCCCAGGGATGGACGCTCTTGGTATTTGGCGGATCCTGTCTGAGCGCCGCGAGTTGGTCCGCTCTTTATCTTGCGTCCGTCCCATCCAATACGGCAGGACGGGGCGTCAATGGTTTTGGGCCCTTTTGCCGAAACAAAAGGGCCTCGCCTGCCGGGGCGAGACCCGGCAATACCAGAACAGCATATAGGCACGAGAGCTGAGTATGAGTATGTAAATATGGGGTCACCTGTCCACCTGGTTCTTGGAGCCTTTGCCTGCAGACTGCTTCTCCAACCTGCGCACGAAAATCTCAACAACAGACTTGACCCCCTGCATGAATTTTGCGATTCATCACAGGCAAGCACAATATCAAATCCAATTCGCGGACCGGCGACAGCCTTGCCTGTCCAGTTTGACAATTCTGCTGTTCGGAGCCACTTGGGGTCTCCGTGGACAAGAAAAGTTTTAATAGTAGCACTTGGCATGAGTGGTATCCGTGCAACGATGTATTTTATTTGCTTATGACATACCGTGCGTTTGATATGGTGGATCCGGACCTATTTAAATTTCGGCCATCGGTTATACCCTATCGAAGGATTATTGGACTCATACTTACGAATAAACTCTACTTCTTTTGCCGTTAGTTCACCTTCAGAGCAATCCGCCGATTCCCATAGAATTTCCTTCTTGATGTTGTAGCTCTTCCGAACTTCCTCTGGGAGACTTTCAAAATCCGCATTCACCACGGCCATGTCAGGGCTACCGTAGTATCGATAGCTGCCAAAACGATCCTTTCCAATGTATATCTTCCCCGTTGGATAGGTGATCATGTAGACCTGCCTCATGACTTTGCAGCTGAATTTAGACAAAAAACTGAGTTCGCGGCTGATTGAGGTGTCAATAGGAGTATATGCTTTAGTGAAATCTTGGGTTATAGCAGTTCCTTGAATTCCTCTACTGTCAATCCGGTTTGTTTGATAATTGCACGCAATGTTCCCTTGGCGACCTCATCGTGATCGGGGACGACAATACGCCGGTGAGGTGCCTCCACTTGACGGAGGACAATATGGCTGCCTTTCTGTCTGTCTTTTTTATACCCTGCCTTGGACAGGGCGGTGAGGACTTTACGTCCCGATACTTGCGGTAAGACGCTCACACAACGACCTCTACCACCTCTTCATCAATAGACGGCGGGATAGGCTCATCGTGGGCTTTCAAACTTTCGAGATACACTTCGATGGCTTCCTGAATGTTCTTTAGCGCATCCGCTCTAGTTGGGCCTTGGGAAAGGCAACCAGGTAAAGTCGGGACTTCAGCCACAAAAATCCCGTCTTCGTCTTGTTCAATCAACACTCTGTATTTCATGTATCACTCCTTTCTGTTCTGTGGGCCGAACCAATAAGTATACGAAAGGGCATTGCTTTATCCTATAGTGATTTCAATTAATTTCCAAAGGGTTCTTTAATCTATGTGACCCCCATCGCTGATGACTGACGCCTGCCGCCTGGCCCAAAGGAGGGACGCTCTTATGAACCGGCGGACTTTGTTTGAGCCCTTCGGCGTGGCGCAGGACAGGCTCCGCGAGTTGGTCCGCCCTCCTCAGGCTGGCGTCCGTCCGCTCCCATGAGGCCAGACGGGGCGTCATTGGTTTTGGGTCATTTTTCCGAAAGAAAAGGACCTCGCCTGCCGGGGCGAAACCCGGCAATACAGAACATCGCCTGGGCACGAGAACTGAGTAAAGTATAAAGGCAAATGTGTTGTTGACGAATTTCTACTTCCACCCGCTTCTTGGAGCCTTTGGCTGTGGACTGCTTCCCTAAACCTGCGCACGAAACATTCAACAACAGACTTGACCCCTGTTCAAAAAAGAATATCGCTCTTTCAGGCCTGGCACTCAACGCGTAAAATTTCAACTCGGTTGTTATGTTTTATTCGCCTTGGCACTCCTGCCAAGCGCTAAACACCTTGCCTGTTCTCGGTGAAATGAAGGCAAAGTCGAGAAATTCTTCGGTCTTCTTGCCGGGCTTTACTATCACGCATTCATGCATGAGTCCAAATGCAGCGTAGTAATCACCATTCTCATCTGACTTCATGAATGTGACGGCACCGTCCTTCTGCCCAATTCCAGATATCGTAACCCATAAATCATGACCGACTCCATAATTGCATTCAAGCTGCTTTGACTGTCCCTCCGAGCAGCGCTTGCCCGCTACGACCAGATCGAAAGTTGATGCCTCTGCAGATAGACTAACGAACAGAAAACAGATTGAAGTAAATGCTTTCATGGAGTTCCTCTCGGAAACATGGCGTGGAGGCCGAGTTACGCACATTAGCCCTTTGATCCAGTGTTTTGTTAGGTCATGCGTTCGTTTTTAGATATTCAAAGAACTTCTTCTCTTCATGTGATGGTTTAAAGATGGAACCAGTAAAAATCGTATAGATAACCGCCCTCATCTCATAAAAGTCGGTTTCATTTACTGCGTTCCAATCAGTGTCAGTCGGATTCCCTATTTCTTGGAGGTGTATACGATTACGAAGAATCCTTAATATCTTGAGTTTAGAATATACAGAATGATTGTTGCCTAAAAGGCATTTATTTTCTGCCTTTTTGAGCATGGCATCAAAAGTCATTTTCTCCGGCCTCGGTGAGGAAAGTTTTCCGTAGATATGGGAATCAATCTTTCTGACTTCCCCGTCCATGTTCTTTTGGTTTCCTGGCGCTATGTCTACGAGTTCCCAATCTATCGTCTTGTGAAATCCTTCCGCAATCAACAGAAAATGTACCAATGATTCGATGATTCCGCATCCCACCATAATAAAATTCTTCCAAATTTGTGTTTTTATAACTGAGCTTATTTTGAGGTCTTCGAGACAGAGGTGAAGAAATTCGATGTATTGCAGATTGTAAGCCAAATTCTTTCGGAGGGCGTATAGGTTACGATATCCTCTACCAGGATAGATCACTTTCTGAATAAGACATTCTAGTTGTTTGATGGCAACAGGATACCATGTGCCTTCGGTATCATCCTTCCGGGTCAGCATGGATTTTTATCCCTAACTAGTGAGTATACGAATCTGCCATCATAATTGTTGTGAAGGGCTCAATCTTCTTCCCTGCACGTCTCCATCACTTAAGCCTTACCCCGCCTTCACGTATTGGTGAAAGCGCTCCGCGAGGAACGGCAGATTTTTGATGTCGGAATAATCTTCTAAGAGCGTATCGATTTTGGAAATGCGCAAGGATGTGGAAGGATGCGTGGTGAAAAATTTGGACTCCACATGCCCTTCTTCTTTGGCCAATGTCTGCAGATAATTTTCCAGTCCTTGCGGGTTATATCCTGCCCGATAGGCATACTCGACGCCCACGACATCGGCTTCAAATTCTTTGTCTTTGTCCAGACCTTTCGTGAACAAGAGGTCGGTCATTTCGTCGATGACGCTGGAGAACATCGCCGGATCCTGTTTCATGGCGGTGAGAGTCAGTTCCGAGACACTCCCCATCAGGGCTCCCCGCCGAATGGCGTCCAGCATGTGTTTCTGGGTGACATGCGCAATCTCATGGGCCAACACGCCCGCTAGTTCGGCTTCATTGGTCAGAGTCTTCAGGAGGCCGACGGTGATGAAGATATAGCCACCGGGAGCGGCAAAGGCATTCTGTTCCTGACTGTTAAGAATGGCGAAATGGTAGTTCAAGGTTGGCCGGTCCGAGACTTCCGCCACCGTCTTTCCCACCAGATTGATATAGCGTGTCCAGGCTGGATTCGAATATTCACCGCCGAAACGGCTAAAGGCTTCCACCGCGACCGCTTCCCCCAACGTGATTTCCTCTTCTTCTCCGATAGGCTCCAGCGCTTGAACGACGCCGACGCCTTTTTTCAGAAGATCGATTTTCTGTTGTTTGATGCCAAGGGCCGCTCCGAGACCTCCAATGAGATCCGTTTGTTGCGACGATTGCCCGGATTGTGATCCCCCGCATCCCATGCTAGATAAGAGGAGACTCAGAATGCTGACACTCGCCAAAATTTTGCCGGTCTTCATTGGACACCTCCCGAAAATTCGCCTAAGTTTCCAGCTTTTTTAAACTGCATCAATTCATCCGGGGCAATGGAAAAGGCATCCATGCGATCTACCGCATCACGGTCTTCCTGTTTGATATTTTTGGCTTTGGCATATTGTTCGGTGGATTCCTTGAGGCCTCGAATGCTGCCTCCTGCCCGTGACTCGCGCGCGGCAATGGTATTCCGTCCCGTGAGGCCGGAGAGGCCAAGCCCGCCACCACCGGTGGAAGGCTTCTCTTCTGCCAGCCGGAATTTAAACACCCAACCGGTTTTTCCTGTGGCGGTTTTGACTTTGGCCAATCGACCTTCTTCGGACAAGACTGTCACGGCATCTCCCAGCGCCAGGGTGGCGATGACTGCGGAGGTCGGAGATTTCTCCGCATTGACTTTCACGTCATCCTGCTTGGCGTAGAGGGTGGCCGCCCAATTGGATGAGGGAAACATCCAGGCGGCTACTGTGATAAGGACGATTCCAAAGATAACCCGAGCGATTCGATCTGGCATGAGGCCCCCTTTCAGCGTGAGACTAGGGCGTGATTGAAGGACACTTGAATATTCAGGTTTTCACCTTGTTTTAATCACCGTTCTATTATGAGTGCGGCAAGGGAGAGCGAACCCTCCCACTATTGATAGTCTCCGATCAAACTAAACCCGGCCCAATACGACGGGTGAGGGAAGTCTTTTTTGACGATGAGTTGCGCTTGCCGCAAACTTCTGGCTTTATTCGCCGTGACGTAATTCCGGTAAAAATGTTTCATGAGCACCGAGGTGGAAAGGTCATCCACCCGCCACAGGGCGGACACCAGGGCATGCGTGCCGGCATAGACAAAGGCGCGGTTCAGGCCGATAAGCTCTCCGGCTTCCAGTTTACCCAGGCCCGTTTGGCAGGCGCTTAACGTCACCAGATCCGCGTTCAATTCCAAACCGAAAATCTCCTTAACGGTCAGTCGGCGGTTTTCGGGGTTTTCTGAAGCCAGCCAGAGTGAGGATAATAGCGGATTGCCTTCATCGAATTCCCCGTGAGCCGCTAAATGGATGATGCCATATCGGGAGATATTCTTCACCACCCATTCTTTGGTGGCTTTTGTTCCGGTGAGAATATCCATGTTGGGATAATTCCATTTGATGCTTTCGGCCTCCAGTTCGGCCAGCGGGAGATCGTAATTGAAATTTCCCAAATCCGGATTTCCGATCGCAAGGACTTTGTCATTTTTGACGGCTTGACGTTTGGCAAAGGTGAATTGGAAGACACTAGCCGAGGGTGCGTAGAAAAGCGGGATCTCATCCACCAGATAGGCCGGACCGTGTTTGAGTGCCGCGAAGGAGAGAAAGTGTAACGGTCCATCGGGAATAATTCCCAGGTACTCCAGGTTTGCGATGTCGCCTTCAACCGGTTGAATCAGAGACCCATAGAGTTTCTGTAATTCATCATCAACTGGTTCCAGATGCTGAACAAGTTGCCTATAGCGGGTCACTAAGCGGGTGAGATCTTCCTCTTTCGCTGACACCGTTTTAAAGAGAGTTCGCTCCTTGGTAATCAGCCACAGGTAGAGCTGGTCTTTTGTCAAAAAGTAGGTGAGCAGTCCCACCCTAGGGGCCAGGAGCTGTTGCACTCCCTCCAGATTAAGCGGGTCCACAGCCACAAAACTACTGAGGGCCGGATTCTGCTGTTTGACTTCCAGGATGGCTTCTTCATACAGGGCCTTCGTATTGCGATACCGTTCCTGAAGGTCGGCAGGAGGCTCATCATACGATCCCAGTTCCGATTTGAGTGAATCCACTGTGGAAGCCAGCCTGTTGATTTTGGTCCAGGTTTCCTGATCACCTTCATTTTTGAACGAAAGCTTTTGGTTACCCAGCAGGTCGATAAAACTTCTGGATCGGGAGCGTTCTAAGAAATTAAAGGCGTCATCGGTCCGGTCCATCGTGATGAGCAGGGTGATGATGTCCTGGTACAGATCCAGTTTGTTCGTTTGGAAACTATTGCGGAGTTCATCGATTTTGAGCGCGGCCCGCATGCCTTCCACCACCTCGACCCCTTTGGTAAACCAGGTTAAGGCGTCCGGGAGCTTTCCTTCCTCCCGCAACAGCGTGGCCTTGCCCGCTGCGGCCCGCCATTCTACTTCTTTGATCCCGTATCGCTGGGAGATCTCATGCGCCCGCTCGTAATAGCCAAGGGCCTGTTGGGGTCGCAGCAGCGCTTTATTGACGTTGCCCAGTTCCAGCAAGGCTTTGACCCAATTGATGACATTGTTGATCTCGGCGCTGATCTGCTCGGCTTTGATGAAATGCCCTTCGGCCTCATCCAACTGTCCCAGGGCCAGTAAGGAGATGCCGATATTCCGATGGTCGTAGCCCAAACCCCATTGGCTCTTCAGGGATTCGTCAAGCGTTTTCGCCTGCTGAAAATAGTCCAGGGCGGTGGCATGGTCGCCCCGTTGCCGGTAGATCAAGCCAAGATTGTTCAGCGAAGAGGCCAACTCGGTTTGAATATTGGAAGACCGGCTCAGCGTGACCGCGTCATGCAAATGGACCAGTCCTTTGTCGGTGTCATTGAGTGTCCAGTAAATCAGCCCGCGGGTATTTTTCACCATAATGCGTAATTGCGGGTCATTGGCCTGTTCGGCTTTTTTGTCGGCCTGGGTTAAGAGTTGAAAGGCCGTTTGATAGTTCCCCTGGAACCAGGCCACATTGGCGAGGTAGAGATCGCCCGTCGTGAGGAGCTTGGGGTCATCCAGTTCTTTGCCAATCGAGAGGGCCTGGTGGTAGCGTTCCGCCGCCTGGTCGAACAGACCGACTTTTTCATAGGTCAATCCCACTTCATACAGCGCTTCGGCTTCTCCCTGGGGATCGCCTTGTTCCTGATACAGCTTGAGAGCCGCGAGAAAGTTTTCACGGGCTTTCTCGTACCGGCCCAATCGAAGGTAATAAATACGACCGATTCGACGGTATTGAAAGGCCGTGTGCCCCATTTCCCCGATTTCCTGATACAGGGAAAACGACTGGTTGAATTGGTCCAGAGCTTCCGTATAGGCACCCATATTTTCACGCACAATGCCCAATGTCGCCATGCCTTCCGCGAGTCGATCAAGCTGTTCGCCTTGTTCCCAGATCTGATTGGCCTGTTCGAGGTGTTGTACGGCGAGGTCAAAATGTTCGAGACGGGAATGCAGGATGCCCAGGCGATATTCCGCCTCGGCCCGTTCGTTGGCCGGAGTCTCCGGCGTGAGCGCATCCAGAAGTTTCTGTTGAAAGAACAGGCCCTTTTCATAATCGCTGACTTCAAACGCGGTTTCGACGGCCAGGGTGGTGAGGTCTTTGAAGTCCTGTCGTTTCTTGGCATGCTCGATGAGGGCGAGTGCATGCTCGATGTGCCGTAAAGAAGCGGGAAAGTCTTTGGTCTCAAATGCGTGAATGGCTTCTGCCACTTCCTGGTCGTAGATAGAGGCGGCATATTCCTGACGTTCGTCCGGACCCATGCCGGCAAATCCGTAATGGCGGAAGGGGTATTTCCCCGTCTCCGATCCCCAGAGATCCTTCGATGCGGCCATGACGGCTTCATCGGGAGGAAGCGTATTGAGATGCGTGAGATATTGATTTAGAAACCTGGCGGCGGTTTGGGAGTCGAGCGGTGTCCGGCTCACAATGACATGAGGAAATCCGGCGCGCAGGAGAGAGGATATCAGCACCCATGGAGAAGGCGACGAGGAGGGGATACCGCCGAAGAGCAGGATCGAATGGTGTTGGCTGCCGGCAAAATCGAGCACGGAAACAAATTCCCGAACATTCTGAGCTTTCTGTACTTCAAAGGCGAAGGTATCCGGATTTTTGAGAAACGCGGCAATGTTGGTATGGGTGGCCAGCGGATGATCGTGTGCATCGACCCCGCTAAATTGCCGGTGCACAAATGGTATTTCTCCCGCATTCGAAGGCGTGGAGGGGAGAAATGTGCTTGGGGTGCTGATGTGAGAGAAAAAGAGGCTGCGCTGATGATAGCCATTCAGGAAATCATAGAAGTTGCTGACCCACGTGAGGGGTATCTGATCGAGTCCCATTGAAGGGAGGGTGGATTCCAGTTCCTGCGGCATCGCCACATAGGCAGAGGCGGATTGCTTGAGCCGCTTGTGAAATTCTTCATCCCCCGTGACCCCTTTTTCGGTGACCACCAGTGGGCTGTAATGGAGTGTATCTCCGTTATGAACAAAGCCATGATAGCCTTGCCTTCCTTTGAGAATTTTCAGGTAGGGGTGTTGCGCGTCAACTCCCAAAAATATCAGGTCCCTGGTCGGAGGATAGGCCCAGAAGGACGCGGTGGCCCAGGGATATTCTTCAAACAGGGCGTAGAGCGTGTCCTGAAGGGCAGGAGCCAGTTCCTCAATGGCCGCGACGTTTCCGTGATTTCTAGCTTGCCGAAGTTCTCCGAGCAGGGATTGTAACTCCGGTTCATAGTCTCCCAATCCTTTGAGGAAGACGTCCTCTCCCAGTGCTTCATAGACGGCGCTGGTCATTTGTCGAATGCTCAGTTGCTCCGCCACGGTAAAGGCGTCGTCGGCCCGGCCTGCTTCAATCAATTGGTCAACCGAGAGCTGAATCAGACGTTCGTATGCAGGCCAGGTGTTGGTCTGCCCCGTGGGGGGGTCGGTTTGCGCGGGAAAACGAAGGACTTCCTCAACGGATTGGGTGAGAAGCGTCTTGTGCGTCAGGGGATCAGCGGTGGCTTCGGCCTGAGACAGATACCATAACCAGCTATTGGGCGCTTGCCGGTCTTCCACCAGTTTGAGCAAGTCGTCCTGAATCCGGCGATAGACCTGAGACTCATCCAATGTTCGTGCCAATTCGGCCTGGTTCAACTTCACCAGAAATTGAGCGGGCAGACGTTCGGAATCTGAGAATAGGGTTGGCTTGTGCAGGAGCGAGTCGGCCTTTTGATAATACGACCACGGAAGTGTCCTGGTTGTGAACTGTTCATGCATGCGCTGGACGGCATCAGCCGGCTTGAGGCGCTGGTCCGGCGATGGGTCGGGAAGAAGGGACAGGAGCATGGCGGTGTTGGTGAGGGTGAAGAAGAGATTGCGGTCTTCATAGTTTCGTTGTTGGAGATCCTGAATCCCAGAGGTAATGGCCTCAACAAGGCTGTGGTCCGGGGTGTGGCCTTGCAAGAGGCTTTCGACGGCTAATGTCGAAAGATTATAGATGTTGACGCCCGTCCCGAACGGGATATTCAACGTCCGGGTGTAATTCAAGGATTGGCGAAAGGATTCCATCGCCTGCTCAGGTTCATCTAATTGGTGGGAAAGCACGCCCAGCCGGTTCAGGACAATGGCTTTTTCTGTCAGAGCTGCCGCATCCTGGGTAGCCGGCGCCACCTGATTGAGGAGCGCGAGTTTTTTACGATAAAAATCTCGAGCGGGACCGGGTTCGTCCAATTGCTCATAGGTGCTGGCGATATAACTGAACATGAGCTTTTGTTCGCCCATTTGATCGAACCCGCTGGCCGCTTGAGACCCGCCTTCATTGAGGGCCACATTCACATTGAACAAGCCTGGTCCCTTGGAAAGCGTTTTGCCGCCGCCTGTGGTCAGGTGGTCCAGGCTGGTAAAGTAACTGCCCAAAGCCTGTTTGAGTTCCTCTCGTCCACCGGTTTCGCTGGCGCGGCTCAGGTTAAACAGGTTGACCCCGATATTTCTCTGGAGCAATGTGACATTTTGTTCCTGTCCTAAGTCACGGTTCAGGACCAAGGCCCGGGAAAATGCCTCAATGGCTTTGGCATATTGTCCGATGTCCTGATGGGACAAGCCTATGCGTTCCAGGATTTCGGCTTGCAGGTTGGGTTGCTCGGGAGGCACGTTCCGTAAGGCCAACTGATATTGGACCAACGATTCTTCGGTGCGTCCTGCCTTAAAACAGGCTTCTCCATAATTTTTGCGATAGAGCAATTCGGTGATGGTCTCGCCGGACGGAGCGAATTGCTCCTCACGCTGCCGGTAATGTCGATAGGCTTCGCGGGCATTCGAGAGAGCCAGGTAGGTATTGCCTAAATTCAAGAGTAGTTGCGATTCCACGTCGGGAAAGCGGCCGGCATCGTTGATCTCCAACGCAATGCGATACTCCTGCTCGGCCTTCTCAAGGTATCCTTTGTTGCCGGAGGTCCGTTCGGTTTGTTCGTAGGCCCATCCCAGGGTTTGATGGACATACCCCAGGGCCGGATCTTTTTTCATGGCACGTTGGAGGAGGCGGATCACTAACGGGAGGTCGGGCGGTTCGGCATAGGACAACGCCAGGGCCTGGCCATACTGATAGACCGCGTGATCGGGATGGGTTTTGACTAAGGTGGTATACCAGGCCTGGACCTCAGCCGTGTCTTTGAGCATGACTTTGGTTTCAATATACGCCCGATGGGCTTCCACGGATTCGGGATATTGGTCGATGAGCTGTTTCAGGGATTTGGCGGCGATGCGGGTTTCCCCGATCTTCCGGTCCTTCAGGGCTTTTTTCACCAATTGTAAAATGAGAAGGCTTTTGGCTCCTTCAAGTTCAGTCTGATTTTCTCCGGGAAATTGACTCAAGGCGGCATAGGTATCCGCCGCTTCCTGGTACCGTTCCGATTCTGAAAGAATTGCGGCCTTTTTCCGGTAGGCCTGGATGACGAGTTCGTTGGGAAGGTCGGGAACCGGGATAATGAAATCCAGAGTTTCCAGGGCAGACAGTTGTTCTCCCTGTTCGTGATACAAATCGGCGATAGTTAAGCGGGCGGTGGCGATCAAGACGGGAAGGTCCGGATGCTGGGGAATGATCCTGTTTAAGGCCGTCAGGCGCTCACGGTCCGTTTCACCCTGTTGAGAGAGTGTCACAACCTGTTGAATGGCACGTTTGCCCCAGGAGGAACGTTCGCCAAATAATTGGATGACATCCACGAACACGCGGATCACATTGGGAGCGTCTCCCAAAATCCGATAGGCTTCCCCTCTGGTGAAAAGACCCTTGGCTCGAATCTCTTTATTGTGCAGATTTTCGACTTTGACGAGGTACTCCAAGGCTGTGAGAGGATCGTCCGCAAAGAGGTAGAGCCGTCCGGCTTCAATCAGCGCCTGACCGTATACCTCATCCATGTCCCGGTGCTCATTCCCAATGGTGAGTAAATCGGACACGCCGGTGGTGACTAACCGGCGTCTTGCCGCAGAGCTGATGCCCTGTGCCTGCTCCTGGACTCTCAAGACGATGGTATATATCCGGGCCAATGCGCCGGTTCGCCCCGGTTGGCTGGTGTAGGGCTCCAAAGATTCCCGGGCCGCAGGAAAATTTCCTTCCTGTGTCTGTGCTTCGGCGAGGGAAAAATCAAATTCCGCTCGTGCATCAGGAGGCTGTTGTGCCAACAGATTGTGCGAAATGTTTTCCAGAACGAGGAGCGCGAGATCCAATTGCCCGTGATCCTGATAGGAGGCGGCCAGCGATTTGGCGCGATCGAGGTCGACGTAATCCCTGAGAAACGCCGGGATATCCATCCGAAAAATATCTCCGGCTTTCAGATCGGAGTAATAGAGAAAATCCCCGGACACGGCAGGGTAAATATGAAATTGGTGCGCCGGAGTGATCCGATATATGTTGGGGAGCTCAGCCTGCTGCGGTCCCCAGAGTCTCATCCAAACGGAGGATTCATCATCGGTGTCAATCAGCCCGTCATCGTTGGTGTCCCGGTCATATCGGGTAAACACCAGGTGACGATCCGTGGTGAGGTCAGAGGGGTTGTGGTCCAAGGCAGGCCAGAGATCCAGAGCATGGCTGTCCTGGTCAAAGGAGGTGGAGCTGTTGTCCTGAAGATCCAATAAGGTCAAATGGGCACCAGTGGAATACAGGAGCTGTCCCTGACCGTTCACAGAAAAGCTGGTGGCTTGGGCCACGACCAATTCTTCCGAATGGTTTTTGAAAGATTTCCGGTAGATGGCGGAAGTGTTTTGGAGCGGATCACTTTTGAGATAGAAAAATCCGTGTTCTTCTTGATCCCACTGAGGAGACCCATCCCCGCTGGTTAAATCCGTCAGTCGTTGCTCCTCACGGGTAATGAGATCCAGGAGGTACACATCGCCACGGGGATCGGACTTATGCGACACATACAAGAGTCGGGTCCCATCCCGGTTCACGGCCGGTTCCTGATCGCTGGCCGGGTGAGTGGTCATTTGCCTGGGAAGTGTGAGGGCGGCACTCTTGAGGGTTTGGACCCAGATATCCGAATTTCCTGAACGAGTAGAAACGAATGCAAGCGTTTGTCCATCCTTGGAAACAGACGGTTGATAATCCAGGGCCGGGTGAGTGGTCAGTCGTTCAGGTGTCGCAGCGAGAGCGGGTAGGGAGGAGCACAGGAATCCGATCAGGCCGGTGAAGGCTATCAGGCCGAATAGGGCTTCGTGAAAATGAAACGATCTTCCCTCTTTTCTTCCTGAGGTGCTCTCTTGAGCTTCCTGGGAAGGGTGAGACAGGTGTCCATCTCGCAAACTGGAGTCTTGAGTTAGGGTGTGGCGTCTTTTTGAGTCCATGTCCCATTGTCCATTTGGATTCGTTCTCCCTTGAGCGCCTTATCCCGGTTGAGTGCGGCAAACATTTTGTGGACTCGTGGTAATTCTGAGGGTGTCAGGGTCTCGTTGGTCTCAATGATCCGGCTCATGATCGCGAGACGATCCTCATTCTCTTCTTTAATCAGATTTTCCACAAACGCTCGATCGTCCGGTTGGACTTTTTCCGGCTCCAGGAGGGTGACACCACCTTCATTGTTTTCACCAATAATACCCAATGATTTATAGCGATTGAGATCATCTTTGTTAAACGACACTCGTTGGAGGGCACGCACAACGTCTTTTTTCCCTGGAGGAAGTTCCTGGGTCTGTTTCAATTTTCCCTTCGGATCGATATAGCGAACGGAGGCCACCAGCATAACTTGCTGATTAAGTTCTTGATACGTGCCCAGCACCTGGTTTTCCAAGGCCGTGCGTTCATCCACGACAGTGACACCCACCAGCGGACCTCCACACGCGGTGAGGAATGCAACTGGGAGGGTCATCAAGATCAAGAAGATTGGGCGAAAAAAGAGCGTGTGCACAGTAGGGAAAGGGGATATTCGGGGATAGGACATAACTAATCGGCTCCTAAAGAGGGTAGGGTCTTCTTTATCTTATCAAATTCCTGAAAGCTGCTGAAGAAAAATCTCCAAATGGTCATCCTGTTCCAGTTTCATGTCATCCTGAGTAAAGCGAAGGATCTGTGCCAGTTCCGCTGGGCCTTGGCTTAGCCTGACATACAAACAATGAATGCGGCGGGATTGGGCGTTGATCGTCCTTTCCTCAATTTTGTCATTCTGAGCGAAGCGAAGAATCTGTGCCCAGCTCACCCGGCCCATGGTTTGGCGAGATGCTTCGCGTGACTCAGCATGACAACGAATATGTGGGCCGGTCATTATCCAGTCCCCTGGCTTGGTCATCCTGAGTGAGCGAAGGATCTGTGCCCAGCTCACCCGGGCCATGGCTTAGCGAGCTGCTTCGCCTAGCTCAGCATGACAACATTGTGGGCCGGTCCTTATCCAGGCTCTCTGCTTTGTCATCCTGAGTGAAGCGAAGGATCTGAGCCCAGGTCCACCGGCCCATGGCTTAGCGAGCTGCTTCGCCTAGCTCAGCATAACAACCTATGAAATATCCCAATCCGTGGAAAGATCTTCCCATTTGGGGTTGACCGTGACAATCAATTCCAACTTCTTTGTACGCGTCCAACCTTTGAGCTGTTTCTCGCGAGTGAGTGCTGCGTGAATATCCCGAGTTTCTTCGAAGTACAATAACCGTGTGATGCGGTATCTTGATGTGAAATGACCGCCTTGTCCCTGTCTGTGTTCATAGATTCGACGGATGAGATCATTGGTGATCCCGGTATATAGTGTGCCGGATTGGTTTGTCATAATGTACACATAATACTGTTTCATCTGTTAACTGAGCCTTTCGCATTGTCATCCTGGGTCGGACGAAGGATCTGAGCCCAGCTCAACCGGGCCATGGCCTAGCGAGATGCTTCGCCTTCAGCTCAGCATGACAACGTATATGTGGGCCGTCATTATTCAGTGTCTCTGCTTTGTCATCCTGAGTGAAGCGAAGGATCTGAGCCCAGGTCCACCGGCCCATGGCTGAGCGAGCTGCTTCGCCTTCAGCTCAGCATGACAAGATAAGAGGTTTGTCTTTTACTGAAGCACGATCTCCCCTTCTGGCGTGAACGAATAGGTCTCGGCTCCGATTAATTTCAGCACGTTGGCCAGGTCTTCCCAATTGGGAATGGCAGCGGTGAGTTTTTCAATGTTTTTCATTTTGGCGATCGGGATGCGCTCCAATCGAAAGGTGGGGATCAGACTGCCTTGGAAGTGGATCGTCAGATTTAATTGCCCTCTGGCCACTTCCACCATCACCCGCGAGGGATTCGCGAACTTCAGTTGGGAGCGAACATTAGAAATCGTCGGTTTGCTTCCCTCCGGGTCCAGGAACACGAGGAGGCGATCCAGCGCTTCGTTTCCGATGTGCGTAATTTGCAGGTTGCATTCTAGCCGGCTCAAATCCACGGCTCCCGTGGATTCCTGAAGTATGGTTGTGAGTCCAATGGTTGCGGCGATGTTGCTATCCCCTCTGATTTTGGATTCTGTCTGAATGAGTCGGTTAGCATCGAGATTCGCTATTTCAAAATTCGCTGATAGCCGCAAGGGATGTTCGGCGGCGATGATGACATTTCCCCCAATCCCTCCACCCAACACATTCATGGCAAGATTTTGCATTTTCAGGGACTGTTGTTCAAACGCCAAATTCGTGGAGAGCTTTTCGACCGTGAATGGCCCGAGCTGAAGACGATCAATGGTGAGGGTCTGCCCTTTCCGGGAAAATGATTTGAGCTGGGCAATACGGTCGGACGGTTGAAATGGCTTTTTCGGCGGAGACGGGAGTCCATCCGGTTTCCATTCCAGTGATTTTCTGAGTTGTATCCCACCGTTCATGTCACGGAGTTCCGTGCCATCCCGAGACACAGAGAGTGTTTCAGACCCGATCTCCACAGAGGCGTCCAGGCTGCCTTGTTCTTTTTTGAGCATGGACAGGGTGACCAGGGCCTTGCCGTCTCCCTTTATCCCCAAGGGTTGCAAGGCTTCTTGGAAGGTCTCCACATCCAGAGCCAGGCGGGTGTGCAGTTGGGCAAAGAGTTTTGCCAATTGAGTGCCACGAGGCGAGGTGGAGGACAACAGCTCACGCAAGCCCACCACTGCACTTTTGATGGTAAGGTCGATTCCTGTTGATGTCACATGGATCGGATCAATCTGGACTTCATTGAGATCCGGAGATGAAAGATTCACGTGCACAGAAGTGTTGGCTAATTCTCTGATCGGGAGGGTATCCGGCAGGTGAATCCGATTGAGTGTGACATCCGTTGTGAGTTGGGTTTGAGGCGTGGCACGTGGCGAATAGGCCATGGTCATGGTGCCGTTGCCTCCCTGAACCCGATAGCCCGAGACAGCCCCCTCAATATCCCGCATTGTAAGTTTTCCATTGACTCCCAAGGGTAGGGTCAATTTCTTGAGATCATCTTCCTGGGGAACCTTACCCGCGGCTCGCAGAGTCAGACTGATCCGTCCTTTCGGATTGATGTCGTCAAGGCCCTTCATAAGTGATCCCGACAGATGCGGGAGAAGGTTCCCGACGTGGAGAAGGGGTAGCTGCAGATCTACGTCAAATTGTTGGTTCCCCTGCTGATACCGGGCTTTCATTCCCATATTTAATATTTCTTCGCTGGTCAGTCGCAGACTCTCCAGTAAAAAATCCTGTTTGAACACATCTTCCTTAGTTTTTAAGGACAGTCTGATTGAGGGAAGGGTGGCCGTCAGGGAGGGATCCTGGTAGGTCAGGTTGCCGAGCGTGACCTGGAGCTGATCTTCCGAGCGAAGACTCGTGGGTTGATAGGTCGGCGAGAGATGGCCTTGAAAGTTAGATTTCAGGATCACATGGCTGGTTCCGATTGTCATCGTATCAGCCGCATGGAGGTCAGAGAAATTTGACGAAAAGCCGACCGTTCCCTGAATTGCACCATTGGTTTCCTGATACCCCGAAGAAAGCAGGAAGGTGAGTTGGTGCATGGTGCCTTCTGCACCGAAGGGTTTCAGTTGAGCTTGAAGAGAGGACAGTTTGAGCGCCGCCGTCGCTTTTGCCCACTCGGGGCGGAAATCCGGATGAAGTGCTCCGGTGGCGTGCAGCACAAAGGTATCCGGCTCGGATCCTTTCCGGAGAACAAGTCCTTGCAGCCGGTCCTTGGGGATGAGGGAGAGTAAGGCGTTAATCTTTGGTGACAGACGAAGTTTCAGCGAGGCATCCATGCCATCCTTCGGGGCAGGATGAGGTTGAATCACACCGTTCATCTGCAAGGTCGCATAAGGGCTAAGGTCTGCGTTCAGATGCTTCACCTCTATGTGACGGGTGTGATGATTGCCACTGGTATCGAGGGTCACGGCAAAAGGAAGAGTGAAAGGCGTGCCAAGTAGGTCGCCGGGGAATCCTGTGGTGCCGGAGATCTGCAGGTTTCCCGAAAAAGGTCCGGAGGCCTGGTAGTCGCTCTGGAGACTCAACCCAAAGTTTTGTATTCCATAGGCTTGAAAGGCCAAATCATAAATAGAAAGTTTCGCCGAGACGTTTCCCATCAAGGGGACGTTCTCCTTGATCTGAAGACTTTTGGCAGCGAATGCCAGATCTGTCGGTCCCACGGTCAGGTCGTGGCCTGGTAGATGCAATTCGACATTTTTTCCGTCTAATCCCGCGTGGATGGTCCCCTCAAATCCGGAGTCGGGAAGTGACCCGGTGAGGGTGAATGAGGGAGACAGATTTCCCCCCATTGAAGCCGTGGCAAATTCCGGCGGTACGAAATCTTTGGCGAGAGCCATAATTTTTCCAAGGTCAAGATCCGTATCGGTAAGAGAAAGATTCACAGCTTTTTGGGTTAAGAATTCGTTGATTGTTCCGGCAAGTGTGAGGCGAAGGGCAGGATCCGATTCAATGGTGAGCTGCTTCAGGTCAAGATGTTGAGTCGGAAGATGAATCGCGGTGTCAAACTTCACGACCAGCGGCAGTTGAATGTGTTTCCCTTGAAGCGCCACCGCGACTTGCTTAACCTGCAGCGTGCCGTTGAGAAGGGCATCATCCGATGAAATGGCCCCCGAACTCTGGAGATTCAGATGGGTGAGGTTCACGGTGAGGTCGGGCGTTACCATAAGGCGGATATTGCTCTCGATAATCTTA
Source organism: Candidatus Nitrospira allomarina (assembly GCF_032050975.1). Taxonomy (NCBI): domain Bacteria; kingdom Pseudomonadati; phylum Nitrospirota; class Nitrospiria; order Nitrospirales; family Nitrospiraceae; genus Nitrospira; species Candidatus Nitrospira allomarina. Next base: position 206,660 of record NZ_CP116967.1, on the reverse strand, counting down.
AGGGTTTCCAGATCAATCGAGACAGGGAGCGTGGGAAGTGCCGCCGGTTCAGAAGATGGTGGGGGAGGTGGTTCCGCTGGGGCCTTCGTGAGTTCAGGCAGATTGAGTGATATGTCTGCCTGATCGATGGAGATTTCATTGATGGTGAAGGTGCCCTTCAGCAGTCCCACAAGGCTGTAATCCAAGGTCAGGTGTTCGAGTGTGAGAGGGGTGTGTCCCGGCTTGGTCAATTCCAACTGACTGACTTGAAGGCCGGTCAGCAGATTAAACGAAAGGGAGTGGATTTTGACTGTTCCTTGAAGAAGCTTGGAAAGACGAATTTCCAGCTCTTGCCGGACCATGTCTGAAGGAAACCAGTAGGTCAGTAACAGACCCGCACAAAGAAGAAGGGCCAACATCCCCAGGCCTAACCAGGCAAACCATTTTAAACGTTTTCTTGAACGTGGTGACTTTGCCACCGGAGGTATGTCTTGTTGGGGGGTATCGGAAGACATGGAAGAGGAAGAATCCTATTGCCAGAAAGCGTTGAGACCTTTTTCGTTATTGGAGGTAAAACAGATCATACAGAATACCTGATTCTGGTATTACACCTTTATTTTGTGTATCGGGAATTCATTTTGGAATTTGTCAGACAAACGGTGTCGGGAGGTGAACGTATCGCACTGGTGTCACCAATTTTCGTGTCATCGTGCTTTTCCCTCCCTCAGACCAGACGGCAGGCGTCGAACCCTGGGAAGACGAACATCTCGGTTACTCTCATAAAAGAGGGAGGAACCCTATACTTCGTATGATCCGATAACGCTCCAATTCTCCGGAGTGTCGATTACCTAAGAGTTTAGTCAACTTCATGTCTTAAATAAAGGAATGGATTTTTATAGGGATACTTGATTGGGGATTTCTGAATGGGAGGGTAACGGGCAAGACGAGGGACACACAGAGAGGAACGGAAGTTGAAGATTAGTGGTTGGGTATAATTAGTTTCCTTTGATAATCCGGTAGGCAAAAAGGAGCAGAAAGGATCCACCCACGGCAATGCCAAAACTTGGCAGATTAAATCCGGTGACCTCGCCATAGCCAAAGTAGGTGCTGATCAATCCTCCCACCATTGCGCCGGAGATTCCAATCAGGATGGTGATGAACATTCCACCAGGGTCTTTTCCCGGCATGATGATCTTTGCCAGGACTCCTGCCATGAGGCCGAATACGATCCAGGAAATAATGCCCAACGAAGACCCTCCTTGTGATTCAGGATGACCCACTGTATGCATCCTTCGCCGACCTATTGGTGGGCAGTGCGAGTGACGCGTTGAGATGGGCAACGGCCCAAATTGTTATGACTTATCTTTTTCCATTGAGGCGATAAATGAATCGGCTTCCTTAATGGAGGCATTCAATTCCTTAATGAGGGAGGCGATATTGCCTTCCACGGAGACCAATTCACTTTTTAATGACGCGATCGTTTCTGCATTCAGATTGTGTTTGAGGAAGAGGACCTGATCTTTAAACTTGACTAATACCGGATCCATTTTCGATTCGGCACGTTTCATGGCTTTAATCAGTTGAGCATATTGAGCCCGAGTCTGTGTGAGTTGCTTTTGGCTGTTCTTCCGCAAGGCCGGGCTGGAGTATTCTTTGAGTTCAGCGGCCCATTCATCAAATAAGGCTTCCGAGACATCTTCCACCGACGCGATTCGATCTCGAACCGCCTGGGCTTTGGCTTCGCTCCGTTCGTATTCCGCATTCAGGACCTCATATTTCTCCTGTAACTCACCGCCCTTGATATTCAGGGTTGTGGTGAAGCGGTCAAGCGCCGACTTGAATTGTTCTTTGGCGTCCTCTTGAGCGTCACGGGCTTTTTCCACATCGGACACCATCAAGTCGCGCTTGTGATAGCCGATCTTCTCCATGGCATCATAATAGATGCTCTGGCAACCAACCGTGCTCAGACTCAAGAGGATGATCCCCCATGTCAGGTAAGGAAAGAGTCTGCGAGAACCTACTGGAGAATATTGAGGGTACATCATGTCATCCTTGTGCAAATGGTTCATATTCATTGGCCCAATCATCAGGTTGTCGACGGGCCGGGCTTCAAGACCTTTTCCAGAAGACCCTTCATGGAATCCCCGCCTTGATTCTGGACAAAGGAAAGGACGATCGGGACAAACTTTCCAATCATATCAGGGCTTAATCCAAGTTGCGAAAACCCGCTTGCCAAATTGGCGAGATTTCCCAATCCCCCCACCTTTTCACCTAACCCCCCGGCTCCGAGTGAAGCGGCGATTCCTCCTAATGCTCCCATCATGCCGCCCCCCGCAGAGGCTGCCGGGGAGGTAGGGGGAGCTGCTCCTAAGAGGTCCTTGACCCCTGGAACCTTCTCGGCGAGCTGTTGAAACTCGCCTGAGCCCAGTTTTTCTTTCGCGAGGTTGAATAGGAGACCGGCGCCGCCTTTGGCTTGGCCTTCATTGATGTTCAAACTGCTGACTAGTTGTTGAATCAATTCCATGGCAAGACCTCCTGATAAACAATCGAATACATGAACACGCGGGTGAAAGGTGAGTGAGGGGTGGGCCGATCGCTTCCACTTCAGTCGATTATTGATGCTGAAGCATCAGCCGTACACGATAGGATACGGGATGTGCCGCTTCAAAAGAAACCCGAATCGCCAAATCATTAGTTGGAAAAATTATGGGGGTTAAAGCCACGCTGGAGTCTGGTGGTCGCTGGTGTCTGTCCAATACGGAACCCACGCCAAAGACACCAACTTTGTGGAAATGTTCGACTTTTTGGGGCGCATATTGAGAGTCTCCAGGGGAATGGTTTCGACATCCCACTGAGCGGTTAGGGACTGAATTTCTTCTTGGAGTTCCGCCTCTAAAGCAGCCAATTGTTGTTGAAGGGCGTTCACGTTTTCCTCGGCACGGTCAACATCCTTTCCCTCTTTCATGGTTCGGCTCATGCCTCGAACGGCAGATGTGGCCTGACCCATCGAGGATCGGCTGACGGTTTTACGGCCCATGAATACCGACAAGAGAGTCGCGCCGATGGAAATCACTGTTTGGAGTTTTTGTTGTTTGGCTTGCTCGGATTCCCGTTGAACGGCCTGTTCGGCCCGCCGGATTCGATCTTCGAGAGTCGTCATTTTCCCGGCATATTTTTTTCGGAGTGCGTCGGTCTCTTCATCCCGACGTTCGCGGACGAGCTGTTGTAATCGAAGGCGGAAATCACGTTCCGATTCATGCGGGCCGGAAGTCACCCCTAACGAGGCATTTCTGAAGATGTCCAAGGTTTGTGTTCGGTAGACCCAATCCTCAAAATCCTTTTCCCAGCCCTTATAGGATTTTGCCTGGCTGGCGGCGCCCGGTAGTTCCCCGAACTGTGCTCCGTCAGCAGGATATGTATTCAAATCGGCGGGTGGAATATCGAGAGGATCTGCTTGATCCCAATGGACCGGTACGGCACCGGTGGTTATCACGACAAGAGCTTGAACCTCACGGACTTCATCCAATTTCGTTTTGGCATCCTGGTAATGGACCGATGCGGCACCATAGAGCCTTGGGTGATAGATGAGTGAAGCGTCTGCGGGCCTCGCACCCCGAATGGGCACAAAATGTTGGCGGATGTCCGGAGGCAGAACCGGTGGATGCGTGGTGCCGTCTTTGGAAGGTGTCCCGGCAGAAAATTGAGAAGCGGCGGTTAGGCTTTTTGGGGAAGCGGATGAGGCCGTAGAAATGGAAATCGCAGCTTTTACCGGATCCATCAAGGTTTTAATTTGCGTCCGGGTTAACGGCCCTCGAAGATAGGATAATGCCCAACGGGTCTCAAAAATTTCCGGCCCGTCGTCATGGACGTTGTTCATGAGAAACACCCGGTTCCCGAGGCCGGAGATAATCTGCTCCATTTTCTGGCGGTTGAAGTTTCCTTGACTGTTGGCTGCGGCGCCTTCCAATCCATCCAGTACGCGGGCCATGTCCCGTTCAGTCTGGAGTCGTCCGATAAACCACGTTCCCGTATTGCCCAATCCTTTGTAATCCAGGTCAACCGGGTTTTGAGTCGCGAGCACGACGCCCAGGCCATAGGCTCGAGCCTGTTTCAACATGGTCAGCATCGGAGCTTTGGATGGTGGATTTTTGATCGGCGGAAAGAAGCCAAAGACTTCATCCATATAGAGCAGGGCGCGCAGACTGGTGGTGCCCGATTGGCTTCGCATCCAACTGACCATTTGAGTGAGCAGGAGACTGACAAAAAACATGCGCTCAGTATCATTCAGGTGTGCGATGGAAAAAATAGCAATGCGGGGCTTGCCGGTTGGGGAATGCAAAATCTGATCGATATCCATCGGCTGGCCCTCCAGCCATGCAGAAAACCCTGGTGCTCCCAATAAATTATTAAAACGCATGGCCAACGCGAAGCGATCCTTCGAGGAAAAAACCGATTCCAGATCCATCACGCCCAACTTGGAAAACGGCGGGGTTTGAATCTGTTGGATGAGCGAGGAAAGCGTGAGGTCCAGTCCGGCTTCCCATGAGGTTTTCAGGACATTGGCCAGCAGAATATGTTCGGGGCTTTGCAGGGGGTCGGCATCCAGACCAACCAGATTGAGTAAGCTGGTCGCCGTAATGCCCACCCGGTCCCCTAAGAGTTCTGCGTCTTCAAGAATCTTTGGGGAAGGCACGGCAAACGATTGGAGAATGGACACAGGTAGTCCTGCCGTGCTCCCAGGAGTATAGACCAAAAATTCCGCGGCTTCACGGAGTTTCGCGATTCTGGCTCCATCCTGCCCCCAGGCCTCCAACCCAGATTTCCATTTGGCCGCTTCCTTGTCCGCAAACGCTTCCGGTGTGAGGGCTTTTTTCTTTGCATCATCGGGATTGATCCAGGGAAGAAAATCGCTGCCATGGAGCTCAGGAAAGGTTAATAAGAGATTGGCGATATCGCCTTTGGGGTCAATGATGATGGCAGGGACATTGTCGATCGCGGCTTCTTCCAAGAGGCCAATACACAAGCCGGTTTTGCCGCTACCCGTCATGCCGACACAGACCGCGTGGGTGACCAGATCTTTCGAGTCATAGAGGAGGAGGCCGGGTTTTGCTGACTTGGTGGCGAGGTCGTATGGCCTCCCTAAATAAAACACCCCGAGCTTTTCAAAATCAGACATGGTCAGCCACTCCCTTCGTTCACTTGCAAATAGAAGTTCCCTGGTTAAAAATGGGTGAGGGAAACTTCCTTCCTGGTTATCCTTTTTTAGGCACTGTAGCCCTGAGCGCGGATTTCCCTGATCCAGGGATACGATACCAAAGTAGCCAGGACCGTCGCATTAGCTAAGGATTCATAAAATCTATAATGGTCCAGGCAGTTTTGAGATCAACACTTTGAATCCTATGGCAGATTGACATTCTTAGTTATTTGACCAAAAATCCAATTTGTTAGGCTCGACTATTTTTTAAGCAACCAGGTGGATATTCAATATTTTGAAGGAAGCGGCCTAATACGAACTGAGGAGAGTCTCATGACCATAACGAATAAGCAGTCAGGAACGAACGTACATCAGATTGCTGACGGGATTTATCGCATTAATACACCGGTGGTGATTGAAGGTGCAGGCGGGTTCTCGTTTAACCAATACCTCATCGTGGATGATGAACCATTGCTCTTCCATACCGGCCCCCGGAAAATGTTCCCATTGGTGCGTGAAGCGGTGGCGAGCGTGTTGCCGGTTGGAAAGCTTCGATATATCTCGTTTTCCCATGTGGAAGCCGACGAATGTGGATCACTCAACGAATGGCTGGCCGCTGCCCCCCAGGCTGTGCCGTTGTGCGGGACAGTTGCGGCCATGGTCTCGATTAATGATCTTGCCGATCGGGCGCCTCGCGCTCTAGGGGATGGAGAGCGGCTCACTTTGGGCAAACACTCCGTGCGTTGGTTCGATACCCCGCATTTGCCTCATGCCTGGGAATGCGGTTTACTGATGGAAGAGCGGACGTCGACGTTGTTCTGCGGCGATCTGTTCACGCAGGGAGGAGCTGACCATTCTCCTGTTACGGAGTCGGACATTCTGGGACCCAGCGAAGCGTTTCGGCACGAAATGGATTATTTCTCCCATACGAAGAACGGTGGTGTGCTCCTGGAGAAGCTTGCCTCGACCAATCCAACCACACTGGCCTGCATGCACGGGAGTGCATGGCGTGGTGACGGGGCACACCTACTTCGCGCGCTGGGCAATGCGCTATCGGACTGAATAATGCCATACCGAGTAGGACTTTCAGGTTCACGATAATACATTGTTATGCATAAGAAGGAACCAGGGTGAGAGGAAACATCATCGCCTATATTGAAATGTGCCAGAAGGAAGGCATCAGTTTACAGAAGGGGATGAATTTTCGATTAAAGGGAAAGCATTCAGTAATTCTCATGTCGGTTCGTCCCAATGCTCCGTATAGGGATGTCGTGTTGGAGGATGGGGCTGTACTGGTCTATGAAGGGCATGATGAGCCAAAGAAAAACGGCGGTGTCGATCCAAAGAACCTGGACCAACCAGAGCGAAGGCAAAATAACTCCCTGACTGAAAATGGGAAATTTCACAAAGCTGCGCAAGCTTTTAAGCTAGGGGAGAAAGGCCCTGACATTGTTCGCGTATACGAGAAAATTAAGGCGGGAATTTGGTCAGATAATGGCTATTTTCACCTTGTGGATTCGTGGATCGAGCACGATGGAAAAAGAAATGTGTTTAAGTTCAAGTTGGTCGCGATCGAAGACATTGAAGATGAATCGTTGGCGGAGGATCCGGTCACGAGACTTGTAGAGCGTAGTCGTATTATTCCAACAAGCGTGAAGTTGGAGGTATGGGCACGTGATAGCGGCCGTTGCGTATCCTGCGGAGCGACTGATGAACTTCATTTCGATCATATTGTTCCGTATTCTAAGGGCGGTACTTCCTTAAAAGTCGAGAATATCCAACTTTTATGTGCACGCCACAATATTGAGAAGAGGGCGAAGATTCAATGAATACACCCTGCAATTCTTAAGAGGTAGGCTGCTAAGCCTTCTCTGCTTTGCTCCAGGGCCATACGTTGTGAATTTAATTTTAACGTTTGGCGGCGGGAGTAGGGCTGCCGAAGCAGCAGAGTCGGCCTAAGCCGAGGTGTGCAGACTCATGACTCAATGGCCCTTCAACAGTATTATCATCGAATGAGATTGAGGGAAAAGCAAGGGCCAATCCGACATGGATGCCGCTCGGCCTGTTTACCTTAGAATCAAGGTCCATTCAGTACTCTACTTAAATTTGATGGCGGTTCCTTTGACCGTGGTGCAGGTAAAAGTATAGACGTTTTATATGGGAATGAAGCCGTACAGACTGCTTTCTGCTGAGACGTTGAGCAAGGCATCTCCGCCTGTGGCTTCCAAGGCCTTATCCACCGCTTTAGTCATGTCTGATTGGCCAAATGGGATAATGGCCAAAATGAAATGACGGCAAGCTTGCCCTTCAGCTGGTCCCAATTCCTCGAAACCCTGGCTGTTTTTTAATAGGGATGCTGGATCGGCTGAGCTTTTGGTCACAATCCCCAAGTTTCCAGTGGTACTGCATCCCACCAACATACATGTCAGTAACAGAACCAATCTCCAGATTTTGGACATGATCTTCTCCTTAAGATACGGTTAAATCACATTGCTGTAAGTCGGCATAACCTCTTGCTATCTTAAGCAAATCGTGTGGTGCTTTTTTGGTGCAATGAACCGGTTTTGGAAATCGATGTCTTTGAGGAGATGGTCTAACCTCTAGCTTGGAAATCATAGCTGGGGACCAATCAGGGTGAGAGGATTAGGAGTATACTTATTTTATTGGACCTCCAGGAGGTAAGGCAAAGGTAGAGAATAAAGTGAGAAAGGGCTTCGGGAGAAGGGTGCTATTCTTATGAGAAAAACTGTGATGAGTTAATTTAGGGGGCTGAGGTGCAGACTATTTCATGGGATGATTTCATAAAAGTCGAACTCAGTGTCGGGCGTATCGTTAGTGCGGTGCGGTTCCCGGAAGCCAAAAAGCCTGCCTACATTTTGCAAGTTGATTTCGGGAAAAACATCGGCATGAAGAAGTCGAGTGCTCAGATCACGGATCTTTACAAGCCGGAAGAATTAGTGGGAAAGCTGGTTGTCGCTGTTGTGAATTTTCCAGGCAAGCAAATCGGTCCGTTGATGTCGGAATGCCTGGTCACCGGATTTCATACTGAGAACGGGGAGGTGGCGTTGTGTGTTCCGGACAAATCGGTTCCTCTAGGCACAAAGTTGTTGTAGTTTTTCTGTTGCTGAATTAATTGCTGATAGAACCATGCCTTACAACACGTTTCACCGACTTCGGAATATTTAAAATATCGTGAGGTCTCCGTGGAATGGGTGGGAAGGTGGCTGAAGATGATGAAATACATGCTGACACCAAAATCATTCAGTCTGTTGTTTACATTGACCCGGCCTGTTTCATTTTTAGTCACTGAGATCCCAAAAACCCAGGGTTCTTGCCAGGTGTGAGAGGTATACTGCTCTTTGATAATGGATATAAACAACAATTGAAATGAAATGGCCAACCGCTTTAACCAAAGGAGACGACTATGGCGTTCATACCTACATTAAAAAATCTATTTCGGCATGATCCTGGAAGAAAGGGTCTCCTTATTCTCCTTTCTATGGTGTTTGCATTAACCGGCTGTGCGCATGATGGAAAAAGTTCTACCGAGGGAAAACGTTCTCATGAATCCTATACGCACGAATCCGAATCTCCGCATGCAACTCAAAATTATATGGATCATCATCATTTTTCCAGCTCAATGGAAGAAGAATTAAAGCTGAGCGATGAACAAAAAGAGGCCTTTAACCGGCTTCGACTTGATTACGATAAAATGGTCGTCAAAAAAACCGCTGATGTTCGAACGGCGGAAGTCGATCTTGCGACTCTGCTTGGGAAGGATGAGCCAGACCGTCAGGCGATTGAAGAGCAGGTCAAAACCATTGGAACCATTAAAGAAGATATGATGATGGCGCGCATTGACTCCCTGCTGGAATTGAGAGGAGTATTGACTAAGGATCAATACGGAAAATTTAGAGAGATCTTGCATCAACGCATGGGTCAGATAGAGGGACATTCCCCCCATGGTGGTATGTAGCACGCACGCCTGGATTATTTAGGAAGTGTTTTGAAATTGTGGAATGAGGTTGAAAGCCGCGCCGTGAATGTTTGACTGAAGGCTTTTCACCTGAGGCTACGATAGGGATGGGTGAGGATGGTCAATCTCACCCCCCCATCGCGAACCCACCGATGTACGGGTTGTTTAAAGCTCCTTTCAACTGAAGCTTCTACCGGCTGTGCTGAAGAAGCTTATCGATATCTTTGGATGCGTTCCGAATAATCTTCAGAGGATGCAGGATCGAGTTCCCATCGGTGGGTATCCCGTTCATACACTTTTTCTCCTGCAAGTTCCTCAGAATTTTCAAAGGTAAGGCCCACCGCCTCGCCCAATTCATCCACGGTATCTTGATCCGGAGTAGGATTGGAACCGCCTACGGTTTCATCGCCGGAACTCCCCGCGTCCATGGTTGCGTCAAGATCTCCACCGGAAAGTCTGGCCTGTTTTTGTCGGCTGCTTCCTCGAGTAAGGACTACCTTCGTCTCCTGCTGAGCCCCTGTCTCGATAAAGTCCTCTTGGATAGACTCTTCAGCAGAACCCTGATCTTCCATATACCGGCGTATCATCGTTTCCGCATCCCGCTCTGATGAATTCGTATTTTTCTTCTTGGCCATGAATCCTCCTCATCTTGGATAAGCAGCAACTAGATATGAACTTTGTAAACGGTTGAGATCGTAACTGTATCCCTTAGCCATTGAGTACTAAACTGGAGAAAACCCTGGGGAATGTTCAGGCGGGGAAGACTGTTAAGAGTTCCATTGATGATATTTTTGTAGCCTAGGCTGGGGGGATTGTTTGAAAAGGGGTCATGGGCGGGAGTTCACTTTCGATATGCCTTTGTTCGATTTCTTAATAGGGCCGATTATTTTATTCGGCGGCCATCCTAATCCACTGTATTCACAATACAATTGTGGAGAATGCCCAAAATTTTTGAAACTGATGACTAATATCCCAAACACTTTCCGTTCCGTAATTGACCCCCTTACCCAAGGGTTTTTGGCAGGATTCAAAACCGAGCGATTACGTTAATATTAAGAATTATATAGTTGTTATTAATAATCACGAGAGTTTAGCTCTAATTTTTCCTCGACCTTTTTCTTGTATAAAATTCGCCAAGGAGAAACCGCTGCCATGAAAAAGTCAACCATTTCATCCATGCTGTTTTTTTTGCTCATGTTTGCTGGATGTTCTCAATACCAGGTGATCCCCGAGAGCTTGGAAAATCAAGTCAACCACACCCTGGACTTTAAGCAGATACGAGAGAACCCTGATAATCATAAAGGAGAGTTAATGGTCGTCGGAGGAGAAGTGCTTTCGGTCAATCGGAAGCAGGATGCGACCAGAATTGAAGTTCTTCAGCTTCCACTGAACGATGATTATACGCCAGCAAATCAACGCACCAAAACTCAAGGACGGTTTATTGCCTTATCAAAGGGGAAGGATCCATTAGATCCAGCGGTGCTTGAAAACGGCAGAGCCATATCCATCGTCGGTGAGATTATAGGCAGTGGAACTATCCAAGTTGGTGAAGATACACGAGAGGTTCCCATCTTTGGCATCAAAGATTTGACCATATGGGACGAGGCGCTCTATTGGGGTCGCGGATATTCCGGATTTGGTTGGGGCCGGGGTTATCCAACGGATTTTTATACCGGATATCGTCCGCTCGCATATCCCTATTACTGATTGTTTCATCGAGAGTAAGGCTGCAAACAACATTAAAAGGAGAGGGTAATGAAAATCTGCCCATTTTCATTCCCTCTTGAGAGGGTTTATTTGTTGGATCAAACCCGGGATGTAAACCAAACGAGCGGAAGAGAATCGAACACTGGGATTATTCAAATAATGGTGATTGGGGTGCCCAATTGGACTGCTTTAAACACAATTTGAAGATCGTCAGAATGCAGTTGAATGCATCCGTGGGTGACATCCTGTCCTAATAAGTTTGAATACAAGGCACCATGAATGAAATATCCATTCCCAAAACCCAACGCATATTTTCCGAGCACTCCCGGTTTTAACCGATCAGCCATCTTGTCGGGAACCGGATCGCCTTGTTCGATGAAGGCCCAATCGGGACGAACCCACACCGGTTTTTCTAACTTGCTCTCAATGCTGAACGTCCCCTTGGGAGTTTCGAATGTCCATGTTCTTTCCGGGTTCCTGGGATCTGCTAACGTGTTCCCGCTGCCGGTTGAGGCAAGGGCCTCATGCACAATCCGATCGCCTTCTTTTACGAAAAGCCGATGTCGGGAAACATCCACAAGGAGGGATATTTTCGCTTGCGTGGATGCGGGATGTTGATTCGGTGAGAGATTTGATGCGCCGTGAAGTGTTTGAGAGGGGGATTCAATTTCTTGAAAAAGGGTCTGCGGCATGGGTACCGGCGTATCGTAGGAAGGACCTTCTTGGAAAAGACTCTGAGAAGTCTGGAGGAAGGGTATGGATAACGGGATGGATTGGACAGAATTCAGGAAAGGTGACGCGAGGACAACGAGCAAGGGAAGCATCAAGACTCCCGAAGCTACCGCCACGCAGAAAACTATAGACCCGTTTATTTTGAGAGTTTCAAAAGTCTTGTGGGGACGATGAAGATCTCGGTTGTCGGGAACCATGATCGGACCACACCACCACAGACCAGATTAACCATAAAAGCCGTCAAGCTATCGTGAATTTTCGTTAACCGTACTGATGGCCTGCTCAATGTGCTCATACACGGCCGAAGCTTTTTCCGTGGCTTGTTGGGCCTGAGTTCGGGCCATTTCAAATTTCTGTTCATCAAAATGCGTTTGACCGGTTCGAAGAAGGGTTCGAGCCGAATCCAGGTCCCGCTCCAAAGCGGATAATGCCAGGTCCGATTCTTTGCCCATGGGAGCTCGACGAAGGAGTTGTTCAGCTTTTCCTATGGCAAAGTTCGCGTGATCCAATTCTTCCTGGGCTGGTTGACGGAAGGGTTCCGGTTGTGTGGCCGGCAGAGAATCAGTTCCTTGCTCGCTCGTGGTTGATGGAGCCTCCGTACCTATTGGCGCATTTGCTGATGTTGCCGGTGCCGGCTTTTCCTGGGTAGTCGGTGAGGCTTTTTCTTCGGAATCAGAGCATCCTTGAATGCTGACGACTATGAAAACAAAGAGACAGAAAACGAGAGCTTTCTCTCTCACGGAGGACGATTCTTGAAAAGAAAGAAGCATAAGAGTAAGCGCGCGTTGAATCAAACATTGATCTATTCTAGTACTATAAAGGAAATACTAGTTTGGAGAAAGCTGGTAAAAACCCTGGCCTAACTTATCCAAGAAAACCCGGCTGATTGAAACAAGGACGTGAAGCTGCCTTTTGAAATATTTTCTTCATAAGGTGCTAAGTTTTAAAGCAGAGTCTTCAGATATCTTCCCGTGATGGAGTTGGGGTTAGCTGCGATGTCTTCCGGCGGACCTTGAGCTACGATGTGGCCGCCGGATTCGCCGCCGCCGGGGCCGAGGTCCATGACCCAATCCGCGTATTTGATGACGTCCAGGTGATGTTCGACCACCAGGACCGTATTGCCCTCCTCCACCAGTTGATTCAACACGGTTAACAGGCGCGTGATATCTTCAAGGTGCAGTCCCCTGGTGGGTTCGTCCAGGATGTAGAGGGCACCTTTGTGGTCTGAGTGGGCGGCTGATCGTTTTGGGGTGTTGGTCAATTCCCGGGCGATTTTCAGCCGTTGGGTTTCGCCTCCGGATAGAGTCGTGGCTGGCTGTCCCAGTGTGAGATAACCAAGTCCAAGCTGTTGAAGCACGCGCAATCCTTTGAGGACCTTGGGACATGACGTGGCGAAGAAGGCTACCGCTTGATCGACGGTGAGGTTTAACACATCATGAATGGAAAGCCCTTTGACTTGGACTTGTAGGATCTTGTCTTTGAACCGTTTGCCTTCACAGTCTGCGCAGGGCACGTAGAGGTCCGCCAGGAAATACATTTCCAGCTTTTCGTATCCGTTGCCCTGGCAACGAGCGCATCGGCCCTTGCCGGTGTTAAATGAGAAATGCGCGGGCGTGAGCCGGTGCGCCCGCGCTTCAGGGGACTGGGCGAATAAGGCCCGGATTTCATCATAGGCTTTAATGTAGGTGATGGGATTAGAACGCGGGGTTTTGCCGATGGGTTCCTGGTCAATGAGGCAGACGGTTCGGAGGTGTTCAGGTCCCGTCATGCTTGCTAGCTCGGGTTGCGGAGGAGTGTCCACCTTGAAAAAACGCGCAAGGGCTGCATAGATGGTGGCTTCGACTAACGTGCTTTTTCCCGATCCGGAAGGACCCGTGATACAGACCAGCGTGCCGAGGGGAATGTTCACCGTGAGATTTTTGAGATTTTGTTCGTTCACTCCTGTGAACTGAAGCGCTTTTCCATTTCCTGTTCCGCGTTTGGATGGTAAAGGAATGGTTCGTTCCCCACGCAAATATTGTGCGGTGAGCGATTGGGGATGCTTAAGAAAGGATTGGTAGGGGGCCGCGCAGATGACCTCTCCGCCTTGATTGCCTGAGTGAGGTCCCAGTTCGACGATGTAATCGGCCTGTTGAATAATCTGCGGATCATGTTCCACCACAATGACCGTGTTTCCCCGCTCCGCCAACTCCCGCAAAATCATGCCCATGGACTCGGTGTCGCGTGGATGGAGGCCGATCGTCGGTTCATCCAAAACATATTGTGTGCCCATGAGCTGACTGCCCAGTTGTGTCGCCAGATGAATACGCTGAGCTTCGCCTCCGGATAACGTCCGCATTTCCCTGTTGAGCGTGAGATAGTCCAAACCCACGCGCAGAAGAAATGACAGTTTCGTTTGCAAGGCTATCAACAGATCCTTGGCGATCGCCTCCTCAAATTTTCTTAGCGGCAAGTTCTGAAGCCATCGTTGAAGATCCGAGAGGGGCCATCCGCATACCTCGTGAATGTGGCATTCATAGATTTTGACCATGAGGGATTCCGGCCGCAAGCGGGTTCCCTGGCAGGTTGTGCAAGGCGAGGGACTGCGATACCGGCTTAAGAAGACCCGGACATGCATTTTGTAGCGTTTGCCTTCTAGATATGTAAAAAAATCATCGATGCCCTCGAGCTTTCCTTCTCCCTTCCAAATCAGGTCTTGTTCTGCTTGGGTGAGCTGGTTGTAGGGTGTGGTCGGGTCGAGGTTTTTCTTCTTGAAGGCTTTGAGCATTTCTTTCTGCCACCACACATTGGATGGTTTGGTCCAGGGTTCGATCGCGCCGTCCTGTAAGGATTTGTCGGCGTCGGGAATCAGTAACCGTTCGTCGTAGCGCAAGATGTTGCCGAACCCTTTGCATTCGGGACAGGCGCCAAGTGGATGATTGAACGAAAAGGACACCGGGCGTGGCGGCGGGAACGTCCTGCCGCATCCCGGACACGACAAATGGGCGCTATAGCCAATGGGTTCGTTATCCCCGATGATGACGCTCGCGCGGCCTTCACTTTCACGAAACGCCGATTCCAAGGCTTCGACCAATCGGCTGCGCGATTCCGTATCCAAAGTCAGGCGATCAACGACGATCAACAATTCCGATGGCAGCGGTGAGGGGAAGGTATCGGTATTGAGGTTGATCAGTTGTTGGTCGATGACGATACGGATGAAGCCTTGCTTGAGGAGTGCGGTTTTCATAAATTCCAGTGCGTCAGGATGGGGGGCGGGTTTGGGAAAACAGACGAGGGCACGTTCCTTGGGAAAACGATTGAGTAAATCTTGCGCGACCGCGGTGGGGTGGTGGGCGATGGCTTCCACCTTGCAGTCGGGACAGGTCAAGCGTCCGATTTTGGAGAACACCAAGCGGAGATAATCTGAAATTTCGCTGGTGGTGCCGACGGTGGAGCGCGAGGTCCGAATTGGATTTTTTTGTTCCAAGGCAATTGAGGGACGAATATTGGTGAGTCGATCCACATCAGGCCGTTTGACGCGGTCCAGGAACATGCGCGTATAGGAGGAGAGCGATTCCACATAGCGCCACTGGCCTTCCGCAAACAGGGTGTCGAAGGCCAAAGAGGATTTCCCGGATCCTGACACACCGGTGACCACGGTGACGGCGTTGTGCGGGATACGGAGCGAAATGTTTTTGAGGTTATTTTGCCGCGCGCCTTCAATGATCAGATCGGCATGGGGAGAGCTGGAAGGTGAAACCGGTTTCTTTAAGGACATATTCAGGGATGCTGCCCATTCGGATAGTGAAAAAGACGAATAATGGTTGTACCGTGTTCACCCCCTTCCCGCCAAGTGGCTTCAACAGAAGGAATCCACTCTCCAATGTATTTTATGAATTGAAATGGGGAAGAAAGGCCTTGGGCTTACAGGCGGCCTAATGTATCACCCAGCCAGACGGCGGCTAGACCCACGAAGACATGGATGATGATATTGGCGGAGGCTTTGAGCATGGCCCCGTCTTTCAGGAGTGCCAGGGATTCGAATCCGAAGGTTGAGTAGGTCGTGAATCCCCCCAGAACGCCGATAAACAGAAAAATTCTGGTGTCCGTTCCGAGGATATTCCGGGACTCGGCCCACCCATGGAGTAACCCGATCAGGAAACAGCCGAGAATATTCACGGCCAACGTACCAATGGGGAAGGCAAGAGCCGGGCTTAGGCGGTTAAAGAAGCCGGAGATCACGAATCGGCCTACCGACCCTAAAAACCCGCCCAGACCTACCCAGAGAAGTTGAGGTAACCCGTAAGGAATCATGGTGGCGTGTGCCGGTTAGGCGATTTCCCTCAGGATGAAGGTAAGGCACCACGTGGCGTGGAACGAGCTGAGTGGTGGAAAAGCGTGTAGGAGAGTCAATTCTTTTTCTTCCGGAGGGTTTTTGATGGCTTTTTTCGAGGAGCCTGTTTTCGTGCGGTTCCTTTCCCAGGGACCTTAGGCTTAGATGGAATGACCACATTGGGATCGGCCCAGAGGGCTATTCCCCCGAGGAGCCCGGCTGTATTGGAGACGATTGTGGCATGAGAGGGCAGTGGAATGGTGACCTTTTTGCCGTTGCCCCCGCCAATGTAGAGATGGTCGAAATTAATCACTCGATCTAATATATCAATCGCTTTGGCCAACCGGAGATTCCATCTCTTTTTTCCCACATTTTTCAGTGCGCTGGCACCCAATTGCACTTCGTATGTCTCTTGTTTTCGAAAGGGGTGGTGGGCAATTTCCAAATTTGGTACGAGGTGCCCATTTATAAATAACGCGGTTCCAAATCCGGTTCCCAGGGTAATGACCATTTCGACCCCTTGGCCTTTGATTGCTCCGTAGCCCTGCACATCCGCATCATTCGCCGCCCGAACCGGCTTGTTAAGTTGTCGTTCCAGTTCTCCCACGAGATCGGTTCCAGGCCAGGATGCGTCCAGGTTGGGGGCTGTTTTCACCCGTCCCTGATGAATGACGCCCGGAAAACCCACTGATACTCGATCAAACCGGCCCAGAGTTTTGGCGATATCCGAAATAAGGGGGACAATGGCCTTTGGCGTGGCAGGTTTTGGTGTGACCATTCGTACCCGTTCAGACAGAGGTTGACCGGACTGATTGAGGAGGAGGCCCTTGATGCCGGATCCGCCAATATCAATGGCGAGAGTAATGGTTGATGCGTGTGAAGCATTTGATGTGTTCTGTGCAGGAGTCATCAACGTTTCTCCTTGAAATTGGGAAAGTGAAATAGGGCCCTCATCTACCTTTTCCGGCCGTTATACACTTCTCCGCCGTTTTGGACATATTGCTGGAGGACAGACGCGGCCCTGCCTCGCGCAATATCCGTGGTCACGGCGATCCCCCTCAGCTCAAGTTCCAACATCCAATTTGCAGGTTTGGGGCCCTCGTCAAAACCAACCGCTTCGGCGTCACTTCCTCTGGCGCCACAGACGATTTGCCGAACGCCGGACCAGGAAATCGCTCCCAGGCACATACTGCATGGCTCGCAACTGGTTACCAACTCATGGGTGGGAAATCCGATTGCTCCTAAATTATGAGAGCCCACGATTTGCTGTGCCATCAGCATCGCAACAACCTCAGCATGGGCAATTGAACTTTTCGACGAAAGGACGAGATTCACCCCTGGCGCGACCAGTTCTTGAGTGTCCAAGCGGAAAACCCCGGCTCCAAATGGTCCCCCGGTTCCATATTGAATATTGAGTTGCGCCAGGTTAATGACCAGGTCCATACGGGAATCCTGAGTCGGGTAGGTCTCCGGTTGTTGTACAAGATAATCGGCGACCCAGGCTGGTAACTCAAGGCAATATGGTTGAAACCGGGTAGAAGGGATGCTCATATCAGAGAGTCAGGGGTTTGAGTGGCAGAAGGTGTGGAAAACGGCTATCTGAAAAAACAATCCGAGGGGCTTGTCCCGTGAAAGGGAGCCCCTCGGATTATGTGGCAAACACCACAAAATGTGAACCTCATGTTCAATGTGGCCCATCAGTAGGCTAATGACGCGTTTCTCGTTAAGGGTTTGGCCGAATCTTCCAGATGTGAAGGTTGAAGATCCCTCTTTTGACTCATTATCATCAAGCTCAGTGCTATTCCCGCTGGCAGATGCCCTTAGGCGTGCTTGTGTTTGAGTAGGGATATGATTCGGCGTAAACGAGAAGGCCCGTCAGGAGACTGAGGCGGGTTTCGCCGCCGATGGGCCTACATGATCCGGTGGAGTAAGGTCGTCCATTTGAGACCCCCTTTCCTCTTTACGGTTTGAAAGGAGATGCACGCTCATGCTCTCCTTCCTTTCATAATCATCTTTCATGAGCGCAGATGTAATGCTACGCTCGTTAAAAAAATCTGTCAATAGGGCCCATCCCATTTCGATTCCTAAGGAAGGGACGATGAGTGAATTTACAAACCAGGTGATTCTCATTACCGGAGCGTCATCGGGTATTGGAAAAGCGCTCGCCTGTGCGTTGGCGCCACAGGCTCCC
Organism: Candidatus Nitrospira allomarina; assembly: GCF_032050975.1. NCBI lineage: Bacteria > Pseudomonadati > Nitrospirota > Nitrospiria > Nitrospirales > Nitrospiraceae > Nitrospira > Candidatus Nitrospira allomarina. The sequence continues at coordinate 188,569 of NZ_CP116967.1, read as the reverse complement.
CGGCTGGTGCTGGTCGCGAGAAACCGGTCACGTTTGCAGGAGGTGGCCCTTACCTGTGAAAGCCTGGGAGCGTCTGCCCTGGTCATTCCGACGGACGTGACGGATCCCCATGCCTGTTCCGCAATGATTCAAGAGGTGGTGAATGGGTATTCCCGGATTGATGTGTTGGTGAATAATGCCGGGATATCCATGTGGTCGACGGTGGAGGATGCTCACGACGTGGAACTGTATCAACGCGTGATGGCGGTGAATTTTTTCGGCAGCGTGTACTGTACCAAATTGGCGTTGCCGTTCTTGAAGGCCACGCAAGGCAGGATTGTTGCCATCTCCAGCGTTGCCAGTTTGACGGGAGTGCCTGCTCATTCAGCCTATAGTGCCAGTAAGCATGCCATGAACGGATTTTTTGAGTCGTTGCGTATTGAGTTGGCAGGGACGGGAGTCACCGTAACCATTGTGGCTCCCGATTTTGTGCAATCCGAAATTCATAAACGAAGTATCGGGCCTTATGGACAACCTTTCGGGCGAGTTCTTGAAGGACATGCCAGATTCTTAACCGCGAAGAAATGTGCGGATATGATCATCAAGGGGATGGCCCGGCGGGAGCGACTGGTGTTTACGTCCTGGAGAGGACAGTGGGGTCGGTGGATGAAATTGATGAGCCCGCAGATGATTGATTGGATAGCCCGAAAGGGCATGGCCGAGGCTGATCGGCCGTAATGGGACATTCCTTTGCGGTTCTAGGGCATGGCATAAGACACTCGTTCAATCTGGTGGCCTTTTTCTCTCAGCAGCGCGAGTAATCCGTCCTTTCCCGCGAGGTGAGCCGCACCCACAATGATCAAGACGTTTTTCTCCTCTTGTAAGAACGATTCGATCTGGGGAATCCAGTTCTGGTTTCGTTGGACGAGCAGTTTTTTATAGAACAGCGGGTAGGTTTTGAATGACTCCACCAACTGTTCCAACCCGTCGAGGTTTCCCTGGTGCCAGTCTTTCACCATATGTAAGAACGCTTGCTCTCGTTCCTTTGAACCGGCGGCGGCGAGCGATTCCTGCAGAAGAGCATCTTGGATGGTGAATGGAAGAGTATCGAACACATTCAATTGGTCTTGAATGGTTTCCAGCCCGCCGGTCGGTTTTCCGGCATCCTTGGCCATGCGATAGAAATGGTTTTCAATTCCTAATTCAGGCCGGAAATCTATTGAGGAATCAAACCGTCCGCTTAACGTGAGATAGAGCACCCAGGGTTTGTATTGTTGGAAATCCTGAATGTTCCCTCCTAAGGCTTGAATCTTCTGTTTGACAAGCCCATACGTTTTTGGAGAGAGCACCGTTTTCAGGGTTTTACCCTTTGGGAGGGTGTACTGTTTTTCGTATTTAGAAAATGAGTCGGAAGAAAATAATATTTCCGGATCAATTTCAAATACGACTTTTTGTGAATTGTAATAGGCATAGGAGAAGGATCTGGTGAGAGGATAGTATTCTTCGGCCAACACGTGGATCGATCCCAAAATATAGACCGTATTCGAATCAGATTGGATTTTGTAAATCAGGCTATTGTTGTACCCATCCCCGACCACCTGGCCTTGGGCTGTACCTGTGCCTAAAACAAAGAGGATCAGGATGAACAGACAGCCTAGGCGTAGTTTACCCTGTTGGTGGTGCGATGCAGTCATTGCAAATCTCCCTATTTGAAATGGTAATTTTGTCCTGTTTTATGGGGAAAAAGGCATTTCCCCTGTAGTCTGACATCTTGATTGGATTTTTGGAGCCGTTGGTCGTCTCTTTCCGGATAGTTCATCGGTGACTAGAGGGAAAAGGTAAAGTGGGGGGGACCGGGGAGTGAGGTCGAGATTGCTGGAAGGTGTGGCTGCATCTTGTCGAATTCACCCGGAAAGGGCATGTTTTTACCCGGTCGATTTGTTGATATTGATCACGTTGTCCGGATTGTGGAATGAGCCCTGTCGGATTTTCCTGTCCCCCGCTCCATGCAAAGGGGGAGTCGATAGACGAATAAGCTAATATGAACTCAGGACTGTGGTGAAGGAGAGGAGGCTTGTTGGATAACCTGGAAATCTTTTTGGGTGATGAAATGACCATCGGCATACAGACGAAATTCATACCGTCCCGGCCCTGGAAATAGGAGATAGGGGATGTTCACGCCGAAGTCCTGGGTAGTTAACCTGTTGGAAATGTCAATTGGCGGGAGGGAACCTTTGCCGACAATCTGATCTTGATCAAGGTATACCAGCTGGATTTCGAATGCGTACCTGCCTTCCGCATCGGTGAGCGAAAAATATACGCCGACTTGTGGGTGCTGGCAGGGAAATGTCTTTGCCCAGAGATGGGTAAAGGCCCCAATGATGCTTTTTTTTCCTGTCAGACTATCGATGATAATGGTGTCACACACTAAAAATGCGTGAATAATCGGTTTAATGAATTCCGCCATGTTCGTCCTTCAAACCCGTCCAGATGATTTTCTAAAAACCTTTCTATTGTGATTGCGCGATGCTGAAGAAATTTCCTGCTAATCAAGAAACAGTCGGGTCAGCCCCACTCCCGCCACGTATAGGGTGATCGCCAAACCATATGCCGGCCAAAAGCCTAACTTGGGGACAAATGCAATCATCGCTCCCACATAGACAAACCATGGGGGAGAAAGCCAAATCATGTGTTTGGCAAATGAAATGGTCGGAGCCGACCCGGCATTGATAAAGATGAGGATAAAGGTCACTCCACTGATGACCGGCAGAGTGCTGGCCAGGGCAGCAAGGAACCCTCTTCCATGACTTCCCAGATACGTGGAGACACTCACTAATGTTCCGCCCAGGACAAAATACAATCCATATCTGACCCATTCCGGCATCGTCCCTCCTCATGTCATGTGATGACTACTCATGAAAGGCTTCCATGGCCTCCTGGTGAAGTTTGTCCCCCTGTCCGGTATACCTGGGAGAAAAATGAAAGACGACCAATTGTTCCACACCGGCTTTTCGTCCTAGCGTTCCTGCCTGGCGGGCCGTGAGGTGATAACGATTGGCAGCTTTGTCCCGGTCGGCATCTAAAAAGGGTGCCTCGCAAAATAGCGTTGTGGCCCCTTGGCATAACTGAATGATCCGTTGTTCATTGTCGGTATCATATCGGCAATCAACGACATAAGCGATTTTTTGCCCCTTGGTGATGGTTGTAAATTCTCGCTTTATGGTGCCTACATCAAATATGCGTTCCTCTTTCCGATGCTCAACATAAATTGTGGCGGAAAAGATGTGTGAATCCGGGGCGCCATCTAATATCAATTGCTTGACTTCTTTGAGCCAGGAACCCACTGGAAGGCCTGCCTCTTGGAGTCGGGCCTTCTTAATATTGATGTGAAAGGGTTCTTCCAGCGAAAAGGCCAGGGAAGGGATCCGATGGTTGAGTGCGACGGCTTTCACGAGAAGAGCCGGTTCTTGAAGAACCGGAAACATGTGGGAATGATCTCCTGGGATTAAGGTTTCCCAGTTACAGGCGAATGCGTTCTTCGCATGAAAATGCGCGGGTTGAATGTGGGTGGGGTGATATTCTCTGGCCTCGATGGTGAGCGGATATCCATCAACCAGATTCCAGGTATACCCACGAAGTTTGCCCTGAATATTTTCAATAAGGCCCGGTGGACCATGCAATCGAAGATTCTTGCCACGACCCAGGGCCACACGAATGAGCCGATCAAACCCGATAAAGTGATCCATATGCGTATGAGAGATGAAAATATCCTGTGCTCGTAAAAGCTGGGTTGGACTCAAACGCACATTATCCCCTAGGTCAAAAAGCAGAGCACGCCGGCTCCACCGTATATCGACATAGAGGCCGGGGTCTCCAAAGGGATGATTCACCAGATGAGGAGAGAACGAGGGTGTCATGACAATATTCCCCGTATGATGAGATAGAGAAGAATCACTTCCACGGCATGAGCGGCTATGACCGTATAGAGGTTGTGCATTCGCATCCATAGCCATCCCCACACGAGGCCATCCCATACGGCAATCCAATGTAAATCACGAAATGTCGACACCATGAAGGGATCAAATGAAAACGTCAGGGCTGATAGGGATAAGGGGAGAAAGGCCTGGAGGCGAATCCTGGTCCTCGAGAGGTGATCGGGTTGACGCACATGTTGAAACCATACCAGTAATCGGCCCAGGAGAAATCCGCGGAAATTCAATTCCACTGCCATAGCAATCAGAATAATGAACCATGGCATCATGATCCAAAACGGAACCTGGGCATGAGGGGTCTGAGAGAGAAAATTGATGTCCACTCCCAAAGCAGGCATGACGTACAAGATGACCCCGGTATTCAGTATTCCCAGCGTGAGGCCAACCGCAGTCCCTCGGGTAACCCCTGACTGTATGTTGGTGAATCCTAGCCCAAGTTTGTGCCGTAGATCTCCATTTTTGTAGGCCCAGGCGCTTAAGGCGGCATACGCCGTCAGTTGTGGAACAAATTGGACGGCCGTGTGGAGTTGCCAGTCTGCGGGTAAAAGGTAAAACCCGATAGTGGTGAGGATCGGCAGGAAGGCTAATCCTGCGGCTCGTTCTTTCTGAGGTATCACAGCTGGACAATGGGCATGGACGGTGTGGCCGGTTCCGGGTAAAACAGGAGCCCCCTCCTGAAACTTATTGATAGCGCAAGGCCTCGGCGGGCTCCAGTTTCGAAGCTTTCATGGCGGGAAAGAGACCGAATCCCACCCCGACAACGACCGCAAAGGCAAACGCAATGGCAATGGCGGTCGGCTGGACCACTGCTCCCCAATCTCCTCCGCCCGGCATGGCCCGAGCGACTACATCCCCAATGCCATAGGCTGCGAGAATGCCCACAAGAATGCCAATGGATCCGCCAATCACGCTAATGGTCGTGGACTCAATGAGGAATTGCAACAGAATATCCTGCCGCCTGGCCCCGATGGCTTTTCGGAGCCCAATCTCCCTGGTTCGCTCGGTGACGGTTACGAGCATGATGTTCATGATGCCGATGCCGCCGACGAGGAGGGCAATCACCGCAATGCCTCCAAGAACCAGCCGGAAGGTCAAAAGCGTTTGGTCCACGGCACTCAGAAATTCTCCCTGATTCCGGATATGAATGTCGTCTACCCCTTCGTGACGTTGAACCAGAAATTGATGCAGTGCCTGGGAGATTTCATCCATGCGCTGCCGGTCAGGTACATGAATGATCATTGATCGGATTTTGTCGGATCCCTGGAAAAACCGCAGGCCCGTGCTGATAGGAATGATCACCATTTCGTCGTAATCGTGCCCGTAAATCTCCCCCTTGGGCTCCATGATGCCCTTTACCGTAAATCGTTGATCGCCGATTTTTACGCCCTCTCCGATGGCGGGTTGGGATCCGAACAAAACTTCGGCTATGGTATGTCCTAATACCACGGAACGGTTCCATTCCTTGACGTCGGTGGATGAGACAAATCGTCCGGATTCGGGGCGGAAGTTTCGGATCTGGCTATATTCGGGTGAGGTGCCGGTGATCCGTCCGCTGTAGTCACGATCCCCCGCTTTTAATTGACCATCCAGCTCAATAATGGGAGCAACGACCAGATCCGGAAAACGTGTTTGAATGGCCAGAGCGTCGTCATAGCGGAGTTCCGTATTTCTCCCCGCAAAGAGCTGTCGTTCTTCAACGGTCAGCCGCTTTTTCCAGACAAACAGCAAATTGGTGCCCATGCGCTCAAGCGAATTCACCAGCCAGACTTGTCCGCCTTCCACTATGGCAATCATGGTAATGACCGCGGCGACGCCAATAATGACTCCCAACATGGTAAGCCCCGAACGAAGCGCGTTCCCTGAGAGATTTTTCAGCGCGTCCAGAAAAATTGAGCGTAACATCATCTTATCCCGGCACCGTGAGGGGTTGATGCATATATTCATCAGCCACGACTCTGCCATCTGCCAGGGTGATGCGGCGTTCCGCCTGCTGGGCGATGAGCGGATCATGGGTAATCATCACGATGGTTTGTCCATGACGATGCAGTTGCTCAAAGAGGGCAAGAATATCCTTCCCTGATTGACTATCCAGGTTTCCCGTGGGTTCGTCCGCCAGGAGGAGCGCTGGGCTGTTGGCTAACGCACGCGCGATCGCCACGCGTTGCTGTTGGCCTCCCGATAACTGATTGCTGTAATGGCGAAGGCGGTCTTGCAGGCCGACCTTGGTTAATAATGTCTGTGCAGTGTCGTGTTGGACTGTTCGTGAGGCGCCCGCATACATCAAAGGAAGTTGGACATTTTCCAAGGCGGTCTTCCGCGGAAGTAAATGGAAGGTTTGAAAGATAAACCCGATTTTTTTGTTACGGATGCCGGTTAAGCGGGAGTCGGGAAGAGTGTTGACCAAATCCCCATCCAGCCAATACTCGCCATTCGTCGGACGACTTAAACAGCCAATAATATCCAGGAGGGTGGTTTTGCCGCTTCCGGACTGTCCGATAATGGCCACGAATTCTCCCTTATTTACCTGGAGAGTGATATCAATTAAGGCCGGCACCTTGACATGCCCTGCTTGGTAGATTTTAGAGATGTGATTGAGCTCAATTAACATAGCCAAATCCACTTCCGGCGTTATCGACGAGCCTCTTCGGCTTTATAGGATGGGACGACGACCTGATCGTGTTCCTGAAGTCCTTGAGTGATGATGGCCTGCGTATCAGTCCGGAAGGCGACACGGACCTTCCGGGTCTGGGGTTGTCCTTCCACGAGCACGTCCACCACATCATCCCCTTTGTTGACACGTAGGACTTCAAGCGGAACGGTGAGGACATTCTCCAGCCTTGTTGTCTCAATATCGATGTTTGCCGTCAGCATCGGTTTTAAATCGGAGTGGGTATTTTTAATGGCGATAGAGACTTCATACGTCACCAGATTGTTTTCTTTCACCCCCTGGGCGGCAATGGCCATCACCCGGCCCGTAAAAATTTTTTCCGGTAAGGCGTCAAGCCGAATGTCCACCGACTGGCCAACCGAAACCCTTGGAATATTGACCTCATTGATTTTTGCTTTCACCACCATGTGGGAGAGATCGGCAATGCGCATGAGAATTGTTCCGCCGCCGAATGTGGCGGTTCCGGACGTAATGATTTCTCCGGTATGGACAAGAACTTCCAGGATGGTACCTTGGGAGGGTGACCGGACCTGAAATTCTTCAGGGCGAGTTTTTGAGGCAGACCCATCACGGTATCGTTCATACAGTTCCTTGTTGCCGCCTAAGGCCAATAAAAGTTGTCGCTCGGCCAACTCCAGACGAACCAGGGATTGTTGATAGTCCCGATGCGAAAGTTCCAATTCTTTTTGAGGGATAAACCCTTTTTTGAAGAGGGATTCGGCACGGATCCATTCCCGATGCGCGGTGTCCACGTTTAAACGTTCCTCCGAGATGCCTGCTCTGAGCTGGGCCACCTGGCGGGCCTGGCTGGATTCCTGTCGTATAATCGCTAAGACCTGATCCTTTTGAACCTCTTGCCCCGCACTCACAAACAATTGAGCGACTTCGCCGGAAAATTGAGATTTAATTTCAATGGTTTGAGAAGGCATAATCGTACCGGTCTCCGACACCTTCGTTTGAAGCGAGGTTCGGACAACTTCGACCACGTTGTGACGTGCGGTTTCAGGAGAAGATTGACCAGTCGACCGGGAATAATACACCCAACCACCCACCGCTGCCGCAAGTATGATGATGATCAAAATCCAAGATGTTTTATTCATATCTCTACTTGTATGGTAACAAGTCTAGCAAAGGCCTGGGAAATAGAAAGACAGGAAAGAGATAAATTGCGGGGTGAGAGGGTTGCTAGCTTTGCGCATAGGGGCATGATTTCATTCAGACAAAGTGGAGTGAAAAAGGAGAGATACGTAACAAGGACTCCCTTTGCTGGAAGCTTACTCAGCTTTGTAAAGGAAGGCCGGTGTGGTTATTTTGGTAAGGCCTCCCGCAAGGAGAATGGTGTGGTGGTCTTAACCTGAGCCTGGGATATCACCGGGGTGAGAATCTTTATGGGGATTTTTCATTTTTTTCTTTACTGAATTTCAATGTTGTAATGATCGAGTGTAGAGGCGGTGACGAGGCGAAGACGTGATAATGATTGGTTGTAGTCCAGAATGGCTCGTAATTCCCTACCTCGAGCTATTCGAAGATCTCTTTGGAATTCCAAAACTAATCGAGTGGTACTGAGCCCGAGATTGAGGCGTTCCTGCTCGGCGTTGAGTTGCCTTTCGGACAATTGGCGAGCCGTTTGATTCGTTCTGGTGCGCTTGAAGCTCGTCTGTACCTGACGGATGGCTTCTTTGACGTCCAGGATAATTTGTTGGCGAACACGTAGGAGAGAGACCTGGCTTTGTTGAGTTTCCAGGATCCGGCGTTGATATTGACTCTGCGCTGAGCGGTTTCCTATGGGGTAACTGAGGACGAGTCCTCCTCCCATGTTATAAAAATCCGTGCTGCCCAAACGATCCCAGTCATCCCGGGGATTTTTCCCCAGTCCGCTGAGACCGAGACTGCCCTGAAAAGAGAGGTCGGGTAGAAGCTGATTCTTGGCAAAGCGGGTATTGACGTTGGACGTGTCAATGTTCTTTTTGGCTTGAAGAATGTCCGGACGATGCTCGAATGCTAGCTCCAGGTTTTCTTTGAGCGGGGTTTCCTGAAGATGTTGAATGGGTGGGTCGAGCGGGACAAGGGGTGTGGATTGGGTCAGTTTGAATTCCGATTTGCTGAGCAGTAAACGGAGTTGGTCTTCCTGATCCAGAACGGTTTTTTGGGCCAGCAAAATTTGTTCGACCTGGTTGGCTACCCCTGCCTGAGCCTGAAGGGCCTCTACATCGGCCATCACCCCGGCTTTAACCTTTGCGCGGTTGCTGGCCAGCAATTCTTCTGCGGCCTGTAAGGTCGCGCGAGCGACTTTCAGATTCTCCCGGGCAAAAACGAGTTCCCAATACGCTTGCTCGACCTGGGCGATCACCGACAGGATCTGGTTAAGGAGTGTCAGTTGTTCCACATCAGCTGCGTTTTGTGCGAGCGTGATTTGAATGTTATTGATCGAGGGTCCGAAGTTACGAAGAAGTGGTTGCGTCAGATTAAAGAGTACATTGCTTGAATAGGCCGGGTTGAAAAGAAAGCTGGTTGATCCGGCTACGGAATTCCGTCTTGTATCGTAGGTCAGATCGTACGATCCGCCGGTCAGCAACTTTTGATTCAATCCCAGGCTGAAGTTTGTTTCATTTTGATCAAAGGTGTCCGGAATCGAACCCAGCGACACCCCTTCAAGGCCGAATATGGGCCTATTGAGTGGAACGACTGTCCGGTCGTACCGTCCGCCGAGCTCAACCGTGGGGTCAAATTGTGCCTGTTGAAAGACAATGTCGGTGAGTAGAATATCTCTGGTGTGTCGGCTCACTTGAATGTCCAGATTATGTTCTAATGCTTCCATGACGGCTTCCTGCAGCGTCAGCGTGATGACGGATTCAGATGGCAGGAGTTCCTGAAAGGACCATTCTTCCGTTTCAACGGGTCTGGGGGAACTGGCCTCACTAATCTGTGGCCCCACGAGTTGGTTAAGGATTATCACGGCCAAAAGAGCCGGTTGAGTCACAGATTGGAATATCGTGGTCCAGCGCATATCTGTTAATTTGATTCAAATTTCCAGGAGACCAACGCCAGTGTCAACCTATCAAAGCTCGATTTTTTCTGCAATTTTTTCTGGAAAATGGTTAGACGGAAAGGATGGCATTTGTGTTTTCGTGGGGCATCTGGATCTTATCCGGGCTCCTGTGAGAAGCGGGAAGGGTTCATGAATTTTTCCTGTCAGAACTTTAGTGCATCGTGAGGTTGGCGGGCGGGCGATGGTGCCCTGATGGTGCCTTGCCTTGATTGCCAAAAAGGGGTTGTGGACTTCCGGTGAGAATGCGTATCATCCTAAGCGCTATGGGTTTTCGTCTACTTAATATTCATGTCTTTTTGGGGTAGGGATGCTTATGAAACACGAGGAGTTGAGTTTACTTGAGAAGCGTTTTCTGTCTAGCCGAATGTCTTGGCAAAGGGTTATGGGCACACAAAGATCATGTGGTTATGGAGGACTGGTGTTGGTGACGGCCTTGAGTTTTCTCGTGATGGGGGTTTCGGTGGGATTTTCGGAAGAAGGACCTCAGGAGCTTCCCAAGCCGTTTCATAAAACAACTCCCCCTCTTTTTCAGGAATGGAATTTTGATCAGTCGTCGCTGAATGGCCTACCAAAGGGTTTTACGCAGGCTTTTGGTGGATCTTCAGGAAAAGGGGAATGGTCAGTCAAAGAAGATAGCAACGCTCCCAGTCCGCCCCATTTGGTAGAGCAACGATTACAGTGTGGGGAGGATTGGTGCTACCATCTTTTGATCGCAGAAGACGCTGTCGTTGAATATGTGGATCTTTCAGTCCGTTTAAAGCTTAATTTGGGAACACCGACCGGGAAAGCCGGTTTGGCATATGGGATCCAAGATGATAAAAACTTCTTTGCCACCGTTGTCGAACCCAGAACAAACGAGGTTGTAGCGTATGTCGTCAAGGATGGGCAACCAACCGAATTAGGAAGAGAGTCCTTGATCCTTCGATCTGGTGATTGGCACTCTCTCCGGATTCAACGAAATACCATTATCAGTAAGGAATTTACCGAAATCTCTTTTGATAACCACCTGGCCCTTGATGTCTACGATCAATCATTTAAAAAGGGCAAATTGGGATTGGTTGTCATGGGAGATGGCGGGTTTTCGTTTGATAATCTTCGTGCGATGGAATTAATGACCAATCGTCCCCTTTCCAGGCCGTCGGCTTATTAAGCCTGATGCTGCTAGCGAACGTCAGGCTCAAGTCGGTCTAAGATGAGGGGCAGCAGATTTTCAGGAGTGGTGGCTTCAAGGAGTAACGCCCGGTTTGTCCGGGTGAGAAACCCTTGATGGACTTGATGGTCGAAAAATCTCAACAGACCATCAAAAAACCCAAAGCAATTCAGAAGGCCACAGGGCTTGTGGTGAAGATTTAACTGCGCCCAGGTTACCATTTCACAGCATTCTTCTAATGTTCCAAATCCACCGGGTAACGTGATGAATCCGGCTGATAGATCTGCCATGAGTGTTTTTCGTTCATGCATGGTGTTCACAATATGCGTAGTTGTAAGTTCCTGATGTAGGAGTTCCTTCTCTGCCAGGTGCTTGGGAATAACTCCGATGACGGTCCCGCCTTCCTGTAGTACAGTTGATGCCAGCACCCCCATCAGTCCGATATTCCCCCCACCATAGACCAAGCCCATTCCTTGTTGGATGAGCGCATGACCCAGCCGCTGAGCCATGTTGGTAAATCCTGGGTCGTTCCCCAGACTAGAGCCGCAGAACACGCAAATATATCGCATGGGACAGGGTGTTTACTTTCCGGTAATCGAAATGAATCTGATGTCTGCGAGAAAAAAAGACCGTTCAGGGTGAGTCCGGAGCAGCGGAGGAATATTCAAATGCCGCCATCCTTAAATCAATTTGCTATGGGGAGAGCGGTCAATGCATATGGATTGATTCGGGAGCCATTTAAGTGTATGCCCCAATGGAGATGCGGGCCCGTAGCTCTTCCTGTGGCTCCGACTTTGCCTAACGCCTCTCCTTTCTGAATAGTTTGGCCAGAAGTGACATCGACCTCTGAGAGGTGAAAGTACATGGAAAATAGGCCTACCCCATGATCCAGGACCACACCCTTTCCGGAAAAGAAGTGATCAACTGTTTTGACGACGATACCTTTGTTAATGGCTTGAACCGGAGTACCCTTTGGCGCCGCGATATCTTCTCCTGAGTGGGGTTTTCTGGTCTGACCATTAATCACCCGGCGACTGCCAAAAACTCCAGTGACTTTCCCATTCACAGGTTCAAGAAACGGACCGTCCCATAAAGGACGTGTACCAATGTGGTGAAAGGCCTCTGCCAATTCTTTTTTTTCTTTTTGAACGCGCTGTAGGGTTTTAGCGTCAAGGTCCACTGTATTCTTCGGCAGCGTCAGGTGTTGGACGGAATAGTCTTCTTTAATGATTTGGACGGTGTAGCTGAGATGGTCCGATCCGGAGTCGGAACTGACCGTGATACTCAACTCCTGCATTCCCGGTGGATCTTCCATATCGATTCCCACTATACCTGCAAAGCGGGTATCACCGTGTGGGAAGAAGGGGATCTTCCGCTTGAGAAATAGGCCACTCACTTTGGCCTTAGGTTGGGAAATCGGCACGTCAATCCAGAGGACTTGGCCCTGTTTTCCGCTGAGATGGCCATTGGCACCCGGTCGGTTCCGTTCCGCGCTCGGAACGATCTGAATAGGGAAAATGCTGGCAAGCAGCAGGCAAACGACAAACAAGACTTTCCATGAAGCTGTAGGACGGCGTGGGGACAATGAGCTTATCATGGGAAGAGCCGATTATGAGGCACCTGGCTGAGCAATTCTTCTACGCGTCGATTAAAAGGACAAAAGGGGTCCATGCACAAAATGGTTTCTTCCCAGTACCCGTTCAGTTTGAGATAGGTCCAATCCACAGTATATGACCGATTTTTTGCACGGGCAAATCTGATGAAATCTCCTCGCACTTTTGCTCGTGTGGTTTGAGGAGGAACCGTTTTGGCCTGTTCAATTGCGTCCTCATCAATCATTTTTCGAATGTGATTACGTTCTGCCAGGAGATGAAACAGGCTTCGTTGTCGATTAATGTCATGATATTGCAAATCCATCATGCCTAATCGGGGGTCATCCCATCCACAAGATTTTTTGGCCATGTAATTTTCGAGAATCCATTGCTTGGTGATCCAGTCGATTTCGCGGACGAGTGCCATGGGTGAGGTATTCAGCATCTTCAACACGCGACCCCATTCATAATGCACCTCTGCCATGACTTTGTTAGGAGGCTGCAACGCCAAATATTCACCCGCCCGTTCCCAGAATGTCTGTTGAATTTCCAATGCCGTCAGGTTGCTCCCATCTTCAAGCTTGACGGTTTTTTTCAGAGTGGGATCCCGAGAGATGTCTCGAATCGCTTTGACAGGTTCTTCTAGTTCAATATGTGGAATGGTGAATCCGTCTTCGATCATGGAGAGGACGATCATGGCTGTCCCTACTTTTAAGTAGGTGGAAAACTCCGACATATTGGAATCGCCGAGGATGATATGAAGCCGACGGTATTTTTCGGCATCGGCATGAGGCTCATCGCGAGTGTTGATAATGCTTCGGGACGACGTTGTAGAGGACGAAGTTTTTTCATGAATATGTTGCGCTCGTTGGGAGATGAAATATTGAGACTTTCCGGAAACTTTCAGTATTTTTCCGGCTCCCGAAAAAATTTGACGAGTGACGAAAAAGGGGATGAGTTGTTCGCTGACTTTCCAAAAATCCACATCCCGACGCATAAGGAAATTTTCATGGCAGCCATACGTGTTGCCGAGGGAATCCGTATTGTTCTTGAAGATGAAGATCTCGCCGGACAGTCCTTCTTCGCGCAAGCGCTCTTCGGCAATGGGCAGACAACTTTCCAGAATCCTCTCACCGGCTTTGTCGTGGATGATCAAATCAAGCAGGTCGTCGCATTCGGGCGTGGAATATTCTGGGTGGCAGCCCGTGTCTTGATAGAACCGCGCCCCATTGGTGAGAAAGGCATTGGATGGCCAGCTATTGGGGATAAGTCCCTCAAAAATATACCCGAGTATTTTTTCAATGGGAAGGTAGACCCGTCCATTCGGCGAAAATGTCAGGCCATATTCACTCTCAAGACCAACAATGCGTTTCATCATCCCCGGCCCCTCCCTCTCCTGAGGCTTTTTAAGGGCATATTATCCCACGTCCGCCATCGGACCCCTTTCGTTTGAAGGATCTGACCGCCAATTGACAATAATCCTCCTCGAATGCTTCGGTCTTCTTAAACAGGCCTTCTTGTGTAATCCTATCTTTCACTTTCCGGGTTTTGAAAATGGAGCATTTTCGAAAATATGGGCATTATTTCAATGAATCTTATACTCAGAATACACCCAGATCAGGTAATGATCAACTAAGGTATGAGGGAGGAACGTACGAGAAGTTATGCGAGAATTTGGGTAGCTTCGAGGATCGGGACTCGCCGAAATCTTCTACCTATTCGGGTTCGGTCCAACACCGCGACTTCCAAACCTTCTAGGTTTGATCGAGGATCCGTGCCCTGTTCAAAGGCATGTTGGCAGAGTGTTAAGGCTTCTTTAAGGGATGGGCAAGTTTGAGGAATTTCTTTTCTGAGGAGGGTTAAGATGGTTTCAGATCGTCCTCCAATGGCGGTGAATTTTCGTTCATCCACAATACTCCCATCAAAAGAGATGCGGTATAACTCATTGCGCTCCGGTGTCTCACCGACCTGAGCCAACAGGAGTTCCACCTCGTAAGGTTTCATTTCCTGGCTAAAGAGCGTGCCGAGAATTTGTGAATAGCCATTTGCCAGTGATCGTGCGGTCACATCTTCGCGGCTATACATCATGCCTTTGACGTCCGCATGTTGAATGCCGGCTTTTCGGAGATTCTCAAATTCACTGTATCTCCCTGCCCCGGAAAATGCGATGCTGTCATAGATCTCAGAAATTTTAAACAGGGAGGCGCTGGGGTTATCGGCGACAAACAGCACGCCATCTGAATATTCCATGGCGATGATCGACCGGCCTTTGGCGATGCCTTTTTTGGCATATTCCGCCCTGTCCTGCATCATTTGTTCGGGTGAAACGTAATAGGGCAGGGCCACGGTTTATGTCTCCTGTTTCTCGTTCACCAATGCCTCGCACATGGTAGCCAATTGGGTGTCATCCACATCCCGGACCCCCCGGGAATCAACTAATTTGACGGTCGGGAATATTCGTCGGACCAGGTCTGGTCCACCGGTTCCGACATCTTCATCTGCGGCATTGAGGAGCGCGCGAAGGGCCACTTTGACCGCCGCGTCCTCTGGTAAGTTTTTCCGGAAATATTCTTTGAGGGTCGATCGAGCATCTTTCCCGCCTGAGCCGACTGCGTGAAATTCCGTATCCTCGTAGCGTCCTCCCGTTATGTCATATTTGAAGAGTCGGCCAGTCTCTCGTTTGTGATCGTAGCCGACAAACAGGGGAATGACCACGAGTCCATGTAAGACCATGGGGAAATTGGCCTTTACCATATGCCCAAGCCTATTGGCTTTCCCTTCGCAGGTTAAGGGTTGGCCGTCAAGTTTTTCATAATGTTCCAGTTCGATGCGGAAAAGTTTTGCCATTTCCACGCAGGGTCCTGCAGCTCCTGCAATAGCCATGGCAGAAAAGCCATCGGTTTGAAAGACCTTTTCCATTCGATTCGCGGCGATTTGAAATCCTTCTGTGGCGCGACGGTCTCCGGCGATGAGGACGCCGTTATCATAGGTGAAGGCGAGAACCGTGGTGCCGTGGGGCCAGGGAAGATGCCTGGTAGCCATCAACGAAGCGTCTGTTTGGCCTTGCTGAGGGAGTGAGTTTTCCCACCGCGCCATGGGGAGTAAGTCGGGTCGTTGGGAGGTGAGGTATTGGTAGAAACTGGAACACGGGTCAGCTGAGAAGTTTGGAAGGGAGACGTTTTCAGAATTCATGCAACCTCAATGTTACCTGACCGACTGGATTCCCTGTTTCATTCAGGACTTCACGAGTCGGGATAATAACTGATCCACGGAGGTAATGTCCCTAAACAATTCCTGGGTGAGTTGTTGGGTGCCTCGATAAGGATCCATCAGTGGAATACGCTTAATGGTAGAATTTCCGGCATGAAGGAGGACGGAAGTCCAACTCATGCCGTATACCCGGCCTGGCAGGTGCTTTAAACATTGTCCCCTGAAGAATGCCCGTGTGAAGGCGGGTGCAGTCTGGCGAGCACGTTCGACTTCCAGCTCGAGTGTCAAACGTTCAATTTGTCCCGTCCGCTCCAGGGTATAATACAGTCCTTTGTCCGGTCGCACGTCGTGATACTGTAGATCCATCATGGCCACCCTGGGATCATTCCAGGAACAGTGTTTGCGATCCATGTAGGACTGAATCAAGGCATGCTTGGCGACCCAATCGACTTCTCGCCGAAGCTCGAAAGGATCACGCTCCAAGGTATCCAAGGTGGATTCCCAGCGGACAAGCACCTCCTTGGTGATAGGGGAGACCTCTCTGGTTCGATAAAAGTCATGGGCTGATTGCAGGAAGGCCCGCTGAATAGCGATAGCGGTGGTGTGTTGGCCATTGTTTAGCGGAAGCGAACTTTTCACCGTCAGATCTCGTGATACTGCCTTGATGGCCCTGACCGGATCGGACAACTCAATATGCGGGAGAGGCCCATGCTGCTCCAACATTTCCATGATAATGGCCGTCGTGCCGACCTTCAGGAAGGTTGATACCTCGGACATATTGGCATCACCCACGATGACGTGAAGGCGTCGGTAGTCGGCTTGATGGGCATGGGGTTCATCTCGGGTATTGATGATGGGACGGTTCACCATGGTATTGAGATCAAGCAGACATTCAAAAAAATCCGCCCGCTGTGAGATTTGATAGTGAATAGGATCTGTGCCGTTCTCCGCTCCGACTTTCCCTGCGCCACAAAAAATGGGACGTGAAACAAAGAAAGGGAGTAGAACGTTGGCTACCTGCTCGAATGGAATCCGGCGGGACAAAATGTAATTTTCGTGGTATCCGAAGCTGTTTCCTTTTCCGTCTGAATTGTTGCGGTAAACCAGAAAATTCTGTTCTCCGATACTGTGGTTCAGCCGGGCCAAGCACTCAGCCACAATGTGGTCCCCGGCACGTTCATAGGCCACCACTTCCCGGGGGTTGCTGCATTCGGGAGTGGAGTATTCCGGGTGAGCGCCATCGACGTAGAGGCGACCGGCATTCGGCAATACTTTATTAAGTTGACGATTATAGGTGGCGCTTGGTCGTTCGGGTTCGCCTTCGACCGGAAAACCACGCGCATCCCAAAAGGGATTTTCATTTTCGTAATCCCATAGAGCCGTGGGAGCGGGGAGATGGGGACAGTGACTGATTAATCGAAGGGAATTCGCTACGGGATCATGGTGATCTGGGGAGCGAGAAATAATCCCGAATTCAGTTTCCGTTCCAAGAATTCGCAGCAAGGAGGCCTCATGAAAAGCAGCTAAATATGATTAAAAATAATGACCAACGCTGATGGTTTCTATTTCTCGTGGCTCTGAATCCTCATCGGTGGTTAAGGTGCGCACATGAACGATTTTTTCGCCTTTTTTCCCTGCTATTTTTGCCCAATCATCGGGGTGAGTGGTATTCGGTAAATCTTCCTGTTCCTTGAATTCTTCTCGAATGCCACGCAGAAAGTCCTCCGATTTGAGACCTTTGGCGTCGCCGGAGATTGCACGTTTGATGGCCAATTTTTTCGCTCGGGAGACCACACTTTCGATTAATGCACCACTGGCAAAATCTTTGAAGTACACGGTTTCTTTTTCACCATTGGCGTAGGTGACTTCAAGAAATTGATTTTCCTCCGTCAACGCATACATTGCCTCGACCGTGGTGTCGATAAGATGATTGATATACGTTGATCGATCTGAGCCATGTTGGGTCAATTCAGATTCCGCAAGGGGTAAGTCTGAGTGGAGGTATTTCCCAAGGATATCCTTTGCACTCTGTTTATCAGGTCTGGGAATCTTGATTTTGATATCCAAACGTCCCGGCCTCAAAACCGCCGGGTCAATGAGGTCTTGCCGGTTACTGGCACCAATGACGATAACGTCTCGAAGACTTTCTACTCCATCAATCTCAGATAAAAATTGGGGTACGATGGTCGATTCCATGTCCGAGGAAATTCCTGTCCCTCTTGTTCGGAATAATGCATCCATTTCATCAAAAAAGACGATGACCGGATTGCCGTGTGACGCCTTTTCCTTGGCTTTCGCAAACACTTCTCGAATTTGACGTTCGGATTCACCGACATATTTGTTCAATAATTCGGGTCCCTTGATGTGGAGGAAGTAACTGCGAACGTCCTTGCCTTTAAGATGCCCGAGTTTTTTCGCGATGGAGTTTGCGACAGCTTTGGCAATCAAAGTTTTTCCGCATCCCGGGGGTCCATACAACAGAAGGCCTTTTGGGGGTGATAACCGGTGTTCAGCAAATAGCTCAGGGTAAAGGAAAGGCAATTCAACGGCATCCTTTACCTGCTCCAGTTCTTTGGTTAACCCGCCGATTTGGTCATACTGAATATCCGGAACTTCCTCGATGACAAGTTCCTCCATTTCACCTTTGGGAAGTTTTTCGATGAGGTATCCGGATCGTGGTTCAAAGAGCAGGTGGTCGCCGACACTCAAAGCCTGGGATTTCAGCGAATCCGAGATTTCAACCACTCGCTCGTCGTCCAGGCGAAGGCTGACCACGGCTCGACCATCGTCCAGGAGGTGTTTGAGATGGGCGATTTCGCCCTGCGGATCATACCCTCGCGATTCAATCACGTTCAGGCCTTCGTTCAAAATTACCTCTTGGCCTTTTTTGAGGGATTCTGCCGGAATAGATGGATGAAGGTTGACCCGTAGCTTTCTGCCGCCAAGTGAGACATTCACGGTCCCGTCTGTGTTGGTGTTGTAGAAGACGGCAAATGTTGATGGAGGCGCAGTGAGTTTGTCGACTTCCTTTCGAAGCGCTTCGATTTGTGCTTTGGCTTCCTGCAACGTAGAAACTAACTGCTCGTTTTTCTGCTGAGAAAGGTGCAGCTTCTGACGAGATTCATGCAGCTGCCGCATTTCGAGTTCCATGGACTCAAGCTCGGTTCGTAACTTTTCAATTTCACGGATATGATCGTCTGTTTTTCGGATACCCATAGTTAGATCCTACCTGATTCAAGGTTTCAACGAAACCGAAGGCCACATCTCACTCTAAAAAAATCTTTCTACCTGTCAGTAGATTAAGTGGTAAAAGGGAAATCCGCACGTTCCTTCTCTGAAAAGATCTTACCACCCAAAAAAAATTAGGGTCAACCAAACACCCGCATGGTGACGGCTAAAAGAAGTTGACAATTCAGGACAATCGTGCCAACAGTTCACGGGTGGTGTCTGGAATGGAGGGCGATTGAAGAATAGAGGAAATGACGGCTACACCGTAAGCTCCTGCTGATAAGACGTCAGGAATTCTGATAGGAGTGATTCCTCCGATGGCATAGATGGGCAAGTGGAGGAAACGGCTGGTTTCCCGAAGCACCTGTATTCCTAAAGGTGGTCCATATGCTCGCTTTGAAGGCGTATCAAAAATGGGACCCAGCACGATGAAATCGGCGCCTTCCCCTTCCGCCACTCGGGCTTCTTCAACGGAATGCGTTGAGACGCCGATGAGGTGTCCCGTCCCTAACAGGCGACGGGCCACAGAAACGGGAAGACTATCTGTCCGAAGATGTACGCCGTCGGCTCCCAGGGCAAGGACCAAGTCGATTCGATCGTTCAATAAGATGGTTCCCTGGCGGTGCTTGATGAGAGGGCCGAGCTGCTGACAGAGAGAAGTCAATTCTCGAGTCGTAAGATCTTTTTCCCGGATTTGTACCATCCGGACCCCGGCGTCTACCGCTTCGGTTATCACGGAAGTGAGAGGACGATGAAGGGTTTGATGGCGGTCGGTCAGAAGGTAGAGTCTGGGAAGAATGCGCGAGGACATTCCGAACAGGGGTTACAACATACCCTCGATAGGGCTACTGGCAGTCGCATATAACTTCCTGGGAATTCTCCCAGCCTTGTATGCCAAGCGTCCGGCATCAACGGCAAACCGCATGGCCGTGGCCATCATCAACGGATCCTTGGCTCCGGCAATAGCCGTGTTCATTAATACGGCATCAGCGCCGTATTCCATGGCCAGGGCTGCGTCAGAAGCGGTTCCAACTCCGGCGTCGACGATGACCGGTACATTGACCGTTTCCATGATGATTTTGAGATTATATGGATTGCGGATCCCAAGCCCAGAACCGATCGGTGCTGCGAGTGGCATGACGGCAGGACAGCCAATATCGACTAACTTTTTGGCGACAATGGGGTCGTCATTCGTATATGGCAAGACGACAAAACCTTCGGCAATCAAAATTTTTGCGGCTTCAATGAGTCCTGCTGTATCAGGAAATAGTGTGCGTTCATCTCCAATGACTTCCAATTTCACCAAATCTGAAACCCCCGCAGCGCGGGCCAGTCGAGAATAACGAACGGCATCTTCGACGGTATAACATCCTGCCGTGTTGGGTAAAATGGTGTATTTCTTCGGGTCGAGATAGTCCAGTAAATTTTCTGATTTGTTATCGGTAATATTGACGCGGCGAACTGCAACCGTCACCACATCGGCCCCGGAAGCCTCAATCGCTTTTCGGGTTTCCTCAAAGTTTTGGTATTTTCCTGTTCCAACCCAGAGTCGAGAGTGGAATGTTCGACCGGCAATGATTAACGGATCCTGATTCATCTCTTCCCCTTCAATTTCCTCATGTGGGAGAGCCGCCTCCAATAAAGCTTAAAATTTCAACCTTGTCCCCATCGTGGAGATTCCAGTTGAGGAATTCTCCGCGGTCCAAAATTTTAAGGTTGATTTCTACTGCGACTTGTTCGGAACGGAGGTGAAGCGTTTCTAGAAGCTGTGCGACCGTCAAAGGTTCCTCGGCCTCGCGGTGCTCTCCATTCACGACTATTTTCATGCGTATAGATAAGAACGCAATGGCCAGTGTATTCCAGCCATGCAGGAGTTCATCCTACGGGACTTGAGAAATTCTTGTCAATGAAATGCCCTGGAGTGACAAAGGAGAGAAATGGGTCTGTTGAGCCAACGAAGGCGTATTATGATGACCTGGTTTTATCGCTCACATCTGACATAAAATAATCCTGGCACGCAGTGGATCCTTGAGATGGGAGTAAACCAGCTTGTCCCGCTGAGGCGATCGTCATGGAGAAAAACATCAACCAGGATCTCATAGCTTTGTTCGCCTCGATGGCAGGTTTGCTGGCATCCAGAGGTGAAAATCCCTACAAGGTCAAAGCCTATCGCCGGGCTGCTGATTCACTGAAGAGTCTCCAAGAGGATGTGACAGAGTTGGCAAATCGTGGCGAACTCCAAACGATTCCCGGCATCGGCAAGGAATTATCCCTAAAAATTCGGGAATTTCTCTCTACGGGCCGTATCCGTGCGTATGAAGAATTGAAAACTCCTCTCCCCGGTACAGTCCTGGAATGGGTGGAGTTACCAGGATTTTCAGAACCAATTGTCCACGACCTCGTTTTTCGATTGGGGATTACAACTTGGGAAGATCTGGAGGCCTTGGCCCAATCGCATTTACTGCAAACCCTTCCAGGTCTGGGGAATCGGGGTGAGGAGATCTTAACGGCGATTCAAGCGAGGCGAGCAGCTTGTCAGGAGCCATAAATTAGAGAAGGTAAGTGGAAGACGTTTCTCCCATGGTTTCCGACGGGCGCAATCCCCATCGCCATGAAACAGGAAAAGGGTATGGAAACATATCAGACATTCACCTCAGCAGGATGGTTAGGTAATGGCAATTTCGGCATTTGTTTTGATTGACACGACAGGCAATCACACCAAGAGTGCATATAAAACTCTTACACGCATTCAAGGTGTGAAATCTGTCTATCCCGTAACAGGTCCGTTCGATTTAATTGCCCATGTGGAAGCCGAAACATTAGAGGAGCTGAACGACCTCATTATGGTTCGTCTTCGAGGTATTGATGGCGTCATTAAAACGAATACGGCAATTGTTCTCGACTTCTAAATTCTTCAGCGTTTTATGCCGGCCGCGCTAAGCGGCCGGCTTCAACTGTTTAAAGACTTTCCATGATTTCAACATTTCTACTGCCTTAAGTAATTGAAGGTCCTCGGGAGGAATGGGTTGGGGCTGGTCCTTGTCCTGGGGATCCGATGGAGCTGGGGGTTTGGCAGGAGAAGGTACAGGGGAACTCACAGTGCTCTCGTCTTTTTTCCCTTCGGAAGATTCCTGTTTCGCCACCTGGACGGGTTTCGGATCAATGACGATGTCGGGTTGCACCCCAATTGAATGAATAGACTTGCCGTTTGGCGTAAAGTATTTCGCCGTGGTCAGACGAAGGCCTGACCCATCGGAGAGGGGGAGAATGGTTTGCACCGACCCCTTTCCAAACGTTGTGGTGCCAATAACGACGGCTTTCCCCCAATCCTGCATGGCTGCAGCCACGATTTCTGAAGCGCTGGCAGAACCGTGGTTGACCAACACAATCATAGGATATTGATAGTTCTTACTACTTGCTCGTGCGCGATATTCATCCTTTTTGCCATTTCGTCCTTGTATCGAGACCACGAGCCGGCCGGATTCCAGGAATTGTTCGGAGACTCCTACGGCAGCAGTCAACAGCCCACCGGGATTATTTCGAAGATCCAGAATTAAACCCTGAATATTTTTGGAAGCTAATTTTTCCAGTTCCCCTGAGAGATCGTCGACTGTCGCCTCTTGAAATTGGCTCAAACGAACATATCCAACGTTGCCCTCCAGCAGCTTGGAACGAACGCTTTGAATTTTAATGATATCGCGTTTGAGGGTAAAGATCAGTGGTTTTTCCAGTCCCTCACGCTCTATGGTCAATTCCACAGAAGTTCCTCGTGCCCCGCGCATCTGCTGAACGGCTTCCATGAGGGTGAGATCTTTTGTTGGTTTGTCGTCAACTTTGATAATGGTGTCACCGGGCTGGATGCCGGCTTCGAAGGCCGGCGTATCCTCAATAGGAGAGATCACGGTCAGGCGATTGTTTTTTACACCGATTTGAATGCCAAGTCCTCCGAATTCTCCCTTCGTTTCAACTTGCATTTCTTTGAACATATCAGGAGTCATAAACGAAGAATGTGGATCGAGTCCGGCTAGCATGCCTCGTAGGGCACCCTGGACAAGATCTTTGGTTTGCGTTTCCTCCACATAATTCTTTTTGACTTGCGAAAGCACTTCAGCGAAGATCTGCAATTCCTCGTAGGGTTCGCTGGCATACCCCGCCCGGTCTCCTCCTTTTCCGATGACAATCCCCACCAAAAGGATGGCAGTTAAGGTCAAACCAGAAATCACTACCGTCGACAATCGTTCATGTGACATGAGGTGTTCCTTCTTCCAGTTGTTCAATTAAGGCTGTTTTACCAGCCATTTCAGGGGATCGATGGGGGTGGTGCCTTTACGTAACTCAAAATAAAGAGTGTCTTCTTGGGTGACGCCTGTTTCGCCTGTTTCACCAATGACTTGCCCGTTTTTGACAGATTGGCCTTCAGCCACTAAGAGCTTTGAGGCATGGGCGTAAAGAGAATAAAAGCCATTGGTATGGTCGACGATGACGACCAGGCCGTATCCTTTAAGCCAGTCGGCATAGACGACGTTTCCCGATGAAACTGCCCGAATCGGACTCCCTTCCTTCGCGCTGATTTCTATGCCCTTTTTTGTCACAAATGTATCAAAAGTGGGATGTTTTTGCCGACCAAAATTCGAAACCACTTTTCCTTCCACAGGCCAGAGGAGGGATCCCAGGGATGGGAGAGCTCCAGGTGGTTGGCGCATCCGGGATTGTGCCAATTTGAAACGTTGGTCCAATTCTTTGAGAAGGCTATCCACCTGTTCAGCTGATCGCTGCAGGTCTTCAACCATCCGTTCATGTGCGTCCTTTTCTTTGGAGAGACTAACCAGGACAGAGCGTTTTTGACGTTTGAGCCCTGAGACTTTTTTGATGGTCTTTTGGGTTTCTCCCTGGAACCGAAGGAGATCCTCGCGGGCCGCCGTCTGTTTTTCCTTGAGCTGCTGGAGATTCAAAAGGTCTTCTTGAAACTGTCGGACAAGATGATGCTCACGTTGGGCAACCCATGAAAGATAATCCATCCGGTGTGCGGCATCGGTGAATGATTCAGCTGCAAAGAGAGTTTTCAAATAGCCTGTGCGTCCCTCCATGTATAATAACCGAAGTCTGGCGGAAATGGAGGATTGCCGGGTTTGTACGTCCCGCTCAACTTCCCCAATCTTTGTGCTCAGATTCGCCAATTCCTCGTCAGTTACTTTGATCTGGTCATTAATGCGATTCCGTTCTTTCTTTTGCTCATAAAGCTGGCGATCCAATTTATCAATTGTTTTCAAAACCGACCCATGCTTCTTCTCGATCCGTTTGGTTTCTTTTTGGGTTTCGGCAATTTCCTGATTGAGCTTTTCCAACCGCAGGCGTTCCTGACTGATTTCATCTTTGATGGTGGATGGGTCAGCGCTCCAACCGGCTTGGACTAAGATGAGGAGCAGTCCGATTGGGAGCATTCCTGTGGGGAAAAATAGGTTAATTCGCGTCATAGACGAAATCGCAACGATCCATAAATGGTAGTCAGTGTTCCCAGGCATCCCAAGAGGATTCCTCCTGCTATCAAAATGAGTGAGAGGGGAAGGGGAAAAAACTCTAATGCGGAGGAAAATCCCCCGAACACGCTCATGCCTTGTGTTTTGTGCGTGAAAAGTTCAAATCCCCCACGTAAGAATCCTAAGGCCATACCACCCCCCGCAGCCCCTAAGATGGCTCCCTCAATGAGATACGGAATGCTAATAAAGAGACTCGTCGCCCCGATTAACCGTAAAATTTCGATTTCCTGCTGTCTGGTATGAAATGCCAGTTGCACGGTAATCGCAATGATCGTGACGGAGGCTAAGGCCAAGATGCTTCCAACGACTAACGCGCCGAACTCCATATAGGCGATGATGAGGGTGAGGCGCTCGATCCAATCTCGATTATACCGAACCCGATCGATATCGGGATGATGTTTGAGCCGGTTGACCAGGTTGGCAATCATGTCGGTGGTGGGGGTCTTAGCGGCCATGGTCAATACCAAGGATGCGGGAAACGGGCTTTCGCCTAGACCTTCCAAGAGATAGACTTCCTCGGGAAATTGTTCTTTGAATTCGATCAACGCGTCCTGCTTTGAAATAAAGGTGAGGGAGTCCACCACTGGATCCGTCTGGAGGCCCTGTTGTAAATCACGAAGTTTGCCGGATTCAATGCCATCCTTGGGATATACGATGATTTGAATCGTGTGTTGAACCTGACCCAACAGATTATGCACGTTATGATAAAGAAGGAGAAAGATGCCAAAGCTGGTCAGGGTGAACGCGGTGATGAGAATACCAATCAGTGTACTGGTCTGATGCGTGCGGAGGCTGGTATAGGCTTCACGGATAAAATACCAGAGCCGTTTCACGTATACGCTCCTTGGTCAGACACGAGATGTCCGCAATCCAGCCTGAGGATTCTTCCATTCAATTGCTCCACAACTTGGCGATTGTGGGTTGCCATCATGACGGTAGTTCCCCGGGTATTGATGGCTTTAAATAAGGCCGCAATTTCGGTGGTCAGTTGGGGGTCTAAATTTCCCGTTGGTTCGTCGGCTAACAGTATGATGGGACTGTTCACAATCGCTCTGGCGATACACACACGTTGCTGCTCTCCAGCGGACAGCACGGAAGCAATAGTGCTGAGTTTATGGTCCATCCCCACCGCGCGAAGGGCTTCAAGAACCTTCCGACGCGATTCAAACGAGGACAATCCACGAATAATGAGTGGAAGGGCCACATTTTCGGAGACCGTCCGCTGCGGGAGCAATTTGAAATCCTGAAGAACATACCCCATAGTTCTTCGATGATAGGGGACATCGGATCCTCCGAGTCTGGCGATGTTGCGATTTTGGACGAGGATTTGACCTTCATCAGGGTGTTCTGCTCCAAAAATAAGCTTGAGGAGGGTGGTTTTACCGGCTCCACTTGGTCCGGTGAGTAATACACATTCACCTTTTTCGATTCGTAAGGAAATATCTGAAAGCGCAAGGCAACCATCGTAATATTTGGTGACGTGAAATAATTGAATCATGCTATCTTATGGCCTGGACCTTGAATTGGCTTATCGTCTAGATAAAAAACGAAACCAGGGTTTCTGGGTGCAAGTACCCAGAAAGAGCTGCCGACCGTTCACCTTCAGACATTGGACCTCATGCAGAGGCCAACCTCTTTAATTTACCATTGCCAGTCGGAGCTGGAAACCTCAAAAGCCTGTTCCAGGTGAGTTAATTTCGGAGAACCCTCGGTGGTTCCCGCGATCAAGATAACATCAAACCGGCAAACTTGGTTGCTGAGGCCCTGTTGAGAAAGATAATACGACGCCAATTTAATGATTTGGCGTTTTTTGCGCGCATCGATGGCATAGGGAGCGCCGCCGAATCGATCGGTGCGTCGTCCCTTTACCTCAATGAACACCAGCGTATCATGGTGTTGTGCAATGAGATCCAATTCTCCACCTCCTACCCGCAGATTTCGCTCAAGAATCCGATAGCCCTTTTTCCGGAGCCATTCCTCTGCCAACTCCTCCGCTGATCGCCCAAACTGGTGAGAAGGCGTGGTCATGCGAGCGAGGGCACATTCAGGCAGGCTAGGACAGGTCCGAAGCTTCGACGATGCCCGGGGCAAGGGCCGAACTGCTGTAATCGTCTGAGATGTTCCGGTGTGGGATATCCTTTGTGGAGGTGAAATTGATACTGAGGAAACCGTTCGTGATAGGAGGTCATCATGCGATCTCGTGCTACTTTGGCCAGAATAGATGCGGCAGCAATAGATCGGGAAAGTTGGTCGCCTTTGATAACCGGTCGTTGAGGGACAGAAACCTTAGGGAGGTGCAACGCATCAAGAAGGAGATAATCTGGTGGCGTAGCCAGGTAGTTAAGAGCCCGGCAACCGGCCAATCGTGTGGCCCCCAGGATGTTGAGTTCGTCAATCTCCTGTTCTGACGCCATGCCGATGGCCCAAGCGATGGCCCGCGTGGTGATGGCCTCATATAATACGTGGCGTTGCTGTGCAGTCAGGAGTTTGGAGTCGTCGAGAAGGACCGGTGACCACCGACGTGGAAGAATCACGATCGCGGCAACCACCGGCCCGGCCAAAGGACCGCGCCCAGCCTCATCCAGGCCTGCAATGCGCCGGTATCCAAGGGCTCGGGCCGCTTGTTCAAAAAAATCTGTCGGGCCCGTACCCATCCATGAGGGAGAGTCGGTGTGCAATGAAAGGTGAGCCCTTTCTCCTACGTTATTCCGCTACTTCCGTGGGTTCCGATTCACCGGATTCAGGGACCTCGACTGCCGCCTCAGCATTTTTCACGGTTTTTGGTGTACGCGAAAACTCCCGTTCTGAAATTTTAGCAGCTTTGCCTTTTTTGTCTCGAAGATAATACAGCTTCGCCCGCCGCACTTGACCTTTTCTGATGACTTCGATGCCTGCCAGATTAGGAGAATGAAGGGGGAAAATTCGCTCGACTCCGACTCCAAAGGAAATCTTACGAACGGTAAAATTCTCGCATACCTTACGGCCTTTTCGAGCGATCACGAGTCCTTCAAACACCTGAATGCGTTCTTTGGCCTCTTCCTTCTTTTTCCCGTATTGTCGTTCTTCGACCACGCGCACTTTGACTCTGACGGTGTCACCAATTTCAAAAAACGGCACGGTTCCCTGTGCCAACGATTGCTCTAAACGCTCCAACAGATTCATGAGAGTCTCCCTCCTTCAAGGTCTCGTCGTACGACCGGACGTCGAGGTATAGTTGTGTTCAATCTCTTCCAATAACTCACGATCTTCACTACTCCAAGTATGATTATTTAACAAATCCGGCCGTTTCAGCAGCGTTTGGCGCAAGGATTCTTTTCGACGCCAACGGCGAATGGCTTCATGGTTGCCGGACATTAAAATGTCGGGAACCGACATGCCTCGAATTTCAACGGGTTTCGTGAAATGAGGATAGTCTAACAGGGATTCCACAAAAGACTCCCGTTGAGCAGAATGTGGATCCCCTAATACTCCGGGTATGAGACGCATGGCCGCATCGATCATCACGAGTGCCGCCAATTCACCACCTGTCAGCACATAATCCCCGAGGGAGATTTCTTCAACCCGCAAATGTGTTCGCACCCGTTCGTCAATTCCCTCATAGTGCCCACAAATAAATAGCAACGGGCGGGTATCCTGGCTCAGGTCATTCGCAAGTCCATGGGAAAACCGGATGCCCTGTGGAGAGGGGATGATGATGCGTATTTCATTGAGGTCCGGTGTTATCCGATCAATGGCTTGAAAAATCGGTTCGGCCTTCATGACCATCCCGCCGCCACCTCCGTACGGCGTATCATCCGCTGTCCGATGTGGATCATGGGTATAGTCTCGAATGTTATAGACATTGAGTGTGAGTAGGCCCTTATCCTGGGCGCGTTTCATGATGCTCTGTGAGCTCACAGAGTGAATTAACTCCGGAAATAATGTCAAAATGTCACAACGCATACGTGGTGTCCCACCATTCACGTGAGGTTAACCGCAAAATCTTATGGGGGAGGTCTACCATGGCAATGGTTCGCCGACTGGCAGGGACCAGAATTTCACGATCCTCATTTCGAATCACAAACACATGATGTTGGGGATATTCCAGCACTTCTTCTAATGTTCCTATGGAATGTCCTTCGGCATCTTCAACCCTGAGCCCGATTAATTCAAACTGATAATACGTATCAGTGTCCCTGGGAAGGTTCTGGTTCTCTGGAATCCTGATCCAGGCCCCTCGGTACAAGGCAGCGGTTTCCGGTGTCGAAAACGCTGAAAGTCCTAAAATCACCCCCTGGTTGATTTGCCGAACCGAGGTCACCAGGGTTTCCAGAATCCTTCCATCCGGAAGGGCCAGTGTCACCGTCTCTAATCCCTCAAACCGCCCGGGAACATCCGACAGCGATTCAATGCGTACTTCCCCATGGACGCCGAACGGCTTGAGAATCCGGCCAATGGTTACCATGGAAGAAGGGGATGGCTCAGGAGCATCCATAATTTAACCATTAGTACGGTGGCATCCTAAAATGCAGATACAACAGGGCAATACCTCTCCCATTACCCTGCCATGCCGAGATTATTTGGCGGGGGCTTGTTTGGATTCCCGAAAGGCCTTCAAGATGCCGGTTTGTCGTAATAACCCCCTGACGGAATCAGTGGGCTGAGCCCCATTTTGAAGCCAATTCAACACCCGATCTTCTTTGAACGACGCCTTATCGCTTGCCTTGAGGGGGTCATAAGTCCCAATGACCTCAAGGAACCGACCGTCCCGCGGCATGCGGGCATCGGCTGCCACTACTCGATAAAATGGCCGTTTATGCCGGCCCACACGTGTAAGTCGCAAATGTACTGCCACTGGCAATCTCCTCTATCGTGAATATGAATGAATGAAAAAGCTCAAGGAGACTTCAATTTTTTACCGGGCATGGATAGCCCGGCGGATCAGCTTCCCGCGCTTTTTTCCTTTTCCCATCCCCATTTGCCCTCCGACCAGGGACTTCATCATGCGTCGGGCATCCAGAAATTGTTTAATGAGCCGATTGACCTCCGGAACGGATGTTCCGCTACCTTTGGCCACCCTCTTTTTTCGATTCCCATTTAAAATCGTATGATCCCGTCTTTCGCGCGGGGTCATCGAATCGATAATCGCCACCACCCGTTTCATTTCTTTTTCGGGTACCTGGGCATTCCCGGCGGCGCCGGAACCCATCATCGTTTTAATTTTTTGCCCGCCCGGGAGCATGTCTAAAATCTGATCGAACGACCCTAATTTATTCACCTGTTTGATTTGATCACGAAAATCTTCCAACGTCAGGGTATTACTCGAAACCTTTTTTTGCAATGCGACCGCTTGTTCCTCCGAAAAGTTCTCCTGGGCTTTCTCAATCAAGGTCAGCACATCACCCATACCGAGAATACGGGAGGCCATTCGGTCTGGATAAAAGGGCTCTAACGCATCCAGCTTTTCCCCGATTCCTAGGAATTTAATAGGTTTGCCTGTCGCCGCACGGATCGAAAGCACCGCACCGCCACGGGCATCGCCCTCGACCTTCGTTAAAATGACGCCAGTGAGACCGAGAGCCTGATTGAAACGTTCGGCGACAGCAACCGCTTCCTGGCCGGTCATGGAGTCGGCGATTAGCAAAACTTCCTGTGGCTTAACGCCTGTTTGGATATCGACTAATTCCTGCATCAATTCTTCATCGATTTGCAGTCGACCGCCGGTATCCAAGAGCACCACATCGTAGCCGTGATCACGCCCGCGAGTGACTCCATCCCGACAGGTTTGAACGGCCTGGGCGCCAGGTTGCCCCTCGTTCGTCCCACGATGGACCGTAATATCAAGGTCAGTTCCGAGTGAGGTCAGCTGATCTCCTGCGGCTGGGCGACGGGGATCGGCTGCGACCAACAAGACCCGCTTGCCTTCGGTTTTAAAATAATGAGCGAGTTTTCCGGTGGTGGTGGTCTTGCCTGAGCCTTGCAATCCAACCATCATGATGACGGTAGGGGGTTGTGAAGAGAGATGAAGGGCACTCTGTTCATGGCCGAGAAGGTCCCGCAGCTCCTCCCAGACAATTTTCACCACCTGATGGGCGGGTGTGAGACTTTTCAGGACTTCCTGCCCGACGGCCTTTATACGAACTTTTTCAATAAAGTCTTTAACAATTTTGAAGTTGACGTCGGCTTCCAACAGCGCCAGGCGCACCTCTTTCAGGGCATCCGTAATATTTTGTTCAGTTAGCACGGCTTGGCCGCGTAACTGTTTGAAAACTTTTTCGATTTTCTCTGTCAGCGAGATAAACATGAAAAGGGATCCAATGGAAAATACACCATTTTAAGCAAACCCAAGACAATAGTGAACAAACATCGGGCATGTCAAGTTGAGTGCCACCTTTTGGTTGGGCAAAACCGGGATGGGTCTCCAACCGAAATCTTTTGGTTTCATGAGTGAAATCCCCGTGATGGGCAAGCAGGACCTATATCAAAATCAGCTTGGGGCGTAGGCATGAAGGAGGAGTAACAGGCCGGGTGGATCAGGCTAGCTCTCAAAGAGTCAGGCCGTTATCATGAACCGATACATCAAGCTAATTGAGTTTATCCTAATAGTATAGTGTCTCGCGTCAAATTTTAAATGGGTTTCACTGATCGCATCTTCTCGATTTCGTTTTCTTTCATGAGTATAAACCCCAAATCATGAAAAAAAATGGCAAAATTCTTCTGTATGTTCTTCTTGGATTGTTCCTACTCTATACTCTCGTGGGTTACCTAGTGATTCCGTGGGCGATTACCACGAAGGTTCCTCCCAGGCTTTCGGAGCAACTGGGTCGGCCGGTGGCTATCCAGGAAGCCGAGTTTAATCCATTTTTGTTTACACTACAGATTAACGGATTTGATGTTCAGGAATCCGATGGTTCTCCGTTACTCGGGTTAGGTGAACTGTTCATTAATTTCGATCCTGCCGCTTCACTGGTGAACCGGGCCTACACGTTTGCGGAAATTCGGGTGGAGCTGCCGTATGGATTGGCATGGGTTCGCGCCGACGGATCCTTGAATCTCGCGGCATTAGGCTCTTCCTCCGCACCTCAGGATGTCCCTCCCGAGGCTCTACCTGAGGAAAACTCATCACCAGAATCCGCAGAATTGCCCGCGATTCTAATCGAACAACTTTCCATTCAACAGGGAATGTTGGAATTTCGGGATTCTTCCCGCCCGACTCCATTTGTGGCGCATTTCGTGCCAATCAATCTCACGCTGGAACAGTTTAGTACCCAAAAAGGTCAGGCCAATTCCTATGTGCTCTCAGCTGAACGCGATGCAGGTGAGAAAATTACCTGGGAAGGGACGGTCACTCTGGACCCCTTTCAGTCCGAAGGGCGCTTGGTTTTTGAAGATTACCAATTGCCCAGACTATGGACCTATGCTCAGGATCTGGTGCGATTTGAGATTCCTCAAGGACAAATAACGATGAAGGGACATTATCGATTGTCTACGACCGATCAGGGGGTGGATGTCTTGGTCGATGGAGGGAGCCTGACGATTCATGATTTACAGATTCAGGAGAAAGGGACCCGCTCCCCCGTAATCACCATTCCCCTCTTTGAAGTCAACGGCGTCTCGGTTGATGTGGCCAAGCAGGATGTTCGAATTCCTTCGATAAAGTCTCGCGACGCTCAACTAACCGGGTGGGTCGGAAAGGATGGAGTGGTCAATTATCAGACGTTGTTTTCACCTGTAACATTAGAAAATCAGACAGTTCCTGAACCGGAGCTTTCCCCGGCCAATCCGTGGAAGATGGTCATTGAGGATCTGGCCTTGGATAACTTCACCATTGATTTTGAGGACCGCCAGCCTGAAGATCCTGTCAAATTGCTATTGGACACCATTCATTTTCACACCTCGGACGTGTCATTGGATTTGGATCGCTCTTTTCCTGTCGATCTTTCGTTTCAGTTCAATCAAACCGGACAGGCAAATTTGCAAGGGATGTTAATGGTAGATCCCCTGTCCCTTGAACTTGACCTGTCATTAAAGAACATTGCCCTTGCGCCGTTTCAATCGTATATCGCTCCCTTTGTCCAATTTGCTATCGAGGATGGCGCGCTCTCGCTGCAAGGAAGCACACACTATCAGGCGGAAACGACGACTCAGCCAATGGTGAGCTTTAAAGGAGGAATGGGGATATCCCATTTGGCCCTTGGAGATCCCATGCAGGACACCTCTTTTTTGACATGGGAGGCGTTTGAGCTGAAGGCTTTGGATCTACAAATTGAACCAACCATAGTAAATCTTCAAAAAATCGAACTGATCAATCCCGCACTCGCCTTGTTGATTGATGAGGAAGGAAGGTTGAATCTTCAACGATTGTTTTCTCCGCCAGGATCCGGATCTCAAGAAGAAACGGCATCAGACGAAACGCCGTCGGAGGCCCAATCTGACGAATCGTCTCCGATCCCGGTCACAATTGAATCGGTGTCTCTTACCAATCTTCTGGCTCGTTTCACCGATCAATCGGTTTCTCCGAATGTCGTTACAAAAATTGATGGTTTGAGCGGTACGATTAAGGGACTATCTTCGGATCAATTAGCCAAAGCCGATGTTGCGTTACAAGGGACGGTAGATAAATACGCCCTATTTAAGATTGCCGGGCAGATTAATCCTTTGAGTGAAGATGCCTATACGGATGTGACCGTCACGTTCAACAATCTTGATCTCCCCACCGTCTCTCCTTATTCGGCCCACTATGTCGGGTATCCCATTACGAAGGGGAAGCTGTCGTTGGATCTCGAGTATAAAGTTTCTGAAAAGACTCTCGTTGGTGAAAATAAGGTGTTGATTGACCAGTTGCGGATGGGTGAGAAAATCGAAAGTCCGGATGCGACGTCGTTGCCGATTCCTCTTGCCGTGGCCTTACTGAAAGACCGCAAAGGACAGATTGATATTGATTTGCCGGTGCGCGGGAATTTGGACGATCCGGATTTTAGTTATGGAGGAGTCATCTGGAATACCGTGGGAAATCTTCTAACCAAAGTTGCGACATCTCCTTTTGCCATGGTCGGAGGATTGGTGGGTGGCAACGGTGATGATCTGCAATATGTGGCCTTTTCTGCGGGTAATGCCCGGTTGTCTCCTGCTGAACAAGAAAAGCTGCATGCGCTTGGTCAAGCGCTGGGCGATCGTCCTGCCTTGCGATTGGATATCACCGGGGCTGCCGATCGCCAGGTCGATCACCAGGGTTTGGCCGCCGGGGAATTGCGGAAACAACTGCAACAGCGAAAATTCGTCCAGGGCTCCTCTTCCGCGAGGGAGGGGATGTCTTTAGAGCAGATTGAACTTAGTCCGGAAGAGGAAGGGCGCTTGATCGCAGAAGTGTTTGCCGAGCAATTCGGATCGCAACCCAATATGCTGGCTTCTCCGGAAGGGAAAACTCCGGACATTCCTTCACCTGAGCAGATGAGATCCAAATTGCTTGAATCGATCAAGGTGGAGGATGAGCAGCTTCGTCTCCTGGCTCAGGAACGGGCTCAAGGCATTCGAGAATTTCTCATCCAGGAAGGGAAGGTATCCGGTGACCGAGTGTTCCTCCTCGAACCAAACCTAAGTCCCGTCACGGAAGATCAAACCGTCCGGAGTCCTTTGGCCTTAGCCGCGAATTGAGTCCCATTCCAAATATCTTCATGGTCGTGGTGTGAATCCTGTGTTTTCTGATTTAAGGTGAATCCGTTTTCCTGGCATATGCTCACTCTTCCGCATGTGTCTCAGATTGTAGGTCTCCTCCTGGTGCTCTTCATTGCCTTGTGGCTTGTACATTTGCGAGTGGGCCATGCCTCCTTCGCCGATGTAGGATTTTGTTTGGGATTTGGCCTTGTCGTTATTGTTTGTGGAATAGAGGGAGAGGGCAGTCCTTGGCGACGGGCTCTTGTTGTGAGCATGGGGAGTGCATATGCCTGCCGGTTGGGCTGGCACCTGTGGAAGAATCGCATTTGGGGAAAGTCGGAGGACCCCCGGTATAAAACCCTTCGGGCAGTGTTAGGCAAGTGGGAATCGGTAGGAATCTTCGGGTACTTCATGCTGCAAGTTCCTGCTTGTCTGTTCTTTGGATTTCTCCTGTGTTGGATTATGGGCCATTCTGAACCGGCGGTAAGAGGTTGGGATCTCCTGGGCTTTGGGATCTTTTTGCTAGCCTTTTTTGGAGAGGCTCTTGCGGATATTCAACTTGAACGGTTCCGATCTAATCCGACGAATCAGGGTAAGGTCTTACAGACGGGGTTGTGGCGGTTTTCCCGTCATCCTAATTATTTTTTTGAAATTCTACAGTGGTGTGCCTATATTCCGTTGGCAGTTGGACTGCCGGGGGCATGGATGGCGATCGCGTGGCCTTTACTCATGATGTCGTCGCTCTTGTGGGTGACGGGAGTGCCCCTGGCCGAGGCTCAGGCTATGAACAGCCGAGGGGAAGCCTATCGCATTTATCAACGCACCACCAATAAATTGTTTCCCTGGCTGCCTCGGGGGAGCAGCTCATAAAGTCATAGAGAGGAGAAAGTCTATGTTGCGGAAATCTCAAGCCGGCTTCAGCCATCATTGGAGCAATCCAAGAGGACTGTTACTTTTAGCCGGCCTTCTGGTGTTGTTGAACATAGTGAATGGTTGTGCATTTGTCCGGGGAGAAGTGGGTGAGGCTTTTCCGGAGGATCGGATTGAGACGATTGAGAAAGGCATAACAAATCGTCAGGAAGTGGCCCAACAATTCGGTGCCCCCGATGAAATTGTCCAGGCAAACGGCTATGAGATCTTTCACTACCGCCGATTTGACAGCAAGTTGGGATGGTTGCTGTTTTTATCCCGTCTTAATATTGGCAGTGATCATCTCTGGGTATTTTTTAATTCCCAAGGGTTAGTGGATGACGTGGTGTTTGGCAATCGGACCAGGAATGTGGAATTCCAAATCTGGCCGTTCGGGGAGTAGGGCAAGATGGCCTTGGTCTTTGGAAAAACCGGTATCCTTGGCCTCCTGTTGGTTCTTTCTCTGGCTAGCTGTGACTTTCGTCGCGTGGTGGTCAATGATCCATTAGTTGCCGACTCTCTCGAAGAATTGGTGCCAGGAAAAAGCACGGTTCGGGATGTGGCCAGGAAATTAGGCGCTCCCGATGAGATTGAGGAAGGGGCCGGCGGGATGGTCTTTCGTTACCGATATGGAGATAGCAAGACGATGCGGATAAATTTCGGATGGCTTCTCCGTGTATTGTTGCCCGTCTCTCCATCCATGAATCTGGGAAGAGGTGAAGGGGTCACCTATATTTTACATGTGGCGTTGCGCCCGGATTTAACCTTTGATCATTCAGTTATTCAGCCCCCACCCGATACCCCCCATTTCTGGTTTTGGCCGTTTTAACGGCCTTAAGGTGCATGGTAACTATTAGGAAATGTTTCAACTTCATTAGGAACTAGGGGATGTAATTGTCCTTGCTTGTCTCAATTCCATCCTTGCCGGCTCAACAAGGTCCTATTGCCTGGTGAGGGATTGGTGGTTTTCTTCCAAGCGGCGGAGATAGGGGATGAGGAATAAGCCGGGCAGGGCAATTACGGTACACAGAAGAAAAAACCCTTCCCACCCCAACCAGGTGGCCAGGACTCCGGTGGTGGAACCGGCAAAGACTCGTGGAATGCCCATGAAGCTGGTCAACAGAGCATATTGTGTGGCGGTAAACCGCTTGTTGGTGAGACTGGCCATAAAGGCCACAAATGCGGTTTGTCCCAGACCACTGGAAATGGTTTCAAAGGCAATGACGGCCGTCAGGGTCGGGAGATGATTGCCGGTATAGGCCAGAATGACAAATCCTGCCGTTGAAATCATTTGGAGGAAACCCAGGATAAACAGGGATGGCACAATTCCCAGGCGGTAGACCACCAGCCCACCAATCAATCCTCCCGCCATCAAGGCAATCATGCCAAAAACCTTGACGATCATCGCATAATCGGTTTTCGAGACCCCGAGATCCACCATAAATGGAGAAAGCATTTCTGACGCCATACTATCGCCGACCTTATACAGCAGGATGAACAACAGCATCATGAGGGCGCCCGGACGGGAAAAAAATTCCAGAAACGGGCCTGTGATGGCTTCCTGCCATGATGCGGGTGGTGGTGCGGGAATGGTGGGTTCCGGTGCAAACCATGTCGTGAGAATGCCAATGATCATCATGGCGCCCATGATGAAATAGACAGCATTCCAGGAAAGACTCTCCTGATCTGCCAGAAATAAGGCTAACGCTCCAGCGACCAACATTCCTAAGCGATAGCCATAAATAAACATGGAAGATCCAATGCCGAGTTCCTCGTCAGAGAGGGATTCACGTCGATAGGCATCCAGGACGATGTCCTGGCTGGCGCTAAAAAATGCCACAAGGACACACAAGACCGCGAGGGTTGATAACTGAATTGCCGGTTGAGTCAACGCGAGTGAGGCGATGGTGATCATCAAAGCTATCTGAGTGCCCAGCATCCATCCTCGTCGTCTTCCCAGAGCAGAAGACACAAGACGGTCCATAACTGGAGCCCAGAGAAATTTGAGCGTGTAGGGGAGGCCGACTAATCCGAAAAATCCAATGGTGGTTAAATCGAGCCCTTCTTCCCGCATCCAGAATTTGAGGGTCGAGCCAATGAGCAGGAGAGGAAGGCCGGAAGAAAAGCCGGTCAAAAGCATGACCAGCATTTTGGGACTGACAAGAAGAAGCCAGAAATTTTTGAGCCAATGACCTGGCTCGGTCTGCGTGGTCATACACCAGACCTTATCAAAGAAATGGGCTTAGGTCTTGTTGAAGCCGGAGGTGTAGGGATGCGGATGCAGTCGGGCCAGAGAGGCAGTCAGTTTAAATTTGGATCAACGGGCATATGCGCATACATTGTATAGTGATCTCCGAAGGTTCGGATGACCTCGCCCCATAAGACCTGAGAATCCTCCTCGAAGACGAGGTGAGGTTGGGCAGGCATGGTAAGCCATGACCCACTTTCCATTTCCGTCTCCAATTGTCCAGGTCCCCAGCCCGAATAGCCCATATATGCCCGAAACGATTCGTGCTCACCGGGAACTTCTAGAATGCGCTCCAGCGTCTCCATATTCCCGCCCAGATACACGCCGTCAAGCACCGCATGGGTATCTTCAATTTCCTCATTCAAACGGTACAGGACGAGCAAGCTGTTTTTCTGAACCGGCCCCCCGGAATAGACCCGATGTTCCTGCCCTTCGAGCACTGGAACTTGAGGCAGCACCTCGGCAATATTCATTTCGGTCGGACGATTTACGACCACGCCCAGGGCCCCTTCCGGTCCATGCTCGCAGAGCAGCACGACCGTTTGACGGAAATTGGGATCGCGCAACGCCGGAGTGGCGATAAGGAAAACCCCTTTGCCTAAAGGTGTGTCCATAAACTCATCCTAACGTGCCATAGGGATTCCATCAAGAGGGGCATTTCCCGGGAGAAGATCATACGTGGTTGTAAGGGTACCATCGGAAAACCGGCTCACTCCCACGTCTCCGTCAGGCAAGGCTGTGCGATAATTCCCTCCGGCCCTGCATCACAAAAATGGAGGAATCCTGCGTAAGAAAGGAGCCTCAATCCGAACCCTTTAGAAATTATGGTAGGAAATTTTGATAGATTAATGGCGGTAATCTTTAAATTCGCCCGTGGTGTCATCCAATTTTAAAAAAGTCCGCATCTGTGTCTTAAGGGTTTGCCGGGCATTTTCATCCCCTAAATTCAATTGGTACTCGTTAATAACCATGGTTTTTGTTCCGCCCGGGCCGGCCCATTCATTCCAGCAGGTTTGACAGACTTTCTGTTTGATTTCTTCTTCCAGTTTCCCCATAAAAAGATTGTCCGTGATCGGGTCCGCGTCTTTATCGCATTTTCGGCAATGAATTTGCGCCATCCTTTTCTCCTTTTGTAATAGTCAGGCCCAAAGTTTATGAGTATTAATATGCAGCAGAATTTTAAATCCTAACACAGAAATCTTGGGTGGGAAAAGAAGTCTGGACGGATTTCAATGCTCTGGTCTTTTTGAGTGCATTTCAGGTATGGATGTCGACCTCACGTTTGGTTTCTTTTAATTTGGGAATTGCGATCGTGTGGGGGGAATTTGTGGGGCCTATCTCAAGATCGGAGAAGCGACAGCATGTTACTCGCAGGAATTGATATTGGCACCTTGACCTGTCGCTTGTTGGTGGCAGAAGTCAATCCACCGGGGGAATTGGCAGTTGTTGATGCGGATCGGCGGATCCTACGCCTCGGGGAAGGGGTGGACCAATACAAACGGTTATCACAGGCCGCGATGGATCGCGTAGTGTCCACCTTAAAAGATTGGAAAACAAAGACCGCCAAGTATCCGCTCAGCGGGGTGGCAGTCGTGGCGACCAGCGCCGTGCGTGAATCGGAAAACCGCCAGGACTTTCTCGCCCTTGTCACTCAAGAAACCGGATGGGAAGTGGAGGTCTTAACGGGAGAAGAAGAAGCCAGGCGAACCATGTTGGGTATTCGTTTTGGCCTGTCTCCCGCTATTTCTGATTTTTTGGGATTGGATATTGGCGGCGGCAGTACCGAATGTATCCTGGCCCAAACTGGAAAGGCTCCGGCCGTCATTTCGTTGGATCTGGGAGTGGTGCGTTTATTGGAGCGGGTACTTCGTCTGGATCCACCCACAATCCGGGAGATTTCCCAAGCTGAAGCCTGTATTGATGAGGAATTGGCCAAGGTGTCAAAAGCCTTCGGGACCTTTTCAGGCATACCGCTGGTGGGGACCGCAGGGTCCGTCACTACACTCGCCGCGATGTCTCAAGGATTGGCGAGATATGAGTCGGCACGTGTCCACAATTATGAGTTAACGTTGTCGACCATCAAAGGGCTGGAGCAGAATCTCATCACCAAAACCGGACCGCAGCGCTTGGCCATGCCGGGTCTGGAGCCCGAGCGGGAATATGTCATCGTGGCAGGCACGGTGATTCTACGAAGAATCATGGAGACCTTCAGTCTTGACACATGTCTGGTCAGTGACTTTGGCCTTCGGGAAGGAATTCTGGTTGATAAAGCCAGAAAGTTGAAAATGGTGGAATAAGAAGGGTAGGGATAGTCTTATCGCTGAGTGTACCAGCGGAAACCGCCGGATTCTTTGAAGGCCGGTTGCTGCCCGATGCTCATGCCGCCGGGCTTTTCGACCAACAGGACTTTAAAATCCCACAGACCGAACCATGCCGGATCCAGAACGTTATGGTAGTGCAAGCCGGTGAGTTTGGGAAGAAGAGTGCCCAGGGCGGTGCCCAATTCTTTTTCGGTATAGGCGCGCACGGAGAAGGGCTTTTCCAATTCACGGCAAAATCGCCGTAGGGTATAGGCCGCGCCGGTACATAAGACATTAATGTCCCGTTTCATGCCCAGTAATTGAGGCAGGGTGCAATACTGCTCGCGGAAGCCCAGCCATTTGGCGGCATGACGGAGATGACTGAATTGCACTTCATATTCGGTGTGACCGGGCAATCTGACGGGAGAGGGCCAATCATCTTCGATCCCGAATTCGACCAGGATGGCACGTCCGCCCGGCTTCAGCACGCGCCAGACTTCCTGTAAAAATTGAATCGCGCCGTAATTGAAAATCACTTCGTCGGGAAAGGGTGGCATGAGTGGCAGGCGCATGCGCCGGATAAGGTCCAGGGCTTCCTCATGCAAAGGGTTTTCGCCTCGATACGTGAGGAGTTCGTCCCCGGCAAATTGGATTGGGGTCATGTCGGCAAGATTTTCATTGTCGATCAATAAATCAACGGAACGGTCCGCCAAGGGCATTCGTTCGGCATTGGCTTGAATGGCTGTTGCCGTCCACCCTGCTTGTCGCGCTAACGACGTTTGGGATCCCAGAAACGGGCCGGTCAGATCGAGAAAGGTGTACTGAACGTCTTTCCGTTCCTCCGCCGAGAGTTCTGCTGCCAGTTCCTTTGATACGTACCCGAGGCCGGCACCCACTTCCACAATGCGTTTGGGTTTGGGGGAAAGCCAGCCCATTTGCCTCAGGGTTTTGCCGAGCAGTCGCCCATAGGTCAGCCCGTTCATGGCTTCGCAGGGTTCACGAAATAAGTGCGAGACCGTCGTTTCGATAATTTCAAAATGCCCATGGGGGCCTTGAATGCCTTGAACGTGAAATTTGGACAGATGATCCTCGGTTTCAGCTTGGACGTTTTGATGCCACCCTTCCCGCACCTTTTGCAGCAACAAATCCCATTTCGCCTCTGCGCTGTGTCCGCTGGGGGGTTCGGTTCCAAAATAGGCTAACGAAAACCGCGGTTGGGCCCACCGTTCTAAATGCCAGCGACCATTCTGTTGGGTCGGGCTGCAGACCCATTTCCCATACTGATTAAGCAGGGCACCAATGGTCATACGACCATCCATCGCGCCGAGCAGGGCAGCGCCCATGCGATTGAGACGAATCAAGGGTAATTCTTCATCGAGCGGGGCCACCCACCATTCCTCAGTGGCATGCTGATAAATCACAATATCGGGCATGCGCCATGCCCGTTGATTGAGGATGTCCCCCTCCAAGACCTGAGGGCTGACTCCTGCCCAGGTATCGGTAGTGGGTTGAGAGGCGGTGGTTTGGGTCATGGGTTTCTATTCGTGATATGGAAGTCCAAACGCCAAAAGAAGTTGCAAGGGTACCCCAATGATCCAAAAGGCCGCAACCATGGATCATTCCGAATTTATGGTTTTTGCCTTACAGCTTGCCGATGTGTATCGGATATCTATCTTGTGGATTGCCAGTAAATAAGACCAGGCGGGTGAACGCCTCGCAGGTGTGTGCACAACTCGCGTGTCGACGCCATATTCTGTGTTGCCGGGTTTCGCCCCGGCAGGCGAGGTTTTGCCTGATGCGTCTCGAAGAGCGCGACCTTTGTTGTGGAGGCAAAAGCCCCCAAAACCATTGACGCCCCGTCTGGCCCCATGAGAGGGGAGGGACGCCAGCCTGCGGAGGGCGGACCAACTCACGGAGCCTGCCCTGAGGTTGCTCGAAGGGCTCAAACAAGGCCTGCCAGCGGATGAGAGCGTCCCTCCCTTGAGCCAGCCAGCAGCAGGCGTCGGACCATGGGAGAGAACCCTTTCAGGGACACACAGAAAAGAGGGGAGAACCCTCTATTCTGTATGATCCGCAACCATTTCTTTCCTTTCAGGAGGAAGGAGAGAAACCAAAGTTCTGGCACTTATTGCTGTGTGGCCTGTAGGGGTTTTTGTGCCAGGATGCTGGCAAAGGCTGCATCTCCTGTATCGACTTCTTGATAACGCAACACTCGTAGCGCAGGGAGCAACGTCAGTAATTCATTCCGCTCCAGGAGGAAGGTTCTGTTAAATTGTGGGCGGTATTGCAAATGATCAACCGTATAGGTTTCGATCAGGACCACCCCGCCGGGCTTGAGGGCAGCAGTAATTTTTGGGAAGAGATCGCGCTGCAGGAAATAAGTACAGATAATCACATCGTAGGAATTCTGGGGAATGGTGTATTGTTCCAGGTCGGCGACGACGGTGGTCAGTTTCACGCCTTTCTCGGCAGCGAGGGCCCGGGCTTTTTTGAAACCCGCCTCTGAAATATCGACCCCGGTGACCTGAAAGCCTTTTGTGGCTAAAAAGACCCCGTTGCGTCCTTCACCCATGGCCAGGTCAAGGGCAGCCCCCTTGGGTAGAAGATCGACATGGTCCGTTAAAAACGGGATGGGGTCACGTCCGAATAGATAGTTCTCGGTTTCATATTTCTTATTCCATCGCTCCTTGTCTGCTTCGGCTCCCCATGAGGAGTCAATGGCCATGAATCCAGCAAGTGTGAATGGACCCAGAAGCCCCAGGACAAATATTTGGGAAATATTTGAGAATAGCTGTAAGCGAATTCTCATCATTTGACCTCCACAGCTGTTGAGAGAACCATAGCCGATTCCAGTCGGGGGACGAGAGAATCCATCACGTTTCTTGGTGGTCTTTCCCTGTTTCAGTGGGTATTATGGCACCGTTTGGGAGATGAATGGAAATTGTAGGAGAAAACATATGCCTGCCTATGTTGTCACGTGGATTCATTTATTGGCCGCCATCACCTTCATTGGCGGATGGATGTTTGTTCAGCTCGTCGTCAGGCCAAGTTTGACCGAAGGTAAGGCTAAGGTACCGTCGATGGAAGCTCTTGAAATGGTCAAAAAAGTTGGCCAACGGTTTAAAATGGTGGGGTGGGTGAGTCTTATGGCGCTGGTCTTTACCGGAGCGTCTCAATTATTGGATGAAAGCGGGTCAGCACGCATTGAAACCAATTGGGGCTTGATCATGATGCTCAAGCTTTTTGTCTTTGCGATTGTAGGAGGATTAATTTTCGTCCACGATCTTATTCTTGATCCCTATGGTGTCTCCGCAAAGAGCAAAAAGAATGAGACGGAGTCACTCCTGTTTTCCGGAAAAGTGGTTTGGGTCCAACGAGCCATCTTAAGTCTGAGCCTGGCTGTCTTGTTCATTGCGGCCTATTTGACCTCTATTTGACGCGAGAACTTTCCCCCTTGTTGCCAGCCCGTTTCTGTCAATAAGCTTCTCTGCTGAAAAACCCAACCTTTGTATACAAGGGATTGTGAAAGAGTTATACGCCCGGTAAAGCAATCTTTTTCTTTTTTCAAGCCTATGGTACAACCTTGCGAAAGATGAAGATTTCATGACCTATCACACGTCACCAAGGAGGAGGAGATGGCCAAAGCATTCTCCGTTGCGTCTTGGAATGTGGAGCATTTCGGGGCGATGCACAAAAATAAGGGTAAGCCGAAAAAACCGATAGGCCCCATCATCGAGTTTCTAGCCCAACAACATGCTGATGTGGTCGCGGTCTACGAAGTCGTGGGCTCGACGGTCTATGATACCATCGTGACGGTGATGCCGGATTACCAGTTTCATATTACGGAGGGGCCTCAGGCACAGGAAATTTTGATAGGTGTGAAGCGAACCTTCTCGAGTTTTTATACTCAACGGCTGGAGTTTAAATCGGGGGTATCCGTACTGCGGCCTGGTTCCTTGCTTACGATTCAAGTGGATGGGAAAGCCTATCCCCTTTTATTTTTGCATTTAAAAAGTCTAACGGAACCTCGAGGATTTGGCTTGCGGGACGATCAGACCGAACGGGCGCTCAAATTGCGAAAAGTCCTGGATAAGGCATCGTGCAGTGAGGGCCAGGCGAATTATATTTTTCTGGGGGATCTCAACACGATGGGGATGAATCTGACGTTTAGCACGAAGGATGTCAGTGCAGACGAGGAAGT
Organism: Candidatus Nitrospira allomarina; assembly: GCF_032050975.1. Classification (NCBI taxonomy): domain Bacteria; kingdom Pseudomonadati; phylum Nitrospirota; class Nitrospiria; order Nitrospirales; family Nitrospiraceae; genus Nitrospira; species Candidatus Nitrospira allomarina. The sequence goes on along the minus strand of NZ_CP116967.1, from coordinate 144,873 downwards.
CCAACGTCTCCAGAAACGGGTGAAAAACCGGAAGATGCAGGTACTCGACAAGTCTTATCCGGAGACCTATTGGCCGGGTTCGAAGTCCTCTTACTCACCGGGCAACCTTGATCATGTTGTCGCGGCGGACCATATGCGGTTTAAGGCCTTTGGAGCAGCCCATATCGATATCCGCGGGTGGCCGCAAGAAACGACTCCTGAGAAACGAGATGCGTGGACCAGGAAATATTCCGACCACGCGCTTCTGTATTTCGAAGTCCAGAAAGTGTAGCGCCTCCTGCGCTTATCATCTTCCGGGTTTTCCACCGGTGTCTTAAGACTCGTGTGTGCTTTCTTCCAAGTTTCTCTCCATCATTCCCATCCAGTGGTACAATATCCAGAAGTTTCAGGAACCATGGAAATGCCACATTCCAGGATCAACCGTATGACTTCCGGAAAGTTACCTTGTCCCCGACACTCCTCGTGCAAAATAAGTCCGAAGGTTGAATTGTTGGTGAATAACGGGAAAAGGCCATAACCCGGCTATGGCCCGGGATCAGATCATTGGCCAGCTCCGTGAAAGGATTGTGGCATTTGCGACATCCCGTGGATCAAGGGATGTGGCTGAAGACTTGGCTCAGGAGGTTCTTCTGGTCTTGCACGAGAAATATCCTCAAGTCACGGAATTAACCGAGCTGGTTCCTCTGACCTTTCAAATTCTCAGGTATAAAATGCTGGATCTCCATCGAAAAAACCTCCGACGGGGCGAATATCATCAGGAATCCATTGATGATCGGCCGCTTGCAGATCCTGGAGATAATCCCGCCATGCAAGCCGAGCAGAAAGAGCGGGTGGGGCAATTGATTGAGGCGCTTCAGCAATTGGGTGAGCGTTGCAGGGAATTATTTCGCTTGAAACTTCAAGGCCACACCTTTCCGGAAATTCAACGGATATTCGGTGAGCGATCCATCAACACCATTTATACTTGGGACTCCCGCTGTCGAAAACAACTTCTGGCTCTCATGGGAGGACGTTGGGGGACCACTATCCCTCAGGCTGGTGAAGACAAAATGAAAACCGTGGAGAAGGATCTATAATGGCCACATCCTGGGAACATCTGCTTGGCGGCTATGCCAGTAATACGCTGACCGACGAAGAAAAGCGCCAATTATATGAGGCAGCCCTCAACGATCAAGCCCTTTTCGACGCCCTGGTCGATGAGGAAGCCTTGAAAGTCATGCTCGCCGATCCTGAAGCCCGCCGGCGCATTCTGGCCAGTCTAGAAGCAACAGAGCATTCCGGGGGTGTTTCGGATGAGAAAGTGAAATGGGTGAGCTGGTTAAAGGAGCACACGTCACTTGTCTGGGCGGGAAGCATTGCTGCCGTGGGTCTGGCTCTCATCTTTGGCTGGCAAATGGAAAAAAAATGGGGGCCGATGGTCAGTCAGGAGCAGGAAACCGCGAAATCCTCATCAAGAGAGGAACTCTCATTTCGAACACAGAAACCTTCGGATGAAGTTATATCATCGGTACAGGAGGAGGCCTTGGAGACCAAACCGGCTCAGACGGAGGCAATTGAGGGGGAACGTCAAGTTAGAGCCAAATCGGAAAGCGACGCGAGAGAAAGCGGTCTAGCCATGAGGCGTCAAAAGGCGCATGAACAAGTGGCTCAATCCCCACCAGCACCTTCAGCATTGATCCAGCCTAAGGACGGGCGCTCCCTCCAGCCCTTTTCGGTTCCTGAGGCTCCTGAAGTACCGATGGTGGATCACGCCACAACCCCTGGCAGAATAGCCGACCAAACTATGGAAGAGGCCACTCAATTACCTCCAAGCGCCCAGGAACTGTTTTATGCGGCAAGTGGATCGTTAGTCGATGAAGTGATTGGGGAGAAAAACGATATCGATAGGGACGACCAAGCCCTTCGTGGGGCCCTTTCCAAAATTATGAAACCCTCTTCTAAAGAGAAGCCGATGTCCTTTCCTTTGGAGCGAGATGTTGCAGGAGGTGCAGCTATTCCAACTGCCAGAGGGATTCGATACAGCTTTGTCCAACAGACGAAAGAGGGTAAAGATGAGGAGGTAGAAATCCAGCAGGTAAGGGGGAATTGGGCGGAAATTCGATTGGCTGTGGAATCAAACGTGTCCGGGTATCTCTATGTGCTGGCGCCATTGGGAAATGGCAGATGGCAGAATCTGGTGCCCATGAAATCCGACAAGACGGGACAAACTGAAGCGGGGATCAAAATGAAATCATTCCAACGGGTGGAATTTCCACTCGGGCAATTGACGGATAACTCAAACAAATCCGTCGCTCCCTCTCTAACCATTTTGCTTTCACCTATGCCGCTAAGCGACCTGAGCCAATGGCTGGAAAGTGAAGTTAACATGTCGGAGTTTCAAATTGAACGGGCAGAAGACGCGGTGTTTGTTGTAGAAAGAAACTATTCGAAAGACAAGCCTTTCAGCCTAACCCTTTCTTTTTGAGTATAAAAATTTACGCCAAAAAATTGTTAATTATTCAAGAATGCTAGGGATGACGTCCTCATTTAATTATCCGTCGAGGTTTTTGTCAGTAATTTCTTTCTTGCAGTGGTGACGATTTTGTCCAATTTGTCAGCTATGTCTTGTGTCTGGTTTATTCTTTCAATTTCGCAAATATCAATTACTTTTTTGTGTTGAATGGCATTTGAAGTTAATGACCAGGCTGCTGCTTTACCTATCATCAAACGATTCCAATCTCCTTTCACATTGAACCAGGGAAGTGCTTCGATAATTCTTGCAACAGGTTCTTTTTTACCTGTGGCCATGAAATTTCCCCATAATGAATCAAGAACCCAAGGGCCTTTTTCAAGAGGAATCTCGGTTACTGATATGGGATTACTTTCGAAAAAGATGTTGAAATCATCCATGAGGGCTTGTCGTTTTTGAAGAATTCCATGAACCCTTGTTTTTGAGTTGGTGAGATTGGCATACCAGAGGCTTAACACTAATACCCTATACTTGGAATCCGGCAATGTATTGGAACTCTCCATCCATTGTGTGACTTGGCTTTCATTTTCATTAAATATGCCAGATAGAAAACCTAAAGTAGGAGGAAATGCTTTGTTATCATCAAGAATATTATGATCGCTCAAATACTGAATTGCCGAGAAAATTTTTTCAGGTTCTGGGTTAAGGTAATAATAGGTCATCCATTTGGTAAATTCTTCCTTGTTTTGCCATTGAGCTTCCGCTGAGCCAAAACTAAAAAGGAAAAAAAACTGAAAATAATACCAAAGTTATAATTCTCATTCCATCTCCCTTTCTGGGCTAGCCTTCCCTTTAATCCTAACTAAAAAATTCTATTTATAGTTTAGAGTGTCCTAACAATTCTCCATATCTGGTTTTGTCCTTTTTTGCTCTGAGTCAAGCAAAACGGAAAGGAAAGGGTTGTCCTCATATCCATTTAGTTGTGGGTTTCTCTCATGGTTCCTCTATTTTTCGGTGTTTCAGGAATTTTTCTGAAAGGATTTAGGAAGTCCTGCCATACCCTCCTGTGAAGCGGCATGGGGCCGCTGCACATAAGGAGGTAGAACATGAACGTCGCACATGGCAGCAAACGATGGTGGAGCTTGGTGGGTGGAGGAGGGCTGGCCGGGTTGTTGGCTCTTGTGGGAGCAGGGGTTTTCGGCATGGGAGCTACCACTTCTGTCCCGGTAGCCTATGCTGAGGCAAATCTCAATGATGAATGGGGCAGTGGTAGTCAATCAGGAAGCCTGGTAGGGCTGGATCCGGAAGGAAAGTTTACCCAAGCCTTTCCTCTTACACACACTGATGTTTCAATTCAGGTCAGCGGGCCACTCGCCCGGGCTCAGGTGACCCAGCAGTTCGAAAATCCCTATTCCGATAAGATTGAAGCTGTCTATACCTTTCCCCTCCCACAGCATGCGGCGGTGGATGCGATGACGCTTACGGTTGGAGACCGGGTGGTGAAAGGGACGATAAAAAGGCGAGAAGAGGCGAGAGCCATTTATGAAGCGGCGAAACGGCGAGGCAATGTGGCAGGGCTTTTGGATCAGGAACGGCCAAATATTTTCACACAGTCGGTCGCGAATATTCTGCCGGGGGAGAAGATTTCGGTGACGATCAGTTACGTGGAGACGTTGTCCTATGACGATGGAATCTATTCGGTGGTGTTTCCGATGGTGGTTGGTCCCCGCTACATTCCAGGACAACCCACAGTCCAGGTCCCATCGTTCGGCGAGGGGTGGGCCTATGACACCGATCAAGTCCCGGATGCCTCCCATATCACGCCGCCTGTTGTGAAGCCGGGCAGTCGGTCGGGACATGACCTGTCGGTGTCCGTCACAATTGACGCTGGTGTACCCATTCAACAGATCCAATCCAAAACGCATGACATTGTTGTGAAAAAATCACAGACTTCTCAGGCGGAAGTTCACCTCAAACAGGAAGCGACTATTCCCAACAAAGATTTTATTCTGACCTATGCTGTGGCGGGGAATGATATTCACGATGCGGTCCTGACGCATCGAATCGGAGAAGATGGGTTTTTTACCCTGCTTCTCCAGCCGCCTGATCGGGTGAAGACCGAAGAGGTCACGCCCAAAGAACTGGTCTTTGTCCTGGATACCTCCGGGTCCATGTCGGGTTTTCCCATTGAAAAGGCCAAAGAAACCATGCGCCTGGCCATCGACGGGTTGAATCCGCGCGATACGTTTAATCTTAATACCTTTGCAGGTGATACTCATATTCTGTTTCCCGAACCGGTTCCGGCGACTTCGGGGAATGTCCGGAAGGCCCAGGCGTTTTTGGCCTCACGGTCCGGTGGGGGTGGGACTGAAATGATGAAGGCCATTCGTGCGGCGCTGGAACCCTCCGATTCGCAAGAACATGTTCGCATTGTGTGTTTCATGACCGATGGCTATATCGGCAATGATATGGCCATTCTGGGCGAAGTGCAGAAACATCCTAACGCCCGAATCTTTTCTTTCGGGATTGGCAGCAGTGTCAATCGGTTTTTGTTGGATAAGATGGCCGAGGAGGGTCGTGGTGAAGTGGAATATGTGGGCTTGAATGACGATGGCTCGGCTGCGGCGCGCCGTTTTCATGAGCGGGTCCAACATCCGTTGCTCACGGATTTGTCCGTGGACTGGGATGGGCTGGATGTGTCGGATATCTATCCAAAGCGACTCCCAGATTTGTTTAGCGCGAAACCGGTGGTGCTCATAGGCCGGTATTCGACTCCGGGCAAGGGTACGATACGGTTGCGGGGCAAGGTGGCAGGGCGTTCAGTGGTGCGGAATATTCCCGTCGATCTTCCAGGTTTTGCTCCGGACCATGATGTGCTGGCTTCTTTATGGGCGCGGACCAAAATTGCGGAACTCATGGCGAAGGATTACACAGGGATTCAACAAGGAAATCCCCGGACGGCCGTGCGGGAAGCCATCACGCAATTAGGGTTGGCTTATCGACTGATGACCCAGTTCACCTCATTTGTCGCGGTGGAAGAGTTGATCATCACGGAAGGTGGACAACCTCGTCGTGTAGAAGTGCCGGTGGAACTGCCGGAAGGCGTGAGCTACGAAGGCATTTTTGAAAGCGGTGACGAAAATGCAGGGAGTTTTCGGCAACACCCGATGCAACCGGCCGCGAAAACGAGTCGATCTTTTCTGGAAGGAAAGGTTGCCCGGGAATCCGTGGCCTCCAGCCCCCAGGCTTTGGTGGATCGCGTTGAACCGGAAAAGGATGATTCTCGTCGAGGAGACTCCTCCGGCAAGATGGATTCGACTCTCGAATCATTGGTGGAACATGTGGAGAAGGCAATCGTGTTGCCTCAGGACGTGGCACAACATGTGACCGAGGGGAAGGTATTACTTCAAGTCTGGTTGACGGATACCAATCCTGAGACCTTGGAGAAGTTGAAAGAAATCGGCTTCGAATTGGTGGCTCAACCCAAGACGGGAAACCTTGTAATCGGGAGACTATCCGTTGGAAAATTGAAAGCCTTCTCAAAATTATCCGTCGTGCGGTATGTCACGCTGCAACGGGCCCTAGCGTAAATTGATGTGTTAGTTTTCAGACGGCTCAGTTTCAGAACTGAGCCGTCTACTTTCGACTTGCTAGCAGAACCCTATCTTTTCTGAATAACCCTACCAAGCGGTAAGGACGTCATATGGGGAAATTAATGGATCGGGGGTCAGGATGGGCAGTTCATGTTGGATGGTCTGGCAAATGAGCATGCCGTCAAATGGGTCTTTATGACGAGCAGGAAGTTTTGGCAGGTGTCCGGTTGCGGCTTCTTCCAACGCGAGTGGGCTGATGCCATGCCGCTCCCCATTTTTCTCAAGTTGATTTAAATCAGAAATAACTAAAACGGAACTTCACCGGCGCGGAGTTTGATGAGGGCGTCTTTGACAAACTCGATGTCCTTGGTGCCGGGCTCCATGTTTTGTGCGGCGAGGGTCCAGGCGGCATCGGTTTCCTGTCGGCGATTCAAATACCACAAGGCTAAACCCCGATACCAATTGACGGCGGGTTGATTGGGTAGGTCGGCCAGAACCATGTCAAAATGTGCGAGAGCCTGTTTGAATATTTCCGGATCGTCAATTTGACGCGTTTCGATCTGGATCACTCCTAAATTGAAGTGGGCTTCATGCTGTTTCGGGTCCAGCTCTAAGGCTTTTTCCCATGCCTTTTTGGCTTCAGGCATTCGATTTAAAGCCATGTAGGATCGTCCAGCCATGATTTGACCCTGCAGGTCATCGGGATTGTCCTTGAGGCGTTTTTCCAGTTTGGCGACCATCTCCATCGGATTCGGGCCTCCGCCCATTTGGGCTTCGACGGCCATCAATTTTTGTGCGGCCTTGAACTGAAGCGCGCTGTAAATGCCGATGGAGGCCAGTAAGACCACCAAGCCAGAGGCGATGGTCGGAACCCAATTGATTCGTTTCGAGGTTGCCGGTTGATGTTCGCTGGTTTCGTCGTGAACGGTGTCCTTGAAGGTGTCCAGCCGGTCTAATAGGCTGAGTAGACGGCGTTCGTCAGTGGCCTTCAACCGTTCATAGTCGGACGGGTCCATCCTCCCCTGTGAGAGTTCCAAATCGAGGTCCTGGAGAGAACGGACCACGGTTTCTCGTTCGATTTGAAGATCAAGAAGTTCCTGAGCCCGGTCATCGTCCAGGCCAAAGGAAACGGGTGAAGGATCCCGTCGCCAAAACGGAAGGGTCAGGGAGACAAGCACGATCCCCAGGATGACCACAAACGGAATTACGAAAATGGCGAGCGTCGACATAAGGGATTGAGACTATTCAGGACTTGAGTTCACGCTCGATACGTTTTCGAGCCTGATCGTCCAATGGCGGTTCAGGTTGGCTGGGCGGAGTGGGTGTATCACGGACCCAGTGAGTCACTTCCTTGTAGAGAAAAAATCCCCCGATGACCAGCAGGAGAAACGGAGCCACCCAGATGAGCCAATTGACGCCATGCTTTGGGGGTTCCATGAGAATATAGTCCCCATAACGGCTGAGGAAATAGGCGCGGATCTCTTCTGTGCTGTGCCCCAGGGCGATCCGATCACGAATTACTCCCCGCATCTGTTGGGCCAATGGCGCGCCCGACTCCCAAATATTCTCAGTCTGGCAAACCGTGCAGCGGAGCGTTTTGGCAATTTCCCGGACCTGAATGTCGACGTCCGTCTCGTCCTGCACGGCAGCGAACAGCGGAAGAGGAATGGTTAAGAGAGCCGCAAGGCACCAGGTAAGTCGGATGGACATTAGGACGTCGTGGTCGGCTGAGCATTGAGCAACGGGGCAATGACCTTTTGTGTGATGTTGGTATACACCTCACCGGTTATCGGGCCGACCCATTTATGGCGGATTTTTCCCTGTTGATCAATCACAAAGGTTTCGGGTACCCCATAGACCCCGTAATCAATGGCCAATTGTCCTTTGAGGTCACGGACATGGGAGAACGTTGAGCCGTATTCCTGTAAATACTTTTGGGCATCAGGCAGTTCGTCCTGATAATTCACGCCCAGCATCACGAAGTCGGGATTATCTTTAAAGAGTTGATGAAGCTGTAAGATACTTTTGTGCTCCACCTTGCATTCATAGCACCATGAGGCCCAGAAATTGAGCAGGACTACTTTCCCCTTGAACTGGTCTAAAGAGATCGTCTGTCCCGTTTCAACATCCGGTCCTTCAAAGTTGGGTGCATCGGTCTCAATAAGGACAGTGGGAATGTGTCGTGGATCTCCCCAGAGACCCTGATAAAACAGTGCGAACAATCCTATAAGGCAGAGGATGAGGGTCAATTGCCAGCCTTTGCTCATTCTTCTTTCTTTCGGGGGCGGAGAATATTCAAAATCACGCCGAGGCCCATGATGACACCGCCTCCCCATACCCACAGAACCAGCGGATTGAGCACGCCACGTGCGACGGCCACACCGTCCTCTGACACCTCCGGCATGGTCAGAAAGACGTGCCCCATATTGGTGGCATAAATGGCCGATTCAGTGGTAGGCGTTTGGGTAGCCGAATAGATTCGCTTTTGGGGCCGGAGTTCCGTGATCAAATCCTCTCCCTTAAATACTTGAAAGACCCCTTCCTGGGCATTCCAATTTCCGCCGGCCACTTCATGAATTTTTGCCAGTTTCATGCGATAGTCCCCGATCGCGAATTCGTCTCCCACGCGCATCGAGACGACTTTTTCCGTTTGATACACGGTGGAGGCGATGATGCCGACGACTAGGACAAGGACCCCGATATGGGTAAGCATGCTGGCATAGCGTCGTTGGTTGGCGGTAAAGGCTGCCAGACTTCCCTGGAAGATATTACTCCCGTTCCGCTGCGCATACAGTTGCGAAATTTTCCCAAAGTCCAGAACGATCGCCATGCCGGCGAAGGTCACCACATACCCTCCTGCCAGGGCATAGAGGTTATGAATGCCGGTCACAAATAGCAGGACGACAATGACCGCTCCTGCGAGAAGTGGCGTGGAGAAACTTTTTTTCAGGCTCGCCACCGACGCTTTGCGCCAGGGGATATAGGGGCCGATTCCCATGAGAAATAACAATCCCAGGGCAATGGGCATAAATACCGCATTGTAATAGGGCGGACCCACGGTTACCTTGGCGTCTTGCAGTGTTTCGAGAATTAATGGATAGAGGGTGCCCAGAAAGACCGTGGCGGCAGCCACCAAAAAGAACAGATTATTGAAGAGGAAGATCGATTCACGGGAAACCAGCGAATCCATTTCGACCTGTGATTTCAATTTATTGGATCTCAGGATTAACGCGCCGAAGGCAATTCCGATGACCGTGCCGACGAATATCAAAATATACAGACCGCGCTCAGGATCCGTGGCAAAGGAATGGACGGACGTGAGCACGCCGCTCCTCACCAAAAAGGTCCCGATCAGAGACAAAGAAAAGGTGACGATGATGAGGAAGAGATTCCAGACTTTGAACATCTTCCGCTTTTCCTGCACCAGAACCGAATGCAGGTAGGCGGTGCCCACCAGCCAGGGCATGAACGAGGCGTTTTCGACGGGATCCCAGCCCCAATACCCACCCCAACCCAGTTCGTAGTAGGCCCAGTAGCCGCCGAGCAGAATGCCGGTCGTCAGGCACATCCAGGCAAACATGCTCCATCGCTGCGTGACCTTGATCCATTCTTCTCCCAATCGCCCGGAAAATAAGGCCGCCATGGCAAAGGAAAAGGGAATGGAAAAGCCCACATAACCCATATAGAGCATGGGGGGGTGCATGACCATTGCGGGGTCTTGCAGCAACGGATTCAGGTCTTTGCCATCGAGGGGGACGGGTAGGAGACGTTCAAACGGACTGGAGAGAAAGATAATTAAACATAAAAATCCGAAGATGATGGCCGATTCTACGCCAATCAAATACGGCATGATGGCGGGCTGGGTGCGCCAATGCAGCCAGACGGCCAGGGTGCTAAAGACGGAAAGAATGAAGACCCAAAGTAAAAGCGAGCCTTCGTGCCCGCCCCAGACCGCCGCGACAGTATAGAAAAACGGGAGTTTCGAATTGGAATTGTTGGCGACATAGAGAACGGAGAAGTCCCGTATGATAAAGGCATAGACCAAGGAGAGCATGCCCACGCCCAGCAGAACGAAGATAAGGGTAATGGCCATGCGGCCGGAGCGGGCCCAATCGGGGTTGCGGGTTTGGAGGGCCAATACGGCGCTGGCCATGCCAAAGACTGATAGCACCAGGGCAACAATGGTCGAAAAATGTCCAATTTCAATAATCATAGAGAATGGCGAACAGGGTTAGGGCGAGAGGGTTTTCATGAAATCTTTTTTGGGAAGTTCCACACCTGCTCGTTTGAGTTCCATGGGCATGTAGTCCTCGGAATGCTTGGCCATGATCATCGTGGAATGAAAAGTCTGGCCGTCCCGCCATTGGCCTTCCACCACCGCCCCTTGTCCCTCCTTAAACAGGTCCGGGGGAATACCCTGAAACGCGACAGGAATAGTGGCGGCACCGTCTGTGAGCTCAAAGGTTAGACCTACCGGCTCGGGTTGGGTTTTAAGGCTTCCCTTAACCACCATACCACCCACACGAACTTTTTTGCTGTAGGCTTCGGCGGTAAAGGCTTTTACCTCAGAGGGAGTCACGAAGTACACAATATTTTCCCCAAAATTCCCAAACGCGAGATAGCCGAGCGAACCGGCAACCAGGAGTATGCTGACAATAATGGCGATTTTTTTATTCTTTGTACCCAAGGGAGTCTGCCTCTGGTTCGTAAAGTTTGGATTCCTTGATCTCTTTAAATAAAACCATGACTCTTTGGCTCATGGCAAATACCATCCACCCCAAGGCCAGGACGGAAATCAGATAGGCGGCGGCCACAAATCCAAAATTATTAATCAACGCGGTGTCCTGCGCGCGAAAAATCTGTGCCTGGCTGTCCCAGCGCCCGATGAGAACCAGGGTTTTCAATTCGCGAATGTTTTCAAGGGGAGGACCTTGGTATTCCACTGCTAGACTGGTTTCCCCATCCACAAATTCAAATGTTGCCTGCCCATGTTCCACGTCACCCTGCAAGGTACCACTTTTGACCATCCCTTGTATCCTGACCGGTTGGGTAACCGGAAGACTGCTCAAGAGCGTTCCCATGGACAATGTGGATAAGTGTTGCTGGTAGTGCTGATAGGTCAGGATGGCGAGAAGGAGGGTTACCCCTAGAATCAACGCCCAGCGTGTATATAACCCGGTCATGGAGTCGTCTGAGAAAAATGGGTCTGACTGAGAAAGCGACCTTTTTTGGCATGCAATAAGTCAGTCAAGTACAAAATTTGAGTGCGGACCATTACCATATAGGCAAACAATAACCAACAGCCGATGCTCATTAACGTCAGGGGGACCAGAATGTCTTCTGAAATGCTGACTCCTCTGGTGGAGAACGACATGGGTTGGTGGAGTGTTCTCCACCATTCCACCGAAAATTTTATGATGGGCAGATCGATGCCTCCGACAATAGCCAGAATTGCCGCGTAGCGGCCGCCCTGCACCCGGTCATCCACGAGGCGCCGAAGCATGATGTACCCTCCCAAAATCAGCAGGAGCACCGTAAACGAGACGAGACGTGGATCCCAGGTCCACCAGGTGTTCCATGTGGGCTTGGCCCAGATCGAACCGGTGACGAGTGCAAGGGAGGTAAAGAGGGCACAAATGCTCGCCGAGGCCTGGCACATGTTATCCACAAGCGGATCCCGTTTCCACAAATACCAGATGCTCCCGAAAAATAACACGGAATAGGCCAGCGTGCTTGTGTGAGCCAGAGGCACATGCACATACATGATCCGGACCAGTTCACCTTGATAATAATCAGGCGGTGAGGCGAGCAAGCCGATATACAAGCCTAAAAAAATGCAGAGAGCGGCCCCTCCGCCAAACCATCCTTTATACCGTTGGATCTGTCGGATAATGCGATTAATCATGTTGGACATTGTAAAACGGATAACCCGACGGAGGGAAGGGCTAACTCCTTCAAATACTGTTGGTAAGAGTTTTGGGTCATTGAAACCCAAAATGAAGTTCCAGCATGTGCTCCATGACAATGAACCAGATGGCCTTTCTTCATCATTTCTGGATATTAGCTTCGCCCTATGGTAGGTAATGAACGCATTCTGCGGCCTGCGGGTAGCACGGGTCTAAGATTGGGCTGAATTACGCCATTGTGTCCACCAACTCAACGTTGATTATAGATGATAGATCCCAGAAGCCTAATTCTATATGACCATCCTAATCATCGGCATATCTCTTCAACCCGCCGGAGACAAAGGAGGAGATCCGAGCCGCCGTGCCATTGTGCGCATAAAACTTTCTATTTCCTTTTTTTAATTTTTGCTTTTTATTTTCACACTTCCAACTAATAACCAAACCCTGGGTAAAGCCAGGGCGAAGTGAGGCCCCAGCAAGAGAGAAGGACACTATGCGAGACCTTATGAAAATCTGGTTGATGGGATTTTGTGTTTTTCTCATCACGGGAGCCGTTGGGGCAGAGGGGGCTTCCCCCGCGAAGCGGTGCACAGGGTGGGAAGAAGGAAAGTGGCATTGTAAGAGTAAGGGCGCCTCCTGCGACAAACATGGGTCGGAAGCGCGCCCCTTGTGTGAGGCAGGGAATATCATCCAAGTCTCTGACATTGTTGAGAGCGCAGCGCTTGATCTGCTGCGCCGCGATTATCTGCTGCTTCCAATCGGGGAGAACCCTTTCGAGCATTTTCCGACACATGTAGTGATCGCACCACAAGACCTCGACGAGCCGGGGACTATCGCCTTGCTAAGAGAGGCTCACCAGGTCGGCAAAACCGTGGCCATCGTGGGTGCGAACCAAGTCGAAGCCCGAACATTCCACCGCCTGCTGCGCCCGGGGCAGGAGGTGAATTGCGCCCCCCAACCGGGGCAAACACAGATTCCGCTCTATGGATTACAACAGTCCGTCACCAGAGTCCCCGGACAAAACTCCACTTACTTGTTTGGGGAACTTAGACAGGCACCGCGGCAATCGCAAGGCGAACCGGCGCTGGTTGAAGGATCGGTTTGCGGCCACGCCACCGCAACCTCGTGAGGGCGATGTCAGCGAGACAAGCGACCCGACCACGTTCTTGACGGACCTTGCCACTGCGACGCACTGCAGCTTTAAATTCCCCGACAATGGTGCGGGGACCGCCGAGGTGGACTACTACGTCTATGGAATGCGCAATTTCTCCGATACCGGCTGTAGTTCCTGCAGTTCTGTCGGTGCAGACTACTACCTCGTTCAGGAAGATATAACATTTGAGCCCACTTTAGGGAACTGGTTCAGTACGGTCTCTGCTAATCTGTCCGACGCATCGGGTGAGTTGATCGATACGAACATTTCCGGTCTCTTATTCACAGACCCTCAAACGGTGACGACAGTCGAGACCTCCTACACCAACGATTCGAGCACCACGGTAAGCGGATCAGTGGGGGTGAATTCGGATGGCCCCAACGTTACAGCGGGTGGCTCCGTAACGTCTGGCCAATCAACGACCTACAGCATGCCCGCAACGACGATCAACAACGCCTCCGATCCGAAATCATTAAACGTTGACTGGAATTTTACTCCACAAACGCCAATTCCGAACACTGAATACGTGTACTCGCCGACTTGGACGTGGTATGTACCCCAAAATGCTTATCCCAACGGCGGGACGGGCAACGGACAAGTCACCTTCACATCATTCCCCAGTATCGTGCAGTCACTCTCGGCTGGGATTTTCATCGACCAGACGATTTGGGAGGGGCAGTGCAATATCCCCTATCCGTTCTCAGCATGGACGGTCTCGCCGCCGCAGCTGACGAACCTCAATCCGGCTACGACCCAGAAGGATGGAGGTCAGTTCACGATCACCGGGGAGTTTCTGTATCCCGGCAGCGTGACGGCTGTACTCATTGGCGGACAGACGATCAATCTCGGCACTAATGTCGACCTCATGGATGACACCACGATCAACGTCGTCGTAGGCAATTTGACATTGGCAGCAGGCACCTACCCCGTTCAAGTCAACACGCAGTTCAATGGCCAGAATCGTTTCTCCAACACACTGGAGCTGGAATTGACGAATTGACATCTTCTGTCCCTACGGTTGGTCGCCCCACATTGGCGGCCGTGAGTCAGGAGGATTGCATGATGCGGGAATGATTAGGAGGATCTCTTTTCTCTGGAAAATCATCCCTTCATTGAGAATCCGATTGATCGAAGCCTGGCCTGGTTCGTGTGATGAGTGTTTCTATAGTTTAGCCACAGTTTCGTTGGAGATGAGATGACTTTTAGTCTGGCGCACTGCATTCGTTTTTCGATCCGAGGAGCCTTGGTCCTTCTATGGGTATTGGCCTTTCATTCAACACTGAATGCGAAGGCGGAGGAACTTCCGGATGAGGAGCCAGAATTTTGTAAGCCTCGTTTGGGAATTTCACAACCGGAGGATTCGAGCTCGGATTCGGACGAAGCCGCACGACTGAGTGATTCGGACCTGGAAGCGATCAATGAGGGGGTCCAATGGCTGGTCGCTCAGCTCAAGGCCAGAAGTCCCGATCCGGTAGCTCTGGGTGAGCCTATTACGTTAGTCAACGGGGAGACCTATTTTTCTTTAGAGGGATCGCAATTGGATAAATGTTATGAATATTTGCGGGGTTATCCCGTTTCAGGATTAAGGGGATTTACAAGGCGAATGTCGGAAAACGGGTATTTCCACGCCATCTACGTCAATGCGGATTATATAGGCCATCCCGATGATGAGGGCTCTCTACACAAGCGCAATGAGGTCATCCATACGACCATTCATGAGGCCATCCATCTCAACTCTTTTAACCAGAAGGGCTTCTGGGGTGGTGAATCGGATACTGAATGGACATTTCCATCCAATGAGAATCCAGACCCAGACCGTTACTTTTTGCTGCTGGACGAGGGTACGACGGAGATGTTCGCGCGGATGGTTCTGTACCATGTGATGGAGAAGAACGGGATAGGGACGGTTATCGTGGATCGAGATCCCGATAATGATGACTGGCTGCCGATTCCGATTTACGAATATCCGAAAAATCTCGCATGTGCGTTGGTGTGGAATAAGGAAATCGGAATTCAGAAGTGGGCAAACGCATATTTCCTCGGAGAGTGGAAAGATGCAGCCTTCGGCCTAAGAATGGCGACGGAAGTAACGTGGGACCATGTCAGGAAATTAGGGGTAAATTCGAGTTCTTATCAAAAGAACGGAGACTCTTACCGGGAGGTGAATAGCCTTCGCGAGCAATATGGGAAGTTGAGCCCTGAATTCTTTGTGCCGGTCGAGGAGACTTCCGTGAGGTATACACCATTACCTTTAGCTCCCTTAGCCTTCGACTGTGCGAAAATAATCGAAAGGCGCTGACGAAAATCCACGCAGCAAGCTCACGCGATCCTCGGAGTGAACTAGATCTTCAAAACCCCTTAGCCTTACTTTTCCAAAGAAAGAATTTAATAAGGGTACCCCGAAACACGCTACGGGGGATAACAAGGCTGAAACATTAATTCAGAAAGTGGCCACCTATGATCCGCTACCTAAGGTTTGGCCTATTGCCTGGGCCTGTCTCATGCTACTTTGTGGGGACCGGGATCATGCGCCACCGTATCTGGTCTCGCTCCTCAATCCTCGGTTCGCATGACTTCGGTTCCATCTTCCAGAGGTCATCTTTATCTTGATTCATACCCAAACAAGCCAGTTTTTGGTCTCCTTCTTTGCTGTATTCTTTTCGAGCACTGTTGATACGACCATCTGAAAGTATATGCCAACCACAGTGCTCAGTATCCCAATAATTATCCTTTTGGACTTCATACTTTATCGTATTGGACGCTTTGCTTCGACTTAGGCAATGCAGATCTTTTCCGGTCGGCCTTTTTATCAGCGCGTATTCGCCTAGGGTACCAGGCGGAAGCTTGGTATGCCGCTCCCACTTTGGGTCCCAAAACAGGTCAAATTGCTGTGCCTTATTGGTATCGGTACATATGGGGCTGTCTTCCTTGTAGGAACCCCCTAGGCAGCGACCGGATGCCACGTTTTGAAGGAGGAAGGTACGAGCGGTAAATGTTTTCAACCCACGGTCCAGGGCGGATATCTGTGCATTGGTCAGGCATTCATTGTCGGATGGGTCAAGCGCACACATTCGCTGAGCAAGGGGTCGTATGTAGGTATCGACCGCCAACTGGCCTGTGGGTGGAGGAAGATAGAGGCGGAGCACATTGGGATTACAGTATGGAAGCACCGTTCGCAGGTTTTCTCGCAGATCCGTAGCTGTTAACGGGGAATCGTTGTTCTTTTTTTTATCTGCTATTTTTCGAAGCTCTTCGAGCGTTGGCAGGGTTTTCGGTTCTACCCAATCGATTGTGTGGTCATTGCATTCCAGGCCGACGGGGCTAGGGGTGTCGGGGCTGAGATCGACGGGGCTGGTGACGTATTCGAGCTTGCGGATGTTCTCGCGGATCTTGATCGAATTATCCTGCAGCTCGCGCAGGCTATGTGGCGTCAAGCCCACTGTGAAGTCGTAGGCTTGGGGAGTGGCAAGAATATCGGATATTTCTTGTTCAAGCGAAAGCAAAAACCAGTAGGTATCTGCTGAAATTTCGCGGTCGCGTAAATCGCGTAAACTGCGTTCTTTAGGACCGTTAGCCAGGGAACGGTAGGACGTCACTTCGATCCCGATGAAGGTCGGATCGCGGGCCGCTTCAATGGTGAGTGACTGAAGCTTTCCGCTGAGCCCTTCCCGGCTGATGGGCATGAGCCCGCCCCCGCCCCCCACCTGTGCAAAGTGGATGGACAGGTTGGCCGACTCTCGTTTGACCCCTTTATCTGTTTTGGTCTCGGCACCAACCTGCCCGCCGCCAAATCCCGCCTTAACCGATGCCACAGTCGATGTTTGGTCTTCGGTCCCCGTCGTGGAGATACCAATTGTCGCGAGAAGTTCCGCACCGCTGTAAATCCGCGAGACATAGGCGTCTCCGCACATTTTGTGGAATTCATCCAAGTTGGTATCCTTAAGTTTCTGAGCAAAGGGCGAAAATTTAATGTTATCTACCAGGTCCTCACCCTCACCCTCACTCTGACAGCCGGAGGAGTCGGACGTGGCATATTGGCTCTTTGGAGAGTTTTCGGGGATTTGAGGAAATGCCCGTCGCGCGGGACAACCAGGGTCTTCCGGACCGGCAAAAAGAACGCCGTTTTGAACGGTGGCTTTTAAGAGCAGCGTCGTCTCCGTTGCCGATGTCTTGGAGTTCTTGGCGAAGGAAGCTTGGGCGGAGGCCGATCCACCGATGCTTTTAATCGAGGCGGTGGCACTGACGTCGAGTTGGTCCATGATCTCAGACTGATCGGAGACCTCCGTCATGGTTACTGTGCTGGTCTGACCCGTCTCTCTCACGGGTGCGAATCGCACACACCTGTTTGGGATGGTCTGACCTTCAATGAGATCCCATCCAAACCCAAGCTCGACCCCGCCCTCAGGCGCGCCAAGGCGGTGTGACAGGGGACTTTCTGCGGATAGCGTATTTAGTGGGACGAGGAAGAGAAGAGCCGGGATTGCCACTAGGAATGTCTTGATAGAAATCATGTCTTTGCATCCTCTCAAAAGGTCATTCCAAGATGATTGCTGTAACGTGTGAAATCCCCGGTTCTCCATATCGGCCCGAGGGTAGGATGTTTGTCCGATGTAGGAAAGATGAGGAATATCAACGTTGTTTTTGATTGAAGCAGGAACGTACTCTCAATCCGGAATAGAGTCAATTTTGCCAATCATTTTTTCAAGACGTTGTTAATGATTGTGATGGCGTGGTCCTGGAGGGCCAGGATTGATTGGCGGTTCCGGTGAACTGCTGGGTGGGAATATCTCGGTCCAAGATTGTTCCAGACCGGCTGAAAGTGGAAGCTGAATGGTGCCGGCGAACGGAATGGGGATATTTACGAATCTAATATGAATTCAAACAGCCAGAATGAGAGGACGGTGAAAATAATGTCAAAAATGATTAAGAGTTGGAGCCATTGCGAGTAAAAAGAAAATGGATCGCCGCTTAAGGCTCCGCGTGTGGCTTCCACGGCGGCGATCATGACCGGAACGGCAAGGGGCAGAAGGAGGACGGGGAGCATGACTTCCCGGGCTCGAATCTGAACGGTTAAGGCTGAAAAGAGTGTTCCGACTGCGGATAACCCCAAGGTGGCCAAAAAAAATATGATCAACAGGGTTCCGATGGCTTCAATGACATCCAGATTAAAGAATAAGACGAACAAGGGGAATAAGAGGATTTCGACTGAGAGCATGAAGAGGAAATTGGCCGCGACTTTTCCGAGATAAATGGCGCCCTTGGGAGCGGGGCACATTTGCAGGGATTCCAGACAATCGTTTTGCAATTCCGAGGTGAAGGATTTTCCTAAACCGATTATGCCCGTAAAGGTAAAGGCAACCCAGATGATTCCCGCAATCAGTTGGCGTGCCGCATCCTGGTCCATGGAAAAGCTGAAGCTAAATACCAGAATGACAATGAGGGCAAAGAACAACATCGACGACATGGTTTCCCGTGTCCGCCATTCACTGATCAGATCCTTCCAGACGACCCAGCGAATTGTTTTAAAAAATGGCATCGGTGGTCAGTTGCTCAGAGGAGAGAAGTTGAAGGTGTCCGCCTTTGAGAATCCCGCCCCGTGTCGCGATTTGGGTAGCCTTGTCACGGTCATGCGTGGTCATGAACACGGTGCCGTCACGGTCCAGCGTTTCCTGAATGAGCTGGTTGGTGATACCCACCCCGTCATGATCCAAGGCGTTGTAGGGCTCGTCGAGTAGAAGGAGTTGTGGCTGAGCCAGAATGGTTTTGGCAAAATCCAGTCGCTTTTTCATCCCGGCCGAAAATTGACGTATTTTGAGGTCGGCAAAGGCCCCGATTCCTGTTCGATCCAGTGCCCGTTTGATGTGAGGTGGAGATGGGGTTTGCCCGCGCAGGCCAAGGGCAAACTGGAGATTTTCGGTGGCACTGAGTTCATCATATAAATGGGATCCGTGGGCGATCAGCATGATGATTTCTCGAACGGTATCCTTCTGTGCCACGCCATCCTGCCCAAAAATGGTAAACTGACCATGAGAAGGCGCTTGGAGGGTGGCTAAAATCCTGAGCAACGTCGTTTTTCCTGCCCCGTTGGGGCCAAATAAGGCAAAGCATTCTCCAGGATGAACGTCAAAAGACAGATCCTCAAAAATACGATAGAAACCGTAGGCTTTGGAAAGGTTGCTGACCTGGATGGCGATCATGTCATGGTAAAAAACTTGGAAAAGTTAGCCTTGCAGTCTACGAAATGTCTTAGAGGTTGTCTAGGAATGTAACAAGATGTTGGAAACAGTCGCTACCGATAGGTTTGTAGCGTTTAGAGTTCCCCGAGTCTCGCAGGCTAGGGAGTTTCGTTTTCAGCCTTGCCGGATAAAATGAACAACATTATTTGGCTTTCCCGTTTTCGTCGAGAGCTTGTAATAAGTATGGATCTCCTCAAAAATAGGGAATGGGCACGCACCTTATCCAATAGAATCCAAATGATCCTGGTGGGTCGACCCGAAGGAAATGAATTGCGTTGACGATGAAATTTAACGGGTCTTATGATGAAGGTTGAAGGAGTTTGCCGTTATAGTGCATGGAACGATACTTGAAAGGTTTGTGGGGAGGCAGTGAATTGAAAACCATACTTAGGTTGAAGGATGCATGCCATTATCTCTCGCAATCTGGACTCTTTTGGGGAGGGATGGGAATTTTTTGTTTTCTTCTAGGCTGCGATTCCGGCTATTCCGAAAGTTCTTTTACCGATGCGCCATCTTCTCATTTTGTAGCCTCCCGTCCTTCAAAGGGATCCCCCGCTCCGGATTTTCGCTTGATGGATATGAAAGGAAAGGCTGTTTCGCTTTCCGATTTTAAGGGGAAAGTGGTGTTGCTAAATTTTTGGGCGACCTGGTGTGGGCCGTGCCGGATTGAAATGCCCGCAATGGAAGCCTTGTATCGCAGTATGCGATCCAAAGGGTTGGAAATTGTGGCGGTCTCCGTTGACCAACAGGGCACAGCCGTGACAAGGCCTTTTCAGGAGGCGATGGGTTTGAGCTTTCCTATCTTGCATGATCAGGATTATGAGGTAGGGTTGACCTATGGCGCACGTACGCTCCCTATGACCTTTGCGATTGACCGTCAAGGCATCATCCGACAGGTGGTCTTCGGATCCCGTGATTGGAACAGCCCTGAAGCTCGCAGGGGAATTGCCGAAGTACTTCAAGAGCCGATTCTAGAGTCTTCCCAACGAATGTAAGAGCAATATGATCGATTCGATCAGCCAGGTGTCTTTGCTTGCGGCGTTTAGTGCCGGACTGCTGTCTTTTGTTTCTCCATGCGTCCTCCCCCTTGTCCCTTCCTATCTATCCTATATCACCGGACTCTCGGTGGAAAATCTCGCGAAAGTTGAAGAGCGAGAGCGATTTAAGTCCGCGATTATCCTCAATGCCCTATTGTTTATTGCCGGGTTTTCCACGGTCTTTATCGCGTTTGGGGCATCGGCCAGCCTGATGGGGCAATTGTTGTATGACTATCAAGACGTGATTCGGAAAGTCGGGGGTGTCCTGATTATTATATTCGGGCTATATTTGCTGGGGATTTTGAAATTAAGTTTTTTTATGACCGAACGCCGCTTGATGCATTTTGAGACGCGTCCTGTCGGCTACCTGGGTTCCTTTCTCATCGGGACCGCATTTGCCGCCGGCTGGACGCCTTGTGTAGGACCGGTGTTGGGGGCCATTCTGGCCTATGCCAGTACGACAGAATCGATGTCCAGCGGGGTGATGCTCCTATCGGCCTATTCGTTAGGGTTGGGTCTCCCGTTTTTTCTGACGGCATTTGGGATGGATACGTTTTTGAGCTACTTCAAAAACCTTCGGTCCTATTTAGGTGGGGTGTCGTTTATTAGCGGCGGGCTGTTAGTGGCGGTCGGCGTCATGATTTATGCGGATTCTCTGACACTCATCACCAGTTTTCTTGAACGTAACGGGATTGGTTGGTACATCGGCCAATAAAAAGGCCTGCCCGACCTGGCCTATTTTCCTCTTTCTTCTTTCCTCGTCTACCCACCCGCTTCTATAGTGTTTCCAGAATAATGGTGGGCTTAAGCGGATGTAGGGGTATATTGGAGCATCCAATATTTACGGAGTAGCGACGGTCTTCCCTTGGTAGGGAGTGGCCGGGGCCGTGGGAAAGAATTGGTCAGAGGATTGATGAACGGTTATTGTTTTTCTTTGAGCCGCCGGCTCTCAGTCCCATGTATTGATGTTCCTCAATTCACCTCTATTCCTTACCGATCTATTTCTTGACGCACATTTCTTCTCAGTGTAGGGTCCCAGCACCTTTTTTGAGACTCTATAATACATAATACGGAATCGGGGGTTTGTCATCATTGATGTGTCTCAGCCTCCTTCACGTGATGTGCGAAGGAAAAACATGAAAAGAAAAAGCAGCGGGTTATCTCAATTTCAACGGGAGCGTTCTCAATGATTTTGGTAACCGGCGGTGCCGGCTATATAGGGTCACATACTTGCGTTGAGCTCCTCCAGGCGGGCTGTGATGTGACGGTCTTTGACAACTTCTCTAATAGCCATCCTGAGTCGTTGGCGCGGGTGCAGCATATCACAGGGAAATCTCTTCGTCTGATACGCGGGGACTGCCGTGATCGCGCCGCAATAGTGGCGGCTCTGCGCGAGAGCGGGGCAACCGCAGTCATCCACTTTGCCGGTCTCAAAGCGGTGGGAGAATCGGTTCAGCAACCATTGGCCTATTATGACAACAATGTGGTTGGGTCTCTGCGCCTGTTGGAGGCTATGGGGGAGTGCGGCGTGAGACAGATTGTATTCAGCTCTTCTGCCACGGTCTATGGCGATCCGCAACGCCTTCCGCTTACCGAGGACCACCCCCTATCTGCGACCAATCCCTATGGTCGAACGAAACTGATGGTGGAGGAGGTCTTGCGCGACGCCCACCGCAGCGATCCCTCCTGGCGGATCGGCATCTTGCGGTACTTTAATCCTGTTGGGGCGCATGATAGTGGTCTGATTGGTGAAGATCCTCAGGGGATACCGAACAATTTGTTACCCTTCGTGGCGCAGGTTGCAGTGGGACGGCGGAAATATTTGAACGTATGGGGTGCCGATTATCCTACTCCCGATGGGACCGGAGTGCGGGATTATATTCATGTAGTTGATTTGGCACTGGGGCATCTCAAAGCACTAGAGGCATTGGCTCGACTGGATGTTCAGAAAGAATGCTTAACGGTCAACCTTGGTACGGGCAACGGGTACAGTGTCTTGGAAATCGTGCGGGAATTTGAAACCGCGAGCGGCAAGCCGATTCCCTACAAAATCGCTCCACGCCGACCAGGTGACATTGCCTCTTGCTATGCTGATCCGAATCAAGCTTTCACACTGTTGGGTTGGCAAGCTGAACGCGCGCTCAGTGAGATGTGCGCGGATGCCTGGAGATGGCAACGTGAAAACCCTCAGGGCTATGCTGTCTGATTCATCCCCATAGCGATCTGCAGGTCTTTGTCGGACGGGCCCCCGAGAGCCTAGTGCCCGAGATTTCTGGTAAATGGCGCATGGCCGGGCGTACCACACTGCCTTCCCCAACCCAATCGCATTGCATGATCAAGCCCGAGAAGATTCGGTTCCGTGCAGCCCCGGGAAGTTCGCGTGGGAGCCGCTATTGGGGAATTCATTCCGAAAGCGGTCAGGAACTGCTCGATGATTATTTTTGGAACGTGACGTCCTTCCTTTCCACCCAGGGGGGAATTAGGCCTTATGGGACAGGTACTTGGGGTGGAAAACGGAAAGTTTGGGCTATGAGGGAATTTGGCCTTTATACGACTACTCGAGAACAGGGTTCAACTAAGTAAGGAAATAGGGGGATTAACACCATTCGCCGGTTTTACATGATTTCTCGCTACTCGATACCTGCATGGGTGGTGTTGGTGTTGTGGCCGAGGAGGATGGTGAGTCACACCACGTGCCAATTGTACAAGCTGTCTTAGAGAGAGGCGGGTGCGAATCTGTGGGGGCGCTCAGCATGGCCGGCTTCACTGTCGGGGAGGTAGCTGCTGCTGAGGATAACAATGGGGATTCCGGGGTATGGGATATTGTTCTTGCAAGGAGTTGATTGTCAGGACGCTGGCCTATTACCCCAGGATTGAGGGTGTTGTGCTCATCCGGCGAGGGATCGGGAGGAAGGGAAGCTAGAAGAGTAGGATTCTTTTTTTCCAGCTTTGCCAAGAGTTTTTTGCCGTCTGAGTGATAGGGGTTGTTGGGGTGTTCGTTGACCAGGGCAAGTAACCATTCCTGGGACCATTCTTCGATACCAAGGTTTTGGTAGGTTTTTGCCAGATGGAACATGGCATCCCCAGCAGTTTCTAATTCAGGATATTCCTTGATGATCTTTTCGAATCGATGGGCAGCAGCGAGATAAGAACCACGTTTGAGGTAGAAATGCCCGACCATCAAGTGCCGTTGTGCTAATTGTTCCTTACAAATCAGAATGGTTTGCTTCGCTTCCGCTTCATAACGGCTTGCCGGAAATTCTTGAAGAAGTTTCTCGAAGCTTTGAATCGATTCCTCCAGGGGCTCTGGGTCACGATCGACTGTCCGGTATTGTTTGAAATGGCTGACGCCAATTTTGTATTGGGCATAAGGGGCTAATATGTGATTTCGGTGAAGGTCAAGAAAATGTTTGTATTCCACGATGGATTCCGCATAGGATTCCTTGTCAAAAAAAGATTCGGCACGTTTCATGATTACGTTCGGATCGTAACTCATTTCTACCGAATCGCCGACGAAGATTTGTTCGTCCGTTGAAGACATTTCTTTTTTCGATGTGGTGTCGGTGTGCTCCGTAGGTTTGGGAGTTGAGGAGCATCCGGTGATTATGATCAGAGAAGTGAGGAAGGTAAGAAAAAGAGATCGAAAATTGACCGGAAATTTCACAGGTAAGTCACTCCAGGCAGTCTTGTGATCATATAAGTTCGGTGAAAGTCGGTATAGAGGTGTGAAACAGTCCATATCTATACAAGATTCGGACCAATGAAAGAAAGTCTTTAATGTTGCGACTGTGTTAATTTTTTTATTACAAATTGTCTCTCTTTTACCACAATATTTGGTAGATATGAAAAATTTGCCACAGTCAATGTGCTGCTAATTCAAGGGATAGGCTATGAGAATTATATGAATGCCAACCTTTCTCGAATCGTCGGAACCGGCTCTTTTCTTCCTGGTCGTCAGGTGGATAATCAGGAGGTGGCCGATCTTTTGGGAATTGAGCCGTCGTATATTTTTCGAGTTTCCGGTATCCGGACCAGGTTCTGGGCGGATTCGCAGGAGGAATGCTCATTTTTGGCGGAACAGGCGACGCGAAGGGCATTGGATCAGGCTGGTTTGGTCCCGGAAGATCTTGACGCTATTCTGGTTTCTTCCACCTCTCCGGAGATGATCTTTCCCTCCACGGCCTGTTTGCTTCAAGCTCGGCTGGGCATCAGGGGCATCCCGGCATTTGATCTTTCAGCCTCTTGCTCAGGGTTTCTTTATGGCCTTTCCATGGCGGATTGTTTCATTCGGGCCGGGCAGTTTCGAAGATGTCTCGTTGTGGCTTCGGAAATCAAATCTCGGTCCTTGGATGTCAAAGATCTGAGTACAACTATTTTATTTGGTGATGGGGCCGGTGCGGCTATTGTCGAGAGATCGTCAAATTCCGACATGGGCGTTGTCAGCATTCGACTTCATGCCGACGGGGCGTATCATGATCTGGTCAAAATTGCCGGAGGTGGTTCCCGTCAGCCTTTGTCTCAAGATGTCCTTGATGCCAGTGCGCATACCTTGCGAATACGGGGTTCTCGGGTGTTTCGCATCGCAATCAGGCGCTTAGGCCAGGCGGTCAGCGACCATTTGGCACAGGAGAAATGGGATGTGTCGCAGCTCGACCAGGTCATTTTCCATCAAGCGAATGGGCGCATGCTGACCCAGTTTTGTGAAAATATCGGAGTCCCTCCTGACAGATGCCTCTCGATGATCGAGCAAGTCGGAAATACCTCTTCGGCTTCATTGCCGATGGCGTTAGATCATGCGAACCGAAATCAGAGACTGAAAAGGGGCGATCGGGTCATGTTGGGAGCCTTTGGGGGCGGGCTTACCTGGGGCACGGCTTTGGTTCGGTGGGGGTAACATCGCCCTCTTCGCGTTGTCGCCGTGTTATCGGAGAAATCGGGTTGGGCATTGTGTTGACGATCTCTGGCAATTTAGCCTATCGTGCGCAAAAGACATGCGTGGAATAGATAATTTAGCGAAATAAATATTTTGTAAGGAGGGTGCGTTGAAAATCTTCCTGGCCAATCCAAGAGGGTTCTGTGCGGGAGTGGATCGAGCGATTGAAATCGTCGATTTGTCCTTAAAGACTTACGGGGCACCAATTTATGTTCGGCATGAAATTGTCCATAGTCGTCATGTGGTCGAGTCCCTTCGTGGAAAGGGCGCTATTTTTGTGGAAGAACTGAATGAGGTTCCTGATGGCGCCATTGTCATTTTCAGTGCACATGGTGTGGCAAAAGAGGTGTGGGAAGAATCCAGACGACGAAATTTGAAAGTGATTGATGCCACATGTCCCCTGGTCATCAAGGTTCATAACGAAGTGAACAGGGATTATTCCAACGAATATGAGCTGATTCTGATTGGTCACGCGGGGCACCCTGAGGTTGTCGGAACTCTTGGACAGGTGCCTGATAAATTCCATTTAGTTTCCTCTGTAGAGGACGTGGACTCGTTAGAAGTTGAGAATCCTCTTCACCTGTCGTATGTCACACAAACCACGTTGAGCGTGGATGAATGTCGGGATATTGTTGCTGCCTTGCATCGTCGGTTCCCGGGTATTAAAGGGCCACATCAGGAAGATATTTGTTATGCCACACAAAATCGGCAAAATGCTGTCAAAGAGCTGTCCCGTTTTGTTGATGTCATTCTGGTCATCGGGTCTCCCAACAGCTCCAATTCCAACCGCTTGAGAGAATTGGGCGAGCGTTGTGGAATCCCGTCATATCTCATTGATTCTTATCAGGATATTCAGACTCAATGGCTGGAAGGTGTGAACGCGATCGGCATTGCGGCAGGGGCCTCGGCTCCGGAAGTATTGGTGGCTCAGGTCATTAAGTTTTTGAAAGAACATGGAGCAACATCGGTAGAGGAGTTGACCGTGGTGGAAGAGAATGTTGAATTTCTTCTTCCAAAAGAATTACTGATGGCCAAAGTTCCGCGATAAATTCCCATGGATTTCCGCTTTCCTGGAGGAGCGCAAGCGTATCTTTTCCGAATATATCCTTCCTCATTATCTTTCCCAGTATTTTGAAGCCGTCAGACCTGTTTGTTCGGGAATCCTTCTTTATGGAGGATGTCCCGTAAAAGGGCTCCTGGATTTTGTCCTGTTGACAGGAGCCGTGGTTTTGGCAATATGTCAAGATATTGAATAGGCCGGTAGTCAGACCCACAGCATTTTGTGGAAAACTTTGATTTTTTTTTCTTCTTATGGTACTGATTTGAGCCAAATTACTGCTCTGTCATCCACTCCATTCTGAGAGGGAATATGTTTCTTCGTACTCTGGTCGTCAGTGGGTTTAAATCTTTTGCTGAGGCAAAAATAGATTTCCCGAACGGGATAACTGCTGTCGTCGGTCCCAACGGGACAGGGAAAAGTAATATCGTGGATGCCATTTTGTGGGCAATGGGTGAGCAAAGCGTGAAGAGTTTGCGAAGCGAGCGCATGGAAGACGTTATTTTTAATGGGACTGAGCAACGCAAACCCATGGGAATGGTCGAGGCTTCGCTCATTTTTTCCGAGGTGACGCCCCGTGAGTTGGAGCCTGTCTCTGCCATTCTGGAAGGGCTTGATCAGCCAACGGATGTGATGATCACCCGTCGGCTCTACCGCGAGGGAGACAGTGAATATTATTTTAATAAGATTCCTTGCCGGCTCAAGGATATTCGAGGATTTCTCTGGAATGCCCGAGCGGGAGCCAGAGGACAGTCTGTTATTGAACAGGGCAATATTGAACAGTTACTTAATGCCTCCCCACAGGAACGGCGTGAATTTATCGAAGGCACGGCAGGTATTATTCGATATAAAAAACAAAAGGCGGAGGCGTTACGAAAATTACAAAGTACGGAAAATAATCTTTTGCGGGTTCGGGATATTCTTGGAGAAGTCCGGGGTCAGCTTCGGACGCTCAATCGTCAGGCGAAACAAGCAGAGGAGTATCAGGCCTTTCTCCGTGAGGCTCGCGAGCTTGAGGTGCAGTTATTGACTCATGACTTTCGCCGGTTTTTTCAAGACCAGTGTCAGTTTGAACATGAGTTACAAGAATCTGAAAGCCAAGAACTATCCTGCTTGGCTGAAGAGGCTCGACTTGTGGCCGAACACCAAACCGTGCAGTTAGAGCTGACGTCCGCTAGCGAAACTCTCAAGGATGCGCAGGACCGGTTTCGAGAGATTGAGCAGCAACTGTCCCATGCGTTTACGGCAATTCAGATTGAACGCAACCGGCTTGAGCAATATGAACAGCAACATGCACAGGTCATGGAGGAGCGAGCACGGTTGAATGGGGAGGGCCAGGAGGCCACGGGTTCGTTGGAAGCCTTGAGAGAGCGGCTGGCCCAAATTCGCTGCGAGATGGAGATTCTTTCTGTCACTTTGGAAGAAGGAGAGGGAGGCATAGCCGATCTGGCCCTCCGCCGTCGAGAAACTGCGGAGAAGGTCGACAAGGGCCATGAAACCATTCTGGCCTTAGCTGTTGAAAAAACGAATCAGGAAAACCGCTTGCGAAGTATTGCTGAAGGACAGAGTTCGATGGCCAGACGGATCGAACGTCTGACCGTAGAATATTCTCAATCACAGAACGATCAAACCACCCTTCAAGCTGAAAGCGAAGCCCTTCGCCAGGAATGCTCATCGCTCGAAAGTCAGCTTGACGCGCTCCGGAACAATCAGGACCGCTTAGAGGTTAACCTGCAAAGTCAGCGAGAAACCAGGGAAGAGCTTGATGAAAAAATTCTCGACCTCCAAACCCAAGTCGCTGGCACTGAATCTGAATTACGTGCGATTCAAAGTGTTTTTCGTGAAGAAATAGGGTATGGCCACCATGGTGAGGGTGATGAAGCCTCCATTCGCGTTGCGTGTTCGTCCATTCAAGAGGCGTTGGCCGAACGGATGGAAGTGCCTGAGGAGGTTGAAAAAGCCATAGAAGCCGTTTTAGGAGAGCGGTTGCAGGCGTGGATTGTCCAATCGTCCCAAGAGGCAGAAAAGTTCATTGCCCAATTCAAACAACATGAATGGGGAAAAGGCAGCTTTATTCCCTTGAATATTCCGCGACAGGGTCCAAAAGGTCCAGCCGATTGGTGGAATGTCATTCAGCACGACCCGGAAGTACGGGGCTTGGCTGTGGATTTTGTTCAGGTTCCAGACAAGTTGAAACCTGTGATCGAGGCTTTGCTGGGGAATACGGTCATTGTGAAGTCATTATCTGGAGCGTTAAATCTCATGACCGAACATTCCTGGTTCCAGGGGAACGGTCCGCTTTTAGTGGCCTTGGGCGGAGAACTTGTGTCTCCCGCTGGGATCATCAGTGGCGGGTCTGGTGGAGAAGCTGGTGGATTATTACGTCGCCGGCGAGAAATTCTCACATTGGAAGAAAAGTTGAACACTCTTACCGTGGGGTTGGAGGAAGCCAAAGCGAACCGGAAGTCGCTTCTACAGGAAATTGAGGACGTGTCGCGACAACTTGAAGAAGCCACGTTGTCCATTCGTGAGATGGAATTTCACATGTTGACCATTCAAAAAGAGGCTTCTTCCAAAGAGAAGGCTCTTCCCGATCTCCTACGTCGGTTAGATGCCCTTCAGCAGGATCGATTAGCGGAAGAGGAGGAATGGGGACAGTTGCAAGTTGAAGAAGTAGAGGTTCAGACCCGGCTTGAGCATCTCAATCAGACACGAGCCTATGAGGATGAGGCGCTTCGTCAATTGTTGGATGCTCTGAATACATTAGACCAAGAGCGACAGGACATGTTGCAAAGCCTCAATGATACACGAATGAATTTTCAGGCTTTGAAGTCCCAATGGGATTATGAGCAGGCTAATGTTGAACGAATTGAACGGGAAGAAGAGCATCGGAAAACCCGAATTCGACAAATTGATGGACAATTGGAGCACCTCTTTCTGCAAAGTCGAAAGAGTCAGGAAGAACGCCTTACGAATGAGAGTTTGGTTGAAGAATTAGACATCCAGAAAGAGGCCATTGCCGGAACATTATTGGAGCTTCAGAACCGTCATGCAGGATGTATGGAGGAAGTTAAACGGTTGGATGGTCTGATTGGGAAGGCTCGTGAAACATTGAGCCACATCTTTAAGTCCCGTGTGCCGATCGAGGGGCGTTTAGCGGAAGTTCGGGCGAAGTTTCGTGCTGTGGAAGAAACGCTAACCATGACATACGAAATATCGACGGATGACCTCAAAAATCCTCCTGATGCCGGACGGATCGCGGAAGGTCTGGAAGGGAGTGAACAGGCTTCTGAGGAACAAACCGGCCAGTGGAGAGAGCAATTACAGGGTATCAGGAAAAAATTAGAGCGTATCGGTCCAATTAATTTGGCTGCTATTGAGGAGCATGCTCAATTAGAAGAACGCTATCAATTTTTATTGGCGCAAGAGGAAGATTTAGCCGGTTCAATTCAATCCCTTCAGGAAATTATTCAGCGGTTGAATCAAACGACCAATAAGCTGTTTGCGGAGACCTTTAAAGAACTTCAAGTGAAATTTAGCGAAGTCTTTTCAGCCTTGTTTGCTGGAGGACGTGCTGAATTGATTTTAGTCGAAGATACTCAGGAAGGACAGGAATCAGAAGGGCCCAATCTTGAGCCAGGCGTGGAAATTGTCGCTCAACCACCAGGGAAGCGCTTAAAAAATCTCAACATGCTTTCCGGAGGGGAAAAGACCATGACGGTCATGGCTCTTCTCTTTGCGAGCTTTCTCATTCGACCTTCCCCATTTTGTGTGTTGGATGAGGTGGATGCGCCATTAGATGAGACGAACGTGGTCAGGTTTGGTCAGTTTTTACGCCAAATGGCGGACCGATCTCAATTTATTGTGATCACACACAATAAACGAACCATGGAGACGGCCAACTCCCTTTTTGGTGTGACAATGGAGGATCCTGGCGTATCGAAATTGATTGCTGTCCGGCTCCATGAATTAGAAGAGGTAAGCTGAGGTTACACAGTGGGTCTCCATCAATAGTTGGAGTCCCAAAAAAAAGCCCCTTCCTTGGAAAAATCGGAAGGGGCTTTTCTACAGAGCCATGTTTTTCGGGTTGATTAATTTCGAACGCCGGCCCAAACTTTCGCTGGATCGATTTCTTTGTCAGGATTCAGCTGTTTGGCCTTATCCAGTAGTGTATCCGTTGTCTCAGGGATTTCTGGATCAGGTATGCAGCAATCGTCGACAGGGCAAACAGCCGCACATTGAGGCTCATCAAAATGCCCGACGCACTCTGTGCAGCGCTCATAGGTGATCACGTACACCGTGTCCCCTTCACCCTGACCTTCCCCGACCTTATTGCCCTTTTCCTCCGCGGCACTTCGTGTCTCAAAAATTGCCTCGTTGGGGCATTCCGGGAGACAGGCACCGCAATTAATGCACTCTTCTGTGATTAGCAACGACATAATTCCTCCTTAGGGGACAGATAAACCGTCATGTCAATTGTAGGAAGCCAACGCCTACGATTCTTATTAAAATTTGCCTTGGCATGAGGGCCGGTACAGTATCAACTCTCTGGCGATTTTAACGGTGTAAATTTCTTTGCGTCAACCGGACAGAAGACCTATCAGATAAGCCATTCGGACCTGGGGTTAAATGATGAATATTTAGAAACTTTTCAAAGTAATTGTTGGACCCCGTAATCATACCAATCAAGAATGTATTTATACATTGGCTGGAAGACTGTCATATAGTCTGAGCTTGACGAACCTAGGGACGATTGTTATAGCAGCGATGCCTCATCATAGCTGAGGGAGAGGGCGCATCGCATTCGGAGTTATCTTTGAGTAATGGAGAGCGAAAGATTTTGTATGTGCGGATGGACTCTTGGTAGGCTCGGCTCAGAGTTCGTTCGAGATAGGGGTTGTCTTGCCTGACAGTACGATTGGAGATACAGCCCCTTCCGTATTTTTCTCACTTTTTTCTCATTTACCTCCCCATGAAAAACGCTAGCTCGGAATCCTCAGCGTTTTCCGCCTACGCTGCCCTCACGACTGCTGCAGTGGTCTGGGGAGGGTCGGTGGTTGCACAAAAAGTCGCTTTAGGTCCTTTCTCGCCAGTAGAGACATCTGTTTTTAGAGGGTTGGGAGCCTTACTGATCCTTATTCCTCTTTGGCTCTGGAGGGAAGGGGTCGTTCCTTTTTCACGAAAAGATTGGCAAAACTTTTTTTTTCTAGGAATCGGAGTCCTTGGCAATCACCTGTTCGTTCTCTTTGGCCTGCAATTTATTGGGGCAGGGGCTGCTGGCATCATAATAGGTTCAAGCCCGGCCATTACCGCCTTCTTGTCCTCGCTCATCCTTAAGGATATTCCCCTGCGTGTGATTTGGCTTGGCTGTCTTGTCTCGTTTTTAGGAGTATTGAGTATTTCCGGGCGCGAGGCGGTGGATGGATTGGGTTCCAATCCTTTACTCGGAGGGAGTCTGGTGGTCTGTGCATTGGTCAGTTGGGCCTTATATACCATTGGCTGTCGAAAAACCATGGAACGGTTTTCTCCGCTGACGGTGACATGGACGACTCTTCTACTCTCCATGATCTTTGAAATCCCTTTGTTAAGCCTAAGTCACAAAGTCCTGGTTACAGGGGTAGAGTCGGTTCCGGTATCTGGCTGGCTGGCACTTCTTTACGTTATGGTGTTTGCTACGGCATTGGGTCAACAGGCCTGGTTGTTTGGCGTCAAAGGAATCGGTCCTTCCAGAGCAGGAATTTTTGGGAATCTTATTCCCGTTTCTGCGCTGTGTTTTTCGGTGATGATTTTGGGGGAACCGGTTGGCATGAGAGAAATAAGTGGGATAGGATTGATTCTGATTGGGGTCTGGTTGGTTGATCGACAATCCTGTGCCGTGTTAGTGAAGGTCCCCTGATTAGGAAATGGGCGAAAATGAAGAAAGAGAGCGCACGATGCTGAAGGAACGGATTGAGGAAGTGACGCAGATGAATGAGTTGTTTTACCGCGGGTTTGAACAGCTGGATGTTGCGCTGATGGATTCTATTTGGGCTCATCAAGAGTATGTAACCTGCATTCATCCAGGGTGGAGTATCCGGGTCGGGTGGCCGGCGGTTAGGGATTCCTGGGTGGTCATATTCAATAATACATTTTCAATGAAATTTGAACTGACGGAAGTACAGGTTCAAGTTGCCGCCGATGTTGCCTGGGTCATTTGTACGGAAAATATCACCAGTCGGGTGGGAGAGAACGAACAGAATAGCCAGGTGGTATCGACCAATTTATTCGAGCGGATCGGAGACGAGTGGAAGATCATCCATCACCACGGATCACCGCTCATGGAATAAGGTTTAATCGTCCATTGGGTATTGGCGACGCGGGTTATTCTTTCTTTTGCTTGGGTAGCAGGAGAGATTTCCTCACTTTTGGGATCGAAAAAGAGGCGTGAAGGCGGGATGATGATTCAACGCGTGTGAAGGCCAAGAGAAAACTGTTCAAGAGGCAGATGTACTGAATGTCGTCTTAGCCCATTCTTCAACAATCACGTCTCGTTCTTCCATGTTCAACGCGCAATATTTTTTAAACATACCCAGTCCGCCTTTTTTCCGGCGCCATACGACGAATTGTAAAAAGTGTTCCTTGCATAAGGATTGGGTTCCGGCAGGGGCGTAGAGGGGTTCGGTGCATCCCCCGATCAGACATGTATCAGCATCCATAAGCTGGTTCTCCTTGAAGGTTCATCCGGCGACTTTTTCCATTCGAAGTATGCCCAACTGAGAGCGGAGAAGGCAATCAATTCACGCCATGAAATAAATAATTATAGGTGGATGCCATTAATAGAGGGGATTGGTTCCCTTGCTTTCTCTGTCAAATGGCGGGTATCGTAGGCACCCTGTTATAGCCAAACCAATTCGACATAATTTAATAGTGTCGTGGAAGAAAGGAGCGTATTCTGTGTTGACTGCTACAGATGTTTTTGAACAAACGAGGGAGATGGCTTTGCGTGCTACCAGCCAGGAAGAGCGGGCTCTTCAAATCGATTATCCGGCTCTGAGCACGAAGATCGAACAGGCATTGGCAGGTCGGAAGGTTACTCTTCTGTATGTCAATGAATTTTTGCCGGAAGGCTATGAAGATCAAGGGCGTTTTAACGTCATGGTTATGACCTCTGGCCAGGTTCTTTTCGATATGGTAATCGGGGACTCCTACTTTCGGTATGACGTATTTTCTTGCTGTGATTTGGATAAAATTCAATTGATTGATGGGACTTGGGATAATAAGGAAAAACGCACGGAAGAATCATTTCTTAGTCTACGATTGATGCATGGTGATGAGGCGCATATTCTTCTTGCGCTGAACGACGCACAACGTCCGGCGGTATTGTCTTTTGCGGAAAAAATCTCTCATGGCCGACACCCGGAAAAAGCCTGATCCCTATCAGAGTGCGGAAGAATTATTTTGGAATCTTGCGACAGCTGCTTAAGAGACCGTAAACGGTAAGGCGCAGACAGAGGCTGGGAAGCGCTGGTCTCTGATCTCGATTTCTAGGTTTGTCCGGGGTTGGGTAAAATCTCGTAATGGAAATCCAAGGGCAATCGGTTTTTTTACAAGAGGGGAGTGGGTGGAACTGGACACCCACCCCACTTCCCGAGTCCCACTAAAAAGTTTCGCCCCGAGTTCAGGAAGTTGTGGGATTTCGGTTTCAAGAACTAAGCCGACCATGCGTCGCTTCACCGACCCGTACGTATCCATTCTAGCGACGACTTCCTGCCCGGGATAACATCCCTTCGATAGACTAAAGGCGTTCCCCTCAAGGTTGGCTTCTGGCGGAACGATTTTTTCATTTAAGTCTGGCCCAAGGCGAGCCAATCCACTTTCAATTCTGGATGTCTCAAGTGCCTCTCTTCCGACTGGGAGCAGGCCTAGCTCTTTTCCGGTATTCAAGAGATGAGACCAGAGCGAAGGGATGGCTGCGACCGGTATAAACATTTCGTAGTCTTGTCCACCCGTTTCTTCCGTGCGAGCAAGAAATCCTTGTGTATTACCTAAAGTGAAGGTGATGGAATCCAAGACCTGGAGCGATCCCACTTCCAAATTCAAGGCTTGCTTAAGAATCTCCGGACCATTTGGCCCGGTAACAAGGAGAAGTCCCCAACTTTCCAGGCCATTGTGAAGTTTGGCTTTTGTCCCATAGAGTAGAAATTTTCGAAAGGCTTGATAGGTGAGGTCTCCCACCTCTCCCACATCTTCAATGATCAGGGATTCGGGTTGCCGGAACACCCGAAAATAGGAGAGCATTTTCCCTTTATGGTTCATAAAGGCAGAATACCGACCCTCCCCGGATTTTAGAGGAAGAATATCATTGCTGATGAGGCTTTGCAGCCAGGTGACCCGGTCATCTCCAGTGACCATGATTTTTCCGCGTATGGAGAGGTCGGCGAGCCCAGCTCGCCGATGAATAGACTCATACTCTAGGAGAGCATTTCCGTAATGCAAAGGGACTTCCCACTCGCCACAAGCTTGAAACGTGGCTCCCAGGGCTTCATGTTGCTTATGAAGAGGAAGGGTTTTCATGATGTAGCTGCCGCCATGGTTTCCTCAAACAGCGCGAGTGTCCGCGCAGAAAACTCATTGCGCGAGACAATTTTTTGAATTCCCAGGTCTTTGGCCAGTTTCCATGTTTGAACCTCTTCATGATTGGCAAAGGCCAGAATGGGCAATGAGTGTGTTTGAGGAAGGGTTCGTAGAGATTTCACAATATCGGAAGCATTAAGACGGTCATCATTCATGTTAATAATGATGCCCATGGGTTGGCTGGCAAGAGCTTTCGTTTGCCAGTCATCTCCAGTACGGAGACGTTCCAGTTTGTAGCCTTGTGGTAAAAAGGCATCGCGTATTTTGGTGTAGAAGAAAATATCACTCACGGCTACAAGAATCGTTTTGGTGTCTGGCATTTGGTAAGGCCTTTACAAGGTACTAGTTCATGAGAGTTAAAATGCGCATGAGCGCTTGTTTGGCTGTTTTGTATTCGGGATTAAGAGCCAGAGACTTTTTGTAGGAATCGACGGCCTGGTCCCATGCCCCTTGTCGTTCGTACACCCGGCCGAGATTCATATGAGGAAAGGAGGGATTTTCATATCTTTTGGCTTTCATCGCTTTTTCAAGCCAGGGAATGGCCTCTTCCAGCTGGTTGAGCTCAATAAGGTAGGCCCCGATATCGTTGTAAGGATTTCCGAATTCAGGGTCCTGGCGAATAGCCATTTGGCATTCCTCAATGGCTTCCTGCAATTGACCCATGAAACTATAGGCCCAGCCTAGGAATGTGTGGGCTTCGGCGGTCGGAAAAAGGTCGATGGATTGCTTGTAGAGATCCACCGCTTCTTCCAGTTGTCCCTTCATTTGCAGCTCATAGGCCTGCTGGAAAAGGTTCCAGGCTGCCACCTTATCCTCTTCGTTGCCCTCACCCTGGTCGAGAAAATCTTGAATATCCATAGGAAATTGTGTTGCGCACCGTCCTTTTTGTGTTCTCAGGAAAAGAGGCGGTTACTCGCCTTTGAGCTTGTGTTGAACTAATTCAGCTGCGCGTCGGCCGGAAAGCAACATCGACCCAAACGCCGGTCCCATGCGTGGACTGCCATCAACTGCAGCAACGGCCAAGCCGGTCACAAAGCAATTTGGATAGATCTCACGGGTGTTTTCTACCACTAATGCTTCAGAACGCGCTACCCACATGGCCCCGTTTCCAGGAACTTTCTGATATAAATTACGTTGGTGGAGTAAATTAACCACGACGGCGTCATGACCGGTAGCATCAACCACAATTTGACTTTCAAGGGCAATGGGATCTACGTGAATGGTATCATGTCCCGCCATTTCCACAGTGGAATTATTGACAACGACACCTTCGATTCGATGATCTTGCCGAAGAATGAGATCGACCACTTTGGTGAGATTCATGATCTTTACACCGGCTTCGTAAGCAGCGGAAATGAGCCGGCTGGTCACATGGGGGGGGTCAACCATGGTCATCCCAGGGCAGTCTTTAATCGGTTTAAAGGGTATGCCCAATTCTTCAAGAATCCGATCCGCCGGTTCGCAAATCGTGGCCTTATTCATGAGAAATCCACCGGACCAGAAGCCGCCACCAAGAGCCAGTGATTGTTCGATAAGAAGAGTCCGGAAGCCGATCGCGGCGAGATCGCGGGCACAGAGGAGTCCGGATGGACCTCCACCGACAATAATGATATCGCTTTCAATCAGTGAATCGAATTCTTTGTAATACTCCCGTGCAATGTGACGGGTAATGTCCCGTTCTCGTAACGGAGCGATATTAATAGGATTCATAGGGGAGCTCCAGGTAAAATTTCGATTTTTCCACCATACATACAATGCCAATTACGTTTTGGCCCTTGTCTCTGTTCAAATTCCTGCTGGTTTTCTGCAGGTTCCATCATTGACTCTTCCCGCTTTATCGATATAAGTCTCCACCGGTTTTTCGGAACTCTTCTGATTTTTCCTCCATGCCTTGTTTCAAGGCGGCATCATCTGCCAATTGTTTTTCAGCAGCATACTCTCGCACGTCCTGGGTAATTTTCATAGAACAAAAATGTGGGCCACACATGGAGCAGAAATGGGCCAGTTTAGCCCCCTGAGCGGGGAGTGTGGCATCATGGAAATCCTTCGCCGTTTCCGGGTCAAGCGATAAATTAAATTGATCCTGCCATCGAAATTCAAACCGTGCCTGGGAGAGGGCATTATCCCGGTGTTGAGCCCCCGGGTGGCCTTTAGCCAGATCTGCGGCATGTGCCGCTATTTTGTAGGCCATCACTCCGGCTTTCACGTCTTCCTTGTCAGGAAGCCCTAGATGTTCTTTGGGGGTGACGTAACACAGCATCGCGCACCCGTACCAGCCGATCATGGCTGCGCCGATCGCGGATGTGATGTGGTCGTAGCCTGGAGCAATATCAGTGGTTAGCGGGCCCAGGGTATAGAATGGGGCTTCGTCACAGGCAGCCAATTGCTTGTCCATGTTTTCTTTGATGAGTTGCATGGGGACGTGCCCCGGGCCCTCAATCATGACTTGGACGTCATGTTTCCAGGCGATCTTTGTGAGTTCTCCCAGCGTTTCCAGTTCGGCAAATTGAGCCGCATCGTTGGCGTCCGCCAGTGAACCCGGTCGCAATCCGTCTCCTAAGCTAAATGACACATCATAACTTTTCATGATCTCGCAAATTTCTTCAAAATGCGTATAGGTAAAGTTTTCCTGATGGTGAGCAAGGCACCACTTAGCGTGGATGGATCCGCCCCGTGAGACGATGCCGGTCATCCGAGAGGCCGTTAGTGGGACATAGGCCAGGCGAACACCGGCATGGATGGTGAAGTAATCCACGCCTTGCTCGGCCTGTTCCACGAGAGTATCTCGAAAGATTTCCCAGGTCAGTTCCTCAGGTTTCCCCCCCACTTTTTCTAAGGCCTGGTATATGGGTACGGTCCCTATGGGCACGGGAGAATTTCGTATGATCCATTCACGGGTTTCGTGGATGTTTTTTCCTGTGGAGAGGTCCATGACGGTGTCTCCTCCCCATCGGATGGACCAGATTAATTTTTCAACCTCTTCTTCAATAGAGGACGTAACGGCAGAATTTCCAATATTGGCGTTGATTTTTACCAAAAAATTGCGCCCGATAATCATAGGCTCAATTTCTGGATGATTGATATTGGCAGGAATAATGGCCCGTCCTCGAGCTACTTCATCACGAACAAACTCCGGTGTGATGTAGGAGGGAGTGGACGCGCCCCAATTCTGTCCGGGATGTTGAGCCACCCCGAAAGTCTGTCCTGTCCCCTGTTGGGCGGATGGGTGCTCCTCACGTGCCTGGTTCTCCCGAATAGCAATAAATTCCATTTCCGGTGTGACGATTCCCTTCCGGGCATAATGCAATTGCGTGACGTTCCGGCCTGATTTTGCCCGAAGGGGCGGGCGTTGCAAATGGAACCGGATGGCCTGTAAAGCGGGGTCGGTTGCACGCATTCGTCCATACCGTGAGCTGACCTCTTTCAAGGGTTCGACGTCCTGACGTTCGGCGATCCAACCCTTTCGGACGGGATAGAGCCCCTTGCGCACATCAATCTGAACCCCGGGATCCGTGTAGGGTCCTGAGGTATCATAGACAATGACAGGCGGGTTCTGAACTTCGGTGTTATCGAGCACGCTCCGACTGCTTGTTTGATGAATTTCTCGCATGGGGACCCGTACATCCGGTCTCGAGCCCGTTCGATAGATTTTTTGTGAGCCGGGAAACGGTTGAATCGATAGGGAAGAAAGAGGAATGCGGGGCTCCTCCGAAATGACGTGTAATGATGGTGTCGAAGGACTGGATGTGGTGGTTTGGGCTGGTGTCATGCAAACCCTCTCTTTCTGGGATTAGGGAATTGGTCCAGGAAGCTTATTCCAAAAAACAAAAAGCCGCCCCTTTTTTTAGCTAAAGAGTGCGGCTGCTTGTGCGGGCTTTCGTGGCTCCTGCTTCCCTACGCTGGTATTATCCAGGTCAGGTCGTGAGGGTCGTCCCCCTTATTGGGACTCTCAGCGTGTCGCACCCCTAGCGACCTCATGGTAAGTCTCGTTCAGTTTGTTTGTCAAACAGTGACAGGCTCCCATTTTTTATAGTTTGTTAAAAGTTCCTTAACAAAAGCCATTTTCTTAATGGTAGGGGTATGTCAACCTCCATTCTTAAGGTACTTATACACTGTGGTTATATCCTCGATTCCCAATCGAATGTCCAAATTGGCCTGACAAAATTCTATGCCACGACCACCAAGTTCTCTTCCATGATCAGGCAGTGTCAGGATCTGAGCGACAGCCGCCGATAAACCAGCAACACTTTTATTGGGTACTAAAATTCCATGACCAACCTTTTTTAGGAGCTCCGTTTCACAGCCTGTATCAAATCCCACGATAGGTATTCCCATAGCCATGGCTTTATAGGTCGAAAGATTAGTTTCCTCAAAAACCATGGTACGAAGGTACACTGTGGCCGCTGCGTAATAGGGCAGAAGGTCTTCTTGATAGCCAACGAGACGTACATGGCCATAAATATTTAATTTTTTTGCGCGGGCCTCGAGTTCTGATAGCTGATTTCCATCACCAACTAAAAGCCAATGAAGCTTGGGAAACTGTCGGAAAAGGTCAGGAAGGGCTTCCAAAGCATATGCGTGTCCTTTGGATGAATCCAATCGCCCGACAGAAAGAGCAATTAAAGCATCTGATGGCAAATGATAATTTTCTCTAATTGCCTGATGGAATTGTTGTCGTTGATGTCGAATCTTATTAATTTCCTCAAGATCAAGAAGCCCGCGAAGAGGAACGATTTTGGAATCGGGAATGCCTATTGAGAGCAACTCATCTCGGCATCGGGAGGCAGCCGTGAAGAAACAATCGAACAAAGCATGAAATCTGGCGAATACCTTAGGCACCCAGGCTTTTCCATCATCTACCATTTGGGAAAAGAGGGATGGAACCAGATGAACCACCGGGCGTCGCAATATTATTTTTAAAGGCAGGCCAATAGTTAAAACATAATTCGTATGCAAATTGATAATGTCAGGCCGAAACCAGATTAAGGCCTTACCAACATTCCACAACGCATTCATGTACCGTAGGAGAAACCATGTCATATCCCAGCGATCTAATATTTTGAGGATACGCCGTTTGGGAACTTGGGCATAGGCGCCTTTCTCTCGCAGAAGATCTGCATAGATCCATTTCCCTTTGTTCGGTGAAAAGGAAATGACCAAGTGCTTGACCTTATCTGATGGGGTTAACCGGACAATATCCCAGAGCAATCTTGTTGTCCCATATCCGGTAATTCTATCAATCAGATGGAGGACCCGTATCGGCGCTTTATCCTCGATCACTTCGGTTACTTTTTCCATGCCAGGCTGCTTGTTTATTTCTGAGTGTCGTATTCCTTGAATGCCTCGATTTCTGATGTACGTCCTTTAGGCAATGTTGATCCAGGCAGGACCCACCTACTGTGGGATCCAAAAATGATAATAATTCTGAAGAGATTCCGGTAGGTAGCCGGACCTTTCATAAAATTTACAGGCTTGCACATTGTCTTTCTGGGTAATCGCCTCAGAAATCTTTATACCATTGGATAACAGCCATTCATGTAATCGCTTAATCAACAATGAGCCGATTCCTTGACCTTGGACTTTTTTTTGAACCCCCATCAGGCCAATTTTCCCCATACCATTTTTTGTAGACCCGGTAACCATCCCGAGATATTCCTCTCTATTTCTGGAATCCGGCACGACAAACACCACATCAGCAACTTCATGTAAAGTGCTTCGATTGATCCAAATATGATACAGGCTTGCAAACTTGTCCCTGGGAATACATGGATCTATATAAAATCTGGAATGGCCACCTCCGATTAATGCTAGATTCACGAGCTGCTTATTGGCGGGCAAGAGAGGGTATTCAATTGCTTGAACCGGAATGCTCGGCATCTTTTCCCCACCCACGGTGGAGTCGGAACTTAGCTTCCGTCGATAGGTGATCTTTTTATCTACGAGGGAACCTGAAAAACTTCGAAGGATAGGCAAAGGGATCATCCGTTTCGGGGACGTGGCCCAGTAAATCAAGCGATAGCCATTTTCTTTGGCATAAATCAGAATGCTCATGAGTTCTGAGTCGGTTAATTCTGGAGTAATAATCTGCCCTACCGAAATCTCAAAATGCTGAGAGTCCCAGGGTAGTGGCATAAGAAATGTGAAAAGATTATCCCTGATTTTCTATTCTCACTTCGTGCAATGAGTTTACTCTTTAACCCTCTCGGCACTAATTGACGAATCGGAGTGCCGGTGGTTCTTCTCGTTTTAGGTTTATATTTTCTTTCACGATTTTTACCCCTTCGGTAATACATTTTACGATGTATTCCTGCTCCACTTCAGTCATTTCGTAATAAAAAGGCAAACGCAAAAGTTGCCCGCTTAATTGCTCTGAGATTGGAAAATCGCCCTCAGCATATCCGAACTTTTTCCCCATGGGCGAAGTGTGGAGTGGAACAAAATGAAAAACTGCCAAAACATTCTGTTGTCTTAAATGCCCCATGAGGGCATCTCTGGTTTCCATATCTGGCAGAAGAATATAAAACATATGGTAATTGGTTTTGCAGTCTTCGGGTATGGTAGGAAGACTGAGTAGTCCTTGAATTTCAAGGGGTCTCAACAGTTGCCGGTACTGTTTGTAAATAGCCTTTCTTCGCTCCGCTATTGAGTCCAACATTTCCAATTGGGCATAGAGGAATGCACAGACGATTTCACTTGGCACATAGGACGATCCAATATCCACCCATGTATACTTATCAACTTCTCCACGAAAAAAATCGCTCCGGTTGGTTCCCTTGTCTCGAATAATTTCCGCTCGCTTAATCATTCCCGGATCGTTGATACACAGGGCCCCTCCTTCTCCGCAAATATAATTTTTGGTCTCATGGAAACTATAGGTACCAAGATGTCCAATACTTCCGAGGGGGCGTTCGTTATAATATGCGCCTACTCCTTGTGCCGCATCTTCTATGACGAAAAGATCATGCTTGTTTGCAATCGCCATAATGCGGTCCATTTCGCACCCGATCCCGGCATAATGAACAGGGATAATGGCCTTTGTTTTAGGGGTAATGGCTTCTTCAATCCGATTTTCATCCAGATTCAGCGTGTCAGGTCTGATATCCACAAATACGGGCCTGGCGCCCAATCGAACAATCGAATTGGCAGTGGAGACAAAGGTATAGGATGGGAGAATGACCTCATCACCGGCCTCCAGCTTACATAGCATTGCGGCCATTTCCAAAGCTGCCGTGCAAGAAGGGGTCATGAGCACTTTGGGAATTCTGAACTGTTTTTCAAACA
The DNA here is from genome assembly GCF_032050975.1 of Candidatus Nitrospira allomarina. NCBI lineage: Bacteria > Pseudomonadati > Nitrospirota > Nitrospiria > Nitrospirales > Nitrospiraceae > Nitrospira > Candidatus Nitrospira allomarina. The sequence continues at coordinate 102,615 of NZ_CP116967.1, read as the reverse complement.
AATCCGAACATTTTTTAGTGAAATACCCATCACCAGCCAGATTTCCAAACGTCACGGCTTGCGCAATATAATAAAGCTCTTTTCCCGCAATGAACGGTTTGTTAAAGGGTATAATATTTTTCATCTTTCCCCCTCCATTTATTTGCAGTCCCTCTCTATTCCTTCTCCGTTTGAGATTTCTTGACTGAGCTGAGAATTTCGTTCCTCACAGGGTTCTGAAAAAATCCGGAGGCGATTAGTCTTGACAGTGGAAGTTCCAAATGCGCTGTTGAACTTTAACTCTTTTCCCCTTGCACCTATTCGAAATACCAAAGGGCATACTTTGCTGGAATTGCATGGATTCGGCAAAGTTTGGTTGCCCTCACTGGGAATTTTTGGCACCTCTATCCAGTCAGGCAAACTCTTGACCATGTATTGCTGAGCCCAGCTGTCCCGGACTAATTAGTTTATTTATAGCAGGATATCCATTTTCTTACGGCTGAAGTCTATAGAACTTCGAGAATCCTGGCTGCCTGATTTTTGAAAGTGTAAACGTCTGCGGTTCTTTATGTGAACAAGGCGATGCCGATTTATTAAAGGGAAAATCTGCATCTCCGTTCCGTGATGTTAACCCCAATTATGGAATGTGATGATGCCAGGTTCTTCCGGAACATCAGGGCCCAACTGTTTACTTTATCTGAATTTTTTTAAACAAATTTCTCCCTATCCTTAAAGCAACTCCCCAATTGGTGAGGAAGGAGCATGCTTTATTTTTGAAGTTTAGCTGAAAGGCATACTTATGGGAATTACCGATTTTTCTCCACCATCTAACAGCATTGCTAGAGCCATCAACTTTGCGGAGAGACAGGCCACCGGACTGTTATGGATAGCGGCCGATATCACCCTCGGCAGAGGCTCTTAGTTTATTGACCGATCCAAACAGGAAATTCTCCAAAAACGGTTCCTATTGGGATTTCCAAGAGTCCTTATTAATGAAGAAATGATGGAAATAGTAGGCTGTAAAAATAAGTCCGGCGGAGACAAGCCTGATATACTAGATAAAAGGTCCCTCGGTTGACGTTAAATTTGGCATCACCCTTTTGGGGAGACGGTCCAGATGGGAGATGTAAAAATACTTTGTCAGACTGCTATTCCGGCTATCCAAGCTAAAAGGTAAGCTAGGAGGACAACACATTCTCGTGACTTCTCCCATGGGCGACCCCAAGGGGATCTTTTAGAACACTGTCTCAGGGATAGCAAAAAGTGGCAAGTGAGAGCCCTAGGGACTGGAATCAATACCACGCAACCATGCTAAAAAAAATTGGTCAATGGCCAAGCTGTTCCCTCATGGAGAGGATGAGAGCCTATGTGTGTATGCATGGCACGAGGAAGGGCGCTTACAACAAGTTTAGGAGATCACTTATAGTTTTATTGATCTCAAACCAACCCAGAAGGTCGATTTTGGTCACTGCATGTACCTAGCCGATCGCCAAGAGGTGGATTATTTGGAAAGCTCAAAATAGTAGTTATTTAAAGAGAATTCCTTTCTTAGGCACCTATAGATTTGCTAAACTTAAGTTTTACTTATTGATTTCCTAGGAATGGTAGTTATCATCGAACAGATAGCCATCTTCAAATCGAAAAAATTCTGAAAGCATCTTTGGAAATAATTATGCCTACAATTACCGAATTCCCTATCACTGACTATCAAACTCTTCCGGATCAGGAGTTGTTTGATCGAATTGTGGAAGCAAAGGTCAAGTTAGGACGGAAAGTATTGATATTGGGGCACAATTACCAGCGGGACGATGTGATTGTGCATGCCGATTTCCGCGGCGATTCTCTTCTTCTTGCCAAGTATGCGGCCGAGCACCCTGAGCATCCCTACGTAGTATTTTGTGGGGTGCATTTTATGGCTGAAACAGCCGACATTTTGAGCCGTTCCAATCAAACCGTCATTCTGCCTGACATGGCTGCAGGCTGTTCAATGGCGGATATGGCATCCATGGAACAGGTGGATGATTGCTGGGACCGCCTCGGACGGTTTTTGCCGGTGGAAGACACCGTAACCCCAATTGTGTATGTGAATTCGGCTGCTGCGCTCAAAGCCTTTTGCGGGGAACATGGCGGTGTGACGTGTACTTCCTCCAATGCCAAAGCGATTATGAATTGGGCCTGGAAACGGAGAGAAAAAATTCTCTTTTTCCCTGATGAGCATTTAGGGCGGAACACCGCGAATGCCATGGGGTTTCCTCGCGAAGAGATGATTGTCTGGGATCCTTTCCAGCCCAACGGTGGACATACCCGGGAAACGATACAAAGGGCTCGCCTGATTCTTTGGAAGGGGCATTGTAGTGTGCACCAGATGTTTCAACCGGCACACGTGGCCTATTTCCGGAAGCAGTATTCTGATGTTCAGGTTATTGTGCACCCTGAATGTCATGAAGATGTGGTCAATCAGGCAGACCTGGTGGGATCGACGGAATTTATTATTCGGACGGTGACCCAAGCCGATCCGGGAACAATTTGGGCCGTGGGAACTGAGCTGAATTTGGTGAATCGGTTGAAACATGATCAAGCTGACAAGCAAATCTATTTCCTTTCCCCAATGGTGTGTCGGTGTTCGACCATGTACAGAATTGATGGGCCTCATTTATGTTGGGCCATGGAAAATCTCGTACAGGGCCATGTGGTCAATCACATACAAGTTCCCGACGAGGAGAAAGTGTTTGCCAAGCTGGCTTTGGACCGCATGATGGATCTGAGCTGATTTGCCTTCCTTTTGTGGTTTCTTCTTCCCTTAATTTGTGGCGCTTTCAACTTAATAATATGGTCCTCGCTTATGGCTGTTTGTTGGCCAGATGCCTGAAGGGCATTGTTTGACGGGTTTGAGGGGCATGGCTAGAATGGCCTTGAGTTTATCCCACTATTCTTGAGAATTTCCCCATGGACTACAAAGCGACATTGAACCTTCCCCGGACTGAGTTTCCGATGAAGGCCAACCTGCCACAAAAGGAACCGGAGCGATTAGCATGGTGGGAGCAGGAGCGGGTGTACGACCGTATTCAGGAGGCCAGAAACGGCAGGCCCCGTTATATCCTTCATGATGGCCCTCCCTATGCCAATGGGCATATTCATATTGGGCATGGGCTGAATAAAATCCTTAAAGATATCATTATTAAATCGAAAACCATGGAGGGTTTTCAGGCTCCCTATATCCCTGGGTGGGATTGTCACGGGTTGCCGATTGAACATCAGGTGACCAAGCAACTTGGACCCAAGAAAAAAGACCTGAGTGCGGTGGAACTCCGAAAACTTTGCCGAGAATACGCCAAGAAATTTGTTCAGATCCAACGAGACGAATTTTGCCGGTTGGGAGTATTCGGGGATTGGGAGCATCCCTATCTGACCATGGATCATGGCTATGAGGCAGCGATTGTCCGGGAGTTCGGAAAGTTTGTGGAAAAAGGGAGGGTCTATAAAGGGTTGAAACCGGTCTTGTGGTGTCCCGTGGATCAAACCGCGCTGGCTGAAGCCGAAGTGGAATACGAGGATCATCTCTCACCGTCGGTGTATGTGAAATTTCCCTTTACCGTCTCGCCAACTGAAATGGGTTCCGACCAACGATTGGATCTGCCAACAGTCAAAGCGTTAAAAGCCGTTTCGGCTGTTATTTGGACCACGACCCCTTGGACCCTTCCCGCGAATCAAGCCATTTGCCTGCATCCGGATTTTGACTATGCCGTTCTTCAAGCCGGTGAAGAGGCTTTTATCGTGGCTTTGGGATTGGAAGACGCATTTGCCAAGGCCTGTAACATTGAAAAGTTTGAGGTATTGGGCATAAAGAAAGGAAAAGATTTTGAAGGGTGGACGTGCCATCCTCCATTTGCCAAGAAAGAGGTCCCCATCCTCAATGGAAATTTTGTCACATTGGAGCAAGGGACGGGGTGTGTCCACATTGCTCCCGGACATGGGATGGATGATTATCTTTTAGTTCTGAAATATAACAAATCCCCTTATGTCGAAATACTTCCAGATCGGAAGCCTTTAGAGATATTGGTGCCGGTCAATGATGCTGGACGGTTTACGGAGGAATTCCCTGCGTTTGCCGGTCAACCCGTTTTGGAAGCGAATCCCGGGATTGTAGAAGTCTTAAAGACCAAAGGATTGTTAGTTGGCGAAAAAAAACTTGAGCATTCTTATCCACATTGTTGGCGCTGTAAGCAACCGGTCATCTTTCGGGCTACCCACCAATGGTTTGTATCCATGGAGGTAGCCGATCTTCGTCAGAAAGCCTTGAAAGAAATTGATAAAGTTCAATGGATTCCTGAGCGGGGGCGAGATCGTATTTATGGCATGATTGTGAACCGTCCGGATTGGTGCTTATCCCGGCAACGCATGTGGGGGACCCCCATTCCCGCGTTTTCGTGCGAAAGTTGTTCGACCCCCCTTTCTGATCAAAATGTGATTGAGCATATCAGTGTTCAAATACAGGAGAGTGGAGCCGATATTTGGTTTAGTCGATCCGCCGAAGAATTACTTCCGCAGGGAACTACATGTGTGCAATGCGGCCATGGGTCGTTTAAAAAAGAACATGATATTTTAGATGTCTGGTTTGAATCGGGCGTGAGTCATGCGGCCGTGTTGAGGCCTCGGGGCGATGGCTGGTATCCCGCGGATTTATACCTTGAAGGTTCCGATCAACATCGGGGGTGGTTCCACAGTTCGCTCTTGACGTCTGTGACCACGGATGAGCAAGCGCCCTATCGGGCCGTGCTCACACATGGGTTTGTTTTGGATGGGGAAGGCAAGAAAATGTCGAAATCGGCAGGCAATGTCGTGACCCCACAAGAAATCATCAAAGAGTCTGGTGCGGAAATTCTGCGACTATGGGTGGCCTCGCAGGATTATCAGGAAGATCTGCGGATCTCAAAAGAGATTTTAAAACAATTGACGGATGCGTATCGCAAAGTGCGCAATACCTGCCGCTTCCTCCTGAGTAACCTGTATGATTTTGTTCCGGGCGTTCATTCGGTGCCCCATGCCGATTTGCCGGAATTGGATCAATGGGCACTCTGGCGGCTTGGGCAACTAATCGACAACGTGAAAAAGGGATATGCACAATTTCAATTTCGACAGGTTGTGCATGAGTGGGATTATTTTTGTTCCACGGATATGAGTGCGACCTACCTGGATATCTTGAAGGATCGGTTGTATACCTTTCCAGCGAACTCTCCGCTTCGGCGTGGATCTCAAACGGTCTTGTATGAAATTGTGTCAGCCTTAGCTAAGCTTATGGCGCCTATCCTGAGCTTTACAGCTGAAGAAATCTGGCAGGTTCTTCCGGAATCCACGAAAGATGGATCTAGGCCTGTGAGTGTGCATTTAGCCGATTTTCCGGAATCCCCCACAGTCTTTCAAGAGCCCCAGCTCCACAAGATGTGGACCTACTTGTTTCAAGTCCGGGATAAGGTGCAGTCCGCCTTAGAGAAGTCGAGACGGGACAAAGTGATTGGTTCTTCCCTGGATGCCGCCGTGATCTTGCATTCGACTGAACCCCATTGTACGTTGCTCAAACGATATCTCACTGATTTGCCGGCGTTGTTTATTGTCTCGTGCGTGAAGGTGGAAGGGGTTGCAACCCTGCCTGGAGCCGGATTGGTAGAGGCAAGTCTTGGGCTGGCGATTGAGGTCGTCAAAGCCGAAGGCACCAAATGTGATCGATGTTGGAATATTCGCCAGGATGTAGGCTCACAGGCCCAACATCCAACCCTCTGCGGGCGATGCGTGGAGGCCTTGGGATGAGCGGGGGCCTTCATCGGTTTGTGTTGTTGGGCCTCGTCGTCGCGTCCATCGTAAGCCTTGATCAGGTCACCAAGTATTATATTGCCACTTCGATGTATCTTCACGAATCCATCCCCATTATTCCGGGATATTTTTCTTTGACCTACATCAGAAACCCTGGCGCCGCATTTGGGATCATGGGCACGACCAGCAGTGGGTTTAGGCTCATTTTCTTTTTCCTGACCTCCCTATTTGCCATGGGATTATTAATCACCATCTTCTTGCGGCTGGAACCCCACGATTGGTGGGGGCAATTGACCATTGCGTCTATTTTTGGTGGTGCGATTGGGAATTTTATCGATCGCCTCCAATATGGAGAAGTCATTGATTTTTTAGATTTCTATATCAATGGCTACCATTGGCCCGCTTTCAATGTGGCCGATTCGGCGATTAGCGTGGGGGTGTGCTCCCTTCTCCTCCTGTTTGCCTTTGAAAAACGGAAACCCAACTTGACCCCTCAGGAAAATCATCCTCTCTAATCTTTCGGATTATCTTCAGTTGCGGATTACGTGTGTATCCGCCTATTTTGCTCTCATCATATGATGTTCATGTGTGAAGTATGGAGGACGAGATGTTTTCGCGCATAGCCTTTTCACGACCACATGGGGTCGGCCTGTATTTTTTTTGTATAATGTTGTTGCTCAGTGTTTCAGTAAGTATCGGTGCAGAGTTTCAGCTACCGGTTAATACCTGCCCCTCTGAAGGGAAGCCCATTCACGTTCATGTGCATGGAATCAAAAACGCTGCAGGATCCCTTAAGGCAGTCCTGTATGGACCTGATCCAGAGAGTTTTTTAGTCAAGGGAGCCAAGGCTGATAAGGAACGGGAACCTGCCCTAAAAGGTTCTATGACCCTGTGTTTGGCCGCACCGGCAGAAGGAAAATACGCCGTAGTCGTCTATCATGATGAAAACGACAATCATAAATTCGACCGGAATTTTTTCGGTTTACCTACCGAAGGTTTTGGTGTGTCGAACAATCCCTCGTTATTTTTAGCCGCTCCGAATTTTGAAGAATCCTCGTTCGAGGTGAATGGGGAAGTGACCCATGTAGATGTCGACATGAAATATTAGTCCCATTTCATCACCGATACCTGGGCATGTATTCCCTTACAGCCACTGGATTGTTGCTAAAGGGATAGACAGGTAAACTGGAGATGTCGTCACAGAGTCGTCGACGTCAATTGATTATCTGCCAGTTGGCTATTTTGCGTATTTGCTCGAAGCTTCAAAGCGATAAACTTCCTGGGCAGGATATCACCGCATAGAAGCGTCGTGAAATAGGTTTCCGGCAACCATATTGATTGGCTATGAGGAGCGGGGCTCGCTATGACGATAAGCCTTACTCCTCCTCATGCCAAATTTTTTAAGCGGGGGATTCAAGACCGTCACGACGGTAGTCCCTATCGAAAACCGTTCCGCACGTAGTCCTATTAATATCAGGCCTCTTTTAACGGAGCCATTTGAAGGGATATTAGGGCGCCGACATAAGTTGGAGATATTCTGCCGCGATCCTGCCCACCTCGAACTCCGTTGCACGGGCACGCAACTGCTCCCGGCCAAGTGGACGGTCAAGAACCTCAAGAATAGCTTCAGCCAGCGCTTTGTCATCGCCTACCGGTACCAATGGTCCAAAAGCCCCCTTTTGGAGAATCTCGGTAGGACCGCTCGGGCAGTCTGTGCTGACAATCGGACATCCACACGCTAACGCTTCGATCAGCACATTCGGACAACCTTCCCATGCTGACGAAAGCACAAATACCGAAGCTCTGGCCATAAAGGCGAAGGGATTATCGACAAATCCAGGCATGGAAATATCTTGGGTGAGGGCCAAGGTTTCAGCCAGCTCTTCAAGCTCATTCCGCATCCTTCCCTCCCCGAGGATCACCAGCCGGGCTGGACGCACGGAACGAACTCGTCCAAAGGCCTTTATGAGGCACGCGAAGTCCTTTTGTGGCACATGTCTCCCTACACCTAAGATGACCGGCAGAGTGTCTGCCGGAAACCACGGATGGTCAACCTGGGTGCGCGCTTTTTCTTGGACCTGGGTGAGAGCTACCGGATTGTAAATCGTCGTAATACGGTCACGGTGGATTCCCGTCAACGAGGCCACATCTTCGGCGACGCCATCCGACACGGTTACAATTTCATCCGCTCGTGGATACACGCGTTGCAAGAGAGGTGCAAGGAAACGCCAACGCCACTTTTTGGATGTCTTGATGATGGGAGACAAGCTGGTTTGTTCGTTGATCACAATGCGAGTTTTGCCACCTGCAAGGCGTGCGGCTAACAAGGCGATGAGGTTCGCAGGAGTTTTCGCCGTGAGCATCGTATCTGGTTTCTCACGTTGTAAATATTCAACCAAATCCGGGAGATACCCGATAGTTTTGGGAGGATGAGACGATAGCAAGATTGGGAGGAGCATTGACCATAAAGCCCCAAAATCAGCTGACACGGCATGGAAGCATCCCCGCCATTTTGTCCCCCCCTTGAGCCCGATGACCGTAACCTTCGGGGAAATGCTGTCTAGGTAAGGCCCTGAGACCTGACATAAGATCAGGTCCACTCTGTGGTTGCGATCGGCAAAGGCCTCTGAGAGATAGACCATTGCCCTTGCGACGCCGCCCCCGGCTAGAGATGGTAAAAATATCGCAAGGTGTTTACGGTCGGGTGATTCACCTTCTACATTTATCGATTGACTCGGGAGTGAGGCGAAATCCGAGGAATTCGTCGTCGTCATATGATTAAAGGTCGCTTGAGACTTAATTGAATAGATACTGGGCTGATCAGGTGAGAACGTGTTCTCGTATTGTATTGCCGAGACTTTTGCGCAGGGGGGAGTGAACATAATATTTCAGGGCTTTCCACCCTATGCCGTTCCAGGCCGCCCAACAGGTCCGTATCCACTTTTCGCGGACCGCTTGTGCAATTGCACGCTGCGAATACCGGTGTGTAAGCAAATTGGCTTCTTGAAGTTTCAATAACCAATTTTCCGCCCATTGAAGGTAATCATAATCCGGCGTGAATTGGGATTTTCGCATCCGGGACAACGTCAAATGCGGACCGAGATCCTCTTCTGTGAAAGGCACCCCCAAGACGTTGAGTTGATGACGGATGATTGCCCGCTTTTTTTCATCACCCAGCTCCACCGTTTGACTGGTAATTTGATCGGCGTGAATACGGCCGTAGACCAGGCATTCAGGGAGGTTGCCGAGTTTATATTTTTGGGCCAGTCTCACGTGGAGGTCATAATCCTGACAGCGTGGGTAGTCATTTCGATATCCATATTCCCGCAAAATTTTAGTGCGAGCCATTATCGATCGGTTACTCAGGGAACATCGAAACAACAGTTGAATGTCGACGTCCTCGGGTAAAATGGGCTGACGCTTGATCCGTTTTAATGGCCGACCTTGTTCGTCCATCATGCGGCACCAGCTTCCTATTTGGGCAAAATCATGATGGGCATCCAGAAAGTTGACCTGTTTCTCCAGTCGTGTGGGAAACGCCCGATCGTCGCTATCTAACATGGCGATAAATTCACCACGAGCCTGTTCAATGCCTTTATTTCGGGTCTTGGGAATCCCGAGATTGTGTTCATTCCTGATGATGCGCACACGAGGATCCTGATATGAACGCATGATTTCAATGGTACGGTCTTTTGAGCCATCATCTATGAGAAGTATTTCGAAATTGGTAAACGTTTGTGCCAAAATACTTTCAATGGCGTCTCCAATATATTTTTCGCGGTTATAAGCCGGAATAAATACGGTAACTTTTGGGTTGTCAAGCATCGTCGTCTGACCGGAATGTTTTAGTTATACCGGAGGAGTTCTCAATTCAGGCGCTATTGGAGCTAAAATTAGATAAGATATTGACTCTTTTTTAAAAAAAGTTCATAACACACCTCCTGAAAGTTCACGTACCCACGGTAATCGGAGCTTCTCAGGGAGGCCGTAGTAACGCATTCTTCTCTAGGGGCCTCAAATCATATCCGATGTATCCCCTGTTTTCCAAATTTTTGGTTTTTTGACACCACCAGTTTAACCCAGACACTCTTCAACACGATGTCTTTTCAATTACAGGTCAAACAACGATCGCCCTTTTTCTTGAAGCGAGCCCGATATTTTTTATCTCGGCTTTTTGGAGTTCGCTTGCAAAAGGACAAAAGCCTACATTTTGTGACAATCAATGGGCAGCAATTTAAGCGATTGGTTTTTTGTGATTCTTCCCTGGCTGTTGAAATTGAACGGAATCTCGAGTGCTTCGGGGGGGACGGGATCTTCCCGAATATGGTGATTCGTTATGAGCGGGAAATCTGGGTGGAGTTTGTTCAAGGGCGTCTCATCAAAGAGGTTGATGACGCACTCGTTGAAAAAGTGGCCATGTTTTATAGTCGTTTATACTCTGAAGCTCCCCGGTTGGTGGAAACAAATACGACCATGTTTCCCGATCGCCTGGATCGGGATCTGCATTTTCTCAATCAGATTGGGATCCTTTCGAATGGATTGTTGGGGGAGATCAGAAAATCCGTGGATGTCCTGCAGCCTACACATTGTTGGATCGGGTTTGATTATACCGACCCCGTCAAGAAAAATTTTGTCCTTCATCCCAAGTCTCATTTGCTTTGTGCCGTCGATGTGGAAGGCCTGGTCAGCGAGCATCTCATAGGCATGGGTGCTGCCAAAGCCTTGGTGCGATGGCTGAATCCCTTCAAGAACGAGTTTCTCCGATTGTTGGCGACTAAGGGCGCGCCGGATATTCAAGCCTATTATGGATTTATCGAATTATGTTTTCTCGCCCAGTGGACGAAACGGGCATTTTTTGAAAGAGATTGGAAAGCCATAAAGCCCGACTATTTCGAAGGGTATCGGGGACTGTAGGGGGTATCGGCAATGAGCGTTAAAACGTATTGAGAAAATCAGTACCCCTTAGGGCTTTTTCCAAATACCCGCTGGATTCGGTCAGTCAGCGAGAGCCGATTGATGACGACAATGAACACCTTTCGCATGTGCCCTTCGGGGCATTGAACGGGGCGGACCCCATGCCAGGATTTATCCAATCGTTGAAACAACAGACTGAAATTCCCAATGGCTGTTGAAGCCAACGATTGTGGGAAATCTTCAAAACTGGGAGCGCTTTTTCGGCTAAACTGCCCTTGATCGTCGAGGATAACGGTCTCGCCACCCCAGGCGGGGTCCCAATCCTCTTTCGTATTAAAGTAGAAAATGTGAGACCCAAGTTTATGTTTGGCATCACAATGTGGAGAAACAGAGCACCCATTGGGTGTATAGTGCCAATGGAAATTCAATTCAAGGGACTTGATCCCAAATAATCGTTTTAAAAAATTCGAATAGGGTTTTCCCTGAAGCTCGGCTAGAAATTGATCCCAATGAGGAGAGAGAGGTAAGCCCGGGCGATACTCTAATGTGTAGCGATCATGGCTTTGTTGCCCATGAGCCCGTTTGACCCCAAAACGCTTTTGAAACATGGAGACATTCGGAAGGGTCTCAACCAGGCCTTGATAACCTGTCTCCGTCAGGAGATCCGGGGGATTCATCCACGGATAGGGCTTGGCTTCCTGAAAGGATTGGGCCGAAATAGCTTCTAGGGCTGAAAAGTTTAGATATGTCATAACCTCAAATGATCAATCAATAATGAACTTAGGGGAGGCAGTATTTCAACAACCTTTGAGTGCAATCCTTCAACTTTGGCTTCCACCGCATATAGGAGTAACTGATAAGATTGCCATTGGCATCAAATTTACAGACCAAGGGTTCTCCGGTTCTAATCGTGATTTGTTTAATACTGGCTTCATCGAGATGAAGAAGGAATTGTAGCAAACTTCGGATACTATTGTTGTGTGCAACCAGCAGAATCCTTTTTCCCTCTTTGAGCAGAGGAGCCATGTTTTCCTCCCAGCAAGGAATCAGCCGGCGTTGGGTGTCCTGGAGGCTTTCTGTCAAGGGAAGGTCCTGAGGATTCAAATCTGCATATAAGGGATCCAGGCCGGGAAATCGAGAATCCTGAGGAGAGAGGGAAGGAGGAACCGCAGAAAAGTGTCGCTGCCATATCAGAACTTGTTTCGCACCAAACTGTGTTGATGCTTCCCACCAGGTCATTCCCTGGAGAGCGCCGTAATGACGTTCATTCAACCGCCAACTTTTCCGCACCGGGACAGAGGTTAAATCCATGTTCTTCAGTACAATGGTTGCCGTTTCATGCGCTCGGCTTAATACCGATGAGAAACACAGGTCAAACATCATTCTTTTCCTTTTAAGAATTTGGGCTGCCCGCTGAGCTTCATTAACACCTTTTTGGCTTAACCCGATATCGGTCCAGCCTGTAAACCGTTTTTCGCGGTTCCATAGGCTTTCCCCATGGCGTAAAAGAACGAGAGTTCCCATTTCGTTATAAGGAAAGTTTGTTCCTTGATGTTTCGATTGACAGGTAATCGCTTTGCAGGAATAAAAGCGAAAGGCATTGAATATACAACCTTCGGATGCAATCCCAAGAATAACATAGGTTTCCTCAAGAATGAATAAGGATTTTGAAAAATAGGGCATTCTGGTTCACGGGGAGTTCAATGTGAATGATTGACAGGAAGGGTATTTTCAGGAATCATGAATTGCTTTACCTAGATGCCCATCTGCAGGGATGGTTCATAGGCATTCATGGAAGACCAATGAAGCCTAAGCGATACAGCCAGATTCTCCATTTTTCCGCACGGGATCGTATAAATGCCTCTATCCTCTGAAAATACAGAAATGGTCAAGCAGCCGATTCGTCAGAATCGGCTTTATAAGATACTGCATAAAAATTTGAGAATTCCCCCGTGGGTGGTTCGACCATTTTATCGCGCTCTGAAAATCACTGGTAGTCCTACACAATATCGTTTAAGAAAGCGATTGGCCAGAGAGATTATTACGATCACTAAGCCCTTGATGACCATTCCAGATAGAGCCGGATACCGGCTTTTTGGGCCTAATGATATTGAAGGAGTCGATTGCATTGTCAGGTATTGCGAAACAGTATATCAGCAGTCCCGAGCGGTTTTTCCCCCGGAATACTTTCAGAAACATCCTCATAAGAAATTTCTGTTTCCGATTCTTGAAGGTGCCGAATTCTGCCACCATCCGGAATTGCTCAGGCTTATGGTATCCCGCCCAATTCTTGATGCCGCAGCCGCATATTTGGGGACGGTCCCGAAGTTGACCGGCGCCCGGCTCTGTTGGTCGCCTGAAAATGAAACGGCTCGATCCAGCCAGCTCTTTCACTTCGATTATGAAGATCTCAGGCAAGTCAAAGTATTTATTAATATCTTTGAGACGAAGGAGGACCAGGGGCCGCTGACGTTTCTTCCCGCCGATATATCCCATCAAGTGCAGCGAGCGATCGGGCGTGTGCTTGGTCGTGTGCAGGACGAACGAATTTATGAGGGAGGAGGAAGAAACCATGAGGTGAAGTTGATCGGACCGCCCGGATCAGGGGCGTTCCTGGACACGTCCCGCTGCCTTCACTATGGGAGCCGGTGTAACCGACGAGATCGCGTGGTCCTGATCATCCAATTTCTCAATTGCTATTCCGCGTTCCGACCAACGGCTCCCTTCACTGTGCCTCCCGACCTTCCTGGATTTAAGCCGGACCTTATTCAGAGGCTCGCCTTAGGAATCCATTAATCAAATCGGTTTCCGTATAGCAAAATTTCAGTGAATGAGCTGGCAGAGAAACAGCTGGAAATCGAGTTCGGTAATTTTGAAGAAATTTACCTCACAGAAGCCCAGGGTTTAGATCAGTGAAAAGTGGCTTCAAGTATTCTGGGAAGTGGACGACATTATTTGCGATTAAGTGAATCTAGTCACGGTGGTGAGTCAATGCAAATTTTTTCCAATTTTGAACTGATGAATTTCACCAGGGCTTCTGATCCGGCTGGCAAAAAATGAATATGATCGTAAAAAGCCCAATCCATACCAGAGAGCTGATGAGACGCAGCAAAAACAGGTATGTTTTTGCTATGTGCCAATTTTTTGATAATGGCATCCTGACGAGAGAAGGGTGACCATAATGGCACCGATTGAGTTTTTTTGGCATTTCCACGATCTGGGAGGTCAACAAGTTTCCGGCCAATGAAAGCTCTGAAAAGTTTTACTTTAAGGAATGGGAGATGTTTTCCTATTATGCCGGGAGTTTTCTGGTAAGACACCACTGCTAGGGAAAGCCTCGGACTCATTCTCACAGCAAAACATTCTCAATTTGTTGTGATTCAATAAGGCGGTGGCAATCCATTCGCCGACCACCCCATTGGCGATTAAAGAATAGTGGCTGCTATTCTTTGCAAAGAGACCTTCAAGTGAATCTTCTTTGGTTTGAGCGATGAGGCCAAAGGCTGGGTCGATGAGGTCATATTTCGAACTCAGGTCATCAAGGAGTTTTTGGTACTTAAGAGGTTCTCCGTTAAGAAGATTTTGCAGTGAGCTCTTTGTAGGTAGGTGCACGATGATAAACCTGGATTGTTCCTCAAGAACTTCACGTTCAAACTCCTCAATGATCTCTTCTGTTAATCGCCGGGAGGGGGATTCATCGGCAAAAAAATCATAATCTTTCCGCCTTGATGAAAAATTATTTGTCAGACCGGAAATAATAAATGCCACCAATCGGCTTGCATACCACGGACTCATTTTATAATCGTCTTCCTGGTAGAATAATTCATATGGTTTAAGCGGCCACTGGTCAAAATCTGAATAAATAGTAATAATGTCTTCTGGTTTAACCGTGGGCGTGTTAAGAAGGTTGAGAGTGTCTACAGGGGAAAGAATAAAACGAGGTTTTGAAAAAATAACGTCGCTATCCGGACTATAGAACATTCTGATGATATTCATGTTCCGTTTAATGTTTGAATGTTGAAAACCGAACAGAACCAAATGAGGCTTTAGCAGTTTCCCATGTTTTTTCCATCGAAGAAACGCCTGGTCTATTCCGTATCCCTGCCCTCCGAGGTTGAGAACTTCGGCTTTGATCCCATTACGATTTAAAGAATTCTCAAGAATAGCTCCCCAAGATACTTCAAATGGTACATCATCTCCGTGGGTGAAGGAATCTCCTAAAATGGCAATTCGAAAAATTGCCGGAGGAGCTTCTTGGGTAATCTCCTGGCCTACTTGTGCAACCCTAACCCCTGCGGCATTGGACGCATACAATCCATTTTCACTTTGACTGTTTGGTCGCACAGACCAGCCCAGGTCTGGATCGTACTGGTTGTATGGCCTTCTCTTCCCATAGAATTCTTGACTTTTTGACACTAAGCTTTTGACTGGCAGGAAAAATGGTCTCAATCGAAGTTTTCCAATATAGACATTTCCATCAATATCTTTGTGAGAAAGTGCGCGCAAAACTACTTCAGAAACCACAAGCGCACAAATAACAGAAATAACAAGAAGTAAGAGATTTAGTGAAGTCTCTCGACGAGCCATCGGTAGTGGGTTGTTCCTAATAACATACTTGGAGGCGGTAATTGAATGATGAAGTTTTGGCCGTTGTGAGGTGGTTTAAAAAACAATCAATTGGAGATGCCATCCAATCGGCAGTAAAAATTGCCCCTAAATCATTTTAGGCTTGGACAGCGAATTACTTAAATGCCACAATATTTCCCGTGGATGAACGGGACCCCCTCAGGCTCACACTTTCTAGCTGAAACGGAAGATTCTATGCCTGATTGACAAAATGTGTCCCCATCAAGAATGATAAACGTTGTTTCGAAGGCATCGGAACAGCGGGGCTGCTTAGGGTCTACTATCGGAGGTCTGAGCCATAAGTCAAACTTTGGATTTAAACCCGCCAAGAAATTGCACACATGCCTTCTGAAAATTCTGAACTGGTCAAACAGCCGATTCGCATACATCGATTCTATAGGGTGCTGCATGAAAGGTTGAATCCTCAGGCTGTTATTTAACTGTCGCGTAGTGTCCTGAAAATTGTTTGAAGCCCAACTCGATACCCTTTGTGAAAGCGATCGGCGAGAGGAATTATTGCATTTACCACCTCCCTCGTTACTATTCCTGACCGAAATGGATATCGATTTTGGGACGGACCATTTTACCGGAAACTGAGGACATTGTCAGGTGCTGGGCAGTTGTGTATCAGGAAACACGAGAAGCGTATCCGCCAAATTGTTTTAGAAACATCCTCAAGAAATTTCTGTTTTCGATTCTTGAAGGTGCCGAATTCTGCCACCATCCGGAATTGCTCAGGCTTATGGTATCCCGCCCAATTCTTGATGCCGTAGCGGCGTATCTGGGAACGGTCCCCATGCTGACCGGAGCCAGGCTCTGTTGGTCGCCAGAAAATGAAACCGCTCAATCCAGCCAGCTCTTTCACTTCGATTATGAAGATCTCAGACAAGTCAAGGTATTTATTAATATCTTTGAGACGAAGGAGGACCAGGGGCCGCTGACGTTCCTTCCCGCCGATGTATCCCATCAGGTGCAGCGAGCGATCGGACGTGTGCGAGACGAACGAATTTATGAGGGAGGAGGAAGAAACCATGAGGTAAAGTTGATCGGACCGCCCGAATCAGGGGCGTTCCTGGACACGTCCCGCTGTCTTCACTATGGGAGCCGGTGTAACCGACGAGATCGCGTGGTCCTGATCATTCAATTTCTCAACTGCCATTCCGCGTTCCGACCAACGGCTCCATTCACTGTGCCTCGTGACCTTCCAGGATTTGAGCCGGACCTTGTTCAGAAACTGGACTTTGGAATTCATTAATCAAAGAAGCTTTCTCATGGATATTACTTTTGTGCGATAGCGATATCATAAGGATGATAGATCTCCTTTAAAAAATACGAAGAGGCTACGGCTTATGGCTCAATCTTTACAATTGAATTTTCGTGTTTCACGTGAGGAAATTTACTCCGCGTTTGAACCATTCGTTCATCGACGTTTTCGCAGTAGCGATATTCGTTGGAAGCGAAGAGTGTTTCGATCTTGGCAGAAAAAAATTCTTGAATTTTGGCAACACAAAATTTTCAAGCGTTTAAACACCTCCTTTGGGGGGCGGCAGTATAAAGTTAAAAACACATACGAGAACTTTTGGGGTTCCACTGAGACTGGCGCACATCTGAGCACGAAGGGCAAGACTACTCCGTGTTTGTGGGGAGAGGATAGGATGTTAGCCAGAGGAATCGGGACAAAACGCGTACACCTTCTCTTATTGAAACGGGCTCTTGAGGCCGTGCAACCCGAAAGCGTTCTTGAGGTTGGGAGTGGCTATGGCATTAATTTGTTTGTTCTATCCGGGTATTTTCCTTCAATACAATTCTCCGGTTTGGAATTGACCAGGAAGGGGGCCTTGGCAGCAAAAAAGATCGGAAAGATGGCGTGTCTTTCTCAGGATATCGTCAATTTTGCCCCTGATCAAATTATAGATGTGAACGCAAATAGGCGCGTAAATTTTTATCAGGGAAGTGCCAAGAATTTGCCTTTTGCGGATAAAAGTTTTGATGTGGTCTATACCGTGCTGGCCTTAGAAGCCATGGAGGAAATTCGCCATCAGGCTCTTCAGGAATTGGCCAGGGTTGCAAGGAAATATGTCATCATGATCGAACCTTTTTCTGATTTCAATGATAAAGGCATCCGGTACTTCTATCATACCAGCCACCAATATTTTCGTGGAAGAGTTGACGAATTACGCCAGGATCGTCTCGAGCCCCATCTTGTGTATTCTGACATTCCCCACAAAATTCGCCTATGGCCTGCAATGGTGATTGCCAGCCCAATATCATAATTTCACCTTCTTGAAGCCGATTTACTTTCTAGCTGAAGTATGGAGGCTTTCCTGATTTTGGCATCCTTTTACCAAGACTATTCGTGTTAGGTGGATGCAATCCGTCGACGGATTCGGCGTAGAAGTTTATGGGTTTTGCGTTTTCCGAAGAAAGAGATCTGTCTAAGTGTCCATGTCTGCTCAAGCCACCATAATCGCCTTCTGATCCTTTCTAGGGATGAACCATGCTGAATGGTTTGAGGTGGTACCCCGGAAAGTTTTTGAGCCTCAGGCTTTCGTGCTACCGCCAGGATGTGATGGAAATCGCTTGTCCGGCCGCGGTCAATCGTGCATTCAATCACTACAAAGCCGGTTGCTTCAAGGTATCTGGCAGTGGTCTGTGCGGTGAGATGATATTGATGGACGGGACCGGACTGAAAAACCGATCCGGTTTTGTATCGAGCTGGTCTCAGCACATCCTTTTCATCAAGAAAGAGATAGCCACCTGGCGTGAGTATGCTGAAAATTTTTTCCAGGAGCATGCGGGGGGACAGGACGTGGGCCAGGACATGATGTGTCAGGACATTAACCGCATCGAAGGGGCCCTCAAAGGGAATTGGTAGCTGCGAGAAACGGGAAAATGGCAAGGGGAAAATTTCGGATAATCCGCGTCGCTCCTTAGCGAACCATCTGTTTTTTTCGAACGGCTCTACGCAGAATACATTTGCCCCTCCCCCCTGGAGATGTGCCGAGAGTGCACCGGTTTGGCATCTCAGATCGAGAATTTGTTTGTCTTTAACCTGAATGAACCGGTTGATGATGTTCAAACCCCACTCCGCGACGGCATCCTGTTTTTGAATGTCATCTTCATCTTCGATTCCTTCTCCAGGCCTACTGCGGCTACCGGGGTCGTTGGCAAAGCTACTTTCATAGAATCTGTCCAAATCCTTCTGTTCAATTTGTGGAAAAGCGTACATCAATTGACAATGGATGCATATGACAATGCGGCAATTCAGTTCCGAAGGTTCTGCAACAACACACGCTTCTGTCGAACGGCAGAGATCACAGTTTCCCTTTACGAAGCGATCTTGATCCATTGCCTGAAAGGGTTGGTCTAGGAAATTACTCAAGACACCATTCCTTGCCTAAAGAGGAAATGTGGAATTTTGAGGAAATGATTCGGTTGGTCTGTTCGGGGCTGAACATAAGGGAAATACATTGCAATGAAGCAATTCGATCTGCGAGATGACTCCTGATTCACTGATGGTTCATCCGCATCTTGATTCGCATTCAGATCTTATGCCTGATTTTTGGCAAAAATGTATTCGGCAAGTTCCAAATCCCACATGGTATCGATACTGACCAGATACTCATCGATGAGGAGTGCTCCAGTCCGTTTACCCATAATGCTCCTTCCTTCCAGAAGACAGTTTCGTGTCATGACATATGCCACCCCGTTCCTGTGATAAACCGGGGTGAGTTGTTGCCGGGCAATGATTTGGCTTCCATCTGGGTCATAATAGTCGATTCTGCCTGAGTCCAGGGTCAGTTGTTTGAGAGGGTGTGACTTAGAATCAGTTTCGGACAGCGTCCAGACGGCGTCCCACTGTTCATTTACCAGCATCTCAAGGGCGTGTATGACATGCTCTGGTCGACGAAGAGGGGAAGTCGGCTGGAGCATGATCACAATGTCATACCGCACAGCATCCAGGCGTTCCATTTCTTCTAACGCATGGATCAAAACTGGCGCGTCCGATATTCGGTCACCTGAGAGGTCCGGAGGCCGGAAGAAAGGGGCATCCAGGCCGGATTGTTTCGCACACTCGGCAATTTCAGGATGATCGGTCGAAACCACCGCTCGATCGATGATGGGGATTTCTTTCACCAACTGGCCAACTCTGGCAACTAACGGGATTCCAAGAAATGGAGTCAGATTTTTGAGCGGAATTCCCTTGCTGCCGCCCCTGGCTGGACATACCGCCAGAATGCGTTGAGTACCTATCATGGGGTCTTTTTAGCGATACACGCCGTTGATGGTATAGTCATCGGTTTTGTGCAAATCATAACTTCCTGTTACGAAAGTGTAAAGAATCTCCAATAAAGGCGGCGTTTAGATGCTTAATGGTTTGGGACAAGTTTGTTAGGTTTCTCCTGAAGATTCTCCACGATTGCTCTGAGTTCAGCTAGGTGTGTCATATGGAGTGGCGGTACCTGTGTGAATCGGCTGTTACCATCCAGAATGATTCCGGCAAAGTGGCAGCCAAATTCAGCTGCAGCTTTCCAGTCATCCTCACTATCTCCGACAAAAAGTATTTCCTCTGGTTTTGCCTGAATTTGCTCTTGGATGTGCAGCAAATTTTCGAGTTTAGTTGCGGGGGCTCCATATATTCCCGAGAAATAGTGGGTAAGGTTTCGTCGGGTCACAAGACGATTGAGAGCTTTGGCCGGCGTTCTTGAATTGAGGTATAGAGGAATCTTTTGATTCAGCAGCCATGAGAGTATCCCTGAGGCCCCAGGGACTTCCGGACATCCGACAACAGCCGTTTCGCAGGTGGTTGTGTAAGTCTCGGCCCATTGTAACCCGAGGACCTCTATGCCTGTGTGGGGCGGAATGAGCCCTTTCGCCATGAATTTCCGGGCAAGTTCACGGGTGATTCCGTACCGATCCTTATGGGAGCACTGTTGAAGAACTTCGGTAACGGTGTCTCCGCTGGGATCATAATTCTCGACAAGCTTATAAAAGGATTGAACCTTTACCTGGTTGGAATCAACCAGCGTTCCGTCAAAATCGAAGGTGACGCAAGCAATCATTGCGCATGAGGATCGGGCAATGGCACTTCGGGAGCCTTCTCCGCGGCTGGCTGCTGAGCGATTTGAAAACGTCCCCAATGATCAACCATTGTTTTTCGCTCAGATCGTTGCAGCTTATTGATTCGTTTGTCGGCATAGAAGGAATCGTTGTTATAGTGGGTGGTGGATACTTCTTCAAAAACAACCCCGGTGTCTGTCCAAAAGGAATGCCATACTCCGGGTAGGATGAGAATGGTTTCACCGGGATGCAAAATGCGGGGATATCCGTCGATATTCACGTGGAGGATACCAAAAAGTATTTGAAATGTTTCCTCCTTCCTCGCATGATAATGTGAGGGGTGTCGCTGTCCCGGCAATTGAATGACGAGTTTTTTACAATATTCCCGGTTAATGCATTCGATAAGGACCGCGCCGGTTTGTCGGAAATTTTCAAGGCCGTAGTGGTGCGAATATTCGACTTTAAACTCACTGCCTAATTGAATGTTGGCTTCGTTGAGTAAAGCTTTGACTTCGTGAATCGCCTGTTTAAGAGTCACGAGACCTTGATTGAGAATGATCTCGACAGCATCCCGCATGACCGGTTGGTCCGGCGTTATGTCCTGGACGGCGGTATAGCCTTCTTTCCATGCTCCGCTTTCCATCTGCCCTTCGACGTAGGGCATGGCAAAATACACAAGATCCCGTGTGAGTTCCCGGCCTTTTTTAATGGATCGTTTGGCAAAGACTCCCCGACGAAGGCCGTCCAACGAGGACTGTTCCACTTCGGAGGCCGGTGGACGGGTTTTTGAACCACACAATTCTTTTGCCCGCCGATAGGCTTCCAGCCAGGTGTCCACTTGTTGTGAGGTGGACGAGTAGGCATTCAATTTGATGGATTCGGTTTCCAGTCCAATGTGGCGTTCAAAAAGTCTGGCTCCAAGAGCGACGGCTATTTGAACAGGGACGGTATCACCGGGGTTTTCATGCGTGGACCAGCCGATAGGAATATTGGGGTACCGGTTGCGCAACATCTGTATTTGATTCAAGTTCATCAACGGGTCTGGAGTTGGATACACCGACACGCAGTGCATTAACGCGAATTGCACGGCCCGATGTTGGAAGAAACTCACCACATTATCGATGTCCTCCAGTGTCAGGCCACCGGTTGAGCACACGACCGGCGGCCCTGCGCCGGCAATTTCCTCAAGAAGCGGCCAATCCTTGGCTGAACAACTGGCGACCTTTAACACATTAAAACCCATGTCGACGGCAATATTGACAGACTCTTCATCGAAGGGGGTGCACATGGCTAGCAGCCCTTGGGCCCATACTTCATTGAGCAATGTTTGGAATTGGGTCTGGTCCAATCGGGTGGATTGAAATCGTTGGATGTATTTGAGTTCGCTGTTTGACTGATGATCTGTATGAATAAAGGTGTCGAGTTGGCGGAATTGGAATTTAATCGCTGCCCGGACTTGGTGCCGTTTGATCACCTCAGCCGCTGATTGGATGATTCCCAGGCCGTGTTCCACACTTCCCTGGTGGTTATTGGCTAGGTCCAATATGAATAAATCATGGAAATTGAAATCTTGGTCTATCATGCTTTTCCCCTTCCTCTGGCGGTTCTACAGCAATTCTAGTGCCTCTGGTGTATAGCCTTTCCGGTAATCGATGCGCACAGTGCGTTTCTTAGCTGACGAGAGATGCGCGGCGGCGACCACCAGCATGGTTTCCAGGCCTCGCTCCAATGAGAGGACGGAATCTTTTGTCTTGCCTGTCATCACGTCCTCGATGTGCTGTAATTCCCAGATGAAATCATCGGGTCGCGTTTTTTGAATGGTACGGAATTGGGTGTCATCGCCACCGGTTTTCCAATCGACTCTATCGACCCCTGGTTGGTGCCCGATGGTGAGTTCCGCGAAACCGTCCTTTCCTTGAATTCTTGCCCACTTTCTGGAAGGGGAGGTAATGACGTCTTGCACGACCCTTCCGAGTAAACCCGCTTCAGTCCTCAGGCTAAGCAGGCAGAGCTTATCGTACTCCACCATATTTGTCTGGACATAATCCAGTGTCGCGGATACTTCGGTGATGCGGCCTTTTCCCAGGCCTCCACTCAAAAATTGCCATAGGTTGATTGCGTGGGAATGTTCCCCGCTGGCACCTCCACCTCGTTTCCAAAAACCTAAATAACTGTCCTGTGGACCCTGTAACCATGGATGAGCCGCAAAAATGCCGCCCCAATGTTCACGAAATTCCACGTCGATGGTTTCAATGGTGGCTAATTGGCGACCGGCTTGAAGTGTTTCCTGCGCGGCCTTTCCCACGACGTGGTCATATCCCACAAATGCGAATGTGCCAGATTCGACCACCATCTTCTGTAATGCCTGGGCCTGTTCCAAGTTCGGGGGGCAGAGAGGTTTTTCCACAAGAATGGCTTTGGGTTTTTCCTCAAGAGCCCCAAGTGCCAGGGAGAGGTGGGAGTCTGGAGGGGTCCCAACAACCACGAGATCAAATCCTCCTCTCGGGGCGTCTTTGACCAGGGAAAGCTTGATGGCCTCGTCCCATTTTCCATAACGAGTCGGATAAATGGTCTGTTTGGTTCGATCCAATGCCGCTTGGTCCACATCGCATATCGTGACGTTCCAACCCAGGGAACGGGATGCATGAGCCAAATGGTTGCCGATAGACCCGGCTCCAAAAATTTTTACGTTATACATGTATCCTCCTTAGAGTGTTCACCGGATTCCGTATATGGATGCCCATGCATGCTCAGCATGATTGCGGTATAGGCATTCTTCATGATGGGGTAGTTAGTTGCGAAATATTTCAAAAATATTGTCGTGCAAGGGCCTGACTTGTGTGTGGTGAAATCTTCCTAACGCGTGTTGCAAGCGCCCAATGCGTTCTTCGATATGCGCCAGGTTGATTTCAGGGAAAATATGGTTCAAATAATTGTAGCGTTGCGATCGGTTTTGATCCCCCATCCGAAATTGAGCATTGAACCGGCGTCGTAGTTTTCTGCCGAGGGCCTGAGATTTTGCGGCGAATACCGTTCCCCATTTCGGGGTCGAGGGTGAACAGGTGGCGTCGAATGTCTCTAGAGTACTCACGATGTTTTCTGAGGCAAAAGGCCCTTGGAGGGCCGAAAGATATTGTTCAATTAACCGTGTTTTGGCTTCAGAGCCATTTTCTTGTGGAGACTGATCACCTGAAAGGGTTGTTTTGATGAGTTCAATTAATTCCCTGGAGGAGGTTGCCCGGCGGCTCACGGCATTCGGAAGTTGTTTGTCAAAACGGTCGGAGATGATCGGCTGATAGGAAAAAACGGGACGTTTCAGGACATACCCTTCCAAGCCGGTGGTGCAACTATTATGAATGATGGCATCGGCTGCCAATAGCCAGGGAATGACATGCCCCTCTATATGCACCTGGACGTTCGCATAACCGTTTGCGGCCTGCTTCCATGTCTCGTGGTTTTCAGAGGGGTGGGGACGGATTAAGATGGTATGAGCGGGAAAGGCTGCGGCCATTTGGCCTACCATTTCCTGAAAATACCGGAATAGCGCCAGACGGTGCCGGGCCATTCCAAGATCAAATTCGTCCACGTCCGATGGTGAAACCGTCGCCCGTTCAAGCGCCTCCTTTTCAGCACCCTTGTTGGGCCTAAAGTGGTTCAATTTACCAAAATTGGTATTGATCAGGATGATCTTCCCAAATTTTTTATGGATTGTTTCGACTTGCGGGTCCCAATATTGACGCATTTCCGGCCGTAGTAAGTCTACCCGGGAATTTCCAGTAATATGCACAGGCATTCCATTGTATGCGGGCTGTGATTTCCAGATTCTCGCATTTTCTGGTCCCCATGCTAAAAAGAGATTTGGCCGGGAAAATTCTGTGGAGCCCAATTTTTCTTTCACATACACTTCTGGCGAACAATACACAATGGCTTCCTCGTCCGTTCCTACCAACGAGTGCCCCAATTGGGCCAGAAGGGAGAACACGATAGCATTCCGGTTATGAAGATTGGTGGGCAGGTAGATGGATTTGGGTAAAGCGGCCAGATTGAGTTGAATCTCGTGTTTTTCCCCAATAATGACAGTAAATCCACGATCGGCGGCGAAGCAGGAAAGCAGAATTTTGGCGTCAAATTCCCTATTAAAGATTTCAACGGGAATGGTCAGACGGCGTCGCGGTTGTGTCATTTCATAAATATCCGAACACGTTTCGGAGAGGGTTTTGCTCCGGTTGTGCTGATGGTGACTTTAGTTATAGGTGATCAAAGATTCCAAGAGTGGCTTTGACTTTTCGCGCGACCATTTCCGTTTCCTTTAATTGTGGCCGTGCTCCGTTTGTAATGGGTTCTCCGAACGGCCGGGCTATCCCATTCTTGATAAGAGAATCATGCAGCATGGTGAGATTTCGTCGTGGTTGCACCAAACCGGCACGAATCAACCGAGCGCAAAGCCGTTCCAACCCCTGCTGTGGACGAGCCGTTCCCCGTTTATTCAAGGGCTGGGATTGGGCTCGTTGAATAATCTTTTCACTGAGCCGTACTTTCCACGTTGGGGAATTTTCCGGAAGTGGGACAATATACACCGGCTTGCCAAGAGAAGCCGCCTCAGCCAACATGGATTCGCTTTCACCTGTGACAATAATGACATCGGCACCTGCCAAATAGGCGAAATAAGGGTTATCAGACTGGTTGGGCTTCCACTTATGCACAAAATGATCAGGGAGCAATGTTGACTCAAGAGCGTGAATCAGGTCTTTGCCCGTTCTAGGAGACGTAACAGCAAAAATTTTTCCATGGCATTTTTGCGCCAGGTGTTTGAGTTGGCCTCCAATCGTGCGAACCATATCGGGAGTAAATTTAAACCGTGCAGTGGCACCTCCCACGACGAAGACGATGCGAGGATGGGGAGTGTTGTCGAAAAGATTTGACCATCGCTGCTTCACCCTATCCAAACTGTCCTGAGTTAATTCGTTCAAGGGGGCCACTGTTTCGATGCGGTGTGGATGTGGAGGGAAGCCGTAATAGGACGGAGTAATGACCACATCAAATAGGTCAGCTGAACACCCTCCTTTTCGCCCCAATTGAATGATACGTGTTTTTCCCTGGCTTTGTTCACGAATCCATCTGGCAATTGGTGCGGGTCGCCATCCGGTAGAAATCACTAGGTCTGGCCATGGGGGGCAGAGAGGGGAAGAGTGAACTCTATCTACACCTATCAAATTTGGAGGTAATAATCCCCACACGAGTTTTTGGATTTTATGCCATCCATAGAATCGCAACTGTTTAATTTCAAAAGGCCACCCCAACGACTTCGCAAGTACTTCTGATTGAGTGGTATGTCCAACTTTGCCGTCTGAGAGAATCCAGGTTTGTGGGGGAGAACCGATCCAATGGCCTCCACAACGGATAAATCTTTTTGCAATTCCCTTAGGTGTTTTTGTGTGAAACACAAGCTTCCAGTGAATAGCCGGATAGCGGGCGCCAATTGATTCAAGGTGACTCATCCACCGGTTAATATTTTGTTTCAAGCTGGCGTGGGGATTTTCAGCAGCATTGGATTGGTCGGGGTTGGTGATTTCTATCGCCATATAGACCATGCCATGTGCACGGTTAAACATTTCTTCGATAACCCATGGGATATCTTCTTCTGGGACGAGATGAAGCCATCCGGATGACAGGACCAGGTCGAATTGTCGGGAAGGCAGGGGGCCAGAGTCCTCCTGACAAAGATCCATTGTGGTCATGTTTAATGAGGAAAGGTCTGTAGCTCGAAGGTGTTCGGGAACATTTTCGAACAGTTGCCCAAAATGACAATACAGAAGCGACTTGGCCTGCAGGGTGCGCATCGCTTCTTGAAGTTCGTTAATCGTCTCCACATCCTGGAAAGGAGATAGTTTCGTCGGGGAAATATTCCGGAGATCTCTCGTTTGTTTAGCAAATTCTGTAAAAAGGGAGGAGGGATGCTTTCGAGAAAATACAAGGAATCCTCTTTGATTGGCACTGTGCTCCAAATCAAACCAAACATCGCCCTCGAGACTTTTCTGGTACACAAATTCTTGAGGAAAGGGCTGCCAAGGTTGCGTATGGAGAGCCGTATAATGAAGGACTTTAGATTGTCCTGCCCGATATTCTTCATCACGGGCATTCCATTCGGGTTCCAATGGACCCCAGAGGTTGGGTACTTCCAAAGCGCGCTGCACCAGTGCATTTTTTTTCTCGAATTTTGCCGCCTCAAGGGACCAGATGCCGGCCATTTTTTGGCAATCCATGACCATCACCGAAGTATCATTACGTGCAATGGACAGGAAGCCATGATCGTTCAAATCGTGGTCGAATAATGTTCCAGGATCCGCCAGGTAGATTTGATCGACATCGTTGTAAATCGCTCGCCCTGCCTGGCCCGCAAATGCCGGGATCGCAAAACGATAATTTGTAAACCCCGTGAGCCATTTGCGTCGGTCAAATCCCTTTAATTCCTTCATGAGATAAATTTCGTATACTCGACCTGGATCCCGAACCTGTTCAATTGACCAGATGAGTATGCGTTCGGCTCGGCCTTGGGCTGATTCGCTTCCAACGAAAATTCGAACGGGAGTTTTTCCAGAGGAAGCTGTGCCTTCTCTGACCTCCAAGATGATTTTTTCGGGTATTACCCTGATGCCGTTGGGTCTAGAGCGGTGACGTGACATGGGACATTTGGGGTATGATCAGGATCCATGTTTCGACAGGTAAGCGAAACGCTAGCATTTTTTAATTGAGGGTTGCATCTGGTTGTAAGTGAGCAGGGTTGCTATGGGTTTGAGGTTCATGAGGCAAATCGGTAAATGCCGAAATAATTTTTTCAATTTGGTTATGTGTATGAGCGGCGCTCACACTGCATCGCAAGAGACATTCGCCATTTGGAGTGGCAGGAGGAATCATGAGGTTGACATAAATCCCATTTTCCAAAAGTTGTTGCCACATGGCGAGAGCCAATTCTTTATTGGGGACCATTGCGGCAATAATAGGTCCTACCTCCGCCCCAAGCATGTACCCACTCTTCGTTAACCCCTCATACAAATGCCGGGAATTAGTCCACAAATGCTGACGGAGTTCTGGATGAGCCTGGATGATGCGAATGGTCGCTCGTGTTGAAGCAACAACTGAGGGACATGGGGAAGCGGTGAAAATATAGGGTCGACTGGTGTACCGGATTAATTCGAATTCTGGATGGAAGCTAACGCCAAACCCCCCCCGTCGAGCCCAGGCTTTTGCTGAAAGTCCCGACAATACAATCGACGTCCTGTTCGACTCCGGTTTCTTCGGCTAATCCACGGCCATGTTGTCCAAGTACTCCCAACGAATGCGCTTCATCAACAATCAGGGTGGCCCCATATTTTTTCTTCACTTCGACGATTTCAGCCAACGGGGCTCGATCCCCCAGCATGCTATAAATGCCCTCAACGACAATTAAAGTCCGATAACTTCGATCCCCCAATCGGCGGAGCCGTTTTTCCAAATCTGCCACGTCGTTATGCTTAAACCGGATAATCTCCGCGCCTCCCAGTCGGCATCCATCATAAATGCTGGCATGGGAGTCCCCATCTATCAAAATAGTGTCCCCTGGGCCTGCAAGAGCAGAAAGCACTCCCAGATTGGCCTGGTAGCCTGTGGAAAAGACAATCGCATAGGGGGCACCATAGAAATCCGCGATGGCGTTTTCCAGCGCCTTGTGGCTCGCAAAAGATCCATTGGCCATCCTCGATCCGGTGGTGCCTGTTCCTTCCTGGGCAAGCGCCTGTTGGCCGGCTAGAATGGAGTCGGGATGAAAGGTCAAACCTAAGTAATTATTGGTCCCAACCAGGATGGTATTGCGACCGTTGATGAGGGCTTCTGTCGGAGAAATGATCTTTTCGACGGTGACGTGAAAGGGGTTGACTCCACTTTTAAGTAACTCGTTTCTGGCTTCTTGAATGGGAAGAAATTTGTCAAATAGTGACATGATTACCCTTTCAGCAACTTCTCAATCTCTTCCCCAAGGTCCTGGACTGTTCGGATATTGGGAAGATTGTTCAGGGGGATGGAAATATCAAAATGATCTTCGATTTTTAAAAGGACTTGCATAACTTGTAAAGAATCCAATCCCAGTTCTGCGACCAGCTCGGTTGATTCTTTTAACCGAAAGCCCTGTTTGGTAAAAGGCTTGAGAGTGTCGAACAGTTGGGAAAGGATGTCGGAATAACTCAACATATAATAGCCTTTTCGATGGATGAAGAGAACAAACCCGTGCTAATTCCTATGGAATGGCATGAGCCTATCCGATGTGAACAACCGACGCAAGCCTTCTTTGAGGCTGATTTGCGGCCTCCAGCCAAGGGTCTGCGTTGCGTGAGAACTATGACAGACCCAATTTGGGTGGAGGAGTTCAGCAACCTTCCCGGGGGTGAAAAGGGGAGAATACCCAAAGAGGCGGGAACTTATTTCATTAATTTTCCCTCCCACTTGTAACAGACTTGGTGGAATAGCCAAGCACAGCCGAAGGCGAGGGTTGGAAAGACGAAAAATATCCTCCCAGGAATATCCTCCAGGGAAGCCATCATCAATCTCAAAGGTCTGAAAGGGTGGGTCTCCCATTTTTAGCCAATGAAGAATAGCGTTGGCGAGATCCTCGACATGAATTAAGGAAAATTTGGCGTGGGAGGGCCCAAGTTGAACCCCAATCCCTTTGCGTAACAAGGTAAAAAGAGGGAGTAGCGCACGGTCCTTTGGTCCATAGACGGCAGGTGGACGAAAAATACTCCACTTCAGTAACCCCGCCTCACGGATTAAAACAGATTCACCTTCATGTTTACTCCATGCATATGGTGAGAGTGATGGCTCACGAGCAGCGAGAGATGAGAGGAGAACAAACCGAGGAAGAGAGGACTGTGCAAGGCAGGCCTGAACTAGGTTAGAGACTCCCATCACGTTGGTCGGAAAGAAGTCTTCTCGACTCACACCACGAATCGCTCCTGCGCAGTGAATGACACCAACCGAGTCTTTGACTAGGGTTAACAGGCTGGCAGGATCTCCCAATTGGCCTTGGACCGGTGTGATTCCCAGGTTCTCGAGCTGTTGAGCCTGGCGGGGAGAGCGCGCGAGTCCACGCACATGCCATCCACCCATCCTTAAATGTTGTGCGATGACTCCCCCAATGAAACCGGAAGCCCCGGTTAGGGCAACGGTAGTGCGCATAGACCGTGGAGGACGTCGGAGGAAAGGTGCCTGGTCTTAGGCAGACCTAGCGGTGGTAGACAAGTGTGTAGTTACCTCTTCCCACTGAATGCGGGTGAGGAAGTCCGCTTTGGCACGGGATCGA
This sequence comes from Candidatus Nitrospira allomarina, assembly GCF_032050975.1. NCBI lineage: Bacteria > Pseudomonadati > Nitrospirota > Nitrospiria > Nitrospirales > Nitrospiraceae > Nitrospira > Candidatus Nitrospira allomarina. The sequence continues at coordinate 72,896 of NZ_CP116967.1, read as the reverse complement.
GAGAGTTTTCCAGATGACGTCCGCGGAAGTGTCCTTGGTGGGATAAGTTCAATGTAGCAAGGAATAGACAACTCTTTATGCACTAAGGATCGTAGGCGCTGAACCAAGTCTTCTCGTTTTTTGTTATCCATTTCCCGACATTGAACCACCATGATCGCGATCTCATGGCCGTCTGGCGTGGAAACGGAAAAAGCGGAGGAATCACCTGGTCGGACTTCCGCCTGTTGCTCTGCCATGAATTCTAAGTCCTGAGGCCAGATATTTCGGCCATTAATGATAATCATATCTTTCGAACGACCAATAATGACGAGGCTGTTTTCGACCCAATAGCCGATGTCGCCCGTATTGAGCCAGCCATCAGTGGAAAGCACCTCCTGGGTCAGGATGGGATCATTGAAGTATCCCGTCATGGTGCTTGCCCCACGAACAAAAATAATTCCACTTTCTCGTTCTTTAACGACCTCTCCCGACATATTTCGAATTTCGACTTCATATCCGGGTAGAGGAACTCCGCAATTTACAAATTTGCTGCATCGAGCCTGCTCCTCATCAGCCGAGAATGGAACAAATGGCATGGCTAGCCTGTTATGGGAAAGCTGATTTGCGTCAACTCTGTCGACCTCGAGGCCTTTGTTCAAGGGAGCAAAGCTGATTGCCAAAGAGCATTCAGCCATCCCATAGCAGGCCAGAAATGCTTCAGGTTTAAACCCGCTTGTCTTCAGAGTTTTGGCAAAACGTGAGAGGCTATCGGCACGAATGGTTTCTGCTCCGGCACCGGCAATTCGCCAAGAGCTGAGATCATAGTGTTCATTAAAGTCTTCGCCCAGTCTTCGCACGCAGAGCTCGTATCCAAAAGAGGGGCTGAATGAAATTGTCGCCCGACTCTTCGTCATTAAATTCAGCCACTGACGCGGTCGCATGGCAAAATCGCGTGTGCTCAAATAATCAACAGAAAGCTGGGAAGCGATTGGACCAAGAACGAATCCGACCAACCCCATATCATGGTAGAAGGGAAGCCAGGAGACGCAACGATCGCCAGATTGAACTTGTAAGCCATGCTGAATGATTCCGGAAAGATTGGTCATCACGGCCGCTTGAGTGACCTCGACACCTCTGGGCCAACGGGTGCTGCCGGAAGTGTATTGAATATAGGCTAATTCTTGAGGCTCAAGTGGGCTGAGGGGACCTTGTATTTCTTCTAGCGACGCAAACGTTTCCGGACCTCCAATGAGGACCAGGTTCAACCCGGTTGCAGCTTCTTCCAAAAAAGGCAAGAAGCCTTCAGGTGCCATGGCAATAGAGGCTTGGCAGCTATCGAGCAGCCGTCTAAGTTGGGTAACGTATGCCTGATGCCCCCCTAAGTGCAATGAAATCGGGAGAGGAACTGGAATCAGTCCCGCATACTGACAGGCAAAAAAGAATCGAATGAAATCTGGGGTGGTATCAGCAATCAGAGCTACCCGAGACCCTCGTGATAATGCCAATCCATTCAATCTTCTAGCAAGATTTTGCGCCTGTTGTTTCAGATCGGCATATGTCAGGACGTGGGTGAGTTTGCCCCTCCCTGAATAAAAATTACAGCCGGTTTCTCCTGCAGCTGCATAGTCAAGGGCTTCTGAAAGAGTGGAGAAGTTCCCATGTTTTAGTTTGAGTTGGTGATGAGTTGGTGTAGCGTTCATTCTATCTCAAGGATTAAAGGCAATATTATTCCCAATGGTTTGGTAAAAAGCATTTAACTAAGTAAGCAATTGTAATGCCATGAAATTTTGTCGGTTAATTGCCAAGAACGAAGGAAAAGTGAAACCAAATTTTTCCATTCCCATTAAGTTGTAGCAAAAAAACCGCAAATTGAGTCTATTTTGCAACACGATTTTTGTGGTTTTTAAGTATTTACGACTAGCTTGCAGGCTCATGAATCCAGCTATTTTTTAGATGACTTAAAAGGTTTTGGTATACCTCTTCCGATATGTCATTCGCATTTTTAAGAAGTGGTGGCCCCGGCCATCCGTGGTCAAGAAATTGCTGTTGAGAAAATAATCGAGGTGTGTCATATCGGGGAATGACATGAAAATGAACCTCTGGGTCAACCATCATCAACATGAGGTAATTTATTTTGCTATAGGCAAATGTGCGTGAGACACTTGTCTCAATCTCACGTATGATCTTTGGCAGTTCTGTATAGGCCTCCGCACTAATTTGGGAAAATGCGGTAGCTTCCTCTCGACAAATTAAGACCAGTGAGCCAAGGGTTACCTGTTGGGGGCGTAAGAGCACAACCCAATGGGAAAACTCTTTGAGGCAGGTGTTAGGATACCCAAATTTTTTCATCGTGGTGTTCATGAGCACGCCCTTATACCCAAAGAGTCATCCTTGTGTCTATGAGCCAATGGAGTCCCTTCGTTCCCATAGGCCTATGTTGGCATCCTGCCCGGCACGTCGAAATATAGCACAGCTTTTGTGTCAGAAACGGATTTCAACATTATCATGTGGCAAGGTTAGGCAACGAAGCCGAAGAGGAGTGAAGCAAGTGTTTGGGTATTGCTGAGGGAAATTTAGGCTTTCGTCCATGATCTCTGCCGGATTCCAATTGGAGGGATCGTTTCCGGATTGTATTCTTGTGGCTTCTTCTGAAGGTTTCTATAATTGGTACGTGAGGAATTCACTGGCGAGTCAGGTGATGGTGGATTGATGGCAATGGTTAAATGCAGAAAGGGATGGAGGCTCTAGGGTGTTAACCAGTCAATGGTATCGTGAAAAGTATCTCCTTGATCGCATGACATTTCGGGATCTAAGGAGGGCGTATATTCTATACCCGAGTATTCAAATGTATGCGGTGTTATTGGCTTGTAGTATTATCGGGGCCTTCGTAATTTTCCCTTATTTCCCTGTTTCTCCATTGCGTGTGGCAGGAAGTATCGTGGGGACTCTGGTGGCTTACCCATTCGTGGAATATGCTGTACATCGGTTTATTTTACATGGGCGATATCTCTATCGCTCGCCATGGACGGCAGCTTTGTGGAAACGAATTCACTATGATCACCATCAAGATCCCAATGATTTGCGGGTGTTGTTTGGAGCAGGTTCAACCACCCTGCCGACGATTGTTGTGGCCACCTTCCCCATTGGAATGAGTCTTGGGGGGTGGGTGGGGGCTGCTCTGTCTTTTGCGACAGGATTGGCGTGTTTTATGGTGTATGAACTCTGTCATTGCATGCAGCATTTACGTGTGAGTCCTAAAAATAAATTTTTACGGCGGGTGAAGCGACATCATTTACTGCATCATTTTCATAATGAAAAAGGAAACTTTGGCATCACGAGTCTGTTCTGTGATCGGATATTCGGAAGTGAGTATGGGAATGCCGAAGACGTGGCCTTCAGTCAGACTGTTTCCAACCTGGGCTATGCGGATCAGGAACGATCCCACTATCCGTGGGTGGCCCAACTATCCGAACAGAAGCCATAAGAGACACATGGCTATTCAGAAGAGTGACCCTCATTTCGGCTCACAAATCCTGTTTCCCTGGACTCGAGTGATGTTCCAAGGTGGTTGGGGAAAGGCGTTTTGATTCGTGTTGAACCGGTTGCCGACCGGGCCGCCCTTAAAGAATTTATTCGTCTTCCCTGGAAATTGTACAACTCAGATCCTCATTGGATTCCACCTTTATGGCTTGAGCGGCTTCATACTTTTTCCCCCAAAAATCCATATTTTCAGCATGCTCGTTGGCAATGTTGGCTAGCCTATCGTGGGCAGGAACCTGTTGGGCGTATCTGTGCTCAGATCGACGACCTGCATCTCGGCAAGTATCAGGATCAGACGGGGTTTTTTGGCTTGCTTGAAGCAGAGGAGGAGGACAGTGTCTTTCAGACGTTGTTCCAGGCTGCCGAAACCTGGCTTCAGACTCAGGGGATGACAAATGTTCGGGGGCCGTTTAATTTGTCCATCAATCAGGAATGTGGTTTGTTGGTCGATGGATTTGATTCACCGCCCATGATTATGATGGGCCATGCCAGACCTTACTACGCGCAATTTGTTGAACGAAATGCCTATAAAAAGGCCCAAGACCTTCTAGCCTATCGGATTGGAATACATTTTAGTTTTCCTCCTGGAGTATCCCTGTTTCTCAAAAAAGCGAAAACTTCAATGCGCATTCGTCCGTTACGGCGGGTGCATCTGAAAGAGGATTTGGCGATTATCAAGGATATATTCGAAGAGGCCTGGTCAGACAATTGGGGGTTTCTTCCATTTACCGATGCCGAATTTGCCGAGGTCGGTCAGCAGCTTAAGCTTTTGGTCGAGGATGATTTTGTGCAGATCGCTGAAATCGATGGAGAGCCAACGGCGATGTTGGTTGCCTTTCCCAATATTCATGAAGTCATTCGAGATCTCAATGGGCAGGTGTTCCCCTGGGGGTGGCTAAAAATCTTATGGCGGGTGAAAGCCACCTATCCCCGGTCGGCTCGGGTTGCCTTAATGGGAGTGCGTAAACGATTCCAATCCAGTCCCATGGGGGCGGCGATGGCCTATGGGTTGATTGAAGCTGTGAGGGAAGCCGGCCTTCGTAAAAATATCCAGCAGATCGAAACCTCCTGGATTTTGGAAGGGAATAAACGCATGCGTCACATCCTGGAATCACTCGGAGCCGAACCATACAAGACCTATAGAATTTATGAGAAGCATCTTCAATGATTGCAGATACCTGTTTCGTGAGGACATATGGGGCTTGAACGCCAAGCTGTCACGGCTCTGGTATTGGCTGGTGCCAGAACCGGTCGAGACCCAGTGGCCCGGATGGCAGGGGTAGCCAATAAGGTTTTGGCGCAGGTTGGTGGGGAACCTATGATTTCCCGTGTATTAGAGGCCTTAGCCCAATCGGACGGAGTGGGAAAAAGAATATTATGCGGGCCATCCTGGGAAACGGTGCAAGATAATTCGTTTTTAGAGAAATTGATTGCGTCAGGAGCGGTCCAGTGGGTGGAACCTGCACAAGGTCCGAGTCTCAGCGTTGCGAGGTTTCTAAATGAACATCCTCAGGAATTCCCTGTCCTGGTCACGACGGCGGACCATGCCCTGTTAACACCGGAGATGGTTGATTATTTTTTGCGTGAAGCCCAGGAAAAGCAAATGGATGTGGCCGTAGGTCTGGTGCCCTATTCCCTGGTAGTGGCGTCTTATCCTCAATCCAAGCGAACAGTCACTCGACTGACGGGAGGAGGGTTCTGTGGATGCAATTTATTTGTCCTCTGTACACCAAAGGCTAAGCGAATGGTGGAGTTCTGGAGCCGGATTGAGCGTGAGCGTAAGCATCCCCTTCGCCTGATTCGAACGCTTGGTGGGCTGGCCCTCGTTCGCTATGTGCTTGGTTGGTTATCCCTTGCAGAAGCTCTAAGACGGCTGGGGCAAATGCTCAATCTTCATGTGCAAGAAGTGCTGCTTCCGTTTCCTGAAGCGGCCATCGATGTGGATACTCCTGAAGATCTTTCCTTAGCGGAAGAAATCTTGGCGAAACGACAAGAAACCCTCTAGCAGGGAATGGCTGTATGGTGCATCAGGTATTGGCAGATCCGAATTTCGCAACAATCAGCTAGCGTGAGCAATCAATGAAAGGGCTTTTCGTGATTGCTAATTTTTGAATAGACGTTCCGCCTGTTCTAAATCAGAAGGATTGTCGATCTCAGCCCACTTCAACCCTTTGATGCAAAAGGTCGACACATGACCCTGTTGGGCTAATTCGTCGATGAGTGATAAATACCATTGCTTGAGTGCCTCCGGTTTGCGAATTCGTTGGTCTAACGTGGAAAGAAAGATTTTAGGTCCATTGCCCTGAAATCGTATCATCCCGATGGACTCTCCGTTCACCTGTTCGATGGTCAGGGTTTTGCCAATTCGATCCAATTGTGAGCCATGTACGATGACTTTCATGTCGTCAGCATCGTAGCGAATTTTCTCATCGGTCACTAAGGTGATGGGATTAGAGGGAGCCTGCAACAGCCCATCAAGAACGGCTGATTCAAATAGGGTATCCCCATTTATTAAAAGGAAATCCTGACTCATGTCGTTCCGAGCCGCCCAACAACTCATCAAATTATCTGCCATCGCAAAAAATGGATTATAGATGGTGCGGACAGAGCCAGAGGCCATTTCGTCGGTTAGAAGAGCTTCAACCTTTTCAGCCCCAAACCCGACCACAATGTGAATGGAATCGATTCCTGCGCGAAGGAGTGCTTGGATTTGCCGTTTCACAATGGGTAGTCCATTGACGGGAACGGTACATTTGGGTTTATCGGCTGTGTGCGGGAGTAACCGTTTTCCCTGGCCAGCACTTAATATTACGGCTTTCATCGTTGCAGTTCTCCTAATATGGGATATTCCATCTGGACCGTTGGGCTGAGGGTCGATTGATGTTGGTCAAATATTTAATTCGCGAAGTCCTGAAGCCATCAGCCGTGGTCTGTGGACTTTTGGTGGCGTTATTTGCCGGATATAGTTGGGTCACATTTTTAGCCAAAGCCGTCAATGCCCTGTTGCCGGCCAATATGATTCTCACGTTAATTGCCTTAAAAGTGGGAATCGCGCTTGAAGTCCTCATTCCCATTTCGTTGTATTTCGGCGTTATTTTGGGATTTGGCCGATTATATACCGACTCTGAAATGAAAGCCTTTATGGCGTGTGGTGTCAATCCATACCGGATCCTCCTTACGGTTTTTTCCCTTTCCTGTTTGGTGGCCGTCCTTGTCAGCATCTTTTCTTTATATTTGCGTCCATTGGCTTATGAAGAAATCTATCGATTAAAAGATGAAGGAGAGGCTGGATTTCGTTTGAGCAATTTGGATGCCGGGCACTTTTATGAACGACGTAATGGATCTTTGGTTTTTTTCGCAGAGGATATTGATGAACGTCACCAAAAATTAAGTGAGGTGTTTGTTCAAAGTGAACATGGAGAGACGTTGCAAGTCTTTTCAGCAAAGACAGCTCAAGAGCAACTTGATCCCCAAAGTGGCATCTCGATTCCTGTTCTCTTTGATGGATTCGAATATAAACTGACAAGGGAGGGGGAGATCAAGCACATTTCTAGTTTTTCACGGATGGCGATTTATCCTCGGGAGCTTGTCGCGGAGTATAAACGTAAGGCCGAATCCACGGGAAATTTATTAAAATCTAATTCTCGCAAGGATATCACAGAACTGCAATGGAGGTTTTTAGCCCCTTTTTCGGCCATTCTCATGGGGCTGCTGGGAGTGCCGTTGAGTCGGGCTTCACCGAGGCAGGGCAGATACGCCAAAATTTTCACAGCGACGGTAATTTTTTCAGTCTATTACTTTACGGGGCTGATGGTGAGAAATCTTGTTGAGCAGGGCATGCTCCCCATTATTCCGGGACTTTGGTCGATTGTTATTGTCTTAGGAGCCTTATTGGCATATTGGTTGGCGCCCTCGCGATTCACCCGGGGCATGTCCTAAAAAATCCCGGTTTCATACTCTCTTACGATATTCAGATTTTCTGAACAGAGCCAGTAAATAGGAAATGGCGTATCTGGCTGGTTTTACGATAATTTTATGAAAATTCTCAATCGGTATCTGGCGGTCAGTTTACTGAAAGGGTATTTTCCTGTGCTGGCCATATTTTTGGCGGTCTTCAGTTTAATCGTATTTGTTGAAGAGCTGGATGACGTGGGTAAGGGGCGCTATACCTTTTGGAGCGCTGGTGAGTTTTTATTGCTGACTCTGCCAACCCGGTTGGTGTTTCTCGCGCCGTTTGTGGCGTTGTTAGGGAGTATTATGGCCTTAGGGAGCCTTGCCAATGGCCGGGAGCTCATCGCGATGCAGGCCGCTGGAGTTTCTCCCTACCAAATTGCCGGGGCAGTGATGAAGGTTGGAGCATATTTCATTTTACTCGTGGGCTTTCTTGAAGAGGTTGTCAATCCCCCCCTGGACCAGGAGGCCTATTTTAAGCGATCAATGGCATTGTCGGATTCTGGAGCATATAAGGGAAAGCAGGGCTTCTGGTTTCGTGAGGGAAGACGCTTTATCAGGATTCATCAGATTCGCTACGGAGAGAGTCCCCAAGGCCTTGATATTTTTGAATTTAATGATGCCGGACATTTGGATTTCTATATGCATGCTCAAGAGGCAGAAATTGTCAATTCTCAGAAATGGATTCTGAGAAATATCAAAAAGCAGGTCATTCACGGATATAGTGTTTCCCAGGAGCAGATGGAGAGTCTGGAATGGGACTCTCCGCTTAAACAGAATGAAGTCCGGTTATTGACTCTTCCTTCTTCCACATTGGCCCCTTCCGAGCTTTACCAATACATGGAAATCTTAAAACGAAAAAAGCAAAATTTTCTGAGATATGAGTTAAGCTTTTGGGACAAAATTTTTATGCCCTTGAATACCGGGCTTATGATCTTGGTGGCCATCCCGTTTGTTTTCGGTCCCTTGCGAATGTCTGCAGCGGGAAAGAGGGTATTCATTGGATCCCTGGTCGGTCTGGGGTATTATTTGATGATGGAAATTTCTAAGCATGTTGGAATTCTGTTCGGAGCCTCTCCTCTATTGACCACGGCCGCTCCCTTCCTCCTGTTGTCTCTTGTCACTTTTGTGTTGTGGCGGCGTTATCTCAATTGAAAAACAGTGGAAAGTAGGCGTAGAGATCGTGCATGATCAACGGCTATTTCGTCTCTAAGGGTGTCTGGTCATGGTTGATGTTATGTATTTGGAGGTATAAGCAAGGTTGCATACAAATTCAGACATATGCCAAAGGGATTTTGTTGGAATGAATTCCGATTGCAATCATAGACGGGATTATGGTCGCAATCATATTTGTCCCAGTCAGTTATATGATGGAAAAGTCGGTCGACTGTATTATTTTTTAATGTATAAGGGGAATAAGGCGTGGTAGTTCAATGACTGTGTCTGCCTATATTATTAAGGATCCGAAGATCCGTTTGTGGAATTTGACATCCCGTATCCGGTATCAACGCATGTTAAGCCGATTAGGGGTTGGAAATTTTCTCAATAATCTCGACGAACTTCCATCCGATCATTCACTTCTGATTATTAGAGGGGATTATTTATTTGATGCGCGAATATTCTCCTTTCTCTTAAAGCAACCCAATGTTGTTCTGGAAGTTGAGGCTCAAAGCGGATTATGCCCGGTTGTGGCCCATGTGGATTCCTCCTTGGCTGTCGCAACGTGTGATGGGATTCAACGAGAACACACACGAGATGTTGCAAACTTACAATCTGTGACATTGCAGGATCTTTCTATTTCCTTTTCCAACGAATTGCGAAAAACTGATCATCCCTATGTGTTCCCCATTCGCGAAAATAACCGAGTGGCTTTGGAAGAACATTTATTTACGGGATCGTATAAAGGCGTCACTGATCTGGTGACGAAGTTTCTTTGGCCCGTTCCGGCCAAATGGGCCACACGGCTTTGTGCGCTTTGGGGAATTTCGCCTAATCAGGTAACATCGCTGAGCTTATTACTTGTTATTGCAGCAGGCGTGTTGTTCACTTTTGGGCAGTTTTTCTGGGGACTTGTCCTTGGCTGGATCATGACGTTTCTCGATACGGTGGACGGAAAATTAGCTCGAGTAACGGTGACCTCCAGTAAATGGGGGAATATTTTTGATCATGGCATTGATTTAATTCACCCTCCACTTTGGTATTTAGCTTGGGGAGTGGGTCTCACCGCATTTGCCCCTTTGCTCTCATGGTTGACGGTGGAAACCACCATTGGAATCATTTTGATCGGATATGTGTTGGGACGCATGGTTGAAGGAATTTTTCAATGGTGGTTGGGGGGATTTGTCATCTTTTGTTGGAAACCCCTGGATTCCTATTTCAGGCTTGTCACGGCTCGGCGTAATCCTAATCTCATCCTCTTAACGGCCAGCCTTCTTTTTGGACGTCCCGATTTGGGCTTGGAGGCTGTGGCCATTTGGACGGTGGGTTCAACCCTGATTCTCATCGCGAGACTTCTTATGGCGGGTTGGGGGAAAGCCAGGATGGGTGGCCTGACTTCCTGGTTGGCTGAGATCGATCCAGTCAATCGAAATTCCCTGGCAGTGAGAATGTTTACTAATCCTCCGGTCACGATCAAATGATCTTTCATGTGGACTTTGCACATTATTACGTCTTGCCCGTATTCCCCAATGTCAATAATTCCCATTTCATCCTTGCCGTCGCTTGAGGTCGGTTGGACTGGTCTACGATGCATGTGGGGATCCTTCATAATTCGTTGAGTGGTCGTAATAGGCGGAAGCCGGACCTTTTCCAAGAAATTTACACCAAATACCCAGAAGTGCAGCGGGCTGAGGTCAACACGCCTGCAGATATCCTAGAATCGCTGAAGATGTTTGCTGACCGCCAGGTGAATTGTGTGGTCGTCAATGGAGGGGATGGGACCATTCAAGCCACCCTGGGAGCTTTGTTTCATTATCGTCCTTTTGCTGTCATGCCCCGGTTGGCTGTGTTGCCCTCAGGGACGGCTAATCTGATTGCGGGGGATGTGGGTTTAGGGAAATTTGAGCCAAACACGCTTGACCAATTGTTAGTACAGGCCGAAGCCATGACTCCGAGATTATCGTTTGAAACACGACCGGTTCTTCGTATTCGATTTCCAGAAAACCGCGAGCCCCTGCATGGAATGTTTTTCGGGGCCGGAGCCATTTATCATGGGACCCAACTAGGCCTCGAAACCAAACAGTCGATAGGCCGGTTAGGGGAATGGGGGGCAGGGTTGATTCTGTTGAAATTTTTATTGGCGTTGGCCATCGGGTCCCGAAAAGGATTGAATCCGATCACGGTGGGTGTGGCAACTGGAGAATCAGCACCTCTCCAGCATGAGTATTTAGTCTTGCTGGTCACCACCTTGAATCGCTTATTTTTAGGGATGAAGCCGTTTTGGGGCAAGCAATCCAGGCCTTTACACTATACGAGTCTTCGAGTGCCGTACCGCTATTTGTGGCGTGCCTTACCAACCTTGTTTCGTGGAACGACGCATCCTTTAGCAACGACAGAACATGGCTATGACAGTGAAAACCTCTCAGAGCTTCGCTTGGTGTTAAACAGTGGATTTGTCTTGGATGGCGAAGTGTACGCCTCTTCCATGCCTGAAGAGCCTCTAACCCTGGATTCTCCCGGCGAGCTGTCATTTGTCAGGCTGAAGACCGAATAACTGTTATGGACGGTTCTCTATCAGTCCTCGAAATCGTTAGCCAACCGAGCACTCGACCCATTCCTGCGTCCATTCAAGCAGCGGGAAATTTTCTGGCTACAAAATACGGGCAGGCGGTTCAAGGAATCTTATTATATGGCTCGTGCTTGCGGGTGGGAACGGATCAGGACGGATTAGTGGATTGTTATGTCATTGTGGATCAGTATGCCTCGGTCTACCCGTCTATTTGGTTAGCTCTCCTCAATCGTTGGCTCCCACCGAATGTGTTCTATGGAGAAGTGAACCTGGAAGGGCGAATCGTTCGTATGAAGTATGCCGTGCTCTCGTTAGAGGATTTTGAGCGAAGTGTGACTCCAAAGTGGTTTCATTCATACTTTTGGGGGCGCTTCGCGCAGCCGACGGCTGTGATGGCATGTCCGAACCAAGCGATGAGTCAACGGATTATCTTAGGGCTGGGCAGGGCGGTCTTAACCTTTTTGGGGAACGTGATTCCGCGAATGCCACAAAAATTTTCTGCCAAGGATGCATGGAGTATTGGTTTGACCCTCAGTTATGGCGCCGAATTGCGTGCCGAATCAAAAGGGCGAATTGTAACATTGTGGGACAGTAACCACGCTTATTATGAACAAGTCGCCCATGCGACCTTTTTAGGAAATTTCCCAAAGATCAAGGTCATTCAGCGGGATGACATAACTATGTATGAGATGGAACATTCCAGGTGGGAATATATCAAGAATCGCATAGCCTGGGCTGTTCGAAAAGTGCAGGGGAAGGTGTTATCTGTTTTGCGGCTTATGAAAGCCGCCTTTACGTTCCAAGGGGGGGCGGACTACCTTATCTGGAAAATCGAGCGGCATTCCGGAGTGAAAATTGAATTGACCCCCGCCCAGCGGCGACATCCCATTTGGGCCGGGCTCACGACATTCTGGCGTCTTTATCGCCAAGGGGCATTTCGGTAGATGCCGGTTCTCGGCCCGGCAGCCGAGCCACTTTTGTTTCGGCAAAAGTAGCCAAAACCCTGTTGGCCGTGGTGTGGCCCTTCGGGTCCCCTGCGCGGTTCGCCGACTCCGGCGGCGCGCAAACTCGCTGCGCTCAAACACTGCGCGCCTTTTCTCCGGTGTCGGCTGCACTGCTCGGCCACACCACGAGGCCAGGGGAGACTGTGAGATAATGTCCCTTACTTATGGCGGGCCAACTCGCTCCGCTCAGACAAGTCCCACCGATTTTTTGAGCGTCCACCCATGGGGCCGGACGGCAGGCGTGACATCTGAAATGATGAAACGATGTCTCGCATGTACGATTGTAATCGCTTTGCACTTCTCAGCGATTTCGTGGGCCGAAACGTACCAGGAAATCACCCTCGATAAGTTATTGACCTCATCACAGCAGTTGGCCCTGGGTATCACCAAGTTAACCCCCGAAGAGAAGGAGGCGCTACGTCTAGCTCTAATCCAGACCTTCCGCAACGGGTTCGATTTCGGCAAGGCTGAGGGCGCCAAGGAAACTGTTAAGCAAGCGCCGCCGAGCCGAGCAGTCCCCAATGTAATCAAAAGCCAGATCGATGGAGATTTCGAGGGTTGGGAAGGAGAGACGATCGTTAAGCTGTTAAACGGACAAATCTGGCAGCAGACGGAATATTGGTATCATTATCACTATAGCTTCATGCCCTCGGTCCTAATCTACAATCAGGGTGCGTCGTATAAGATGAAAGTTGAAGGCATAGATAAGGCCATTGGAGTTGTACAACTTAGGTAAGCCCGATCCGTTAGGTGATAGATCAAATAACTATGAACTATCACACCAAGACAAAAATGGTACCGAATACCCCATTCTGTATATAGATTGGTAGATGGGATCCTTCCTGTCCACTTTTTGAGCAAAAATGGAACTCTCCATTTGCTCCGTGCCTTTGGTACAGCGCCTGCCAGCCGCTTTTCCCTTGGTGTGATGGGCATTTGTTTCCGACGCCTGCTGTCCGACCATGGGGACGGACGCTCTTCTATCTCGGCGGGCCTTGTCTGAGCGGAGCGAGTTGGACCGCCCTCTTGTATCCCGCGGCCGTCCTATCTTATGAGGTCGGACTGGGCGTCAATGGTTTTGGGTCCTTTTGCCGAAACAAAAGGACCTCGCCTGCCGGGGCGAGACCCGGCAACATCAAATAACCGTTTAGACATGGTAATTTGATAAACGAGTAAGACGCGTTGTCTTAAAAAAACGTTTTGGTGATTTTCAAAAGCTAAAATGGGTTTCCGCTAAAAACTGGTCGGAAAAGCAGGAGGTGTAGGATCGACTTAGGCGAAGAATGAGCCAATTCTCGATTCAAATACTTCGAAAAGGGAACTACGAATAATTTTGGGGGGTATTGGGGTATTATTGGTCGCGGTTGACCATGTAGCAGGCGGTGATAGAGAGAGAACGTTTGGCCATACAGGCGGGGAACGGTTCAAGGTCGAGGGCCGCGGCTTCTACGTATTCTCGCGCTCGAGCAGTGGAATAGGACAGAGAACCTTGTTTCTGCATTAATTGGATGATTTTCGTGACGTCTTCATCCTCTATGGCATGTGCTAAGATCTTTTCAGTGATCCATTGGTTGTCTTGGGGGGAACAAGTCTGGAGAAGGTGAAGTAGGGGAATGGTAATCATACCCTGGCGAATATCCTGACCAAGGGCTTTGCCGAGCTTTGCCCGATCTGCGGAATAATCCAAGCGATCATCAGCCAATTGGAATGCCATTCCAAGATGGTAGCCAAACCGATAGAGGGCGGCTTGTTCTTCTATCGAGGCACCTCCCACGATCGCCCCGACCTTACAGGAGGCAGCGACCAGGGCAGCAGTTTTATATTCAACAATTTTAAGATAGGCGGCCTCAGACAGGTGCGGTTGACTGTTGGCGCAGAGTTGAAGGACTTCCCCTTCTGCCATCTTTCGGCAAGCATCCGCTAAGGCTTCGTTGATACCATGGTTGTGAAAGGTGGCAATCAGGGCCATGGCCTGGGAATATAAATAATCCCCCACCAGAATACTGGCTTGATTGCCCCAGATTTTTCTCGCAGTGGGTTGTCCCCGTCTAAGATCGGCTTCATCTAACACATCGTCATGTAGCAACGTGGCCGTATGGATAAATTCGACGAGACTGCCCAGCAACAAAAAATCTTTTTGAAGAAATCCACAGAGTCGGGCACAGAGAATCAGGAGCAGGGGGCGGATGCGTTTTCCTCCGCTGGCAAAGATGTGCCCAGCGACGGTATTGATGAGGGGGGCATGCGATTCAAGGTGTGTGGTAATTTGGCTTTCAACCTCAATGAGGTCCGGCCGAAAGGCTTCCCACACATCCTCCATGGACTCCAGGTCTCTTAGGGCTGGTTCCTGATGCATGGCGGCGATACTAGGGGCTAGCCTGTGGATTGTCAAGCTGAACCATAGCTTGGAAATCAATCAGCATTTTTTGAAAACCCGCATGCATGTGAGGGAAATATTGCGTACCGGAAAATGGATCGTCTTGACAGATTTTTTGACCATCCATTAATCTTGTCGTTTACAATTTTGTTTTAGACTTCCCTTTTCTTCCGTCGCTCTCCGGGACCACACAACGACACCATGGCCCATAGAGACTCTATTAAGGGGTAGCGTGCCTTAATCTCCTTTTTAATGATGGCCAACAACATTTTAGGTGAAACGTGAAACAGGTGACTAATCAACCAGTGTGGAATCTCCCTGGATTTCCTTCAGTTCAAGGCCTCTACCATCCCGGAAATGAGCATGATGGCTGTGGAATCGGGTTTGTGGCCCATATGAAGGGGCAAAAATCACATGACATCATAGAGAAGGGTCTGGAGGTCAATAAAAATCTCACTCATCGGGGTGCACAAGGGTGTGACCCATGTACCGGTGATGGAGCAGGAATTCTCTCTCAGATACCCCACGAATTTTTTCATCGGGTTGCCGCCGAAACGGGCGTCGACCTTCCTGTAGCCGGAGCCTATGGGGTCGGCATGGTATTTTTGCCGCAGGATGCCAGGACCAGGCAACAGTGCGAAGCCATCTTTGAAACGATCGTACGTGAAGAGGGGCAGCATTTTTTGGGGTGGCGGGATGTGCCGGCCAAAGAGGATCAAATAGGAGATCAAGCTCGACAAACGATGCCCGTCATTCGACAGTTTTTTGTGGCACGTGAATTACTGAATCCCATGCAGTTTGAACGTAAGCTGTATGTCATTCGTAAACGAATAACCCGTGCCATTCGCGAATCAGCTCTCCCCGGGAAGGAATGGGTCTATATCTCCAGTTTGTCCGGAAACACGATTGTTTATAAGGGGATGCTGTTGCCGGAACAAGTTGCACTGTTTTATCCCGATCTTGCGGATCCCACATTTACATCGGCGCTGGCCCTGGTGCATTCTCGCTTTAGTACCAACACGTTTCCGACCTGGGCCTTAGCCCATCCCTACCGCTACTCCGTCCATAATGGCGAAATTAATACTTTGAAAGGGAATGTTAATTGGATGCGCGCCCGACAGGGGAGGCTTGCCTCTGATCTGTTCGGGGATGATCTCAAAAAGTTATTTCCCATCATTGATGATTCCACGCAAAGCGATTCGGCCTGTTTGGATAATGCCATAGAATTTTTGGTAATGGCCGGCCGGTCCTTACCCCATGCCATGATGATGCTGATTCCGGAACCGTGGGTGGGAAATCCCCAAATGGATTTTGACCGTCGAGGGTTTTATGAATATCACGCGGCGGTGATGGAACCGTGGGATGGACCTGCGGCGGTGTGCTTTACGGATGGAAAGCTCGTGGGTGCCACCTTGGATCGGAATGGTCTGCGTCCCTGTCGTTATCAAATCACCAAAGATGATGTCGTGGTGTTGGCTTCAGAGGCGGGAGTGCTTCCGGTTGATCCTAAGACCATTCGCATGAAGGGACGTCTGCAACCGGGTCGCATGTTTGTTGTGGATACCGTCCAGGGACGTATTCTTGACGACGAGGAAATTAAAGCCGATATCACCAAACGTAAGCCCTATCGACAATGGTTAACGCAATATCGGGTATCCTTAGATGAACTGCCTGAGCCACTCAATGTGCCGCAACCCGATCACCCGACGCTACGCCAACGTCAGCAAGCCTTCGGGTTCACCGTAGAAGAGTTGAAAATGGTGTTGATCCCAATGGCAGTCACGGGTGAAGAGCCTATTTCTTCAATGGGAACGGATACCCCTTTAGCCGTGTTGTCCGAACGGCCCCAACTTCTTTTTAAATACTTCAAACAATTGTTTGCTCAGGTGACGAATCCTCCTATCGACCCGATCCGTGAGCATCTGGTGATGTCTCTTGTCACCAACATCGGGCCAAAACCGAATGTCATTGCAGAGATTCCAGAGGCATGCCGAAGAATCAAATTGCAGCAACCGATCCTTAGCAATGTTGATCTGCAAAAGATTCGCATGATTGGGGATCCTCACTTTAAAAGTAAGACACTGTCCTTGCTTTTTAAAGTTGTGGAAGGACCAGAGGGCATGGCGGCCGCTCTTGATCAATTATGCCAGCAAGCCTCAAAAGCCATTAAGGATGGCGAAAAGTTTCTTATTTTGAGCGATAGAGGCGTCAATGCCGAGTGGGCGCCCATTCCTAGTCTATTAGGTGTTTCGGCTGTGCATCATCATCTGGTTCGAGAAGAAACCCGGACAGAGGTCGGCCTGATTCTGGAAACAGGTGAACCGCGTGATGTGCATCATTTCGCCTGTCTTATCGGTTATGGAGCCGGGGCCATCAATCCTTATTTGGTGTTTGAGTCCCTCGTGGATATGGAACGGGAAGGGTATTTTCCTGAAAGCGTGGATGCGGCAACGGCTGAATCAAAGTTCATTAAGGCGGTCAATAAAGGATTGCTGAAAATATTCTCGAAGATGGGAATTTCCACAGTCCAGTCCTATTGTGGAGCTCAAATTTTTGAGGCCATTGGCCTGAATAGCGAACTGATTGATCGGTTCTTTACCGGAACGGCTTCACGGATCGAAGGAATTGGTCTCAGTGAGGTGGGGGAAGAGACCTTGCGCCGACATGCGCTGGCGTATCGTCCGGTCCCCATGCGGCATCTAGATTTTGGCGGCGAGATTCATTACCGGATTCAGGGAGAGCACCATAATTGGAATCCTGAAACCATTTACAAACTTCAGCATGCCTCGCGGGCGAATGATGCCAAAGCCTATGCGGATTTTTCAGCCCTGGTGAATAAAGAGGATCAACGGCGCTCCAATCTTCGCGGACTGTTTGAGTTTAACTGGGCGGGCGAACCGGTCGCTCTTGAAGACGTGGAGCCTGCCAGCGAAATTGTGAAGCGATTTACCACCGGAGCCATGTCGTTTGGGGCAATCAGCAAAGAAGCGCATGAGACTTTGGCCATTGCCATGAATCGCATAGGCGCCAAAAGCAATACCGGCGAAGGTGGTGAGGATCCGGAGCGATTTACACCTTTGCCGAACGGCGATTCCAAGAATTCTTATATTAAGCAAGTGGCATCGGGTCGTTTTGGGGTAACGGCGCATTACCTGGTGAATGCCAAGGAGTTACAAATTAAAATGGCCCAGGGTGCCAAGCCCGGCGAGGGCGGGCAATTGCCGGGACACAAAGTCGATGAATTTATTGCCAAACTTCGCTATTCCACGCCTGGCGTGCAACTGATCTCTCCTCCTCCCCATCATGATATTTATTCCATTGAAGATCTGAAACAACTCATTTTCGACCTTAAAAATTCCAATCCTGAAGCCGCGATTTCCGTAAAACTCGTGGCAGAGGTCGGAGTTGGAACCGTGGCTGCAGGCGTGGCAAAGGCTCATGCCGATAAGGTTCTCATAAGTGGAGATTCCGGAGGAACGGGGGCGTCTCCCTTATCGTCCATTAAGTACGCGGGAGTCCCCTGGGAATTAGGTCTGGCGGAAACCCATCAGACGCTCGTGCTCAATAATCTGCGTGGACGAATTCGAGTGGAAACCGACGGCCAAATGAAAACTGGGCGTGATGTGGTCATTGCAACCCTTTTGGGAGCGGAAGAGTTCGGTTTTTCCACGGCCCCCCTCATTGTTGAAGGATGCATCATGATGAGGAAATGCCACCTCAATACCTGTCCGGTAGGAGTGGCTACCCAAGATGAGGAGTTACGAAAACAATTTACGGGAAAACCAGAACATGTTGTGAACTTCTTTATGTTTGTGGCAGAAGAGATCCGTTCCCTGATGGCAAAACTCGGATTTAGGACCATGCGCGAGATGATCGGACGGGTGGACAAGCTCAAAGTGCAAAAAGCTGTGGATCATTGGAAAGCCAAAGGATTGGATTTATCTCCGTTATTGGTGAAGCCGAATGTCGGACCTGAAGTGGCCACCTCCTGTGTGCAAGCACAAGATCACGGTCTGAAAGAAATTTTAGATAATCAATTGGTAGAATTGTGTCAATCTGCCATTGACCGGGGTGACCCTGTTTCGCTGGATCTGCCCATACGAAATGTGAACCGGACCACCGGTACTGTTCTGTCAAGCCACATTGCACGCCGGTATGGGCCGGAAGGGCTTCCTCCCGACACGATTCGGATTAAATTTACCGGATCGGCCGGACAATCCTTTGGAGCATTTTTGTCAAAGGGTATTACGCTGACTCTGGAAGGTGAATCGAATGACTATTTGGGAAAGGGCCTCTCTGGAGGAACCATTATTGTAGTTCCCCCGAAAGGGGTGACGTATTTGCCGGAAGACACGATTCTGATCGGGAACACGTCCTTATATGGGGCGACTGGTGGTGAAGGGTATTTTTATGGCATTGCGGGAGAACGGTTTGCTGTTCGGAATAGTGGCGCACGAGCTGTTATCGATGGAACCGGCGATCATGGGTGTGAATATATGACCGGGGGGGTGGTGGTGGTTCTGGGGAAAACGGGACGAAATTTTGCAGCAGGGATGTCCGGAGGGGACGCTTATGTCTTAGATGAGGATGGACAATTCCCTGCACGTTGCAATATGGGCATGGTGGAATTAGAGCCTGTCGTGTCATCCGAAGACCAACAGACCCTACGTGCGATGATTGAAGCCCATTTTCGGCACACCCAAAGTGTCAATGCCAAGCGGGTGCTGGAATCGTGGGATATGATGTTGCCGAAATTTGTCAAAGTCATGCCGAGTGATTACAAGCGAGTGCTGCAGGAACGGAAAACGGCTTTGGCCAAAGAGCATGCTCAACGGAAACGTGAGGCGGTGACCCGTGGCTGATCCTCGTGGGTTTTTGAAATATAAACGGGAAGGACCTCAACGACGGCCGGTTGCGGAGCGGGTTCTAGATTGGAAGGAATTGTATGACCCATTTCCGGACGAAAAGTTAAAAGTTCAAGGGGCCCGCTGTATGGACTGTGGTGTGCCATTTTGCCAAAGTCCCGCCGGTTGTCCTGTGGAAAATTTGATCCCGGAATGGAATGATCTCGTGCATCGAGGTCGATGGAAAGATGCCCTTAAAGCGCTTCATGCGACCAATAACTTTCCTGAGTTCACCGGGCGCCTATGTCCGGCTCCATGCGAATCGGCATGTGTGTTAGGCATTAATAGCGATCCGGTCTCCATTCGTGTCATTGAATGGAATATTATTGATAAAGGATTTGAGGAAGGTTGGGTCGAACCGGTGTTACCGGTTGGTTCTTCCGGGAAGCGCGTTGCGATTGTCGGGTCGGGTCCAGCAGGATTGGCCGCGGCACAACAATTAGCCCGGACGGGGCATGAAGTCACAGTTTTGGAGAAGGCTGATCGGATTGGAGGCTTGCTTCGCTATGGAATCCCGGATTTCAAAATGGAGAAGTGGGTATTAGACCGGCGTTTGGAGCAAATGCGAAAGGAGGGTGTGACGTTTCAGACTGGCGTGTGTGTGGGTGTGGACGCCACCGTTCAGGACCTCCGTCATGAATATGATGCCGTGTTACTTGCAATGGGAGCTGAGCAACCGAGAGAATTGCCGGTTCCAGGGAGAGACCTTAAAGGCGTTCATCTCGCCATGGACTATCTGACCCAGCAGAATAAGCGAGTGGCCGGGGATACCGTTCCTGGGGAGCACATATCGGCTCAGGGCAAACGGGTGGTCATTATTGGTGGTGGTGATACCGGCTCAGATTGTCTGGGAACGGCTCATCGTCAAGGGTGCCTGGAAGCCCATCAATTCGAGTTACTACCCCAACCGCCACCGACTCGGGCTGTGTCGACACCATGGCCCTTATGGCCGATGCAATTACGAACGTCTCATGCCCACGAGGAAGGGTGTGATCGTGAATGGAGTATTGCCACCACAAAATTTTCAGGGGAAAACGGACATCTGACTAGTTTGCATGCGACCCGTGTGAATTTTGAGAATGGGAAGGTGGTTCCTGTGCCGGGGTCCGAGATCAAGATAAATGTGGACCTGGTGTTGTTGGCGATGGGGTTTATCGGGCCGGTGAAGAACGGCCTCCTGGATTCTTTTGGGCTTCAATATGATCCTCGAGGGAATGTTGCCGTTGATGAACACTTCATGACTAGTGTGGATGGGGTGTTTGCCACCGGAGACACCAAGCGGGGTGCGTCACTGATTGTCTGGGCAATTGCAGAAGGAAGAAAGTCTGCGGCCGGGATTCACCGGTATCTCCAAGCCGGACAATCCTTTCGAGCGTCTCGAGCGTCCTAATTTCAGGTCCTTCCCGGAGGTTTTGCGCCTTCGACTGATCTTAGAAGACTCTTGGGAAGTGTAAGCGATGGGTGTGAGTGTTCTGCTACTGACAATAAAGAAAAAGTAGCGAACAATGGCAACCCCAGCGCGTTCGCCACGCGGCTGTGATCACGCCTCCTTCCTAATCCTTCTTCGTTCTTGTAATTTTGAGCTTGCCGGACGGGCATTTTTTAAATGTCCTCCTCGGAAATTGTTCCTTCCTAATGCTTCTTAAGTCCCTGAAATGAAGAAACGTTTGAGCTATTCAACCGACCCATCACGTCGAGAGGCTGTCCATGAAGAGTTTCTTCGGCGCGCAGGCAGGATTCCATTTCTGGGTGTGGGCTTATCGGTGGATGTGTATTCTCCTGATGTCTTTGACTTGTATCAGGAACTTCGACGTGAACAAATCCCTATGGGTTATCTTGAAATTTTTCATGCGGCTTCTGAAGCTTTGGAGATGGTTCGAGCTCGGTTTCCTGACACTCCTTTGGCTTACCATGCCGAAGGGGTTTGGGTCACGCAACCTGATTGGGACACCGCATACAATTCTCAAGGGCGATTACGGGCTATCGCCTGCAATCTTCGAATGTTAAAGGCTCATTGGGTCAATCAAGAATGTGCGGCCAAAGAAATAGCCGGTCTTTCATTTGGGACCTATTTGCCTCCTGTTTTTACCAGAGCTTCTGCTGACATTACGGCTTACCAGGCGTGGAACGTTCAGTTGCAGCTTGATGAATGTGCATGGGGGCCCCAGGCTAATTCGCCATTGCTGCTTTTGGAGAACCCACCATTAACCTATTTTTTGATGGGTGAAATGCCGTATGCAGAATTTTTCTCCAACATTACCGGCAAAGCGCCCTGTGGGTTGGTCCTGGATCTAGGGCATGTTTGGACGGTCTATCGATATTCGGGTGCTTGGCGGAACCAGTGCCTGGAATCATTTTTCGAAGATTTTCTTAAGAGATTTCCCCTGGAGAGAGTGATCCAAATTCATATCGCAGGTCTGGATTGCCATCCGCATATACCGACACATGTGGGGTCAGGACCATTTGAGAATCCTCCGGATTGGATCGACGCCCATGAAGCTCCCATTCCGGACGAATTACTTATGCTTTTGGCTCGGGTGATAAGGGAATCTCGTCTACTCAATCTGAAAGGCATCGCCTTAGAAGTCGATAATAAGACAATACCGCTCATTTGTCGGGAAATGAAAACGGTATTGAAGATGATGGAGCCCTTTGTGCATGTGCCTGCTCGGGTACCTTCGCCCGCCACAAATCTTCAGAAGGCAGCAACCTGTCCAGTAGAAAACGTCGAGCCTTCTCGGGAAACTCGTGATGTATTAACCCGCCAATATAGAGAATGCATGGCATTGGTCAGTGAAGTCCTGAGTGGCCGGCTGGATGTTCCTAGCCAATGGGATGCCGAAATGAAGGAGGGGCTTCATGTGTATGCGACTCAGTATTTACCATATGAGATTCTCTCATGGGGTGGAGATGTGAAGGTAATGTTTCCCAGTGCCTGTGCTATTTTGGATCAATATGGGATTTCCTTGGAACAATTCGTTGAATTTTGGTTTGCCCATCCTCGAACATCTGAATCCGAATATGATTTTTTCCTGCTCAAAATTAATGTATTTGTGGAATTTATCGGTCAGGTGTTTCCTGGGGCGAGTTCACTTGTCAAACAGGAAGCCGAGTTGCTTGCCCAGGGCTATCTCCTCGCGTCTCAGGGGCCATCGACGAACCCATGACTGTAACCGGCAAAATTGGTTCTGTTTTTCAGTGACCTGGTCGATAGAAGGAGTTTGGGTAGATTGGTTGAATGCTGGGTTGAGGGCTTCTGCTTGCCAGGAATTTAAAAGTTCTTGGCCTGGGCTGCCGCTCCGGTAGACAGGGCTTGATGGATTTCTTGAATGAGGCGTAATTCGATGTCGGTGATTTCAGATTGCTGGGCTGAGAACATCTGCCCGTTTTTGGAAAGTTTTTCAAATTCGGCACGGACCCAGATAGTAGTATGATCGGAAGGTCCTTTCTCAATCGCGAGGAGGTATTGGTTGCGAAAGCCTGATAGTTCCAGCGAAGGAGGAAGAGACGTTTTGCGATCAGTAATATAGACGGCCTTTTGATCTGTTTGCATGCTGGCAAGTATTGAATAGCCATTTTTTGTGAGTGCGCCTTCTATGATTTCTGAAGCCGAGGAATAGGGAAACGGCAACTCCTGACTTTGACCACCAATTTGATGAAGAGTCAGTGTCTTCCTCATCTGGTCCCGTTGGCTCCTGAGCCATTTGTTTTCTCCTTCCAACTTTCGGTGTTCTTGTTCCAAGGTTTTAATCCTGGCTCCATCTTTTTTTGGGCTATTCGCCAATTCAGCCATTTGAGCCTGTGCGTCTCGAAGTTGTTCCTGGTGGGTCACTTCTGCATCTCGTAGCTGAGATTCATAGGATTCTGCAGTTTTTCTAGATTCTTGATTCAGCAAGTCGATTTGTTGCTGCATAACTTTGTTTCCCTCTTGGAGGGAATGAATAACCGACTCCAGTTTGATGGCCTGCTTTTTGAGCTGAATATTTTCTTCTTCAAGCCCGGAGTTATTTTGAGGACAACCCATCAGCATAAAGATGAGCATCCCTGCACCAATGAATAGGGCTTTGCTTCTTGGGCAGGGGAGAATATCTGGCCTCTGCTGGGATGTTGGGCAGCGCTGGAATGCTTGAGTTTTCACCGGCTCAGCATATCCGTGTAGGGAAGATTGTGTTGTGGTTGGATCAAATGGGTACCTTTTATTAGGTATTTTAGGCTTAAACTGTTCTTATTTCAAACTTCAATATTGAGGCATATTTTAAAGAAGAGGATTTGTCTGAAATTCCAGTGGGAAATTGTGTAAATCTGCACTAAAGTAGGTGTTCATTCAAGTTTAATCCACTGCCTTATCAGTGCCGCTTTAAGGAGATCGCGATGAATCAGCTCATTCGGATAACTTTCCCCGTCCCTCCACTTTCATGTAATTGTTCGATTATCGGTGACAAAGAAACTAAGCAGGCCATTGTGGTGGACCCAGGCGGGAATCCTGAGCGCATACTCAAGGAAATTGATGCCCTGGGATTCACCGTCACCTCCGTTTTGCATACCCATGCTCATTTTGACCATTTTTTAGCCTCCGGTCATATTAAGCAAGCGACGGGGGCACCTCTGTACTTGCATTCCCAGGATCAAAATCTTTGGGACATGCTGGAAATTCAATGCCGAATGTTCAGCATCCCATATGTGCCTGCCCCTCCGCCGGACCGCTGGATTAAAGATGAATCAGAGGTGCGTGTGGGTTCCTATTCTGGAATCGTGATCCATACTCCTGGCCATACTCCTGGGTCGGTATGTTTTTTCTTTGAAAGCCAAAATCTGGTGTTTTCCGGAGACACCTTGTTTCGTGGTGGAATTGGCAGAACCGACCTGTGGGGTGGAGATGGCCAGGTAATTGAGCAATCGATTCGAGAGCGTTTGTACACCCTTAAAGAAAGTACCCTCGTAATACCTGGACATGGGCCTGAATCGTCCATTGGATGGGAGCGGGAACATAATATGTTTGTGCATGGATAATCAGTGTCGATTTAGTGGGGTTTATCACAAGAGAAAGTCAAGGAGACGCTATTCATCCCTTTGTATTGTTGATGGTTCTTTTGGGGCTTATTTGTAAAGTGGCCATTCATCCATGGTGGGCTATTGTAAGTAAGGTGATTGGAGAAATTGGAGACAAAAGTCCATTGAGATTAGGAGGAAAATGTCACAAAAAGTATCTCTTGTCTCAAAAACTCCGACACCATGGAAGAAAAGACTTATTTCACAAAGAAATTATTTAAAATTATTTAAAAATGGTTGAGGAATCTTTGATTCTCTTCTGAAAGGAACTTAGAAAGCACTTTTTTGTTTTTATCCGACATGAATCACAATGATAAAAACCTTCTTGCGTCGAAGAATGCCATATGCTATAACCAACCCTCTTGTTGAAACTTAAACCATATAAATCAGAAAATTGGCTTGCGTTCTTAGGTAAAACCTTCATTATCAACAGCTTCTCATGAGGAGGTAGGCGATGCACAGAGTGCTTCTATCCGTCCTTTTAAGTGCGGTTTTCGTTGCGGTCGGTAGTTCAGGCGCATTTGCGTTACAGTCCGGTGGTGTGGAAATTGGTGACCTTGAAACGGGGTCAGTCGTGGGCCAGCCGTTTACAAAATTGGATGTTGATCTTGAGTTTAATGCCATGGAAATTGGTGGAAAGAAAGTCTGGTACCCCGCGACATCCATCTTGAGTCTTGTGGCCTCTGCGACAGGTGGGAGAGCAGGAAGACCTATTTTGTTCAAAGTAACCAACAATATGGACAAAGAACATGGTTTTGAGCTTTCCGCTGATTCAGCTTTTGCCGCTCCAACGTCGATGCATATTAAGCTGGTTTTGGCACCTGGGGAAACCAAATATATCGGTATTCCCATGAGTGATCTCACGTATGTGACCTCGAACAATTTATTGAACTACAAGTGTCAATTACATGCAGCCCACCTGGGTGGACAGTTATTGATTCTGACCAAGTAGCTATTGCTTGGACGTAATTTTGTATAAAAAAGCCCCATCCTATTTCAAAGGATGGGGCTTTTTTATACCTGAATTTGTTTATTAACTACACTTCCTCGTCACTCTGACAATCCACAATAGCGTTTAACGGAATTTTCTGAGCCGCAAGCAGTTCTCCTTCGACAACCAATAATAAAAACCGACTCTCCGTCGGTTCATCCTCCGGTAAATTTCTGACACTAGTGTTGAGATCGACAATCATTTCTTCGGGAGACTCGGTTGTGGTGTTATTGATCACCCAGAAGTAATGGCTGCCCTTGGGGTAGAGGTTTGAGACAAACCGATCGATGGCCGTAGAAATCGATGGGGAAGCAGAGGTGCTGGTAGAGGAAAAGAGAACTAGAGAAAGCGTGAGCAATAAACTTGGGAGGTAGCGCATACGAGGCCTCCATGGTATGAAGTAAGATTTTTCCTTGGGGGAGATGGTGCCAAGGCTCTTTTGCCATCCTTCATCTTGGCTGAAATCATATCAACTTACATGATATCTTATCGTGGGTGTGTTTCTTGAGCAAATCGCGAAATAATAGAAATGCGCCGCTAGAGCAAAGGCCCAAGGCTTGAGGCAAAAGGGTTTTAGAAAAATAAGGAAATATTTAGAACAATGTTATCTTTTCTACAAGGTAAAGGGGTCCCAAGTAAAAAGCGAATTTTCTTTCTTTTGGTAATGGCGTTGTTCCTGATTTCCGGTGCACTATTGTTTAATGCTCCCGAACAGACGCAAGTCATCAATATAAATTTTCCCAGCGGTGGGGTGTTGAAAGCAGAGGTTGCTGATACACCGGAAAAACTTTTATTCGGATTAGCGTTTAGAAATATTCTTCCTCCCGGTGAGGGAATGATTTATATTTTTGACAATTCTGGTCCCCATCGGGTCTGGACAAAAGAGTTTCAATTTCCTGTTGATGTGATTTGGGTTGATGAGAGTAAGGTTGTCGTGCATATAGTCGAAAGGGCTCTTCCCTGCAACGAAAGAGAATGCCCCTGGTATGGGCCCCCGCCGCAAGATGCACGCTATATTGTGGAAGCCAATGCTGGGTTTGTGGACCAAGCCAAAGTTCAGA
The DNA here is from genome assembly GCF_032050975.1 of Candidatus Nitrospira allomarina. Taxonomy (NCBI): domain Bacteria; kingdom Pseudomonadati; phylum Nitrospirota; class Nitrospiria; order Nitrospirales; family Nitrospiraceae; genus Nitrospira; species Candidatus Nitrospira allomarina. The sequence goes on along the minus strand of NZ_CP116967.1, from coordinate 46,313 downwards.
TAGGGGCACAGGTCACCTTTACATTGCTTGTCTCTTAAAGAAGAACCGGCTATGAATGATTCAGATTTTGAAAAGGGTATGGACTGCAGGGTATGTGAACCGCTGAGTCCAAAAGAGGGATTTATTTATGTTGGGAAGCTGGAGGATATTCCAAAAGGAAAGGGACGGGTATTCAAAGTCGACGGGAAAAGCGTGGCTATTTTTCGGGTTGATGATCGTTGCTTTGCTATCAATGATATCTGTCCCCACCAAGGAGCCTCTTTGGGAAAGGGCCGGTTGAAGGGCTTTCTGGTTTCTTGTCCGTGGCATCATCAGCAATTTGACATTCGCTCGGGATTTGGTCCGGATGGCGGAGGGTATTGTGTGGTCAACTATGATGTACTGATTGATAAGGGAAATGTGTTTGTTTGTTTAAAAAAACGTGATTGGCTAACTGGAGAATAGTGGACTTCACAGACGGACCATGAGCTAAGTTTTAGGTAAGGTGAGTGCATGAATATAGATCAAGTTCAGGCGAAAGCGATTCAGGTTTTCCAGTCGGACACATTTATGGTGCATTTATGGGAAGATCGGACCCGTGGGGAACAATGGGTGCCAAGTTATGACCCCAAAGTGCTGGGATTAGTGGAAGATGAGTTTCTTCGAACGGTCAGTAATAATGCGGTAGATTCCGGCCGGCGATCATTTGAATTTCGGGCATTGGAACTTGGAACGCATCATTTGGAGTTTAGTAAAAGGATGGCATGGAAGTTTACCGCTGAAGATCGACGGATTTTTAAGGTCATTGTCTCCCCTCTGTCTTCCTGAATGAAGTTAGGGCATGCCGGATATTGGGTATTTCAATGGGCACTTTTCTCCATTGGAGGAGATTAAGATCTCTCCGGATGATCGTGGATTCTTATTTGGGGATGGCATCTATGAAGTGATTCGTGCCTATCATGGGGTTCCTGCTTTTTGGAATGAGCATTTCAATAGGTTGGTCAGGAGTGCCCAAGAAACCCGGATCCAATTTTCTTTAGAGCCACCCCAATTTCTGCGCCTCCTTCTTTCCGGTCTTCAGCAGAGTGGGTATCAGGAGGGAAAGATCTATATTCAGGTAACCAGAGGTGTGGCTCCGCGTGAGCATACTTTCCCTTCTAATGGAGAACCTACCGTCTTCTTGGCATTTCGACAAATGGTTGGATTGCCGACTGACGTCTTTCAGCATGGCGTAAGTGTTATTACCCTACCTGATACTCGATGGCATCGCTGTGATATTAAAAGCCTTAATTTGCTTCCGAATGTCCTGGCCAAGCAACAGGCCCGTGATGCCAAGGCCTTTGAGGCGATATTTGTAAGAGACGGACAGGTGACTGAGGGGGCTACGAGTAATATCTTTGTGGTGAAAAATGGCGTGCTTATTACTCCAGAAAGGAATCATTTGGTCCTGGCTGGCGTGACACAGCAACAGGTGGCGACGTTAGCTCAGGCAAAAGGCTTGGACGTCCAATTTCGATCAATTCCTATTTCGGAAGTCCTTCAATCTGACGAAGTCTTTCTCGTGGGCACAACAATTGAGGTTTTGCCTGTCATTCAGGTGAATGAACAACTCATACAGGATGGAAAGCCAGGCCCCATTTCCACTGATCTTCAGAAAGAGTTTTCCTCGTATGTCGCTGGGCTCACACTGTCGTAGCTTATTAAAATCGAAAGTTTAAGGCTGGAGTGAATTATTAGCCGTTAATCGGTGAGAAATTGGCTATTTCCCATATTCGTTTCGGGTATGCCATTTATTATAGTAGTTGTGAGAAATTCAATTAAATCAAACTCATATCTTTCAGACTTGACAGCCTCAAGCGATTGGATTACCTTTTGCGCTCTCCAACATTTTCAGGGAATATTATTGACTGTTTGATTGGTTGAATAAGTCTTTGGTTTGTCAGTTTATTTCACCTTAAGGAGGCCGGTCCATGTTTCACATGAAATCTAGGAAAGCGATCACCACACTTTCCATTGGATTGTTAGTCGGGGGGTCCAGTTTTTTATCAGGAGGAACCCTCCTGGCTGAAGAAAATCAGGACAAAGTTATTCATAGCACGGGAATGGTTCATCAAGAGTCACCTGAATGGGCGGAGCGTTTGAAGGGCCAGACCATCATGGAGGACACCAAGGAAGGCCGGCCGAATCGAGCGGCCATGGTGGAACGCCAACATGATCGGATCATGCTGAGAATGGAGAATGAGTCTGGCGCTCAACATGGTGGTGACCATACGGCTACCGGTTTTTACAACACGATGACCAATATGCACCAATATGGGGCGGGAGGCCAGGATTTACTGTTGGCCTCGGATCGTAATGTGGAGCCTGTTGCAGCGAGTGGCGGAAATTGTCCTGCAACTGCGCCGGTCAGGGAATATGATATCTCGGCCATCAATGCCGAGATTACTCTCAATCAATGGCTTGATTACTATCCTGGCTATATGTATGTGCTAACCGAAAATATCGATAAGGTGCGGGAAGAGGAAGCCAAGAATGCAGAAGCGAGAGAGGTGGATGGCCATGGTGACCCGGGTGCGGTCACGAACGGTCTTCAAGACCAATGGATTCAACCTCTGGTGATCAGAGGAAATCAAGGGGATTGTGTAAAATTCACCTTCCGAAACCAACTTGAGTTTGGTGAGGAGGCCAGTCTTCACATCCATGGATCGAATATGGTTATCAGCAAGACCGGGCAGCCTGCTACGACAACCAATCGCGACACGGTGGCTGAAGAAGGGCAAGTTGTAGAAATGGAATGGTACATTCATCCTGACACCCAGGAGGGTGGTCGCCAATTTCATACATTTAGTAATGATCGGGAGTTGACGGTCATGGGTCTTATGGGGACATTCGTGGTTGAACCGCATGGTTCCGAATATCTGAATCCGTTGGGAGACGGAGATCCAACCCCTATGGCCAGTGGGTGGCAAGCCATAATTAAAAATGGAACGGGACCTGATTTCCGTGAGTTCGTGTTGATTTATCATGAGGTGGGTGACGAGGCGTTTCGTCCGGTAAACAAACATGGTGATTTCTTACCCCAACGGGATCCTCTCACCGATGCCTATCGGCCAGGAGCTCGAGCTCTTAATTATCGAAGTGAGCCATTTGGCATCAACAACATGCATGTGCAGCATGAATATTTCGGGTTTGAGGACGAATCTATGGGATATAGTTCCTATACCTTTGGTGATGCACCAACGACGATTCCTCGATCCTATCTTGGGGACCCTGCCAAGTTCAGGTTGGTTCACGGAGGGTCTGAGGTATTCCATTCTCACCATCCGCATGGCGGGACGATCCGATGGCCAAGAAGCCCGCGGGCGATTGATCAAATGCCGATGTGGCATGCCGCGAAAAATGGTCCGGTTAAATATCCGGTTATCAGGACAAAAACTGACCGGGTTGATGTAGAAGTGATCGGGCCATCAGAAGCGTTGGATTTGGAGACGGAATGTGGGTCTGGCTTATGCCAACAACTGGCCGGTGACTTCCTGTTTCACTGCCATGTCGCTCATCATTATGTGGCAGGAATGTGGGGGTATTGGCGGGTATATAATACCCTCCAGACAGATGACAACCGTACGGATGTCATGCCAAACCTCAGGGAATTGCCTGATAGAAAAGGTCGGATGCATGTGGGGGTCACTTCCGATCAATTGATTGGTAAAACCGTCGATTGGTTTGGGAAAACATTCACCATCGTAGAAAAGGGAAAGAGCAATTGGAAATCGAACCCAGCGGTCGTCAATATTAAGGAATGGGTGGAAATTCAGTTGCCGGCCCAAGGGAAACCCGGTCATAAAGATGACGAAAAGGGCCAAATTATTTCTTATGATGCGACGGTATTGGATTGGGCCTGGGATGGTCATAAAGCCATGTCTGAGAAAGAGAGCACAATCGAGAACCCAAAATACCATTCGCCCACTCCAGGAAAACGGCGCCCAATTCTCTTTGAGCCAAGGACGGGGAAGGTATCATGGCCGCATTTGACTCCACATTTCGGTAAACGGGTCATGTTCCCACCAAATCACAATCCGGCCCCATGGTTGGAAATGATTCATCAGGATGAAAATGGTCTACGAACCTCTGAGCCTGCCAAACCGGGAGAAAATGGCCGGTGGAGTTTGTGTCCGGAAAATGCCGGACGAAAATATTACAACATTCATTTCATCAATACTCCCATTGAAATGGCCGGGGCCCAGGGTAAGGAAGCTCCTGTCATTGATCCTTACGGGTTGATTTATGTCCTCCATGAAGAGGAAGAAGAAGTCCGAAAAAATAACGACAAAAAATTGCCGTTGGTGTTTCGTGCCAACATTTATGATTGTGTGGACTATACGTTGACCAGCGAATGGTTGGATGACGATTTTACAAATTTCCAATCCTCTAAAATTAACATTCATCCACATTTTCTCCAATTTGACAACCAGGCATCGGATGGAGTGATTACCGGGTTTTCCTACGAACAGTCTGTTCGTCCGTTTACCATGCTGGAGAAAAAGACTAAAAAAGGTTTGCCCGTGCCCATGAATACCGTTTTAAAGGGCAAGGCAAAAAAGGGTGAGTCCAGCATTAAGGTTAAAAATGCAGCGCAATACCATGTCAATACCGAATTGCTGGTCGGTGCCGATAATGTCAAAGGCAACGAGATCCGTCGCATAAAATCTATTAAAGGAGATACCATTTCCTTTGTTCGACCCCTGCAGCATGATCATCCCGCCGGGGATATCGTGACCGTGGAGTTTGTTCGCTCACGACTTTGGGCGGATGCTGACGTGGGAACGGTGTTCTGGCATGACCATGCCTTCGGGGCCACCACGTGGCCACATGGTGGATTCGGAACATTAGTTGTGGAACCGGTGGGATCAACTTACCATGATCCTAAGACTGGGAAACTAGTCAGGAGTGGTCCCATTGCAGATATTCATACGGTTGAACCGGTCGGCTATGGTGTAGATAATAGCTTCCGGGAAATGGTGGTCCAAGTTCATGATACCGTTCCACATACCGTTAACATTGTGACGGCTGGTAACCCGCCTGGGCAACCTGTCGAGGTAGCCTTGGAAGCAGGGAAAACGGTGTCATTTATGATGCCGGAAAAAATTCTCATGACCCCAATGCCCTTCCTCAATGGAGGGACGCATACGACGGGAAGCGGCCTCAATTTCAGGGCGGAACCCATTGCCCAACGTTTGGCCGTGAATCCCGATGCTTCAAAAATATTTAGTAGCACTGAGCACGGTGATCCCGACACGCCGTTGGTACGGGCCTACCTGGGAGATACCGTGGTATTCCGTCTTTTGCATACCCTCATGAATGAAACGATGACCTGGACCATTTCAGGGCACACGTTTTTAAGCGAGCGGTATGCCGGTGATGCCAATAGGAAAAATTCCATGCATATTGGTATTGCCGAGCGATATGATTTGGTCGTTCCAAAGGCAGGCGGTCCTCGTCTGCAGCCTGGAGACTATATTCATTTTAATGGACGGTCTTCAAAATTCTCCGAGGGAGGTTGGGGAATTCTCCGAGTCTTGGATAAGGAAACCGAGGATCTGAAACCGCTCCCTGCAGGGTATTCAGGTCGAAATGAGATTCCCAAACCCCTCCCTGTTTGTCCTGAAGAGGCTCCTGTGAAATCATTTAATGTGGTCGCCATGGACTTTCCAGGGATGAGTTTTAATCCTAGTGCTCCGGAATCCATTGAGATCGACTTTGAAAGAACCATCGAGCTAAGAAATCCTGAGGGCAAGATCTACGTCCTTGAAGATGAAGTCACTAAAGTGGCAGGGGATTACCATCCGATGCCATTGACTATTCGAGCAAACGTGGGAGATTGCATCAAAGTAAATCTCAAGAATAAAATGAAGGAGAGCCGTGCATCCTTCTCCGCAATTTCACTGGCCTTTAATCCGAAAGATTCATTGGGGGCCAACGTCGGAAATAACCCAGGGGATCAAACGATTGCTCCAGGGGAATCAAAGACGTACACCTATTACGCTGATCCATTTAACGGGGAGATTTCATCTCTGGTTTGGGATTGGGGAAATGTGATGTTAAACCCGCGAAACGGCTTGTTCGGGGCAGTCATCATCGGACCGAAAGGGTCGCAATACCGGGATCCAAAGACCGGTGCCGACATTTCCCTTAAAAATAGCTGGGAAGCGGATGTGATTGTTGATCAGACCATTCCCGGTCAAGAAAACCGCCGAAATTATCGTGATGTAGCTTTACTCTTTCAAGATGAAGACAACATCATCGGTACCAGTTTTATGCCGTATGTTCAGAATGTCGCCGGCCTCACCGGTGTCAATTATCGTTCCGAACCCTATCTTCACAGAGAAGAGGCAGGCTGTACACTTGGACGCATGTTTCAACCCTGTGAGGTGGATAATCCACAAGATCCGGTTACTCCGATTATCCACGCACATGCAGGAGATCCTGTGAGGATTCATGTGTTCGGTGCCAGCAGCGAACAAAACGGGATGTTTAGTGTGGAAAAGCATGAATGGCCAATTGAACCCTTCATGCCGGGAGCCGACGAAATCAGTGTGGTCGAATTCGCTGGTTCGGAAACGATTGACGTGTTTATTCCGTCCGCTGGAGGGCGTGATATGCTTCCCGCAGATTATGTCTGGAATAATCAGCGCCTACCTTACTCCCAGTCGGGTCAGTGGGGGTATTTAAGGGTCCTACCTAAAAATGACCAACGGATCCTGCCTCTTGAAGGAGGTTCCAGGGATGTGAAGCAAGCTTCGAACGACGTGGTGGAGACTGGCCGGGTGTTGCCTGTGGCAGCCAAATAGGCAGTTTCACCATTAAGGTTTTACGAATGGGGGATTCGCAAGAATCCCCCATTTTTTTTCTTTAGGTATATTAAAACGGACGTCTTCGGTTTTTTAAAGCCAAGCAACTCAGGGTTCAATTTTAAAGAAATTTGAAAATGGTAACAGATCAATTGTTATAATATTCATGTAGGAAGACTTTCTCGTATACGGAATATCTGGATAATCCATCTTTCGTATTATTTTTTGAATCCTGAGTACGGACTAAATCCATTCAGGCAATGAGTAAAGGCGGATTTGGGTGGTTGTCTTAGACGCCTTGACCTCACTGAAAGGTGAAGCTACGATTTGGTCCATTAAACGACCATACTGAAACACAAATATTGGGGTTCCCAGCAAATGCCTTATTCCAGAACAACACGAAGAGATCAGTGTTTGTCGTTGGGATGGTGAATTCTCCAATTTTTCCATCAGTGGCGTCTTAGTCGTCGGATTAATTTGGAGGGGTCTATGCGTGAAGGACAAAGCAGGAAGTACCTTGTGGTAATGGGCTTGATGGTGGTTGGGTTTACCCTCATTTCCGGAATGATGTCGTGGGCACTGGATGTGTCTGACATACGGCCGGAGTGGACGGAGGAGGGCAAAAGGTTGGCTTTGCAGCGGACGCAATGGCCTACCAAAGAAAAGAGAGTGGTGATTCCAGCCGGTTGGTTTACGATGGGAAGTAATAAGAAAATTGATAGGAAGGCTTACCGGCCTGAGATGCCTCAACGCCAGGTGTATCTGGATGCTTTTGAGATTGATGCCTATGAAGTAACCGCTTTGGAATATTTGCGTTTTGTCGTTGACACGGGCCGTCCGCCATTGCCGGATTGGAAATTTGATGGGGGAAACTTTCAGGAGAGTATGGCCCATCATCCCGTGATGCATGTCACCTGGTATGAAGCTGATGCCTATTGCCGGTGGGCCGGCAAGCGGCTCCCTACGGAAGCCGAATGGGAAAAAGCGGCCAGGGGAACAGATGGACGAATTTATCCGTGGGGAAATACGCCGGCAGGTCTGACGCGAGCCAATTTTGGGAGATCGGGCATATCCGGTCCGGTCCGTGATCGTCCCGAGCGGTTGCTTCTTTATCCACCTATTATTTCTGTCGATAAGTATGAAATCGGTATCAGTCCCTATAACGTTTTCCAGATGGCAGGGAATGTCGCAGAATGGGTGAACGATTGGTACGATCCGGCCTATTATCAAACTGCTCCGGACAGGAATCCCCAAGGCCCTTCTACCGGTGAACATCGGGTATTTCGTGGAGGTGGCTGGATGGACAGTACTCCGACCGTACGGACCGCTCAGCGCAATGGAACCGCTCCTGAGACACAGGCTAACTGGCTTGGCTTTCGGTGTGCTGCTGGCTTGAAAGACGATCTTACCCATTCGACCTCAACTCCTTGATTGTAAGAAGTGGATGTATTCTTGTTTCTGAGCTGGTTTCTATTCCTTCTCACAAAATTGGTTATTCTTATAAACCCTTTTCTCCCGGACATAGTGGATAGTGGGAGTTTAAGAGGGTTTGAGTTATCAAGGGGGCTTAGAGTTGAAGTTCCGATGACCCAAATGTGGTAGGGTGACATGAGAGGAGAGGTTTCATACAGCATGTGATTCCTGGTGTTTCCCGCTCGTAGTATTTTGTGAAAGCCGACAGGTATTACACATAGCTATTTATTTGTGGTGATAGGAAGGAGGGAATTGGAATGATGATGAGGGTCATGGTGATCGTGATGTTCCTGATGAATGTGTCATCCATGGGGTTGGCCTATCAGGAGGGCCCGGTCAGAAATGGGGGGGCCATTCAAGGCCATGTTCGCATTCATGGGGAACGCCCAAGACCGATGGCGTTTAATCTCGTCACGATCCCGGATGCCGTATATTGTGGAAGAATTTCTACCGGTACTGGGTGGCGCATTGTTGAGGATTTTATTATTGGGCCTCAAGGGTCGCTTAAGGATGCGGTAGTGATGGTGAAAGGGGTAGAAAAAGGCAAACCGTTTTCTTTACCAAAGGTGGAGGTTGAAGCCATTGATTGTGATTTTTTACCATTTGTCAATGTGTTAAAGGACCAGGATGAAATAACCGTGATCAATATGGATCCGGTAGAGCATGATATTCAGGGATATGAAACGGCCAGAGAACGAGGGGCCAGGGTCTTGTTTAATCGTCCATTGCCCATGAACCCCTTTCATAATGTGGTTGGTATGTTTGGAAAAAACGTCCATACCCATCTGCCCGGAAAACCGATGATTGAAAAAATCCATTTGCGAAAAGGACGGGATGTTTTTGTCATGCAATGTGGTTTTCATCCCTATATGTTTTCATGGGGATTAGTGGTGGATAATCCCTATTATTCGATTTCCAAAGAGGATGGGGCCTACGAAATTCGCGATATTCCCGCAGGAGAATATCAAGTGACTGTCTGGCACCCTGGTATGAAAACCTATTTGGAAAAAACCGTTCGTGTGGAACCGGGAAAAACGCTGACATTGGATTTCCAATATGAATCTCCCCAAGGGAGGAGAAGCGTGCATGAAATGCAGGAGAACCCACATTTTGGACTGGAAATGCTTGGAGAGGGCGTTGAGATTATTCCGTCGTTACGACGGCAAGTTCCCTGAGGGCATGAGTTGATCATGAATAAAAATCGAATGGTAGAAATTGCCGTCATAGGTCTCCTCTGGATAACCAGTTCGACCGCTTTCGCTTATGAAGTTATTGAGGTAACGGACGGGGCCACTATTGTCGGTACTGTGACCCTCAAGGGCATTCCGCCTTCTCCTAAAGCGTATAATCTGGTGACGTTCCCTGATCCAGAGTATTGCGGCCGCATTTCTGATGGTCAGGGCTGGCGGCTACTTAAGGATTTCGTGGTGAATGATGAGAATCAACTTCAAGGGGTCGTGATGGTGGTTGAAGGCGTTAAGGCCGGGAAACCTTTTTCCCTTTCTATTCCGAGGGTGGAAGCTCGGGATTGCCAATTTCTGCCCTTTACGACGGTGGTGCGTAATGAGCATGGAATTGAAGTGGTGAATATGGATCCGGTCATGCATGATATTCAAGCCTATGAGACGTCGTTGAGCCAAGGGACGCGGGTGTTATTTAATTCTCCTCTACCCTTTAATCCTCGGCATCAACGTGAGAATATCCATGCGACACATGAGCACCTGCCGGGGCAATCTTTGGTTCATCAATTTCAACTGAGCAAAGGCCGAAAAACATTTGTGATGCAGTGCGGGTTCCACGCCTACATGGAAAGCTGGGCGATTGCGGTGGATAATCCCTATTTCAGCTTTACTAATGATAAGGGAGAGTATGTCATTTCTTCACTCCCGCCTGGAAGTTATCGCATTCGGGCCTGGCATCCAAGTGTCAAACATGAGCAGATTTATGAATTTTCCGTGGAACCAAACCAAACCGTGCGGAAGGATTTTTCCTTAGAATCTCCCGTGGGTCGTTGGACAGCGCACACCATCCGGACGCCGCCGAGATTTACTCCCGCTGCCTTGGGCCACCCCGTTTTGATAGAGCCTCTGGTTGAACACCAAAGGCCATGAAATGGATAGACATTTCTTTCCTTCTCTCCCGAGCTTGTGACAAAAAGTTTGCAGGGTTCCTTGTTTGTGCCATTTTCGGAACGGTGGCCTGGTTCCCGTTAGCCTGGGGCTTTACCAGTTCTTCTAATTTCCCCCACAATGGTCCCAAAGAATTTTCGGCCAGACTGATGTGGAAAACCGGAGGACGTATCGCCAATGCCCAGTTGTTTGTGAAAAATGATCGATATCGTATTGAACCGGCTGGAGGAATACGAACAGAGTTAGGCTATGCGAGTATCCTCATTATTCGATTGGATGAACAAAAAACCTGGTATGTGTTTTCGCAGCGCCGAATGATTGTGAGCGTTCCCCTAACTTTGGATTATTTGTTACCATTTTCTGCCAAGTTGGAAGGAGAGACGAGTCGAACGGTTATTGGGGAATCCGTGGTAGGCGATCAATCGGCCCTGCTTTATGATGTGGAGGTCCAGGATCGGTTTGGCCAACTGGAACGTTATTTCGAATGGGTGGACCCTCAACGGGAGATTCTCTTGAAGCTCTTAAGTCAGGATCGGGATTGGTTTGTGGAATATCGTCATGTGGTGGTTTCTTCGCAACCAGATTATTACTTTGAAGCGCCTTTGGGCTATCGAATTATTGAGGCTCAGGAAGCCCCGATTCCGAGAGGGTAGAAATATGTTATGCCTAGGAGATGGGGGTGAACAATTAAGGATGAATCGTATGAATGTTGTGCTCGTTCTTGGTGTTCTGTGGGCTCTCTCAGGGTCGGTGTTGGCGGAAGAGGCACATGATTCAACCCTCATTCAGGCGCAAAAAGCCTACGATCAGGATCAATTTCAACAGGTCGTTGACCTTGTTAAGCCTTTATACAAAGAGAGCACGCCCCTCTTGCAGGCTTCTCGTCTATACATCCTAGCATTAGCGCGCTTGGGAAAGACTCCCGAAGCCATTGAGGTTTATGAGAAAGCCATTGCCGGGACAAAACGGGAAGACGAACCGTTCTTACGCCAGCTTGCCATTGCCAGTATATTGCCTGTCCGTTCCGACATGCGGGAACAAATGCGGGGCGCTGCCTATACGGCATTAAAGGAAATCGAATCCGATCAGGCCGTGGAATATTTAGAAAAAGGCTTAACTGATGAAACCGGCATGATTAGAGCATTAGTGGCAGAAGCCTTAGGGCAAAGAAAAGCAGGGCAGCGTTCCAAGGCGTTTCGTGAAGCATTGAAGGACGGAGCCGGTTTGGTGCGGGCAACCGTTTTAATTGGGCTAGGACAATCCGGCGACAGGAGTCTTGAGCCCCTCATTAGACCATCGTTGAACGATGAGCAGCATCTGGTCCAAATTGCTGCAGCAAGAGCATTATATGAGCTCGGTCATAAGGAATACTGGGTTCGTTTGGAGCAAGGGGCGACCAGCGAAGAAGGGTATGAACGGGGCGCGGCTATCCGTGCATTTGGTGAGTTAGGGGATCGTCGTGCGATACCGATCTTGGAAAAAACTATTTCCGATTCTCAACCGTCTATCCGTGCTGCGGCCATTGCATCCTTGGGAAAATTGCATGCTCCTGAATCTTTGCAGACACTGAAGGCAGTTTTGTTTGATCGTATTCCTGCGGTGCGGAGTGTGGCAGCTTTTAGCATGGGGTATTACGAACCACATCAAGTGTTAACCCCGTTAACCAGGGCGTTGGCCGATTCGAATTCCGGTGTGCAAGCGGCGGCCGTGGCGTCATTGTTACGGTCAGGAGCCCCTTATTCAGTGGTCAAGGATACCGTTCAGCATCTCCTCAATGACCAAAATCCGGCCATTCGGTCGGGTGCGGTCAAGGCGCTTGCAAATGGAAAAGGTCCTAACGTTCTCAATGTTCTTATATTGGCTCTCAATGATCCATTGCCTCGTCCTAGGATTGGGGCCTCCCGCGCATTGGGTCGTATTGGCGATCGTACGCTCCTCCCGACCTTAAAGCGCCTCCTGCGAGATACTGATGAAGCGGTGCGGGTGACTGCCGCCGCCGCTATTGTGAAGATTTTGGAAAAGGAGATCGGTCTTTAACCGGGTTGTTTGCGGCCCTAAAAAAGGTCTTCCTGAAGATAGACAGGTATGATCGGATAAAGGGTGTGAACATGTTTCCCCAATTTGTGCAGTTTATTAGGCACTGGTCCCCTTTCGACCAATTCTGGCGCACGATCATCAAGTTCGCATTTGTCCCGGTGACGGTGGGTATGAATCACTTATGCCGAATCCGGAGAATTTGGAGATTGTGGATGGTCGCTGGGCTCAGCGTGTTGTTTCTCGTCAGTCCCCTTCATGCTGAAATACAGCCTCATGGGGAGTCTGTCGACCATCCAATTGTTCATTGGCATGAATGGGGAAATGAAGCATTCGGACGTGCTCAATCCGAAGATAAATTAATTATTTTGGATCTCACCGCTATTTGGTGTCATGCCTGCCATGTGATGGACCAGACGACTTATGCCATCCCTCATATCGTACAGCTGCTCAACACCAAATTTATTCCTGTTCGGGTCGATACTGATCAGCGTCCCGATTTAGATGCTCGTTACCGAGCGGGGGGATGGCCGACGACTAATGTCCTCCTGCCAACCGGAGAAATTCTTTTTCAAACGAATGCCTTGGGTTCTGAGGAAATGGAAGCCATGCTTCTTGAGGCGCAGTCTATCTATGACACCGATAAGGCGGTGTTGCTCAAGGAGGCCTCTCAATTATGGGAGCGGGTACGAGAGAAGGTGGAAGCCGGTCCATCCAAAGCGAATGTGCTTCAGGCTGCCATGGTCAAACAAAGTGTGGAGATGATGAGAGCCCAATTTGACCCAGTCAATGGAGGGTTTCGGGATGCCCCCAAATTCTTTGAACCCGAAGCCATCCAGATGGTTTTGGCCCATGGCTTTTTTGAAGATGATCCAGGGTTGCTCAAGATAGGATTGGATACCTTAAAAAAGCAAGTGGGCTTACTTGATCCCGTTTGGGGCGGGTTTTACCGCTATGCTGAACAAGCAGATTGGAGCCAACCGCATTTTGAAAAGATGTTGTCGATTCAAGCTCTGAATCTTCGCAATTATGTTGAGGCCTTCCAACTCACCGGAGATCTTCAGTTTAAACGCATAGCCTTGGCCATTATTGAATATGTTTCGCGGTTTTTAACCGATCCGCAAACGGGGTTGTTGTACGAAAGTCAGGACGCCGACGTCAGAGGAACTGGTGGGATATTGTCCATGTCTGGAGCCGAGTACTATTCTCTCAATGAGAGCAAACGATTGGCCATCGGTACTCCATATGTGGACCGACGAGTTTTCACAGGGAGTAATGCATTGATGGCATGGTCCTATTTGTATGCCTCAGTGGTGTTGGAACAGGTCAAGATAGGGGATTTGGCTCTTCAAATATTGAGCAGGTTGTTTCCGAAGCGTTTTGATGTGAAGAAGGGGCTCGCTCATGGCGAGCCTGGAGACGGCCCCAACCTTTACGGTTTATTATCGGATCACATATTCTTTGGCCAAGCGTTACTTGAGGCCTTTAGAGTGACAGGGCAATCTCAATTTTTGCAATATGCTGAATCCCTTGCCGAAGTAACTCCACGGTTATTGCAAGATCCCGCAAATGGAGGATTTTTTGATCATCCACAGATGCCAGGTAAAATTGGTCTTCTGAAGTTCCCAAACAAACCGGTGAAGGAGAATTTCCAAGCCGTCCTCTGGTACCTTGATCTTTTTCATTTGACGGAGAAGCCCACGTATCGCTCCATCGCTGAGAGCACGTTGCAGGCCACGGTCATGTCTCGGCAACCTCTTCCCCTCGCATTGTCCGGTTTGGCTATCGATCAATGGTTTCGGTTTCCTATTCATATTGCGGTGGTGGGAAATTTTGACAATGCCATGACCAACATTCTAATGGCGGAAGGCCAGCGAATGTTTTGTCCTGGAAAAATTGTGAAAAGGTTTGATCCCAAGGAGGGTCAGGCAAAGTGGGGTGACATTATTTTTCCCTATGACGGACGACCCGTAGCATTTGTCTGTACTGACCGGTTGTGTTCGGCTCCGGTCTTTCAGGCAGAGGACATGAAAAAGAGTGTGGCTGACATGATGGCCATACTCAGAGCCCCTGTTCAAAAATGAGCGATGCTGCCTAATTACCGGTCTGTTGATCTGTAGGGGATTATAGAGGGTTTCAAGACTTTTCATTTTTCCGCGAACTAAAAGGCCTAAGGCTTAGCACAAAGGACCTAGTTCTTGTTGGGTTTCTTGACACGTTTTTTTTATTCCTGATATATACGGAAGTGGGTGGTGTCGGACGATCCATTTCAAGATCAGCTTTTTTTACCTGGCCGGGGTAAAAGGCGCTGATCTCATCAAGTTAGGTTGTTTTCCCACGTCAACTCAATTTCATTCTTAACTAGGAGGAAGAATCATGAGGAACCGTCAGTCTTTAACTATGTCATTTTTAGTGGGCTGCATTCTTATTGCTGCCCCATTAGTCGCCCAGGCGGGGGGAACTATTAAAGGGAAAGTCACATTTGCCGGAGAAGTTCCCCCACCGAAAGAATTTGCCTTCTCAAAATTTCCCAATGTGGATTTTTGCAAAAAAAATGAGAGCAAAAGTGCGGATGGGAATACCCGGTTGCTGAAGGAAGTGGAAGTAGATGGAAGCAAGGGTTTAAAGAATGCCGTGGTGGCGGTTACGGATATTCAAGACAAAGCATTCTTAGACAAAGCCGACAAGGAGGCCCCGCAAGTGGTCGAGGCTGAATTATGCGAGTTTATTCCGTATACGGGAGTGGCCGTAAGTAAGGGCCTGTTTAAGGTAGTCAATAACGATGCTGATCCA
The DNA here is from genome assembly GCF_032050975.1 of Candidatus Nitrospira allomarina. Classification (NCBI taxonomy): domain Bacteria; kingdom Pseudomonadati; phylum Nitrospirota; class Nitrospiria; order Nitrospirales; family Nitrospiraceae; genus Nitrospira; species Candidatus Nitrospira allomarina. The sequence goes on along the minus strand of NZ_CP116967.1, from coordinate 31,057 downwards.
AGCGATCCTAAGTCGGCTGAAGGGGTGTTGCATAACCCGCATAGCTTTGATCAATTGGGTGCCAAGTCCAGCACCGAGTTTAATATCGGTCTGGCCAAAAAAGGTGATTCTTTAGAAAAAAACGTCAAATTGAAAATGTCGAAAAAGGGATCTGTGTTGCGGTTACAATGTGACCAACACGAATTTATGCAAGGCTGGTATTTGCCGGTGACCAATGCGCATTATGGCGTGGCTGGTGCCGACGGAACCTTTGAAATCAAGGACGTGCCTGCCGGCAAGCACAAAGTAAAGGCCTGGCATCCTATTGCCGGGGAAGTGGAAGCCGATGTGGATGTGAAGGACGGGGGAACCGTCGAAGCCAATTTCGAGATTAAATAAGTCTCTTTCGATTGAGGCAGAGCATTTCTTCAAGGGCAACTAGCCATGAGCTAGTTGCCCTTGTTTTTTGTGGAGAAGGTCAGACTATTTTTCTGATCGTTCAGCATTTGACCTCGCAAAATGACCCCGTTAAGATCGACATCGAAAATGATTTTTCATGTTGCCAGTTGAGTTTGAGGCCCCATGTGATTCGTGAATCATCTCTCGCAGATATTTTCCAGATAGGATACTACTGGGAAACCAAAATTCTTCTCACCGCTGTTAAGCTTGATCTCTTTACCGCCCTTAAGGGACAGTCGCTCACGGTCAATGAGGTCGCCGATTCCCTGAAGCTCAACCCACGGGCCTTGGAGTTGGTCATGAACGCACTGGTTGCGATGCGTGTGTTAACGAAGGATGAGAAGCTGTATGTCAATACCCCTGTGGCTGAAAGACATTTGGTGCAATCAAGCTCAGAGTATGTGGGTCATTTATTACTGTTGCATGACGCTGAGTGGAATCATTGGGGGCAGTTGGAACAGACCGTAAAAACCGGACGGTCACCTGTAACGCAACATGTCTTTGAAACGAATCCGGAACTGGGAGCTCACGTGCTCACGGTCTTGGATCGAATCGGGCAGGGAAGTGGTCAGGGATTGGCGAAAAGTGTCCCCATTCATGGAACGGTACGGATGTTAGATATTGGTGGTGGGGCCGGAACCAATGCCATTGCCTTTTGCCTGGAACATCCCGGATTGTCCGCCACGGTTTTTGATCTTCCGCAAACCTTGAAGGTGACCAAAGACCATGTAGATCGTGCGGGATTAGGTAATCGTATCCACTTGCAAGGCGGCAACTTTCATGTCGATGCATTTCAGGGGTCGTATGATCTTGCCCTCATGTCGGATATTCTGCATTATCAGGATGGCAGCACCAATGCGGCATTGGTGAAGAAAGTATTTGCCTGTTTGACAGAGGGGGGGCGACTGATCATTAAAGATCGGTTCTTGGATCCTGCTAAAACGAGCCCTGCTTGGACGACAGCCTTTGCTGTTCATATTTTAGTGAACACAGAATGTGGCGAATGTTTTACGATTCAAGACAGTCGCCAATGGATGGAGCAAGCCGGCTTTCGAATTGTTGAAGAGTTAGAACCGCGTGCCATGATTCAAGGCACGAAATAACAGAAGGGCATGGCACCAAATTATGGATGAAATGGCAGTATGGCTGAGAGAACCGGGATTTTTCGGTACCCATGCCACGGTTGGAGCGGATGTGAGCCAACTCATGGCGACGTTCTTTACGATATTGTTTATTGTCGGATGGATTCAGGCGAGACAGCATAAAAATGATCGGCACCATTGGCTGATGTTCGGTGGGATGGTTGCCATGCTCGCCTTCTTTATCAGTTATTATTTGTTTCGCAGTCTTGGGGTCCTGGCTTTTGAGGGCAAGGAAGGCTTTGGCGGACCTCAATGGTTATACGATCAAGTGTTTGTGCCTGTCTTGACGCTTCATATTCTCCTGGTCGTGATCGGCCTCGTGATGGCCATTTATATGATGGTGTTGGGGTTCCGGGCACAGACTTTCGTGGAAGGGAAGCGGATCTTGAAGGATGCGATATTAAAGACTTCCGGGAGACGAATCGTGATGATCCTGGGAGGGGTGACCACCATTGTCCTCTTATTTTTCCTTTCACGGGTAATGACCTCTGGATTTTCCATGGGGAAATTCAGTGTGTATCTTGGTCTTATTCTTCTCATTGCATTGGTGTTTGGAATTGAAATATCTATCCAGCGGATTTGGCCCAATGGGGCCAGACGGCATCGAGTGCTTGGACGATTTACCATGGTGATTTACTGTGTGTTGTTCGTAACGGGAACGTTCACCTACACGATGCTCTATATTCTCTATCCGGGAAAAATTGGGTAGGCCGTTCATGCAATGTGGTTGTGACTATTCTTTACGAATTGTGGAGGTTGAAGAGTTACCGTCCGATGCTGTGTTTGCGAAATTTCATTGCGATCGGTGTGGATTTTCCCTTGGAGCAGAAGGGAATGCTAAAGAATTGGATCCGGCCGTTTCCCACGTCGTATGGACGGACGAGGCCTTATACCAAATGAGCCGACTTCCACCCTATTTAGTGTCTCTCGTATGTGAGGAGGTGGAGGAGTTTGTCTCTAGCAGGGAACAAAGGATCGTGACGGTTGCGCGTGTTGGGTCGGCGCGCAATAAGGGGATGGTGGAGTGGACTCCGGATGCGGAGCGTCGTATCAATAATGTTCCGACAGGAATTCGGGCAATGGCGAGAATTGAGTTGGAGCGAACCGCTCTGGATCGCGGGATGCCTGCGGTTACGGTTGCACTCATGGAAGAGGTGAAAGCCCGTTATTTTGGTATGGCGGCAGGGCGCGCATGAAACGCCTTGTGAGCGAATTAGCGCAAACGATCAATCTCTGGAAATCTCTTCAAAGCGAGTAACGATATGTTGCATCGACTTTCCCTTCGTGTCCTTCCGCAATTGAATGCCTTAGTAACGGACCAACCCGTTCGCAAGCGGAAGCGTTTGGTGATGCTGGCTCCCGGCTTAGTGGCTTTTGGGATCTATCACCTTCTCAAGCCTGTCTTGCCGCTTTCCGATCCATTGGTGCTTCTGGCATTCACCGGGTGTATTTGTATGCTTACCGCCATCTGGTCCTATCGACAGGGACGTGGAGTCTCTCTCATGGAATCCTGGTGCGAAGACGGGGCCCAGCAGTGGGCATGGTTGGTGGGATGGATTGGTCTGGTCTATGGAATCCAATTATCCCTCTTGGTTTTGTCGATTCTTCAAGTATTTGTGGCCTATGATTTTCTGCTCCATCCGGAAGGTCCGGCCATGATGGCAACCATCATTTCATGTACATCCGTGACTCGGGATGCCTTTGAAATTGGTCATGTGCAACGGATGAGGCAACAAGGGGTTGTCGTCCCAACCTTTCCGGACGGAGAGGCGTTACGAAAATGGATTCCGCAGGAGATAGGAAGTATTGTGAAATGGGGAGCGTTGGCAACCATGATAGGGATAGCCGGTTCATGGCTCCTATTCACCGTGGGGCCGATTGAACTGCAACCCATCCTTCAATCGTTGTTCGTTCCCGTTATGATCGCCTCCATCGGAATGAAGACGTTTTTCAGCGGGGAATTGTTATATGCTCAAAATACACAGGGAGGAAGGCCACGAACATGGCTGTCATCTCTTTGGTTTTGGATGTGGCCAAATCTAACATTTTCAGCGACGTATTTTCTGGTTCTCATGGGAATGGCCGCCTTTGTATTGCGGGTAGAACAGATTTCTCAAGGAGGATTTATGGGGATAGCCGCCTGTACGGCCATGTTGATGGCGCTGTATACCCTCTTTCTGGGCTGGCGCAAATCCTATGAAGAACAGCTCGTCGGCATTCCTGAATCCATACAACGGTGTCCCTTTGTGATGGGGATACTCCAAAATTCCAAATCGTCTGAAACTCTTACTTCCATCCCTGACGTCAAAGTGGGTCACGGCAATCTGGTGAATTAAATTGAGAACAATTTTGAAAACATTGGTGGGTGTGCTGCTTTTCTTTTTGCTTCAGGCCGGGTTGGCATTTGGCCTGGATAATCAGGCCTTGCCCTCGACTGAAGGGCAGACAAGCCAGGATATTTTCTACCAAACTCCAGGGTCTATTTCCAGTCCGTCCGTCGCGGAAAGTCCTCAGGGCTATTCCTCCTATCCTTTAGTGGATAACCGGTTGGTCGTGTGGTTTGTGACTCAGCAACACACATATTTCGGAGGCTTTGTTTTATCTATTCCTTTGTTTGCCTTGTTATTGGAATTTTTAGGAATCACACGAAAACAACAGGCAACCCAGCAGAAATTGGATGGATTGGCCCATGATATTTTGCGGGTAGCACTCTTGTCGCTTTCTATTACGGCCTTGTTAGGCTCTCTTATGCTGGTAACCTTTGTGACTCTTTACCCGGGATTTATGAGTTACATGGGGGGGACGTTTAAGCCGGTTATGCCGGTGTATGCCATGGTGTTTGTGAGTGAAGCCTTCCTCTTGGCCCTCTACTATTACACATGGAACTTCCTCAAAACCCCGGCGCTGAAGTGGGTGCATATGACTCTTGGTGTACTCTCAAATGGAACCGGAGTCATTTTGTTGTTGTTAGCGAATTCATGGGCTTCGTTTATGATGGCCCCGGCCGGAGTTGATGCCCAAGGTCATTTTTTGGGGAATGTGTGGCATCTCCTGCATTCTCCATTATGGAATCCACTGAATACGCACCGTTTTTTGGCGGATATTATGTCAGGTGGCGCAGTGGTTGTCGCCTATGCGACCTACCGGTTTTTCATGTCAAAAACTGCGGAGGACCGGGCATATTACGATTGGGTTGGACATGTTTTTCTTGTAGTAGTGGTGTGTGCGCTTCTCCCTATGCCGCTTGCCGGCTACTGGTTGATGAGGGCCGTCTTTGAGTTCAGGCAAACGATGGGCATGGCAATGATGGGAGGCATGTTGTCATGGCTGTTTGTCCTCCAAGCGATTATGGTTGGGGTCTTGTTTCTGGGAATTAACTATTACATCTGGCAATCCCTGGCGCGCCTTCAAGGTGGAGAGCGTTTTCATCTCCACTTTAAGGTGATCCTTTTTGCGCTGATGGTGTGTTTCCTGGTGTGGTTTACGCCGCATACCATTGCCATGAGTGGCAGTGAGATGAAAGCGATGGGTGCGGCCCAGCACCCGGTCATTGGTCAATTCGGTGTGATGTCCGCGAAGAATGGTGCGGTGAACGTCATGATCTGTTTAACCGCATTGAGTTACATCCTGTATCGGCGAGCTAATCGTGTGATGACAGTCAAGTGGGCATCAAAGGGAAATATTTTCTTATTGATGTTATTTCTCATGGGGATTGCCAATATTGTGTGGTTGGCCATTTACGGATTCTATATTCCGGCAAATGTTCGGGTGGGTCTTTCATCGCCTCAAGGGATGACGACCGCTACGGTGGTAGTTGGAGGGATATTATTGAATCGATTAATGTTGCGGGGCGCCCATATAAATGGGCCTGTGCGTTGGGGACGAATTACCCCGCGTGGGATTGTGGCGCTGTTTGTGGTCGCAGCCGCGTTTACCTGGGTAATGGGGTTGATGGGGTACATCAGGTCTGTGGGTCGTTTGGGATGGCATATATCTGAATTAATGCCCGATCAATCCTCGTGGGCATTTACCCCTTCCCTGGGATTTGCCGCGAAAATGGTCACCCTCAATATGGTTGTTTTTTGGTCGTCAGTCTTTTTTGTGTTTTGGCTTAGCCGATGGGATCAGCGAGTGGTAGAACGGCGAACGGCTGAATTTGAAAGGCCTTCTCCGGTGATTCAGGTCATTTCAGAAGAGGAATCCGCGTAATGAGAATCTGTTTTTGGCAATACAATAGTTTAGAGGGTGTGAAGGCGAGCCGGTTAAGCGTGACTTGTTTGACATGGTTGATCGTGGGGTTTCTGATAAATGGAAGTAGTGCCGCGTGGGCCAAAGAGGTCCCGAGCTCAGGATCTTCCAGTAGTTCGATGGTGTTGGAGGATTTTCAGCATCCTGATGCTAAAGGCTTCCCTCAAGGGTGGGAAGCGCAGCGAAGTACGGTCACAGCCCATGAAACCTATACGATTCAAGAAGAGGGTGGGACTTTTTTCCTTTCTGCGAAAAACGCCAATCAAAGAGTATATACCAAGCATATAACGTGGGATCCGAAACAACACCCTATTCTGACCTGGCGTTGGAGAATACAGAGTGTTACCGATGATGCCGATTTCCTGGCCGCAATCTACCCGTCCTTGGATGTCGACCTAATGTTTATTCCCGTGAACACGAAATACGTGTGGAGTGCCACCCTTCCGGTAGGGTCAGTCAAGGAGGGTGGCATGTTTAGCTCAACAGAAATTGTCATTCGAAGTGGGACTGAATCCCTTGGCAAGTGGGTTGAGGAACGGGTTAATGTGTATGAAGATTTTTTGAAGATTCATGACCATGAACCGGCTCCACATGCCTGGGGTATTTCCTTGTTGGGGGGGCCGGGAGTGGAGGTGGATTTCGGTTCGATTCAGGTTCAATCTGAATCATCCAGCGGTGATCTCGGGCGGGAATGAAAAGTGAAAATGACTCCATCGAAAATATTTGATGTCTTCTTAGGTATCCTGGGATTAGGGACAGTGGGCCTGTTAATCGGGATCTTTATGGGAGAGGGATGGCTCCCTGTCGCGCTGGCAGCGGGTGCCCTTCTTGGCGCCGGGGTAGGCCTAGTAGGGGGCCGTGGATTTTTTTTGAGCATTTTTATCGGGACAATTTTAGGTGGACTGTTGGCATTAGGATTGAGTGGAACTGAGGCTATGACCGTTGGTGCCGCGTCAGGGGCGGCGATGGGTGGATTTTTGGGAATTTGGATTTCGATGCTCATTGAGACCTGGCAACAACGAAATCAGAGCCTTCCTGAGTCGAACGTTAAGCATCATGGGCCTTTACAACCCTAATTAAACTGAAATTGTGCTGATTATGTGGAACCGAGAGGCAAAATAGTAATGGAAAATCAACGGGTCCTCATGGGGGCCATACTTTTTGTGTTTGGCTCCTTTATCATGATGATCGTGATGTTGATTGTTATGACCTATAAAGGGAAAAAGGATTTGGATGAGTTGTCGGCCGGTCAATCGGCCAATGTCCGTGTGTTGCAGCCAATGCCCACACAAGACTTTTCTATGTATAAAACCCTCGTGGGGGATGACAATCGTGAAATGGTAGAAATTCCTGAAGGACCATTTACCATGGGCATTGCCGATGGGGACCCCGATGAAGGGCCACCCCATCCGGTATACCTCCAAACGTTTTACATTGATCTTAAAGAGGTCACGCAGGCAGATTATGAGCGGTATATCAAGATGACGAAACGGGACAAACCTAAGGTGCCGGTCTTTGAAGATGATGTCGCCAAATTGATCGGGCCCGATTATCCGGTGGTGGCGGTGAGCTGGAACGACGCCTTTGGGTATTGTCGCTGGGCTGGCAAGCGGTTGCCCACAGAAGCGGAGTGGGAAAAAGCGGCAAGGGGAGAAGGAAAGCGCCGTTATCCCTGGGGTGATAAGTTTGATTATCAATTTGCCAATGTGGATGGGGAGGAGGATGGCTTTAAGTTTTTAGCTCCCGTGGGATCTTATGAAGTAGGGAGAAGCCCATTTGGACTCTATGATGCCACCGGCAATGTGGCTGAGTGGGTCATGGATAGTTATGCTCCAGACTATTATCAGCAGGCTCCATATCGGGACCCTCCTGGCCCAAAGGACGAAGACGAGAATAAAGTCATTCGTGGAGGTTCTTGGCGTGAATCTCGTATAGGCGCCAGGGTGACCAAGCGTTTTGCAGCGAAAATGTGGAGGAACGATGCCAGTGTTGGATTTCGGTGCGCAAAGGATCCTCCGACTGAGACTCCTCAAGCCTCATAAGCGATAATCAAACTCCTCGTCGGCGAGACCAATCGCCCATAGTTTCTCGAGGCAACCTTGATGGACCAGAAATAGGGGAACATGGACGGTCGATTTAAACTTATTTTTTTGATTGCAGTGTTATTTATGACCGGGTTGCCGGTATTGGGAATATTAAGGGGAACCGATGCTCCTCCATCGCCACCGGATCGCGATCTTCAATCTCAGCCTTCTTCAGCCTCGGAGACATCATCTGAGGCATCAAGGGAGGTGGCGCTTTCTGGTCGGGCAAATGAAGATGAGATGGTTGAAATTCCTGCTGGGGAATTCATTCTTGGGAGTAATCAAGGCGGATTCAATGAAAAGCCTGCGCACGTCGCTCATCTCGATGCATATTGGATTGATCGGTACGAGGTTACCTATCAGCGGTATATGGAGTTTGTTGAAGCTACTGGACATCGGCAGCCTGGTCCGCCTTCCCGCTATGCCGAAAAGCTCGGTTTGCTGCGAGGGCCTCATCAGCCGATTACCTATGTGTCATGGAGTGATGCGAATGATTATTGTCGATGGAGAGGAAAGCGTCTTCCTACTGAACAGGAATGGGAAAAGGCTATGCGAGGGACAGATGGTCGCACCTGGCCCTGGGGTGAGGGTCTCAGCGGCCATCCTGCCAATTTTGCAGGAGAGGCCGATGGTTATGTTGTGTCGGCTCCGGTGGGGGCTTTTCCTCTTGATCAAAGTGTATTTGGAGTTTATGACGGCGCAGGAAATGTTATGGAATGGACGGATAATTGGTATGTCGAAGATCTTTACCTTCAAGAAAATATTGCTACGCCGGCGAGTAATCGGTCTCCTTCTACCTACAAGACAATGAGAGGTAGTGGCTATACGAGCCAAGGAGTCGATATCAGGATAACCAATAGAAGCTTTATGGTTCCTGATTTCAGAGACGAGACGATTGGGTTCAGGTGTGCACGTTCAGATTAAGACCGAAAACCGTTAATGTTTTGGGTGGAGATAAACTGAAAAAAATTAAAGAAAATCAAAATAGTAGAGTATGAGAAACACCGCAAGGAGAATATTGACAACCATTCCGGCCAAAACTATAATGTCGAACACTTTTGCATTTGAACGCATGAGTAATCCCTCGTTTTACGTGATCAATAAATGTTTGAATAGCACGAAAAATCATAATGTGTCAATGAAGTTTATTAGGTGAAATCGTTTAATTTTTTGAATGCGAATTAAGCATAGGGAGGAATTAAGATGGGGGATTCGACGGCTGTCATAAGGGAGTCAACGGAGTTAGAGACCAAGATAGGTAAAGCCATTTTTTATCTGACATGCGCGGTAAGTTTGTGGTTCTTTTATTGGTTTGCCGGTATTCAGTGTCCCTGCTAAAAAATCATGACTTCTAATAAGGTAGTCAATCATTTAATACTTTTAGCCCCAAGGAGGAGCGCATGCAGACAGCTCTGTATGTCATAGTTTCATTGGTCATTTGTTTTGTATATTTCCAGGCACTGGATTATGTCCTGATGGATGCCCAGGGACTCGACTATTTTTACATGTTCCGATAGTCAAAAAATCTATGAGTTTGGAGCTTAAAATTTAGATTTAGACGGTATATTAAGTAATTTTGATGGGTTTAACTCAACACGTTTTCACAAGGAGGTAGGTCAATGGGTCGCCTGTTCAATCAAATGACCCGGGGGAAGAAAAAGTTGTTTGCCGTATCGGCCTTGATGGTGATGGGCTGTCTGCTGTTGTTGCCGATTTTCCTGTCAGTCACCGCCGTGGCAGGTGGGGGTGGTGCACCGGCTGGTGGTCCTCCTCCGGAAGTAGTTGCCGCGCAAAAGGCAGCAGGTGAGGAGGGTGAAGCGGAAAAGGTGGAAATGGGCCGGGACGTTTATTACAAGACCGAAGGTCCAGCCATTGGGATGCCTGCACCGGTAACGGAAGACAATGAAACATTTTACCCTCGGTATAACTTTGAGAGTCGTGTCCTTCTTTGGGTGGCCAACCAGCAGCATCTTTATTATGGAAGTTTTGTGTTGGCGGTACCAATCTTTTGCATGTGTATCGAATTTGCCGGGATGGTCAGTAAAGATAAAGCCATGGCCAAAAAATATGATCAATTGGCTTATGATTTTATTAAGATCAGCCTGACTGCATATTCTTTAACCGCCATTCTTGGTGGGATTTTGATCTTTACCTTCCTCACGCTCTATCCGGCCTTCTTTGGATATTTATCCAGTATTTTCCGGCCGGTCATGCACATCTATGCCTTAACGTTCGTGGCGGAAAGTGCAACCCTCTACATTTATTATTACGGTTGGGACAAGATGCGGGAAGGTGTCTTGAAATGGGTTCATCTCAGCATGTCCGTCATCCTGAATGTGATTGGGACAGTGTTAATGTTCCTTGCCAATTCGTGGATTGCATTCATGATGTCACCGGCTGGAGTAGATGAGCAAGGACGTTATCTTGGAAATATCTGGCACGTGATTCATACGGCGCTGTGGAATCCTTTGAATGTTCATAGAATTCTCGGAAACATGGCCTTTGGTGGTGGTGTGGTGGCAGCCTATGCAGCTTACCGTTTCCTTTCTTCAAAAACAGATGAAGAGCGGGCTCATTACGATTGGATGGGCTACATCGCAATGAGTTTAGGTGTAGCATTTCTCATCCCATTGCCCTTTGCGGGTTATTGGTTGATGCGTGAGGTATATGCCTACCGTCAACAAATGGGAATCACCTTGATGGGTGGGTTGTTGGCTTGGTTGTTTATTATTCAAGCCACCATGATCGGAATCCTGTTCCTGACCACCAATTATTACTTGTGGCAAGCCCTCGGACGGATGACCGGTGGTGAACGTTTCCAGAAGTATATTAAGTATCTCGTGTTTATTTTAGTTGTTGGTCTTCTGGTTTTCATTACGCCACATACGATCGTCATGACCCCGGCCGAATTGAAAGCTATGGGTGGTCAACAACATCCGGTTCTGGGTAATTATGGTGTTATGTCGGCAAAAAATGGGGGCATTAATGCCATTATTATGACGACCGTTTTAAGCTTTATATGGTACCAGCGAGGGAACAGGGTACCAACAGTTAGCTGGGCCAAATTTGGCAATATTTTTATGGGATGTTTTTTCATCATAGCCCAGCTAAACAATGTTTGGTTGGCTTGTTATGGGTATTTCATTCCTGCCAACGTGCGAATTGGGTTGTCGGTGCCTCAGGTGGCCGGAACATTGTCATGTTTGCTGTTAATGACGCCACTGAATCTTGCAATGCTAAAAAATGGAAGACAGTTGGGACCAATTAGATGGGGACAAATTCCCCCGCGTTCCCAATATGCCATCATCATGTTGGCCACAGCATTCACCTGGATGATGGGATTGATGGGCTATATCCGTTCTTCGGTGAGATTGTTCTGGCACGTCAACGAGGTCATGCGAGATAACTCTCCATGGGCGTATACCCATACAATCGGGTTTGCGGCCAACGTTATTTCGTTTAACGTGTTATTTTTCTGGATCAGTATTATGTTTGTCTTTTGGTTGGGAACTCTTGGTGCGAAAAAAGTACCGGTTCCTTCGCCGGCAGGGCAGCCAGTTCCATCTCCTCAGTCTGCAACTGGTCATTGAACGAAAAATACAATTACAAACAATCGTGGGGCTGCAATAGGCAGCCCCCAAGCTGGAGGATTGCACTGTGGTTGAGTTATTGGGACGGGCCATAGAAATGGGTTGGCCAGTATTGCTGATGCTGGTTGGGTTGTTGCTATATTTCCAGGCAACAATATCTGATCCTGTAAAAAAGAAACGGGCGAGTTTCCAGACGATAGTTGGAATTTTCTGTGCATTTTTGGCGTTTATCGCCATTTCAAATTACGTAGATAATTTTGAAGGGAACAGCGGTTTATTGCCGGTTTCTCTGGTCATGATTACCATCATGACTTTCGTTATGGGGCTTTACTTTCCCAACATCAGTGCACTGATGAAAATTGGAGGCTTCATGTTCTTTGTGGCAGCCGCTCTCTCTGGATATGGAAATTGGCTGCCTCAAGTCGAGGGTGGATTTCCTCCTCCTGTTGTCAAGCTGGACTTCCAAAGTATGTCAGCACAGCAACTGGGTGATGAAGGGGAAAAAATTATTTTCGGTGGAATTGGCCAAAGTAAAACGCAAGGGGCCATCGGCAAAGGCCAATGCCCATTGTGCCATGGATTTCAAAAAGGCTTTTTGAGTGAGCGTGCCCCGAATCTCTATGGAATTCCCGATACGGCCCCTGAGAGATTAAAAGAACCGAATTATCACATGAATAATCCTGAGGCACGTACCACTGAACAAAAGGAAGCTTTTCCAGGGTCAGGAACGGCAACGAATGCTCAAGAATATATCGCCGAGTCCCATGCATGTCCAAGCTGTTTTGTGGTGACTGGTTTTGGTGTGAAGGGGTCGAATGACACGGTAAGCCCCATGCCCAAGATTCACAAGCCACCGATATCATTGACTTTGGGAGAATTGGCCGCGGTGGATACCTGGATATACACCCGGGAAGGGAAAGAACCTCCAGCTTATGATGAAATCGTCGCATCATATGAAAAATTTATTCCGGAAGCAGACCGCCCCGCGGCAGGTGGAGAAGAAGAAGCTGGAGGAGGTGGTGGAAACCTTTTGGCGGACGGAAGCGAGCCATACGACAAGCTGTTTATGAAAGCCGGTTGTCCGGCCTGCCATACCATCCCAGGAATTGAAGGTGCCACGGGAAAAGTCGGTCCTCTCCTCATGGAGGGGTCGAATGCCCCAAATCGTCTCAAAGATCCAGGTTATCAGGGTAAAGCCAAATCACCCAAGGAGTACATTACTGAATCGATATTAAACCCAAGTGCCTATGTTGTGAAAGATTTTCCGGACAATCAAATGCCAAAAGATTTTGGCGTAAGATTGACAGGCGGGGCTCTCAGTAAAATGGTTGATTATTTGGCACAATTAAAAGAAGGCCAACCTTTACCTCCAAAAGAATAAGGAATATTAATTTAGGGGACAACCCTTTATAAGGAGTAAGGAAGAATGACGTGGCTTAAACTAGTTGAAGGCTACATGCCGATGCAGATGATTTCAGAGTTGGCGGTCTGCATCCTTGTATTTTCTATTATTAACTATTCTCTTAAAAGAGCAGGCATAGGTTTGCCCAAGTTTTGGGCAGGTATCTTTGTCTGGTGTTTTGTGAATTTGTTCTATCTCAAGTATCGAATCTATCCGCCCATTCCCTTTAGTGTGAGGGCCATTTATGGGACGGTTTCAGCTTGCGGTATTTTTATGTGGGTGTCGGGTTCACAGCAGGAGTGGGAGGAGTTTAAGCGTCCTATCATAAATGTTTTGGACGCCAAAACTGGAATGACTAAGTTCATTCGAACAGCCTTATTGATTTTGCTACCAATCGGGCTTTGGGGGTTTGCCTACAATTCTTTCCTTCCCAGCTTTGATGAACCCATTGAGTTGAGAACCGTGCATCCAGCCCCACCGGCGACAACAAAAGTGCATGGAAAAACGTATGTATTGCAAACTGCCTCGAATCCCTATCGAATTAATCCAGAGGGGAAATACGATCAGGCATACAGCAATGCTCATATCGTAAGTCAGGATATGGGACGTTTAATGAAGGATGTAAAAAATCCGGAAGATAACCCCTGGGATCCCAATGCTAAGGGGTATATTAAACATGTTCGGGAAGGGGGAGAGATTTTTTTCCAAAATTGCCATTTCTGTCATGGGGATAATTTGAACGGTCGCGGCCTCTGGGCGTTTGCCTTTAATCCAATTCCTGCCAATTTTACAGATGCCGGGACCATTGCTCAGCTTCAAGAAACCTTTGTTTTCTGGCGGGTGGCTAAAGGTGGAATTGGGCTTCCTGGTGAAGGATTCCCATGGGCATCCGTCATGCCCCCGTGGGAACAGCATTTAACGGTTGATGAAATTTGGAAAGTCATCATGTTTGAATACTGGCACACCGGGTATTACCCGCGTACTTGGGAATAAGGAGGACGCGGACATGAATGAAATTCAAATCGATACTGGACACTTTGAAAAGAGGATGGTCATGAACGAAACCAATACAGCCGGATATGGTAGACGTGGCCTAGGAGCATGGCTTCTGAGTTGCGGTCTCCTTTTTGGGGGGCTCGGCTTTGCTAACACGTCCCATGCGGAAATGGCGGAAGGATTTGCCGAGGGGAGCCGTCCTGCTCCACCATCTGCCGAACAAGTTGAAGCAGGGAAGCGAGTGTATTTCACCAAATGTGTTTGGTGCCATGGCGTTAACGGGGCGGGAGACGGTCCGGGAGCAGATCGACTTTGGCCCAGGCCACGTAATTTTAATGCAGGTACTTTTAAAATCCGTCATACGGCCAGCGGTGAATTACCTCTCATTGACGTGGATTTATTTCAAACTGTGACACATGGATTGCCGGGATCGGCTATGCCTTCCTGGGAAGGTATTTTGACTGAGGACCAACGCAGGGATGTCTTGGCCTTTGTCACGACCGAATTGGTTAAAGATCGTAGTTGGCAAGATACCGAATTTGAAGAATTTCATGTGTTGCAATTGGATAAAATTGAACCAGTTCCTCCTACGGCAGAATCGGTGAAGCGTGGATCCGAACTTGTGAAAGAAATGAAGTGTATTGAATGCCATGGGTTGGAGGGCCGCGGAGACGGGAATGCATTCAACCTCAAGGATGACTGGGGTTTTTCCATTCAACCTGCCGACTGGCATAAATGTTGGAATTTTAGAGGTAGCCGGCAGGATGCCTATAATGTCAAGAACATTTTCAGGACATTTTCTACGGGGGTAAGCGGAACGCCTATGCCTTCGTTTGCCGATAATACTACCGTCGAGGATAGATGGCACATTGCAAACTATGTAAACCATCTTTGTGAAAGGGATAAGGACGTAGATATTGCCGGCGGGAATGTGACGGATGAAATCGCTGCCGAGTTAGTAGCAGCCAAACCCCGGTCAATCGATCCTTTAACGGATAAGCCCAAAGTCGATTTCGTTGTTCCTTCGAAATTCGTTGAGGGGGAGTTACCCGTTGACGAGCACGACGAACGGTGGGACCTGGTTGATCGTAGGATCGTGGCAATGGGGGGCCAGATCACCCATAAGCCACGAAACTTCGTAACCAGAATTGACGATGTGTGGGTTCAATCGCTCTACAACGAAACCCATATTTCGTTTATGTTCCGTTGGGATGACAGGACAAAAAGTGTCCAGCAAGATGAGGTAGACTGGGAGCCCTATGAGGTAAATCTTGGTGATTATGGAATAGAGGAGCAGCCTCCCGGAGGCTCGAAGTTTGCTGATGATCCTGAACATCCTGAATCTATCGCTGCCAAACAAACTGCCTATCAGGTTTTTAATGATGGGCTTGCCTTCCAATTGCCGATAAAATGGCAGGAATTGCCTGCACCTCGGAAACCAAGATATTTCTGGGGCGATGAGGGATTTCCCGTGGACATCACCAAATGGACGGCTGACGGGGAATTGAAAGCCTATCAAGGTACAGGGTGGGATGTAGATTTCGATGATCGTGACGATTTCACCGAACAATTAAAAACGGTGAAAGCCGAGTGGAAGGATGGAAGATGGACTGTTATCGTCACCAGACCACTTAAAGGTGACTACGAAGAGGATGCCTACATTGAATTGGGAAAATATATTCCTATTAATTTCTTCGTGTGGGATGGTCACAATGGGGACGTAGGACGTAAGATGGCAGTTTCCGCTTTCTATTATCTGGTGTTAGAGCCACCGATTGAAAAGGAAACATATATTTACCCAACGCTGGCCGCTATTGGGTTGGTCCTTGTGGAAGGGTGGATTTTGACCCGGCGGGCCAATAGGCGTAAAGGTAAAGTCTAACAATGTTGTAAACTTCGGAATTCTCCGAAAAAATGAAGGGGGTGGGCAACCACCCCCTTTTTTTATGACCAATATACAAAAAATTACAAACATTTCCGCAGTGGTCCTGGCTGGCGGGAAAAGCCGGAGGATGGGAAAAGATAAACGAACCCTCGAATGGGGAGGAACTACCTTTCTTGACAAAGTTTGTCTCACTATAGGGGAATTATTTGATGAGATAATACTGGTGACCGCAATAGAAGATTACCCTTGCGGGCATCTCCCTGTTCGATTAGTGACTGACGCCATTCCCCAAAAAGGCTCATTAGGTGGAATATACACCGGGATTAAGGAAGCATCTTATTCCTCCGTTTTTGTGGTGGCTTGCGATATGCCATTTTTAAATCCTTTCGTTATTTCAAGGCTTTGTGCTCTTCCTGAAACTGATGTGGTAATGCCCAAACTTTCGACAGGATATCAGCCTCTTCATGCACGATATTCCAAACGATGCTCCTTCATAATGGAGAAAATGATTCAGAAAGGGAATCTTCGAATTCAAAGTCTGATTCAGGACCCATCCCTTTCCATTCAAATTGTTGAGGAACCGTTATTCGAGGACATCGATCCACATGGGTATTCTTTTTTGAATATCAATACACCCGCTGATTATGAATTTGCCAGAAAAGCTGATGCTCATTTGAAGTAATGGTATGTCCCTTCCACCTCACAATTTATTGATTGTCCACCCTGGCGCATTAGGGGATGGCTTGTTGGCCCTGCCCGCTATTCGGGTTTTACAGGCTACCTTTCCCAGCCACCGACTGATTTGGTTTGGCCATAAGGAATTAGGTGATGTACTTGTGGATGCGCAGGAAGTTCATCAGTCCTATTCTTTTGATAGGCTAAAGTTTTTGACATATCGAGGGACTAATGATCCCCCTCAGAAAAATTTCCTGATGATTATGCGCCGTTGCGATAGAGCCATAGGTTGGTTGGAGGACACAGAGGGTATTTGGCGAAGTTGGTTGAAGGCTGCGGGAATTCAAAATTGTATTCTTCGGTCACCTCATGACAGAACATTGGTTAACCATCATATGGTTGATCGGTATGTGGAAATACTCCAACCGTGGGTTCAGACGACACAGGTCCTCCGTGACAAAGAAATAAACAGGAGTGTTACAGGTCCTCTTGTTTTGCCTCAATCACACTCGCGGAGACTTTCTAAACCTATCAAGGAGCCACTTATCCTTCTCCATGCTGGAAGTGGCAGTCGATACAAATGTGCCTCTCCGGCATTATGGGCGAGCATTGTCAAAGGCCTGATGCTGGCAAATCCGAAATGGAATATTTGTCTTGTAGGTGGACCTGCAGATAATGATTCCCTTCGAAATGTGCAAGGCCTACTGACTCACCTTGAATATGGCATTTTGGCAGGAATGGATCTGCTTCAGATAGGGCAATATTTACAACATGCCAAATTGTTTATTGGGCACGATTCCGGTTTGTCGCATTTAGCTGCAAGTTTTGGCGTGCCTTCGGTATTATTGTTCGGCCCCACTGATCCGGAAAAATGGGCGCCGCGGGGAACTCATGTAGCCGTAATACGAAAATTCTGTCATTGCCTAGGGAAGGCGGCCATTGCGTGTTGTACGGATATGCCGTGTCTTTCTTTTTCCCAAAGGGAAGTTCTCGCAAATGTTGAAGACGTGTTAAGTGGTATAAAAGCGTCCGTGGCCTGCCCACGCCTCGAGTGTGTTGATGAAACGTTTACGGTGCCTTGCCTTGGCTAGAATGCTGTGTTACATTCGCCGCGGCTATTAAAAAACCCATATATTCTGCGTAGATAGGATATCTCACCGTGGAGAAATTTCTCCAAAACCAAGTCATTGAGGCCATCGCGGTTATCCTGGACAAGGTCAGGGATTCCGGGGAATTAAGTCTGGACACGATTCCAACCATTGTCGTGGAACCTCCTAAGCGACCGGAATGGGGGGATTTTTCTTCTAGTGTCGCGATGACATTGGCCTCACAAGTTCGACAATCGCCTTTGAAAGTAGCCGAACTGTTGGCGACAGGTCTTCGCTCCCAGTTTTCAGATGTATTCGTCCGCGTTACCGTTGCCCCTCCAGGATTTTTAAATTTGACTCTCCATCCCCTCAGGTGGATTCAAGTTTTACGGATGATTCAGGACAAGGGACCGTTGTATGGCACCAGCAACATCGGGAAAGAGAAACGTATTCTCCTGGAGTTCGTGAGTGCGAATCCGACTGGGCCCTTGCATGTCGGACATGGACGAGGAGCGGCATTGGGGCAGGCCATGGCTAGGCTATTGGCATCTGTCGGATTTAAGGTTTCCCGTGAATATTATATTAACGATGCCGGTCGTCAATTACAGTTGTTGGGCCGGTCCGTCTATGCCCGCTATCGAGAGCATTGGGGAAAACCGTCATCCTTTCCCGAGGATGGCTATCATGGAGACTATATAAAAATTGTGGCTGAATCTGTGGCGAAGACCCATGGGCAAACCTTACTGGATGGCTCATCGGATGAGGCCGAAACGCTCTGTGCTCAATTGGCCAGTCAGACGCTTCTGGATCGAATTAAAGAAGATTTGGGTACATTTGGTGTTGAATTTGACTCCTGGTTTAGCGAGACATCCTTACATACGGCGGGTCTTATCCAACAGTCGTTGGACGAACTCCGGCAAAAGAATCTGCTCATAGAAGAGGATGGTGCCTGGTGGTTTCGTTCATCTCAGTTTGGGGATGAAAAGGATCGTGTGGCTCAAAAACAGGATGGGAGCTATACCTACTTAGCGGCCGATATGGCCTACCATCGACAAAAATTAGACCGTGGCTTTGATACGTTAATAAATATTTGGGGTGCGGACCATCATGGATATATTCCAAGGATGGGAGCGACGGTTCAGGCGTTTGGCTTTGCCAAGGAGGCCTTGCGAATCGTCCTGGTACAAATGGTGAGTCTGCGACGTGGTGGTCAAAAAATTGAGATGTCAAAACGTGCCGGTGAATTTGTGACCCTGCGTGAGGTGATTGATGAGGTGGGTCCAGATGCCGCCAAATTCTTTTTCCTGATGAGAAGGGCCGATACGCATTTGGATTTTGATCTGGAATTAGCCAAACAACAGTCTTCCGACAATCCCGTCTTTTATGTTCAGTATGCGCATGCGCGATTGGCCAGTCTCTTTCGAGTGGCGCAGGAACGCCAAGTACCCCTTCCGACTGTCCAGGATGTCGATCAGGCCTTGTTGATCCAGGATGAAGAGTTAGGGCTGATTAAAACGTTGGCACAGTATCCTTTTGTGGTTGAAAACAGTGCAATGGCGTTGGAGCCCCATCGGGTCACGTTTTATCTCCAAGAGCTTGCGGCCCAATTGCATGCCTACTACAACAAAAATCGGGTCCTTCCCTCATTGGATTCTGAGAGGAACACCGGGGATACGGGAGACAGCAGTAAACTGGGGGCAAGTGAGCATACTACAACGTTGGGTCAGGAGCGCATCTATGAAAGTATTTCGCCGGACTTGACCGCTGCTCGCTTAGCCCTGCTTCGGCAAGTCCAGACGGTCATTGGTAATGGGCTGGCCATCCTGGGAATTTCCGCGCCGGAGAAAATGTAACGTGTATGGAGGTTAAGCATACGCAGAGATAATGTCTAAAGAACCATCCACTTCACAATCAGGTCCCAATCGTTTTCATATTCAGCATACGTTGCCTTCTGGTCGCGCGAGGGTTGGACGACTTTTAACCTCCCATGGTGAGATCGATACTCCTGCCTTTATGCCGGTTGGCTCACAGGGGACGGTCAAAGGACTGGACCCGGATGAAGTCCGCGAATGCGGGTTTCATATGGTTTTGGCAAATGCCTATCATCTATTTTTGCGACCTGGGCATGAACTCATCGAATCTCTGGGAGGGCTTCATGCTTTCATGCAATGGCCCGGAGCGATTTTGACCGATAGTGGTGGCTACCAGATGGTGAGTCTGGCCGATCTTTGTGAGGTGACCGAGGAGGGGGTTGGCTTTCGTTCTCATATCGACGGTGCGTGGCATTTACTCTCACCGGAAAAAAGTATGACCATCCAGGTTGCACTTGGCTCCGATATTATGATGGTTCTTGACCATTGTCCGACTTTTCCTTGTACCGAACAGCAAGCACGTGAGGCTGTGCAGCGAACGACCAGGTGGGCTCAGCGATGCGCTGCGGTACCGAGAAAAGAGCATCAGTGGTTGTTTGGGATTGTTCAGGGCGGAGTCTTTGTCCAATTGAGACAAGAGTCGACTCAGGAGTTGGTCAATTTGAATATGGATGGCTATGCCTTGGGTGGATTATCCTTGGGAGAAGAAAAGCCCGCAATGTTGGCGATGATCGAGACGGTGATTGACCAGCTTCCACCCGGTCGTCCCCGCTACTTAATGGGAGTTGGGCTTCCTGAAGATATTGTGGAAGGGGTGGCTCGGGGGTTGGATTTATTTGATTGCGTTATTCCGACCAGGCATGGGCGCACCGGTTGGCTGTTTACCTCGACAGGGAAGGTGTTGATTAAACAGGCTCGCTATGCCCGTGATTCCAATCCCATTGATGCCGAATGTGGGTGTCCGGTCTGCCAACGGTTTTCCAGAGCCTATTTGCGGCACTTGTTTTTATCGCATGAAATGTTAGGCGTACGTCTGAATACGATCCATAATCTTTGGTACTATGGCTCGCTCATGAAGGGGCTACGACAAGCCATTAGCGCGAATCAGTTTGACGACTACCGGAAAGATTTTTACCGCCGACGCGATTGTGACACGAGTGAAACGCTCATTCAGGAAATATCGACCTGATCGAATGGGTTGGCCACAGACACATTTTAATTGAGGTACTTATGAACCTAGATTCCTATGCTTGGGCTCAAGCCGGGGGAGCCGGTCCGGATTCCTCCGCCGGCTTATTATCGCTCATTCCTTTTCTTCTGATTTTTGTGGTGTTTTATTTTTTGCTAATTTTGCCGCAACAACGTCGGCAAAAAAAACAACGGGAATTGTTGGATAGCCTAAAAAAAGGCGATAAGGTCATTACGTCTTCGGGAATTTGGGGAACCGTGACCAATTTGGATAAGGAAACGGCTACCCTACAAGTCGCGGATAATACAAAAATTCGGTTGCAACGCGATCATATCGCGAGCATCCGTACGTCGAATGAATCATGATGGATCAAGGGGTAGATGAATGAAAAAGCTTCGTGGGAGGTTGTTTCTCCTTTTTGTGGTCACGGTGGTGTCCGTCATCCTGGCCCTGCCTTCGTTCCCAGGGCTGTTCCAGTCGTTGCCTGATGGGGTCAAGCGGGTATTAAGTCACCGTGGGCTTTCGTTGGGTCTCGATCTTCAGGGAGGCATTCACCTGGTTTTGGAAGTCGAAGAGGAACGAGCGGTCGAGATTGCCGTTGATCGAATTCGTAAGGCTGTTGAGGATCTGCTGAAGGACAAGGCGATCGTGGTGGAGGGTGTTCGTCGTGAGGGGTCGAAGATGATTGTCATCACCCTTCAACAAGAAGCCGAAGGGGAGAAAGTCCGAACGCTGCTCGATGAGGCTTTCCCGAACTTTGAGTCGCACAATCCGTCCGGAACGCGTTTGGTATACGAACTTCGCTCTACCGAGGTGGATCGAATCAAAACCTCAGCTATCAACCAGGCTCTTGAAACCCTCAGAAACCGGATTGATGAATTTGGGGTTGCCGAACCTCTTATTCAACGATTGGGGCTCAACCAAATTGCGATTCAATTGCCTGGGGTCAAAGACCCTCAACGGG
This sequence comes from Candidatus Nitrospira allomarina, assembly GCF_032050975.1. Taxonomy (NCBI): domain Bacteria; kingdom Pseudomonadati; phylum Nitrospirota; class Nitrospiria; order Nitrospirales; family Nitrospiraceae; genus Nitrospira; species Candidatus Nitrospira allomarina. The sequence continues at coordinate 9,485 of NZ_CP116967.1, read as the reverse complement.
CTAAAGATCTCATTCAAGAAACGGCTCTTTTAGAATTTAAATTGTTGGAGGAGTCCAAGGCCGCATTGGATTTACCGCCTCAAGTCGAAAAAGGCCAAGAGGATACGGTGAGGAAGACCTTAGAAGGAAAAATTCCTGATGGGGCAGAAATTCTCTTTGAAACGGCGATCTCGGAACCGGATGGTCGGGCGTATAGTATTCCCTATCTTGTGAAAAAAGATGCCGTTCTCACCGGCGATGTGTTGCAAGATGCGCGCGTGACGATTGGGGATTTCAATGAGCCGATTGTCAGTATTACCTTTGATAGCAAAGGGGCACGAGAGTTTGATGAGCTAACCGCTGCCAACATCGGTAAACGGATGGCGGTGGTCCTGGATGGGAAGGTGTATTCGGCGCCCGTTATTCGAGATCGCATTAGTGGCGGCCGGGCGATCATTGAAGGCACCTTTACCACTGCAGAAGCGAATGATCTGGCTGTGGTGCTCCGGGCTGGTGCGTTACCGGCACCGTTGAAAACCTTGCAGGATTTAACCGTGGGACCTTCTTTGGGACAGGATTCAATTGAGAAGGGGTTACGAACAACGATTATTGCCGGGACGCTGGTCCTCATTTTTATGATTGTGTATTACCGGCTCTCCGGTCTCATCGCTAATATGGCGGTGTTTCTCAATTTAATCTGTTTGCTGGGAGCTTTATCAGGGCTTAATGCCACTTTAACTTTACCAGGCATTGCCGGAATTATTTTGACCATTGGAATGGGAGTCGATTCCAATGTGTTGATATTTGAGCGAATTCGAGAGGAGCTTCGGCAGGGCCGTCCCGTTCGTTTAGCCGTAGATAGCGGGTATAATAAAGCCTTTTTGACGATCGTAGATTCCCATGTGACGACCCTGATTACGGGGTTGGCGCTGTTTTTATTTGGGACGGGACCTATTAAAGGGTTTGCAGTAACCTTGTGTTTGGGAATTGCTATTAACTTGTTTACGGCGTTGGTGGGAACGAAGGTGGTATTTGATTTCCTGAACCGACGAAAGTTGGACTCGCTCAGTATCTAATGGGTCGCCTTGTTTGAGGCGAAAGTAATTGGTTGAACCTTGGTGGTTGAGGGGAGGCAAGGCGCGGCCTTTTCAAATACGAGGATCGATTAAGAAAGGGCGTTATCGCAAGCACAAAGACAGGGGATATTCTTTGGGGAGGAGAAATTTTTGGTCATGATGGAAATTCTTGGGAAAACAGATATTGATTTTATGGGAAAGCGGAACATTGCTTTCGCGGTATCGGGCATTCTGGCTTCTCTGGGATTGGTGGCCGTTATCGGAATTTTGTTTGGATGGGCAAATCTGGGAATCGATTTTGCGGGGGGGACGGCGGTTCAGCTTAAATTTGATAAACCGCTCCTGATTGCTGAGGCCAGAAAAGCCTTGGATGCGCATGGATTGGGTTCCGCTGAACTTCAGGAGTTTCCCCAGGACCAGAAGCTCTTGATTCGTGTAAAAACCGAAACCACGATCGAAGAAGGAATCAGTGAAAATATCATTCAGGCTTTTCAAGCTGAATTTCCTGATCACGGATTTGTAGTGGATTCGAGTACTTCAATAGGACCCACAATTGGAAAGAAACTGCAAGAGGATGCCTTGATTGCGGTCATTCTTTCCCTGGCAGGCATTATCCTCTATGTCGCCGTTCGTTTTGAGTTTCGTTTTGGGGTGGCTGCAGCCATTGCCACATTTCATGATGTTCTGGCGGTGTTGGGGATTTATTTTCTGTTGAATACAGAAATTACGCTGCTGGTGGTGACGGCGCTATTGACCCTGGCAGGGTATTCTTTGACCGATACCGTTATCGTGTTTGACCGGATTCGGGAAAATCTTCGTCAGAGGAGACGGGAAACGACGACGACGATTGTTAATAATGGAATCAATCAGGTCTTAAGCAGAACATTAATTACAACACTGACGGTGGTTCTGGTCTTGGTGCCCTTAACCATATGGGGAGGGGAAGTCTTACATGATTTTTCATTGGCCTTACTCTTGGGGGTCATGGTTGGGACCTATTCTTCAATTTTTGTCGCAAGTCCGCTCCTGTTACTGTGGCCTGGTGGAGAGGGAAAGCTGCTAAGCCGAGGTAAATAGTCGTCCTTGTTACCGTTTCTTGACATCAAGGAAAAAGGAGTACCAAAATGTAGAAAATCATAGGAGTTAGATGTTTTTTATGGATTTTGCGATGTTACCAAATTGAAACGCTTTGGGTTTCCCCTCCAACTAAAGGGCAAGACGATTCTGGCGATGGTGCTGGTTGGTCTTCTGCCCCTTATTCTTTCTCTCCTCCTCACATATTTTGAAGAAAAGCGTGCACTAAGGGAAGCCGCCGGTATCACCATGAAGGGGATTGCGGTGGAAGTGGCTCGTAAAGTCGAGACCCAGATTGTTCGTGGAATTAATGAGGCGCAACAGCTGGCCACAATTCCCTTTATTCGAAGTGCCATCATGAATTCGAACCGAAGTTATGCTGATAAGAATCCAGACGAAATTCAGGCTTTAATTCAGCAGTGGCAGGAAAGTTGGCGGGCCCAATCCAAAAAGGATGAGTTCCCGGTTTTTCTGAACAAATATGCTACCGACTACCTGATTCAATGGCACGCAATTCGAAAATCGGATTATCTCGCGATTGTTGTAGTAGATACGCAGGGGGCATTGGTGTTGAGCTCTTTTCCACAAGTCAATTTTTTCCATGGAAACAGTCTCTGGTGGGAGGCCGTGGTTCAACATCATGATGCCCAGGCGTTTGTGAGTGATTTGTCATTTGATCCAGGGTTTGGGACGCATGTCCTGAATGTTGGCGTCCCGATTTGGGATGATCATCGACAAAACGTCGTGGGAGCTATCAGTATTCTTCTGAGAAGGGATTCGTTATTTCGGTCGATTTCTGAAGTGGCCGCCGGGAAAACCGGTCATGCCATGTTAACCGCATCCGATGGAATGCCGATTCTCTGTCCCGCGTTTTCTTTGGAAGAGCACGTGATGCCCCCGAATGTGGTCAGTGCGTTTCAAGAAGGTGGAGTTGGGTGGTTGGTGGCCGATCCGGATTCCCATGGTATGCCGAATGCCATTGTTGGCTATGCTCCTCTTCATTTGGGGATGCCATTAGCTCCAGAAAGTTTTGGTGGGAAGTCCTGGCATATGTTAACCAGTCAAGATTCTGCCGAGACGTATGCACCACTGGATCAATTATTAAGTAAGGTCATCTTCTATGGAATCTCTGTTTTTGTCATCTTGTGGGGAGCAGGAGTCGTGGTTGCTGGCCGGATCGTGAAGCCCATACAAGCCTTATCGCAGGGAGTTGAGCAATTTGGAGGTGGGAATCTTTCGGAAAAAATTGCGATCCGTACCGGTGATGAAATCGAACGCTTGGCTGATACCTTCAATGCCATGGCGGACAATCTACAGCATTCGTTTTCTGAGTTGAATCAGAAAGTGGATGAAATTGGGCGATTGGAGCAGAAATATCGTGATCTCATTGAGAATGCTCCGGAAATGATTCATCAATTAGATCCCGCAGGGCGGTTCGTCCATGTCAATACGACTGAGTTGCAAAAGCTGGGATATTCGCTTGTCGACATGCTTGAGATGTCGCTCTGGGATATTGTCCCGGCGGAACAACAAGAGGGGGTGCGGGCCTATGTCCAAGGGCTGGCCTTGGGTGGGGCGCGCTCCATAGAAACTGTTTTTCGTACGCAATCACGTGAAGTGATGGATGTGGAAATTCATTCAACGACGCTGATGGATCCGGGAACCCATTCAGTGGTGTATTCGAGAGGATTTGTGAGGGATATCACTGCCCGAAAGGCTCTGGAGCGTGAAGTTGAGCGATATACCACCCAATTGGAAGGTATTGTCGCCGAACGAACCCTACAACTGTCTGACTCAGAGGCGGGCTATAAGGCGTTATTTAATTTGGCTGCCGATTCAATCTTTGTGGTTGATTCGGAAGGCCGTATTTTGGATGTCAATGCGCGTGAACGGGAAATTCTAGGGTATGTCCCTTCTGATTTAGAAGGCGCGTACTTTGTGAAGCTTGTTCCTCCGGCATTCCAGAGGATCAGTCAGAATTTGTTGGAACGAGTCAGTGGTGAAGAGTCAAAGGTCCCCACGACAGAGATTGAGGTTTATGACCGGCAAGGCATCATGAAGTCCATGGAGATGGACCTGGTTCGCATCGATATGGGTGGAAGAGCCTCAATCATGGTGCAGCTGCGAGATATTACCGAGCATAAAAAGCTGGAAGCTGAACTGCAACGATACAATGAGGTCCTGGAAGATAAAGTCTCAGAGCGTACCCGGGAAATTGAGCAAGCCAAGCTGTACATTGAAAGTCTGTTAGAAAATGCCAATGACGTGATTTATACCTTGGACGTTGATTTACGGTTTACTTATGTCAATGGGAAAGTTGATGCATGGGGATATCGAAAAGAAGACTTGATTGGAAAACCGTATCTCTCGTTACTCTCCAAGCGGTATCGTGGACGGTATTTGAAAGAAACATTGGATCTTGGGACAAAGCAAGTCTACGAAGTAGAGGTGGTCAGTCGAGAGGGAGAGTTGCGGTCGGTTCTGGTTAGTGTAGCCCCGCTTCTCAATGATGAAGGCGTTTACACAGGAGTATTAGGTATTGCCAGGGATATCACGGAACGGAAGCATTTGGAACGCCAGGTGCAGAATTCTGAGCGTTTAGCCTCCATTGGTAAGCTGGCCGCCGGGGTCGCACATGAAATTAACAATCCGTTAGGGGGAATTTTAAATTGTTTATATAATATTCGAAAGGGAACGTTGACGCCCGAACGATCCCAGGAATATTTGCATTTTATGGAGGATGGATTGCGACGCGTTCAACGCATCGTTCGGCAGCTCCTGGATTTTTCCCAGCAACGTGAACCGGAATTAGCCATGACAGATCTTCATCAAATTTTAGACCGGGTTCTGGTATTGACCGAGCATGTATTCCTGGTCAAACATGCCACTCTGAGTAAGGACTATGATGAGACACTGCCGATGGTGATGGTCGATGCGCATATGATTGAGCAGGTGATTATGAACTTAGTCCTGAATGCGGTTCAGGCACTTAAAGAAGGTGGCCAGGTGACATTGCGTACCAGAAAGCAGGAAGAAGGATATGAAATTGAAGTGGAGGATACCGGGTGCGGAATACCTCAAGAGATTCGCCCTCATATTTTTGATCCCTTTTTTACGACGAAAGGGACCGGAGAGGGGACCGGGTTGGGATTGTCGGTGAGTTTGGGAATTGTGCAGCGGCACGCAGGTGAAATGGTGGTTGACAGTGAAGAGGGAAAAGGTACTCGTTTTACCATTCGCCTGCCCTTGGTTCGATCGCGTGCGGGGATTCCTGTAAAGGTAGGCACATGACTCACGGTTCCGTCCTGATAATTGATGATGAGCCCTTGATGCGAGTCTCTATGGTGGATGCGCTGAAGGCTATCGGTTATGTGGTACAGGAGGCCAGTTCCGGGTTGGAGGGACTCGAGCGGTTGCGGACTTCACGGTTTAATTTGGTCATTACTGATTTGCGATTGCCCGGTGTGGATGGGCTGCATATCGTGAAGCAGTGCCGGGAGCAGTGCCCCGGCACGGAAGTAATTGTCATTACGGCACATGGTTCCGTTGACACGGCTGTCGATGCGATGAAAAGCGGTGCCTACGACTACATCACAAAACCCTTTTCTATGGATGAATTGTTGTTGAGTGTGCAGCGGGTTTGTGCGGTGGTGGCTCTTCGTGAAGAGAATCGGGTGTTACGGGATGCGTTGGAAAAGAAATTTAGTTTCCAAGGGATTGTGGGAAAAAATGAGCGGATGCGGCAGGTGCTGGAGAAAGTCAAGTTAGTCTCGGCCACTGACGCGACCGTTTTAGTGGTCGGGGAAAGTGGAACGGGAAAGGAATTGATTGCCAATGCCATCCATACCAATAGCGCCCGCCGAAACCATGCCTTGGTCAAAGTCAGTTGTGCCGCACTCCCGGAAACGCTGTTGGAGGCTGAACTGTTCGGGCATGAAAAAGGGGCGTTTACGGGGGCCCTCCGGCAACGGCAGGGGCGGTTCGAACTTGCTCATCAGGGAACGCTTTTTTTGGATGAAATTGGGGAAATTTCCCCGTTGGTCCAGATTAAATTGCTTCGTGTTCTCCAGGAACGTCAATTTGAGCGCGTCGGGGGAAATGACACGATTGAAGTGGATGTGCGATTAGTATGTGCAACGCAGAAGGATTTGCGGAAAGAAGTTGAACAAGGTCGATTCCGGGAAGATCTCTATTATCGATTGAATGTGGTGCCCGTTCAGCTTCCCCCTCTCCGAGAACGTCGAGAAGATATTTTCATGATCGCCCAGCATTTTTTGGAGACGATGTCAGGTCGAAATCACCAAGAACCCAAAGCCTTGTCACGTCAAGCTCGCGAGGTATTATTGCAGTATTCTTTTCCGGGGAATGTCCGCGAATTGGAAAACACTATTGAACGGGCGTTAGCATTGGCACAACACACTCAAGAAATCCAGGTTTGGGATCTCTGCGGACAGAGTCGATGTCCATATGCGGGAGGGGAACCGCAAAAAGGATGCGGGTTTTGCGGGAATCTTGAGGGCAGGAGAGGCGTGAAAAATGGGGCGATGGAGACATTGGCCGAAGCCCGGGAGCATTTTGAACGGGGGCATATTCTTGAAATACTCAATCGAACAGGGTGGAGTCGGCTGACGGCCTCGAAGGTTTTAGGATTATCGAGAAAAGGGCTTTGGGAAAAATGTAAACGGTATGGAATTGTGCGGGCATGCGACGACACGAACTCTGAGAGTGGCGATGAGAATGAGGGTTGAAAGGGCAGCCCTTCTAGGAAGAAAGAGAGCTGCCCTGAACATTCGAAGCTAAGGATTGCTGTGACGGGAAATAAATTATTCCCCACCCTCCCAGAGGGTGATGATCCGGTCATTGCCAGCTGTGGCGAGGTATTTCCCATCAGAAGAAAGAGCAACTCCCCTGACAGGGCCTTTGTGCGATCGAAGCGTTCGGAATTGACGGCCGGTTTGGATGTCCCACATTTTGACGGTCCCATCATCGCTGGCGCTGATAAGCACCTGGCCATCTTTGGTCACAAGAAGATTTCTGACCCATTCAGAGTGACCTTTCAACGTGCGGCGTTCTTCCATGGTCGGCATGTCCCAGAATTTAATCGTACAGTCACGACTTCCTGAGATCATGGTGCCCCCGTCAGGGGTAAAGGTGAGGGCCCCAATCCAATATTCCATGGGTTTTTGAAATCCGCCTTGATCATCTACGTAAAAACCTCGATTTTCGGTCTCTTCGTCATCGGCCTCATCTCTCCAATGGCCGTTGTGTACAATTTTTTCTTCCCCGCTTGGCAAAACCTCATAAAGCTTAATTTTCCCGATATCGGTGCCGGCCACTAGGTGAATGCCGTCAGGTGAAAATGCTGTGCAGACACTCCAATTATGGTCGTATTGATCTTTACCAAGGAGCGTCATGAGTTCGGTGCCTGTGGTCACTTCCCAAATTTTAATGTCTTTATTCTGTCCCGCCCTCGCGAGCATGAGCCCGTCTGGGGAGAAGGAAATACTGCATACCGCATGGTCATATCGAGTAAAAAGTAACCGGAGAGATTCTCCCGTTTGAGGATTCCACAGCCGTATGGTCCTGTCCTCACTTGCAGAAGCGATTATTTGGCCATCAGGGCTATATTTGACTTCTCGAACGACATGTGTGTGCCCTCGTAGGGAACGAAGAAGGCGGCCGGTCTCAATATCCCAAATTCGGATAAAACGATCGTTCCCTCCGCTTGCTAATGTCAGTCCATCAGGGGAGAAGGCGACAGCCCATATCTCTTGTGTGTGACCACGGAATGACTTCAGTTCCCTGATACCGCCTTTCCAATAGGCTAGTGAATCGATGAGTGGCGGAGGCTGTGAATCAGGAGTATGAATGAACCCGGGATTAGAACTCAGTGTGTCTGGGCTTGTGGGCTGGGTCATGGAATTCCTCGCTTCGGAAACAGATTGACATCAAATGGATCGGTTAAACGGATTCAGGAATGGATGAATGGGATTCTCTTGCCAAAAGGGAAAACGCATTCCTATAATTCAACTAGTTATGATACTAAACGGCGCTTTTCGAGGGAGTCAAGGTAGCTACCTCCCAAATTATTGTGAATTTATTATTACGGTGATCACCTTCCGAGAAACAAAACTCGTCTGGTGGTGATCTTGCGGTAAACGGAGGTTTGCTCATGGAAATTCGGTTTCAACCCGCCCTCCTTCAGGAGGTGATTGATTCGTTTGCTGAAAAAACTGAGCGTGAAGGGGACCCGACTTATTTTAACGAATTTCATGAGTTTGCCGATCCCATTTACGAGAAGTTTTCCCTTGATGACCGTGATCCGGAGTTCAAACGCCTCTATCAACATTTATTCGCTAAATGGGGGTTTGCCGAAATTCTTCGTGATGCTTTTGATGACTTCCCGGTTTTGCGAGATAAAACTGGGATTGTGTTAGTGCGAGGCGTATTGAAAGAAGATCAGGAAGGGGTTGATGTTCTTCGGAAGTGGGGAGTGGTCGAAGAAAAACTTGCTCGCCAATTTGAAGAGGCCGGGAAAAAAGGGGTGGGGATTAAATTGATCCCTCGGCGATTTTATGATCCAGCCATTACCCGTTACCTGCGACATGAGTTAACGCATATTTCTGACATGTTGGATGAGGCTTTTGGTTACGATCCTGACACAAAAGTGGGGTTGAACCCTGGGGAAGAACATCTGATTTTAAATCGTTACCGTGTGCTGTGGAATCTTCATGTTGATAGCCGGATTGCCCGAACAGGCAAGGAGCCGATGTTTTCCAAGGAATATCGGTTTCGTGAGTTCCGTTCTTGGTATCGAAAAATTCCTCCCGGTCAGGTGGAGTCCGTATTTGAAGGGATCTGGCAGACGGATTATCTCACTCATGCCGAATTAGTGGAAATGGCTTCAGATACGATACGAGTGATTGAGAGAGCCATTGAGGTTGAGGACAGTGAGGTGCCGGATGTGCCAACGAAACCCATGCTCCTCCCGGGGTTTCCGTGTCCTCTTTGTCGATTCCCAACTTATACCTGGGTAGAAAACATGGATGAGACGCTCGAAGGTTTTGTCTTAGATTTTATTCGCGAAAATCACCCAGGATGGGATGTGGAATATGGAGCCTGTGACAGATGCGTGGAGGTGTATAAGCTGCGGGCCTCCGGAGTGGTATAAATTCAGAAAAACACCTTTCCTCGTGTCCCATTGGTTTTATTGGTTTATAGACTATTGAAAGCGTCGTAATGTCGGACTCCCATCTGCCAGACCAGTCTTCGTCCAATCCGATATTAGGTCGAAGAATGTTTCTTCGACAGTCGGCCATTTCCATAGGCGCCACAGTTCATGAATTCGTAAAACAT